>DASUSN010000193.1:0-21694 GCA_036375075.1 Thermoanaerobaculia bacterium | reverse complement strand
GCGCCCCGCCCACCCAGGTCCCTCGCTCGACGCTCGGGATGACAGATGGAGGCGAGCATGACCCGACGACACCATCGCGATCCTCACGACCCGCGCGATCCGCGCGCGTCGACGCTGCTCGTCCCCTCCTCCTCGTACGGCAGCGGCGACTTCGTGCTCCTCGGGCTGCCGTTCGACGCGTCGATCCCGACGCGCGGCGGCGCGAAGCACGGACCGCAGGCGTTCCGCGAGGCCCTGCCGTCGCTGACGACGTTCGGCAACGGGGTGGAGCTCTCCGGCCGCGCCGTCCACGACCTCGGCGATCTCGAGCTGCCGGCGGAGTCGATCCGAGAGGCGCACGAGCGGGTGCAGTCGGCGTCGCGCGACATCTTCGCCGCCGGCGCGACGCCGTTCTTCGTCGGCGGGGACAACGGCCTCACCGGCGCGATCCTGCGCGGACTGGCCGAGGCGCGGCCGGAGCTGAAGCTCGGCCTGGTGGTGATCGACTCGCATTACGACGTACGCGAGTACGACGACGAGGACTCGCTGTCCAGCGGCACGCCGTACCGCCGCGCGCTGGAGACGGGGATCTGCGACGGCTCGCGGACGTTCATCCTCGGCACGCGGGAGTTCGCGAATTCGGCGTACTACGACCGATGGGTGCGGGAGCGGGGGATCACGACGGTGCCGGTGGATGCGTTTGACGTCACGCCCGCGCACGCGATCGCGTCCGAGATCCGCTCGAAGCTCGAGTCTTCGAGTGACGCGATCTTCCTGTCGATCGACATCGACGCCGCGGAGTTGCCGGGATCATCCGCGGCCGCGCCCGGAACGTTGTCGTCGCGAGAAATGATCGCGATCGTGCGCGCGATCGCGTCGTCGCCGAAGTTGATCGGATGCGATCTCTCCGAGCTCTCGCCGCCCTGGGACGTCGGCGGCTTCACCGCCAAACTGGCGGCACGGCTGTTCGTGGAAACCCTGAGCGTAGCGAAGGGTCAAGGGAGCCCTCTCGAGGAATGACCCCACAGGCCTGGTGCGTGTACATCCTGAGCAACAAGGCGCACACACTCTACGTCGGCTCGACGAATGACCTTCTGCGTCGCCGGGCGGAGCACAAGTGGCATCTTTACCCCAATGCGTTCACCACGCGATACACGTTCGATCGCTGCGTCTACTACGAGCTGGTGGACAGCGAGGCCGCTGCGCGTGCGCGAGAGAAGCAGATCAAAGGTTGGACGCGGGCGAAGAAGGTCGAGCTGATTCAGAGCGTGAATCAGTGGTGGCATGACCTTACGCCGGATCTTACAGCGCTGTTTCGCAAGTAGGAGAGCGCAGCGAGGGGGCTCCATTGACCCTTCGCTGCGCTCAGGGTTTGTTTAGCTAGGACCCGAACTCCCAAGCCACCTTCTTCATCACCCGGTCCACCCGCTCCACCATCTGCTGGATGTCCTTTTTCGCGTGGGCCGCGGAGAAGAACGCCGCTTCGAGCTGGGATGGCGGCAGGTACACGCCCTCGGCCAGCATGAGGTGGAAGAAGCGCGCGAACTTTTCGCGGTTGCTGGTGTTGGCCGAGTCGAAGTCGGTGACCGGGCCTTCGGTGAAGAACAGCGTCCACATCGAGCCGACGCGGTTGAGGGTGATGGGCACGTTGTGCTTGTCCGCCGCGGCGCGGACGCCGGTCTCGAACTCCGAGCTGCGCTCTTCGAGGTCGTCGTAAATCGACGAGTTGCGGAGGACGCTGAGCGTCGCGCGGCCGGCGGCGACGGCCACCGGGTTCCCCGACAGCGTCCCGGCCTGATACATCGGGCCGAGGGGTGAGACGAGCTCCATCAGCTTCCGCGGGGCGCCGTACGCGCCGATGGGCATGCCGCCGCCGATGATCTTGCCGAGGGTGGTGATGTCGGGCTTCACGTCGTAGCGCGCCTGCGCGCCGCCGTAGGCCACGCGGAAACCGGTCATGACCTCGTCGAGGATCAGCAGCGCGCCGTGCTCGTCGCACAGCTCGCGCAGGCCCTGCAGGAAGCCCGGCTGCGGCGGGATGCAGCCCATGTTGCCCGCGACCGGCTCCACGATGATGGCCGCGACCTCATCGCTCATCTGCCGGCGCACGTCCTCGAGGTCGTTGTAGCGCGCGATGAGGGTCAAGTTGGTCAGCTCCGCCGGGACGCCCGCGGAGTCGGGAACGTTGAACGTCGCGCCGCCCGAGCCGGCTTTCACCAGGAGCGAGTCGACGTGGCCGTGATAACCGCCTTCGAACTTCAGGATCTTCGTGCGCCCCGTGGCCGCCCGCGCCAGCCGCAGCGCGCTCATGGTGGCCTCGGTGCCGGAATTGACGAGCCGGACCATCTCCATCGACGGCACGGCCTGCACGATCATCTCCGCGAGCTCGATCTCCCCCGCCGTCGGTGCGCCGAATGAGAACCCTCGCGTGGCGGCTTTCTTGACCGCTTCCACGACGTAACGATGTCCGTGTCCGAGGATCATCGGCCCCCAGGAGCCGACACAGTCGATGTACTGGAGATTGTCCGCGTCGAAGATCCGGCCACCCTGGCCCATCTCGATGAACAGCGGAGCGCCGCCGACGCCACGGAACGCCCGCACCGGCGAGTTCACGCCGCCGGGAATGACTTCCTGAGCACGTTGAAAGAGAGCTTCCGATTGCTTCGCCATAGTCGGCGCGGATTATACGAGGCGCTCATCCACGAGGCAGGATGATGTCGTGCGAGCCCGTCCACACGCCGCCGCGCTTGACGAGCTTGACCACGGCGAAGCCCTTGCGGCCGCGGACGCCATTCGCACGAGGATCGTCGTCGAAGACGACCTCGTCGATGTAAAACTCCGGCTTCCCTTCCGGCTGCACGACCAGGTGGACGTGCGCGGGGGCTTCGCTGCTCGGATAGCCGCCGGGGCGGATGGTGTCGATGCGATAGCGCCCGTTCGCGTCCGTGCGCAGCCGTCCCTGCAGCGTGCCGCGCTGGTCGCCGTCTTTCTTGGGATAGATGCCCTTCGCGTTCGTGTGATACGCGAGCAGGACGAGGTTCCCGGCCGGCGTACGGCCGTCCGCACGATAGACCGTCCCGGTGAGGACCATCCGCTCCCCCGGCTCGGCGAGAGACGCGATGCGGAGATTCGACGTCAGCGTGGAGAAGAGGAAGGCGGCGATCAGAGCGAGCATGTCGACAAGGATGCGACCGCACGGCCAGCGTTAACGTCACGGGGCGATGACGGAGTCGCAAAGCCTCAAAGTCTCAAAGTCTCAAAGTCGCAAAGTCTCAAGGTCTCAAGGTCTCAAAGAAGGTGGGGGCCTCTGTTCTTTGCGACTTTGCGACGTTGCGACTTTGCCACTCCTCAGTAGGCGTTCTCGTGCCGCAGCCCGTGCACGACCGTCAGCGCGAGGATCTTCAGGTCCAGCAGCAGCGACCAGTTCTCGATGTAGTACAGGTCGTGCTCGATGCGCATGCGCATCGACGTGTTGCCGCGCCAGCCGTGCACCTGCGCCCAGCCGGTCATGCCGGCGCGGACCTTGTGGCGGAGCATGTAGTGCGGGAACTCCGCGCGGAACTGCTCGACGAACTCCGGGCGCTCGGGGCGCGGGCCGATGACGCTCATGTCGCCGACGAGCACGTTCCAGAGCTGCGGCAGCTCGTCCAGCGACCAGGCGCGGATGAAGCGTCCCACGCGCGTGCGCCGAGGGTCGTCCTTCTGCGCCCATACCGCGCCGGTCGCGCTCTCCGCGTTGTTGCGCATCGAGCGGAACTTGACCATCGCGAACGGCTTCCCGTCGAGGCCCATGCGCACCTGCCGGTAGAGCACCGGGCCGCGGTCCTCGAGCCAGATCGCGATGGCGACGACGGCCATCACCGGCGACAGCAGCACCAGCGCCGCCATGGCCACGACCAGATCGAAGCCGCGCTTGACGAAGCGGCTCCAGCCCTCCAGCGGCGTCTCCGAGAGGTTGATCGTCGGCAGGCCGTCGAGGTCCTCGACGCGCGAGCGCAGCACCATGAACTGCAGCAGGTCGGGCACGACGTGGATGGCCACGAGGTTGCGGGTCAGGCGGTCCAGCAGCGCCATCATCGCCTGCGCCGACGCGTGCGGCAGCGCGACGAACACGTGATCGACGGCGTGCTGCTTCACGACCGCTTCGGCGTCGGCGATCGAGCCGAGGCATTCCAGGCCGGGGAGCTGTTCGTCCGAGCCGTTCCGGAGATAGCCCACGATGCGGAAGCCGAGGCGCTCGCGATGCGCGTTCATCCGGTCGACCACGGCCTGCGCCAGCTCGCCGTTGCCCGCGATCAGCACGCGGTCGAGGTCCTTCCCCGCGCGATGCCGGCGCTCGACGAACGCGCGCACCGTGGTGCGCCCGATCATCACGAAGATCACCGCCAGGGCCATGAACAGCGCGAGCGTCGCGCGTGAGTAGTGCGTGTCCGGCGAGCCGATGCGCACCCAGAGCAGCACGCCGGAGAGGATGGTCGTGGCGACGATGGTGCCCATCGCCACCGACAGCCACTCCTCGGCGCGGCCGCGCGTCGGGCGGATGCGGTAGAGCCCCTGCACGGCGAAGGCGAGCGGAAAGACGATCGTCACGATCGGCAGGAGCTTCACGTACGTCGACAGCTCCTGCGGCCCTTTGACGACCGGGATGACCTCGTACTGGAAGCGCAGGAACCACGCCGTCAGCATCGCCAGATTCGACGCGACCGCGTCGTTGACGAGGTAGACCGAGGAGAGCGTCCTGTGCTTCGTTTCGATCATGGTCAGGTCGTCGGGTCGTCGAGTCGCCGAGTCGCCGAGGAGCTTTCGCTCGTCGACTCGTCGGCTCGACGGCCCGTCGACTCCAGTGCCGCGCGGAATCTCGTATCGAATACCGCCCGGGAGAACCGCCGCGCGCGCTCGCGGATCGCGGTCCGGTCCCACGCCTGCGCCTCGACCGCGTCGAGAGCACGGCGCAGCGACTGTACCTCCGGCGCGTCGAAGAAAATTCCTGTCGTTCCGTCCACGACCGAGTCCCGCACGCCCCCTTCCCCGAGAGCCACCACCGGCGTGCCGAGGGCCATCGCTTCGAGAGGCGTGATGCCGAAGTCCTCGACGCCCGGCAGGATCAGACTCCGCGCGTGCGCCAGCCTCTCGATGATTCTATCCCTCGATACGGAGCCCAGCAGCGTGACGTTGGGGCCGCTTCGCCGCCGGAGCTCGTCGAGGAGCGGTCCGCCGCCGGCGACCACCAGCTTCCGCCCCTGCATCGCCTCGATGGCCAGCTCGATCTTCTTGTAGGGCACGAGGGCGGACACGACGATGTGGTAATCGCCGCGCTCCTCGGCCAGCGGCGCGCTCAGGAACGCGTCGTCGACGTACGGATGCACCACCTCGGCGTCGCGCGCGTAGAACCGCCGGATGCGGTCGCGCACGAACGTGGAGTTGGCCACGAACTGCGTGACCTCCCCGGCGGTCTTCACGTCCCAGCGCCGCAGCCAGGGCGCCACCGAGATCGCGGCGGCGCGGCGCAGCGGCTTGGAGCGCGGGAAGTAGTCGTCGAAGCGGTCCCAGATGTACCGCATGGGCGTGTGGCAGTAGCAGAGGTGCGGCTTGCCTCGGGCGTCCACGCCCTTCACCACGCAGTGGCTCGACGAGACGATCAGGTCGTAGCGGCTGAGGTCCCACTCCCGCACGGCGCGCGGAAAGAGCGGGAGGAGCTGGCGGTAGTCGCGGACCCTCCCCGCCAGACGCTGGAGCGAGGACGTGTAGATCGTGCGCGACTCGATCTTCTGCGAGACCGACCCGGGGAAGTGGAAGAGCGTGTAGAGGTCGGCGCCCGGCACGGCGTCCAGAATCCCTTCGAGCACCGCCTCCCCGCCCCGCATCCCGGTGAGCCAGTCGTGGACTACTGCGACTTTGCCGAACGATGAACGATGAACGATGAACGATGAACGGGGGTCCTCTCTCAGTTCATCGTTCATCGTTCCGCGTTCATCGTTTCGGTTCCGGCGTCGAGGCCAGCGGGTACTCGTCTGTCTGCGCGCACCGGTCGCAGATGTGGTCGTTGCGCAGGTACTCCTCCGCCGGGATCTGCGCGAGGCACTTCACGCAGTAGTGCTTGCCCGTTCGTTCCGGGAGCTCGCGCGGGGGCGGGTCGTCGTGCATTCGTGCGGAATCATAGTCGGTCTGACGCGCCGTCCTGTCATCCTGAGCCGCGAAGACGGCGAAGGACCCCGTGCGACGAGCGCTTCGCGTGCGATCGGCAGGGGATCCTTCGCCGCCCCTTCGCCTTCGGCTCGAGGGCGGCTCAGGATGACAGCTCCGCCCGGGAATGTGCGATTGTTACCGGTGGGCAGGAGGCACCCCAATGATCACCATCCGCCGCGCCGACGAGCGCGGGCACGCCGACCACGGCTGGCTCGATACCTACCACACCTTCTCCTTCGCCGATTACTACGATCCCGCGCACATGGGCTTCCGCGCGCTGCGGGTCATCAATGAAGACCGCGTGCGCGGCGGGCGGGGGTTCGGCACGCACGGCCACCGGGACATGGAGATCATCTCCTACGTCCTCGAAGGCGCCCTCGGCCATCGCGACTCGATGGGCACGGACGGCGTGATCCGTCCCGGCGAGGTGCAGCGCATGAGCGCCGGCACGGGCGTGATGCACAGCGAGATGAACGCCTCGTACGACGAGACCGTGCACTTCCTCCAGATCTGGATCCTGCCGGAGAGCACCGGCATCACCCCGGGCTACGAGCAGAAGCTCTTCCCCGAAGACGAGAAGCGCGGCAAGCTCCGGGTCGTGGCGTCGCCGGACGCACGCGACGGCTCGGTGAAGATCCACCAGGACGTGACGCTGTACACGACGCTGCTCGACGACGGCCAGTCCGTCACGCACGACTTCGCGCCGGACCGCCACGGCTGGGTGCAGGTCGCGAGGGGCGAGGCCGAGGTCAACGGGCAGACGCTCCGCGCCGGAGACGGCGCCGCGATCTCCGGCGAGCCGCGAGTCACGCTCACCGGGACGGGAGCCGAGGTATTGTTGTTCGACCTCAACTGATGACTCTGCTGTTTCGCTTTCTCTGGACCCTCTTCAAGGCCCGATTCCGTTCGCGGATCGGGCCGCTCGATCCATCCGTCGTCCGCTTCACGGTCCTGCCGCACGACTGCGACCTGAACATCCACCTCAACGCCGGCCGGTTCCTCAGCTTCATGGACATCTCGCGCATCGAGCTCCTGGCGCGGATGCGCGTGTTCCGGCGCGTGATCCAGCGCGGCTGGCGGCCGGTGGTCGGTGGAGCGGTGATCCGCTATCGCCGCTCGGTGCAGCCGTTCGAGCGCTTCAGCGTGCAGTCGCGCGTCGTGGGCTGGGACGAGAAGTGGTTCTACATCGAGCACATCCTCAACCGCGCCGATGGCTCGATGGCCGCCATCGCCTACGCGCGCACGCTGCTGCGCAAGAAGGACGGCACCGTCCAGCCGCGCGAGCTCATCGACCTGATGGGCCTCGGCGATACGCGCTCGCCGGTGCTGCCCGCGTTCGTCGAGGAGTGGCGGCGGGCCGAGGATGCGCGGTGAGGCGGGGGGAGAAAGCGAAGAAGATCGGCGAGATCCTCGACCGGCTCTACCCCGAGCCTCCCGTCCCGCTCGAGCATCGCGATCCCTTCACCCTCCTCGTGGCCGTGCTCCTCTCCGCGCAGACGACCGACGCGCAGGTGAACAAGGTCACGCCCGCGCTGTTCGGGCGTGCGTCCACCCCTGAGGCCATGGCGAAGCTGAGCGCGGACGAGATCCTCTCCTGCATCCGCGCCTGCGGCCTCGCGCCGACCAAGGCGAAGAACGTGAAGAAGCTCGCGGAGACGCTCGTGGCGGAGCACGGCGGGAACGTCCCGCGCGACATGGAGGAGCTGGAGAAGCTGCCCGGCGTCGGCCACAAGACGGCGAGCGTGGTGATGTCGCAGGCGTTCGGCGAACCGGCGTTCGCGGTGGACACCCACATCCACCGCCTGGCCGAGCGCTGGGGGCTGTCGAACGGGAAGAACGTCGAGCAGACGGAGCGCGACCTGAAGAAGGTCTTCCCGCGCGAGGAGTGGTCGCGGCGGCACCTGCAGATCATCTATTTCGGGCGCGAATACTGTCCCGCCCGCGGCCACGAGCCGGCGGAATGCCCGATTTGTTCGTGGGCCTCTTCCCGTAGACCCTGAGCGAAGCCGAAGGGCCAACTTAGCACCTGCAGCGCGCGATCCCACTGGCCCCTGCACATGCACCGCGCTTCGTGCACACCCGGCGTTGCTGCTAACCTGACCCTTCGGCTTCGCTCAGGGTTTATAATCAACCCGTCCAGTGCGGTCCATCGTCCTCGTCCTCGCAGCAGCCCTCGCGATCCCTCTGTTCGCCGGTGAGGTCGACGTGCGTCCGGCCCCGGCGTGGGTCGAGCCGCTGGAGGCGGAGACGTCGCTGGCCATCGCGCGGCAGAACGTCCGCTGGGGCATTTACGACCTGGTCAACGACCATCAGGTACGCGGCGAGTCGGGCTACTTCCGGATCGCGCGCAAGGTCCTCTCTCCCAGCGGCGTCCAGAACGCCTCGGAGCTCGAGCTCGACTTCGACCCGTCGTTCGAGCGGCTGGTCATCCACCACGTGGACATCCTCCGCGGCAGCGAGCGCATCGATTCGCTGGAGCCGGACGGGATCCGCGTCATCGAGAAGGAAGACGACTCCGACTCCCGGATCTACGACGGCGAGCGCACGGCGCTGCTGTTCATCAAAGACGTCCGTCCGGGCGACGTGATCGACTACGCGTGGTCGGTCGAAGGCAACAACCCGCTCCTCGGCGGGCGCTACACGGACGAATACGACCTCAGCTCCGGCGTGCCGACGCGCCGCATCCGCCATCGCCTGCTCTGGCCCGCCGGCCGTCCGCTGCAGTGGCACGGCGGCGATCCGGAGATCGCCATGAACGGCGACACGCAGGTGCTGGTCTGGGAGCGCCGCAACGTGCCCGCGCTCGACGTCGAGGACGAGATCCCGTCGTGGTACGAGCCGTGGGAATCGATCCAGATCAGCGAGTTCGCGTCGTGGAAGGAAGTCGCGACGTGGGCGGACGAGAGGTTCGTGCTGGACGAGCGCTCGGCGTCCGAGGTGCGGCAGCTCGCGGCGAAGCTCTCGGCGGAGCATTCGACGCGCGACGCGCGCATCACCGCCGCCATCCGCTTCGTGCAGGACGAGGTCCGCTACCTCGGCATCGAGATGGGCCGCAACTCGCACGAGCCCCATCAGCCGTGGGAAACGCTCGAATCGCGCTGGGGGGACTGCAAGGACAAGACGCTGCTGCTCGTCGCGCTGCTGCGCGAGCTGGGACTGCAGGCCTACCCGGCGCTGGTGAACACGCGCCTCGAGCACCGGCTGGCGGAGAAACTTCCCTCGCCGTTCCTCTTCGACCACGTGATCGCGCAGGTGATCGACCGCGGCCGCGTGTACTGGGTCGACGGCACGATCTCCGATCAGGGCGGCACGCTGGCCACGATCGAGACGCCGAGCGACGGCATGACGCTGATCGTCGGGCCGCATACGAGCGGGCTGACGAAGATCGTCCCGAACGCGAAGGGCGCGACGCACGTCGAGCAGACGTATACGACCACGGACTATGCGAAGCCGACGCTGCTGACGGTGAAGACCACGTTCACCGGCGCGGAGGCCGACGCGGCGCGCTCGCAGCTCGCCACGCTGTCGCTGGAGGACTACGCCCAGGAGCGCATCAACGCGCTGGCGTTCGATCAGGCGAAGATCGAGGCGGACGGGCTGCCGCACGTCTCCGACGACCGTCTCAGGAACATGATCGTCGTGACGGAGAAGTACCACGTCCCGGAGCTGTGGAGCGACGGCGACTGGTCGTGGTACCCGCGCGTCCTCGGCGCGCACATGACGCGGCCGGAGACGATGATCCGCTCGATGCCGCTGGCGTTCACGCACCCGCTGCACGTGCGGCAGACGGTGACATTCAACTTCCCCGAGAAGCTCGACCTCCGCAAGTCGACCTCGGTCACGGAAACGCCCGCCTTCCGTTACGAGTCCAGCGTGGATACGAACGGGAAGACGGTGACGATCCGGCAGTCGCTGCGGTCGCTGCGGGACTCCGTCGCGGTCAAGGACGTGCCCGAGCATCTGACCAAACTGAGCGCGATCTGGAGCGAGATCGGCTTCCGCCTCGCGCCCCCGGGAGCGGTGCAGGCGAAGGCGGAAGAAGAACCGCCAAGCAACGTCTCGAACTGGGTCGTGGGCGGGATTTTGGTCGTCTGCTTCGTGGGCATCTGCTGGATGCTGGCGACGCGGAAGCGGCCGATCGTCGTCCTGCCGCTGCCGTCCTTCCGCCCGGGCGAAGCGCCGGCCTCGGCGCTGGCGGTGGCGCGCGCCGACGAGATCGACGCGCGGCTGGCGAAGCTGTCGTGCGCGTGCGGCGCCACGCGCTACTCCTCGCCCGAGTTCCAGCGCGCGAAGTACGCGGAGCGCGATCTCACGATCGTGACCCGCAACTGCGGCGCCTGCGGCAAAGAGCAGAGCGTCTACTTCACCGCGGCGTGACGGGGGAAGGCGGTTCCTCGGTTCCTCGGAGTTCCTCGGTTCCTCGGGGTTCCTCGGAGGGTATGAAGGCAACCCAGCTCTCCACTCCGAGGAACCCGAGGAACCCCGAGGAACCCGAGGAACTCCGTCTTCGCCGAGCTCGGCCCTTTGCGCCGGACGGAACAATACCAGGCACGATTTCTCGTCGCTGAAATTTATTGTTTGGAACGCTATGTTGCGGTCGGCACGCGTGATCTCCGTGCAACTTTGGAAAGCGAGGTAGTGGCTTGCCAGAGGCTCGGGGTGCAGAAACAAGAAGGAGAACCTCGAGGTATGCGTAGCACCGGTAAAGTCAAGTGGTTCAACGATGCGAAGGGTTTTGGATTCATCACCACGGAGACCGGAGAGGACGTGTTCGTCCACTTCTCCGCGATCCAGTCCAAGGGCTTCCGCTCGCTTCCTGAAGGGGCTCAGGTCGAGTTCGATCTGATCCAGGGCCCGAAGGGCCTTCAGGCGGCAAACGTCATCGCCGTCTAAATCGCGGCGCACCACCCACGAAAGGACGGCGTACCCGCCGTCCTTTTTCATTTTCCGGAAACCATGAAACGACTCCTCCTCGCCGTAGCGCTTCTGACCGCCACCGCCGTCCGCGCCGCGGACATCGACGTCGTGCGTCAGCAGTTCCTCGCCTACTCCACAGCCGCCGGCGCGGATCGCTCCGCGCAGCGCATGTCCGAAGCGCTCGGGGCGCTGGAGTCGGTGGCGCGATCGCATGCGAACGCGCTCCGGAGCGACGGGAGCTGGCCGGACATCGATTACAACCAGACCCCGGAAGGGGACTGGGGACCGTGGTGGCACACGCAGCGCCTCTGGGTGCTCGCGAAGGCATACCAGACGCCGGGGCAGTCGCTGTACCGCAGCCCGGGGCTGCTCGCGGACATCGACGCGGCGCTCGCGCACACGAAGACGTTCTATGGCGCGACGATCCTCCCCACCGGCAACTGGTGGTTCTGGACGATCGGCATCCCGATCGACCTCGGCCCCACGCTCGTGCTCATGCGCGGCGAGGTGAATCCGGCGACGGTCGACGATCTCGTCGCCGCGATACACCTGCGCATCGGCAGCTCGCCGACGGCCCGCGGTCTCGTCGGGCCGACGCCGACGGGCCAGAACCTGGTGTGGTCGTCGTACACGCATCTCTGCCTGGCGCTGCTGAAGAACGACGAGGCCATGCTGGCCGCGGTGCGCGACGCGATGGCGTCCGTCGCGCGGCCGACGACGCTCGAGGGCATCAAGCGCGATCACTCGTTCCACCAGCACGGCGCGCAGCTCTACACGGGCGGCTACGGCGGGCAGTTCGCGAACGACGTCGCCCGGTACGCGCTCATCACGCGCGGTACGGCGTACGGGCTGCCGTCCGACGCCCTCGCCTCGTTCATGAACTACGTCGCCGACGGCGTCGCCTGGTCGCTGCACGGCGACTACTTCGACGTGTCGGTGATCAGCCGCGAGGTCGCGCGTCCGACGACCACGGGCTTCAACGGCATGGCCGCGATGGTGCAGGCGTCGCAGATCGCGAGCCCCCGCACGGCGGAGATCCGCTCGGCCGCGGCGAAGATGCTGCAGACGTGGCGGGGCACGATGAGCACGGAGCTCGCCGGCGCCGCCGCCCTGGTCGAACAGGCGAAGTACGCGGCCGCATGGCCCTCGGGTCACCGGCACTACTACGCGTCCGACTACACGATCCACCGCCGGGCCGGCTGGTTCGCCTCGGTGAAGATGTTCTCGACGCGCACCAAGTCGGGCGAGAAGACGAATGAGGAGAACCTCCTCGGCTCCCGCCAGTCGGACGGCCGCTTCTATCTCGTGCTGCGCGGCGACGAATACTTCGGCCGCAACGTCTGGCCCGCGCTCGACTGGACGCGCCTCCCCGGCACGACGGTCGAGCAGAAGGCGGACACGGCCAGCGCCGTCTACGGCTACGGCACGCGGTCGCTCGCGGGCGGCACGGGCGACGGCCAGAACGGCGTCTCGGCGATGGACCTCGCGCCGCTGTCGTCGGCCCTCACCGCGAAGAAGGCCTGGTTCTTCTTCGACGACGCCATCGTTTTCCTCACCAACAGCATCCGTTCGTCTTCGGGCAATCGCATCGAGACGGTCGTGAATCAGGTCAGCACGTCATCGACGCCCACCCGTCGCAACGACTGGGCCCACCTCGACAACGTCGGCTACTGGTTCCCCACGTCGACCGCGGGCCTGGAGACCGCCCGCGAGACCCGCAGCGGCACCTGGGCCTCCCTCGGCGGCTCGACCGATGCGACCGTGCAGACCAAGCCGTTCGTGACGATGTACTTCGACCACGGCGTCGCGCCGATGAACGCGACCGCGGAGTACGTCATCGTGCCGAACATCTCCTCGACCGCGATGGCTGGCTGGGCGTCGTCGCGCCCCCTGTCGATCCTGATGAACAACGACAACCTCTCGGCGGTGCGCGACAACCGCAACGGCAACCTCGGCATCGCCTTCTGGCGCGCCGCGGCCGTCGAAGGGATCCAGTCGTCCGCCGCGTCGGTGGTCTACCTGACCGGCGACTCCGAGACGACGCACGTCTGGGCCGCCGACCCCAACGCCAACGCCACCGGCACGTTCACCCTGACCATCCCCGGCAACTGGCAGACCACCGACGTCCCATCGATCCGCACCACCCGCGCCATCATCCTGACCATCCCCCGCAACTCCGGCCAGACGACGCACGTGACGCTGACCAAGGGCCCGGTGAAACGCCGCACCCTGCGGCGCTGACCCGTCATTTCTCCGCCGCGACGAAGCCGATGCGACCGTCACGCCGTGGCGTGGCGGATGTTGTATTTGCGATCGACGCGCAGGACGCCTTCGACGCCGTTCAGCGAGCGGGACACCTTTTCCAGGTGTTTGAGGTCTGCGATCTCCAGGACCAGCTCCACGGTGGCTTTGCCGTCGCCGGTGCGGGTCTCCATCTGGCGGATGTTGGTCTTGAGGTTGGAGATCGTCGAGATCACGCGGGCGAGGATGCCCTGGCGGTCTTCCATGACGATCTCCAGCTCGACGTGGAACTGGCTCTGGCGCTGGTCGGCCCATTCGACGCCGATCTCGCGGTCGGGGTTGAACATGAGGTTCTTCACGTTCGGGCAGTTCTTGCTGTGGACGGCCACGCCTTTGCCGCGGGTGACGTAGCCGATGATCGGCTCGCCGGGGAGCGGGGTGCAGCATTTGGCGAGGTAGGTCAGCAGGTCGTCGTAGCCTTTGACCTTGATGGTCGCGGAGGAGGAGGTGAAGGGGAAGATCTTCCGGACGGCCTGCTGGATGACACCCTGGTCGGAGACCGGGCCTTTCTCCTTCTGCTCGTCGGTGACGAAGCGCTCGACGATGGAGCGCGCGGCGACCTTGCCGTAGCCGACGTCGGCGTAGAGGTCGTCGAGGCGGGGCAGGCCGTGCTCGGAGAGGACGCCGTCGAGGGCGTTCTCGGCGACGAGCTTGCGCCACTGGACCTTGTAGCGTTTGGCTTCGCGCTCGATGAGCTTGCGCCCCAGCTCGATGGACCGGTGTTTCTGCTCGGTGTTGAGCCAGTGCCGGATCTTGTGCTTGGCGCGCGAGGTCGCGACCATGTTGATCCACTCGCGGCTGGGCGACTGGGTGGGGCTGGTCACGATCTCGACGATGTCGCCGTTCTTGAGCTGCGTGCGCAGGGGCACGAGCTTGCCGTTCACGCGCGCGCCGACGCAGTGGCTGCCGACGTCGGTGTGGATGCGGAAGGCGAAGTCGAGGGGCGTCGCGCCGCGGGGAAAGGCGAAGACGTCGCCTTTGGGCGTGAAGGTGTAGACCTCGTCCGGGTAGAGGTCGATCTTGAGCGAGTTGAGGAAGACGCGCGGGTCCTTGATCTCGTGCTGCCACTCGACGACCTGCCGCAGCCAGAGGAAGTTCTGGTCGTCGGGATGCGCGCCGACGCGCCCTTCCTTGTACTTCCAGTGCGCCGCGATGCCCTGTTCGGCGATGAGGTCCATCTCGCGCGTGCGGATCTGGACCTCGAACGGCTGCCCTTTCTCCGCCACCACCGTCGTGTGCAGCGACTGGTAGAAGTTCGGCTTGGGCATGGCGATGTAGTCCTTGATCCGTCCGGGGACGGGGCGCCACATCTGATGGATGATGCCGAGGGCGGCGTAGCAGTCTTTGACGGCGGGGGTGATGATGCGGAAGGCGAGGTAGTCGTAGAGCTGGCCGATGTCGATGTCCTGGCGGCGCAGCTTGGCCCAGATCGAGTACATCGACTTGACGCGGCCGTAGACCTCGCCCTGGATGTCGTTCTCCTTCAGCTTCTGGTCGAGGGTGGCCTTGATGCGCTGGACGACGTCGCCGGATACGGCCATCTTCTCCGCCACGGCCTTGTGCAGCTCCTCGGACTCGCGCGCGTGGAGGTATTGGAAGGAGAGGTCTTCGAGCTCCGCCTTGATGCGGCCCATGCCCAGGCGGTTGGCGATGGGGGCGTAGATCTCCATGGTCTCTTTGGCGACCGCGATGCGCTTCTCCTCGGGGAGGAACTGGAGGGTGCGCATGTTGTGGAGCCGGTCGGCCAGCTTGACCAGGACGACCCGGAGGTCGGAGACCATGGCCAGGAGCATCTTGCGGAAGGTCTCGGCCTGCTGTTCTTCCTTGGAGACGTAGGCGTAGCGGGAGATCTTGGTGACGCCGTCGACGAGCTCGGCGACCTGGTCGCCGAACATCTCGGTGAGGGTCTCCTTGGTGGTGAGGGTGTCCTCGAGGACGTCGTGGAGGAGGCCGACGGCGATGGAGGTCTCGTCGAGCCGCATGTCGGCCAGGATGTGGGCGACGTTGAGGGGATGGATGAGGTACGGCTCGCCGGAGCTGCGGACCTGGTCGCGGTGCTCGCGGGCGGAGAAGATGTACGCCTTCTGAAGCAGGTTCTCGTCGAAGTCCGGCTTGTAGGACTCCACTTTGTCGAGGATGTCTTCGAAGCGAATCATGGCGGTCACGCGAGTTGGCGAGTATAACGGGGAGACCCGGCCGTGCGTTCCCGGCATGAGACGTGCTCGGTATCGCGGCGAAGCCACCGGGCGGCGCGTCGCCGTCCGGGGCGCCGGGATTAGGAAAAAGGAGGTTGTTGTGTCCAATCGATTTTCGAGACCCGTCCTCTTGGTGGTAGTGCTTCTCATGACCTTTGCGGCCATTCCCGCACTCGCTGGTCCGGTTCCGTCGAAGACGGCGGAGAACCAGAGCCTCGACTCGCGTGAAGCCGACCTGACGATCGTCCGCAACGTTGCGGCGAACGAGCAGGTGGCGGCTGTGCTCACGGCCAACGGTTTCTCGGCCGATGAGGTGAATCAGCGCCTCGCGCAGATGTCGCCGCAGGACCTGCATCAGCTCGCGCAGAACCTCGAACAGCTCCAGCCCGCCGGCTTGACCCGGCAGGAGTGGATCTGGATCGGCATCGGCGCCCTGGCGGCGCTGATCCTCGTGATCGCGCTGTCCTGATGCGGATTCCCGGCGCTCGAACGGCTTCGGGGAAAGTGGGGCGGACGCTCGGCGTCCGCCCTGTCTTTTTGTCCGCCCTGGCCGCCCTGCTCCTCTCCTCCTGCGTCTACTGGACGCCGCGCTCGCAGGCCCCCACCCCCTCGGCCAAGGTCGTCGAGAACGTGCCGATGCAGAAGTGGGACATCAAGTCGTGCGGCGCGGGAGCCCTGTCGGCGGTGCTGCAGCATTACGGCGATCCCATCCCCATGAGCGAATGGGACGCGAAGCTGCCGAAGACGCGCGGCGGGGTGATGTCGATCGACCTCGTGCTGGCGGCGCGGGAGCGGGGCTTCGACGCGAACCTGGTCACGGGGGACGCCGGGCTGGTGGACGCGGAGGTCCGCGCGGGCCGGCCGGTGATCCTCATGCTGCAGGTGATCCAGGCGCCGGGCAAGGGCTACGACTTCTTCCATTACATCGTCATCGACGGGCACGACCCGGAGAAGAACCTGTACCGCGTGCAGTTCGGGGACGGGAAGTCGCGCTGGGCAAAGCTCGACCGGATCGAGCCGGCGTGGAAGCCAACCAAGTACGCGACGGTGGTGATCCGCCCCTCGGACCCGAACGCGAAGGCGCTCCGGGCAGCCGTGCAGCTGGAGGAGGAGGGCAAGTACGCCCTCGCCGCGCAGGGCTACCGGGAGATCCTCGCCCGCGATCCCAAGCATCTCCTGGCCTGGACGAACCTCGGCAACGCGGAGATGCGCCTGGGCCGCTCGCAGGCGGCGGAGGAGGCGTTCCGGAAGGCGCTGGAGATCCAGCCGGACGCCGCGGACACGCTGAACAACCTGGCCTGGCTGCTGTACGAACAGAAACGGGTCGATGAGGCCGAGCCGCTGGCGCGGCGGGCGGCAGCGACGAAGGCGCCAGACGCCTGGACGCGCCTGGACACGCTGGCGCGCATCCTCGCGGCCCGCGGCCTGTGCGACGAGGCGAAGGCGACGTTCGCGAAAGCGGTATCCGAAGTTCCGGAGAATCACCGCTCGGACCTCGGGACCGCGGTGGAATGCAGCGACGGTTAGCGATATGGAGTGCCGAGGTAAGCTGCCTGGGTGAAGCCGTCCGTTTACATCGAGACGACCATCGTCAGCTATCTGGTCGGTTGGCTGAATCGAAATCATCTCCAGGTCGCTGCCAATCAGGAACTGACGCGTCGATGGTGGGTGACACGCAGATCCGATTTCGAGTTGTTCGCGTCGCCCGTGGTCATCGATGAGGCATCCGATGGGGACGCCAGGCTTGCAGAGGAACGTCTGCGGTTCCTCGCAGGTCTTCCGCTGCTTCGCGTGACCGACACAGCCTATGCTCTGCAGGCAGATCTGCTGAGACTCGCCAATCTGCCCGAAAAAGCGAGAAACGACGCGCTCCACATTGCTGTTGCGGCAGTGCACGGCATGGAATACCTCCTGACGTGGAACTGCACGCATATCGCGAATGCTGTAACGTTGCCTCTCGTTTACGATGTTTGTCGCGGGGCCGGGTACGAGCCTCCGTTTGTATGCACCCCGCAGGAGCTCATGGGAGTGGATGATGAGCAAGGTTGACGATCCGATCGTGAAGGAAGTTCACGACATACGCGCACGGCTTATCGAGAAGTATGGCGGTTCGGAGGGCTATGCCGAGCATCTCCGCGAGCTTCAGAAAGAGCTCGGCGCGCGCGTCGTCACACGCGAGCCACGACGACCGGTGACCTCACGGCGGAAGATCTCCTGAAGGGCAACAACGGTAGTCGCGGCTTTCCTTTTACAATCCGCGCGTGGCACGTCGCCGGATCCTTGCCGCGATCGGTCTGGTGATCGCCGCCGCGGTTTTTCTCCCCCCTCAATTCGCGCGGATGCGTCTCGCGGCGGACCGCTACGTCTTCAACGACGACGCGCGGCAGTGGGTGGTGCCGTTCTTCGGCGGCGCGCTGCGCGATGACTGGACGTCGGTGTATTACCGCGCGATCACGCCATCGGGGGTGCGGGCGCTGTATTCGCTCTTCGATGCGGAGCTGCTGTCGAAGGTCCTGCCTTTCGTGCTGTTCGCGGTGACATGTGTCTTCGTCGCAGGGACGACGTTCGCGCTGACGCGCAGCGGGACCGCGGCCGCGGTGTCGGTCTGTTTTCTGTTCTCGACGGCGGCGCTGATGGCACGGATGACGGGAGGGGCGTCGCGTGCCTTTGCCTTTCCGATCGTTGCCGCCGTTGCGTACGGCCTGGCGTCGGGACGGGCGGGGGTCATCGCCGTCGCGACAGCCGCGGGGGCCGCGTTCTATCCGCCGGCGGGGATGGTCGCGGGAGCGGCGCTGGTGCTGGCGCTGTTCGTGCGCGAGCGCGGCGTCGGCAGCGTGCGCAGGGGCGTCGCAATCATCGCGATCGCCGTCGCGGTCTCGGCGGTGCTGAGCGCGCCGCTGGTGTGGAGCAGCCGCGGATACGGGCGCGGGATCGGTCCGGCGGAGGTGACGGCGTACCCGGAGGCGGGACCGCAGGGACGCTATCTGCCGGGCGACCGGCCGCCGTTCCCGCCCGTGCTCACCGCGGCGTACCGGGCGCTGGACTGGGGGCTGAAGCCGTCGGGGAGGCGGCTGGTGCCGGCTCCGCTGCAGGGGGATGCAGCGGCGCGCGCGATCGCTCTCGCGCTCGCGGGCCTCGGCCTGCTGGCGCTGGCGCGCACGTCTCTCGGCGCGCGCCGGCTGTTGCTCCTTCCGGCGGCGTCGCTGCTGATGTTCGGGCTCGCGGCGGTGCTCGCGCCGCGGCTGTATCTGCCGACGCGCTACGTGGCGTACGCGCTCGTCGTCCTGCCGGCCATCGCGCTGCCGGCCGGCGCGTTCTCGCTCGTGCGCGCGGAGCGCCGCTGGCCCGCCCTCGCCGCCTGCATCGCCGCCCTCCTCCTCCTCGGCGGCATGGGGAGCGCGTCGGCGGGCTTCACGGTGAACGCGCGGCGCGAGGCGGCGCTCTACGAGAAGCTCTCACGGTCTGCGGACGTGCAGATGGTGGCGGGCTGGCCGGCGGGACCGGTGGAGAACGTGCCGTATCTCTCGCACAAGCGGGCGCTGCTCACGTACGAGACGCACCAGGCGCTGCACACCGCGGCCACGGAGCTGCAGCGCGCGAGGATGTTCGCGCTGATCGACGCGTACTTTGCGACGTCGCCGGAGCCGCTGCGGCGGCTGCGGGACTCGTGGGGCGTGACCCACCTGATCGTCGACCGGCGCCATTTCGGCGGACCGCCTCCGCGCTATTTCGCGCCGTTCGAGGCCGCGATCGCGACGGCCGTGCAGGGGATGCAGGGGAAGCCGCCGGAGGTGTCGCGGCACGCGCCGGTGTTCGCGCTGGGACCATACGCGGTGCTCGATCTGCGGAGGGTCCGGTAGTGTTCTCGAAGCGCGCGCATTGGTCGGCGCCTCTCAACCGCCTGACTGTCGAGCGCCGCAAGCGCGGCGAGCTGCTCGACCTCACCGAGACGAACCCCACGCGCGCGGGCCTCCCCTACCCTCATGACGAGCTGGCCGAGGCGCTGGCGCGGGGGGCGCAGGCTTCGTATGACCCCGATCCGCGCGGGCTGCGCTCGGCGCGGGAGGCGCTGGCGCAGGAACTGCGCTGCGACGCGGACGACCTGCTGCTCACCGCGTCGTCGAGCGAGGCGTACGCGTTCCTCTTCAAGCTGCTCACCGATCCGGGCGACGCGGTACTGACGGCGACGCCCTCGTATCCGCTGCTGGAGCATCTCGCGGCGATGGAGCTGGTGGAGCTGCGCACGTTCGCGATGGAGTTTCACCGCCGCTGGGAGATCCACGACGTGCCGGTGGACGCGCGCACGAAGGCGATCGTGGTGGTGAGCCCGAACAATCCGACCGGGTCCTACGTGACCTTGCGCGAGCAGGACGCGCTGGCGGCCCACGGCATCCCGATCATCTCGGACGAGGTGTTCCTCGACTACCCGCTGGAAGGGAGCGGCACGACGTTCGTCCGCGACGACGTGCTGACGTTCACGCTGGGCGGGCTGTCGAAATCGGCCGGGCTGCCGCACTTCAAGCTGGGATGGATCCGCGCGAGCGGGCCGGGAAAGCGGGAGGCGCTGGAGGGGCTGGAGCTGATCGCGGACAACTTCCTGTCCGTGGCCACGCCGGTGCAGGTGGCGCTGCCGGACCTGCTGCGCATCGGCCGGGGCATCCGCGAGGCGATCTCGCGGCGGACGCGCGCGAACCTGGCGACGCTGCGCGCCGGGCTGCCGCCGTCGATGCAGGTGCTGCCGGTGGAGGGCGGATGGTCCGCGGTGATCCGCGTGCCGCGGGTCATGAGCGACGACGAGCTGGCCATCGACCTGCTCGATCGCGGCGTGGTCGTCCAGCCGGGCTATTTCTTCGACTTCGCGGGCGATGGGTATCTGGTCGTCTCGCTGCTGACGGCCGAGGATGTATTTTCCGAAGGAGTGACGAGACTGCGATGAGACAACACTGGACGCTGGACCCGGATATCACCTTCCTGAACCACGGCTCCTTCGGCGCCACGCCGCGGGTCGTGCTGGAAAAACAGAACGAGTATCGCGCGCAGCTCGAGCGCGAGCCGGTGCGGTTCTTCGTCCGGGAGATGGAGCCGATGCTGGACGCGGCGCGTTCCGAGCTGGCGGAGTTCATCGGCGCGGACGCCGCGGGGCTGGCGTTCGTGCCGAATGCGACGGCCGGGGTGAACGCGGTGCTGCGGTCGCTGGACCTCGACAAGCACGACGAGCTGCTGGTGACGAACCAGGAGTACAACGCCTGCCGGAACGCGCTGGACTACGTCGCCGGCGTGGCGGGCGCGAAGGTCGTGGTCGTGGACGTGCCGTTCCCGATCGCGTCGCCGGACGTGGTCGTGGAGCGGATCCTCGAGAAGGTGACGGATCGGACGCGGCTGCTGCTGGTCGATCACGTGGTCAGCCAGACGGCGCTGATCCTGCCCGTGCAGCGGATCGTGGAGGAGCTGGCGCGGCGCGGCGTCGACACGCTGGTCGACGGGGCGCACGCGCCGGGGCTCCTGCCGCTGGACGTGCGCGCGATCGGCGCGGCTTACTACACGGGCAACCTGCACAAGTGGGTCTGCGCGCCGAAGGGCGCGGGGCTCTTGTACGTGCGGGAGAACCGGCGCGCGGGGGTGCGTCCGGCGATCATCAGCCACGGGGCGAACTCGACGCGGCGGGACCGCAGCCGGTTCCTGCTGGAGTTCGACTGGATCGGGACGTACGACCCCACGCCCTGGCTGTGCGTACCGGACGCGCTGCGGTTCCTCGGCGGGCTGTTGCCGGGGGGCTGGATCTCGCTGGTGCAGCGGAATCACGAGATGGCGCTGGAGGGACGGGACCTGTTGTGCGCGTTTCTCGGCATCGCGCCGCCGGCGCCGGATGAGATGGTGGGCTGCATGGCGTCGGTGCCGCTGCCGGACTGCGACGCGCAGGCGCTGCAGGACCGGTTGTTGTTCGAGCACCGGATCGAGGTCCCGCTCATGCCCTGGCCGTCGCCGCTGCTGCGGGTGTCGGCGGCGGTGTACAACACGCGCGCGGATTATGAACGGCTGGTGGAAGCGCTGGGGAAGTTGGGGGTCGCGTAGGCGCAAATGTAGGGCGCGGCTTCAGCCCGCCCCCCGGACGGGGA
>DASUSN010000192.1:0-14994 GCA_036375075.1 Thermoanaerobaculia bacterium | reverse complement strand
CCCCTCCGGTGGGCGGGGGGAGCGTCCCCCGCCCACGAGGGGGGCGGGCTGAAGCCACGCCCTACATTGTTCACACCATGATCAAGATCGCACCATCGCTGCTCTCCGCCGATTTCGCGCGTCTCGCCGAGGAGCTGGAGACGGTCGCCGACGCGGACATCCTCCATCTCGACGTGATGGACGGTCACTTCGTCCCGAACATCACCATCGGGCCGCCGATCATCAAAGCGCTGCGGAAGCGGACGAAGCTCCCGTTCGACTGCCACCTGATGATCTCCGAGCCGCAGAAGTACATCCCGGCGTTCCTGGACGCGGGAGCGGACATGATCTCCATCCACGTCGAGGCCGAGCCGCACCTGCAGCGGGCGCTGCAGATGATCCGGGACGGGGGAGCCAAAGCCGGGATCGCGATCAACCCCGCCACGAGCGCGGAGACCCTGACCACGGCCATCGAGTTCTGCGACTACATCCTGGCCATGACGGTGAATCCCGGCTTCGGGGGGCAAAAATTCATAGAACCTGTGGTGCCCAAGATCCGTCATATCTCCAGACTCATCCGCGAGAGGGGCCTCGGTGTGGAGATCGAAGTGGACGGCGGCATCGACGCGAAGACGGCGCCGCACGTGGTCACGGCGGGAGCCACGATCCTCGTCGCGGGCTCGGCTGTTTTCGGACAGCCGAACCGGGGTGATGCAATTCAGGCGATTCGAGACGCTGTTACGGGCACGAAGGTATGATCTCCGGAGGACACTTGAAGCTCAGACACACCCTCATTCTGGTCGTGGCCATCGCCCTGGCCGCGACCGCGTGTAACCGCGGCCCCCGCCGCTTCCGGCCCGTCGTCGACCCGCAACTGCTGCGGATGACGAAGGAGCAGGTCTGGGACAAGGCGGAGGATCAGTTCGCCCGCCGCAACTGGGCGCGCGCGCGCTCCTATTACACCTACGTCTACGAGACCTACCCGAACGATCCCCTCGGGCGCCGCAGTCTGCTCCGTGTGGCCGACACGTATTACGAGCAGGGCGACCCGGTGAACCTCGTCGAGGCCCAGTACAAATACCGCGACTTCATCAACCGCTATCCGACCAGCGAACAGGCGGACTACGCGACCCTGCAGATCGCCATGTGCTCGTACAAGCAGATGGAGAAGCCGGACCGCGACCAGCAGAAGACGCGCGAGGCGCTGGAGAAGTTCAACGACATGCTCCGCGCCTATCCGAGCAGCCCGCTCAAGGCGCAGGCCGAGGAGAAGCGGCAGGAAGTCATGGACCGCCTGGCGCGGCACGAGCACATCGTGGCGCGGTTCTACATCAAGCGGGGGAGCTGGCTGGCGGCGACGCAGCGGCTGAACTTCCTGGTCGACCAGTACCCGAACTTCGCCGCCCGCGACGCGGTCTTCTACGACCTCGGTCACGCGCTGGCGAAGATGGGCCGGAACGGCGAGGCGCGGCTGTATTTCGAGCGCGTCATCACGGAATACCCGCAAAGCGAATATGCTGAGCAGGCCCGTCGCCGCCTGACCGACATCAAAGCATGAAGAAACTCTGCGCCGCCGTCGTCCTCTTCGTTCCCTTGCTGGGTACCGCCTGCGCCTCCACGGGGGGCGACGACGGGCTGGAGACGATGACGGTGCCGCAGACCGCGGCGCCCGATCCGCGCGTCGGAGAGCTGCAGACGCAGCTCACCGAGCTGCTCGAACGGATCGACGTGCTGAACCAGCGCATCGCGCAGCTCGAGGAAGTCCGCGTGGAAGCGAGCGCAGGACGGGCTGCCCGCCCCGTGGAACCGCCACCACAGCCGCAGCCCGTGGAACGACGGGCGGAAGCCCGCCCCGCGGTCCCCGCGCCGCAGCCGCAGACTCAGTCCCAGCCGCAGCAGTCCGCGCTCGCCGGTGCGGACCTCGCGGAGAGCTACCGCCAGGCGATCATGCTCTTCGGCCGCGGCAGGCACGCCGAGGCGCGGCGGGCGTTCGAGGGCGTGTACCAGGCCGACAACACCGGCGACCTTGCCGACAACGCCCTCTTCTGGATCGGCGAGACCTACTTCGCCGCGAAGGACTACACGAACGCCGTCCGCTACTACCAGCGCGTCGTGAGCGATTACTCCTCGGAGAACAAGGCCCCGGATGCCCTCTTCAAGATCGCCATGGCCCAGGAGCGCACCGGCGACCTCGCCCTCGCGCGCCGCACCCTCCAGCAGGTCATCGACCGCTTCCCCTATTCTTCGCCCGCGTCGAGCGCGAAAGCGGAGCTGGAGCGGATCAAGTACTAGCCGCCAACCGCCAACCGCCAAACGATAGAATGACGTCGTATGGCTGAAGAAACCGAAAGCGGAGCGACTCTGCTCGCACGCCGCGAGTATGCGCGCGCCGTTCCGGTGCTCAAGCGCGAGCACGAGAAGTACCCGTCGAACCCGCGCATCCGTCTGCAGTTCGCGGATGCCCTGGCCGGGAACGGCCAGATCGACGAGGCGGTCCAGCAGTACGAAGCCACGGCCAAGTACTACGAGGACAACGGTCTCACCGTGCAGGCCATCGCCGTGCGCAAGAAGGCGGAGAAGGCGAGGGAGCAGCTCCCGAAGCCGGCCGAGGATCCGGCCGGCAAGACCGAGCCGCTGTTCACGCGCTCCGTGCCGAACAGCCCTCTCTTCGAGATGCTCTCCGAGGTCGAGCGCGAGGCCATCGTGCGCGAGATGGAGATCGAGTCGCACGACGAGGGGAGCGTCATCATCACCGAGGGCGATCCGGGCGCGTCGATGTACCTGATCGCGTCCGGCGAAGTGAAGGTCTACACCCGCGGCAACGCCGGCACGGTCTACCTCGCCAACCTCGGCGAAGGGGATTTTTTCGGCGAAGTCAGCGTGTTGACCGGAAAGCCTCGCACGGCGACCATCACCGCGTCCCAGCGCACCGAGCTGCTCCGCCTGGACCGGGAGAAACTCGACGGCGTGCTCTCGAAGTATCCGGGGATCCGCAAGGTGCTCGACGCGTTCTATAAGAAGCGTGCGAACCACACCGTCGAGGCCATGATCGAAAGCCTGAAGGGAAAACGCTGACGTGGCCGTTCTGCCGATTCGCAAATACGGGGACGACGTTCTCCGCCAGCCCACCGAGCCGGTCGCCGAGATCGACGCGTCGATCCACAGGCTGATCGACGACATGATCGAGACCATGTACGCGGCTCCGGGCGTCGGCCTGGCCGCGAATCAGGTCGGCGTCTCCAAGCGCCTCATGGTCATCGACCTGTCCGTCGGCAAGCGTCCGGGCGAGTGCTACGTCTTCATCAATCCCGAGATCGTCGATGCCGAGGGGGAGATCACCGAGGAGGAGGGATGCCTGTCCATTCCCGACTTCGTGGAGATCGTCACCCGTCCCGAGCGCGTCAAGCTGCGCTACCTCGACCGCAACGGGCAGCAGCGCGAGATGTGGGGCGACGGACTCATGGCCCGTGCGATGTGCCACGAGATCGACCACCTCAACGGGACCCTCTTCGTCGATTACCTGCGCGGCTTCAAGAAGGACCGCATCCTCAAGAAGATCGCGAAGCTCTCCAAAGCGGGGATGTGGTTCTGATCTAGAATCCGCGCTGATGCGACACAGCGCGATTGTCACCGAGATCCAGCCGCTCGCCCCCAGCGTCCTGCAGGTGACGGTGTCGTTCAGCGACCCCTTCTCCTTCCAGCCCGGCCAGTGGGTGAACTTCCGCTTCCCCGAAGGCGTGTCGCGCGCGTACACGATCGCCTCCGCGCCGCAGCGCCCCGAGGCCGTGCAGATCTGCGTGCGGGTCGGGTCGGGGAAGGGCGGGGAGGCGCTGCGCCGCCTGGAAGCCGGCGCGGAGATCGCGGTCGACGGGCCGTACGGCGACTTCCTGCTGCCCGCCGATGACGGACGTCCCGTGGTGCTCCTGGCGGGGGACGTCGGCATCGCGCCCATTCGCAGCATCGTCCTGCACATGCTCGCGGTCGGCGACCCGCGCCGCATCTACGTCCTCTACGAGCCCGACGCGCGGAACATCCTCTACGCCGGCGACTTCGACCCGCTCGCGCGGGCCGGTCACATCATCCACGAGAGCGGCCTGATCGACGCACTCGTCGAGCGCAACCGCACGACGATCAAGGAAGCGGTCGTGATGGCCGCAGGCTTCGACGGCTTCCTCGAGCGCGCCCGGAAAGCGCTCGAGGGGATCAACGCCGACGCCGGCGCGATGATCAGCGAGACGTTCGGACCGCAGCCCTGAATCAGAGCGCAGGGGACAGGGCACAGGGGGCAGTAGCACCCGTTCTCCTGCGCCCTGCGCCCTGTGCCCTGTCCCCTGATTTATCTCAGCCAGCCCGGCATCACGCCCGCACGGCGCGCGTCTTCCTTGAACTCCGCCCAGGCGCGCTCGGCGCGGGTGATCTCCAGCTTCGCGTACGGGAGCCGCTCCATGGCGTATGCGAGCTGGGTGGTCTGGTAGGTGAACTGGCGCGGCTGGTAGCCGAGGCTGACGAAGGAGTGGATCTGGGAGCGCAGCTCCTCGATCCGCGTCTCGAGCAGCTCCAGCTCTTCCTTCGCGCGGCGGATGTTCTCTTCATGACCGCGGGCACGCGCGCGCCATTCCGCTTCCTCTCCTACCGGCTCGATCGCTTTCGGCTGCGGCTCGGGGACGAATTCCTGCGGCGGGGGCGGGGGCGTGCCGGCGTGATTCTTCTCCAGCTCTTCGAGGAGGCGCTTTCGCTCCTCCTCGGACACGCGGAGCTTCCGTTTGGGCTTGTCCGCCGCCACCGGCTGCACTTCTTCGACGCGGAGCACCTCCGACGCCGGCAGGGAGTACAACAGCCCGCCGCTGCGGAACGTGTAGACGCCCTCGGCGTGGCGCAGCGTTCCCTCGACGGCGATGCGGTCGCCGGAGCGCAGCACGAGGGTTGAGGTCGTGAGCGTGAGGAGCAGCAGCAGGGCGTTCATGACGGATTCAATGTTACCCGGCGCCGGAACATTTCTCTCAGCTCCTCATAGGCCGGGCCGGGGGCGGCGCAGGGCCGGCCGTTCAGGACGCGGATGGGTGCGAGGGTGGTGAGGCTGCCGGTGAAGAACGCGCCGCGGTGGACGTCGCTGGCGGCCGGCGCGCGCTCCTCGATGCGCAGGCCGAGGGTGGGGGCGGTGGCGAGGACCCAGGCGCGAACGATGCCCGGAAGGACGCGGTCGGGGGCGGTGATGAGGACGTCGTCGCGGACGGCGAAGACGTTCGTGCCGGTGCCTTCGAGGATGCGGCCGTTGCCCGTGACGAAGAGGCACTCGTCGGCGTCCGGCGGGATGAGGTCTCGCAGGGCGAGATCCTCGGGGACGCGTTTGTGTTGTGCCGGTGCTCGCACGAAGGCGGGATCGAGCGTGACCGCGCGTCCGTGGATGCGTCGCGATCGCGTCGTGTGGGGAATCGCGAATCTTTCTGCCGTGAGCGCGCCGTGGTCGTAGATCACGCGCACCGCGTGCTCCTCCGTCTGGACGATCGCGTTCGCGGCGCTGCGGAACGCATCTTCGTCCAGCGGTTCCCATCCCAGCTCGCGGCACGAGCGCGCCATCCGCTGGACGTGCTCGTCGAGCTGCACGATGCGGCCGTCGACTGCGAGCATCGTCTCGAACAAGCCCGTCACGGCGCGTCCCTTCCCACGTAGCGCAGGAACGCCGCCGCCTTCGCGAAACACTCGTCGTCCTCGGCCGCGGCGTCGGAGTCCCACACGATCCCGCCGCCCGCGTGGTAGCGGACCGTCTCTCCGGCCACCACGGCGGTGCGGATGGCGACGCTGAACGTCGCCTCTCCGGGCGTGATCGTGCCGATGGTCCCGCAATACACGCCGCGTGGCACGGACTCGAGCTCGCGGATCATCCGTACCGCGGCCCGTTTCGGCGCGCCGGTGATCGAGGCGGCCGGGGCGAGCGCCGCCATGATGTCCGCGATCGGCACGCCCTGCAGTCCCTCGGCGCGCACGGTCGACTCGAGATGATGGACCTGCGCGAGTGTCTGCACCGCGCGGAACGAGGGCACGGACACGAGGCCCGGCGGGGCGACTTTGCCGAAGTCGTTGCGCACGACGTCGACGATCATCAGATGCTCCGCCGCGTCCTTCGCGCTCGCGAGCAGCGCCGCGATCTCCGCGTCGTCATCGCCGCCGCGGCGCATCGTGCCCTTGATCGGCCGCGACTCCGCGATGCCGCGCTCGCGGTCGACGTGCAGGAACGTCTCGGGCGACGCCGACGCCACCGACCACCCGTTCCCGCGGATCAGCGCCGAATGCCGCGGCGGGTCCGGCTGCGTCAGCGCGCGATACAGCTCCGCCGGGTCGCAGCGCACGGACGCCGAAAACTCGCGGGTGAGGTTGACCTGGTAGACGTCGCCGTCGCGGATCGCCTGGCGTACGCGCTCGACCATCTCGCGGTGCAGGCCGTTGCCGAGCGAGTCCTCCACCGGGGATGTGCATCCGGTTGCGGACCCATGGACTGTCCCATCCGGCGCGACGGCGACGAAGGCGCGATGCCGGGCGAAGAAGAACGGCGGCTCCGGCGGATACTCGGTCAGCGGCGGCGCGTCTTCCCCGCACGCGAGCGCCTCGTATGCGATGAAGCCCACCCAGCGGCCGCCGGAGGGGTCGTCCTCGATCTCGCGCAAAGCGTCGCGCCACCGGCACGCATCCGCCCACCCGAGCTCCCGCACCTCCTCCGGCCACGGCAGGAGGTAGCGCCACCCCGCGGTGTCGCTCCACCCGTCGAGCACCGCGCTCCCAGGACGGTCAGCCATCATGCGCGCGCATTATGGAGTGCGGGGGCAACCAACCGCCTCCACACTCCAAACGAATGTAGGGCGCGGCTTCAGCCCGCCTCCCGGGCGGGGCGGGGGACGCCGCCGCCCACCCACGAGGGGGCGGGCTGAAGCCGCGCCCTACATGGGGTACAGTCCGCTCACATGCCCAACTGGCTTCACCTTCTCACCAATCTCGTCTACCACCTCGGCCTCGCGATCTGGATCGGCGGGACGATCGTCCTGGGCGCGCTGGTCGCCCCGGGGCTGTTCCGGGCGTTGCCGCGGCCTGAGGCGGGCGGGATTTTCGGGGCCACGCTGCGCAGGTTTGCGCGGCTGCGCGTGGGGGCGCTGAGCGCCACGATCGTGGCGGCGGGGGTGAAGTACCTCCTCTGGGAAAGTGGCGCAACGCTCTGGATCGGCGTGAGATGGGCGGCCCTGGGCCTGCTCGCCGCGGCCCTCGTGTACGAGATCGCCGCCCTCGAGCCGAGGCTGGAGGCGCGGCGCGTGCATCTGACGCCGGATATGGGAGAGGATCACCCGGAGCGGCGCGCCTTCAACGCGCTGCACAGGCGCGCTGAAAGTTTGATGAAGGTCAGTCTCATGGCGGCGGTCGTCGCCATGCTCATCAGCTAGAATTCGCCACCGTTCACATGGGAAGTACCATCCCGCATCTGCACGTCCACTGGGTGTTGACCGCCCTCGTCTGCGGCGTCCTGTATCTGGTCTTCGACGCCCTCCGCTCGTTCGCGCTCCAGCTCAGCCCGGTCACGATGCGCCGTCTGAGCACCGACGCTGAAGAAGGCACGTCCACCTTCAACAAGTTCGACGTCGAGGATTTCCAGCTCGTCAGCGGCGCGCTGCTGCAGATCGCGCTGGTGATCGGCGCCGGCGCCACGACCATGATCTTCGACGAGCTGACGATCGGAAGCGCGGTCTTCCGCAGCGTCCTGCTCTGGACCGTCGCCGTCATCGTGTGGAAGTTTCTCCTCGCCCTCGTCCCGGAACATACGGGCGAGGTGATCCTGCGCGCGCTCATTCCCTTCGCCCGGGTGGCCTACTACGCGCTCTGGCCGTTCCTCTTCCCGCTGCGCAAGCTCCTCGAGCGTCTCGACCGCAAGCCGAACGGCGAAGAAGAAGAAGAGGAAGTGACGGACGAGGAAGTGCGCGCGTACATCGACGTCGGCGAGGAAGAGGGGATCATCGAGGCCTCGGAGGGGAAGCTCCTGCAGTCGATCGTCGACTTCGGGGACCGCCTCGCGCACGAGATCATGACGCCGCGCATCGACGTCCAGACCTTCGACGCGCGCCGCCCGCTCGTGGAGCTGGCGAAGCTCTTCAGCGAGTCGAAGTACGCGCGCATCCCGATCTACGAGAAGACGGTCGACCAGATCACGGGCATCGTGCACGTGAAGGACGTCCTGGACGCGATCCTCAAGAACGAGCATCCGCCCGTCGCCTCGATCGCCCGGCCGCCGTACTTCGTCTCGGAGACGAAGAAGGTCTCCGAGCTGCTGCGCGAGTTCCAGAGCGAGCACCTGCAGATCGCCATCGTGGTCGACGAGTACGGCGGCACCGCGGGCATCGTGACGACCGAGGACATCATCGAGGAGATCGTCGGGGAGATCGGGGACGAGCACGAGGACGAAGAGGCCACCATCGTGGAGGTCGGCGACGGCACATGGCTGGTCAGCGGCTTGCTGCGCGTGGACACGCTGGAGGAGACGCTTCACGCGAAGCTCGCCGGCGAGGACTACGAGACCGTCGCCGGCATGATCTTCACCACCCTCGGCCGCGTTCCCGCGACCGGCACGGTCATCCCGAAGAACGGCTGGCTGTTCGAAGTGGAGCGCGCGGACCGCAAGCGGATCTATCGCGTGAAAGCGCGCAAGGACCCGAACTGGCGGCCGGAGGAAGAGGAAGAAGAGGCATGACCGAAAGCAAGTTCGGCGTCGTCGCTTTGGTCGGCCGCCCCAACGCGGGCAAGTCGACGCTCATCAACCGCATCCTCGGGCAGAAGGTCTCGATCGTCTCGGCGAAGCCGCAGACGACGCGCAACCGGATCGTCGGCATCCTGAACGACGAGCGCGGGCAGATCGCATTTCTCGACACGCCCGGCATCCACAAGCCGCTGCACCGGCTGAACGTGCGGATGATGGATCACGTGCGCTCCTCGCTCAGCGAGGCGGATGTGATCGCGCTGATCGTCGACGCGACCGAGCCGTTCGGCAAGGGCGATCAGTACGTCATCGACCTCCTGCGCCAGGAGAAGGAGCAGAACCCGGACGCAAAGCGCCTGGCCATCCTCAACAAGATCGACCTGCTGAAGAAGCACAAGCTGCTGCCGCTGATGGAGCAGTACAACGGGTTCGGGATCTTCGACGAGATCGTCCCCATCTCCGCCGGAAAAGGGGAGGGCATCGAGGAACTGGCGACGCTCCTCTTCAAGAACGTGCCCGAAGGTCCGCCGCGCTACCCGACCGAGGACTACACCACGCAGCCGGAGCGCTTCCTGGCCGCAGAGCTCGTCCGCGAGAAGGTGCTGCACCACACTTCCGAGGAGCTGCCGTACACGACGGCCGTGAACGTGGAGCGCTTCGAAGAGGACGAAGAGACGGGCATGATCAGCATCTGGGCGACGATTTACGTCGAGCGCCCGTCGCAGAAGGGCATCGTGGTCGGTAAGCAGGGATCGATGATCCGGCAGATCGGCACCGAGGCGCGGCAGGAGCTGGAATCGATCCTCGGCGCGAAGGTCTATCTCGACCTGCACGTGGCCGTGCATGAAGGGTGGAGAGAAGACGAGCGCTTCCTCGGCGAGCTCGAATACCACCTGCAGTGACGGCTTTCCGCAAAATGTTGGCGAGCGCGTGAAGGATCGTTAACATAGCCTTCACGTCGTTTCGCCAACAACCGCAGGGAGGTTTCATGGCTCGTTCGTTCACCGTCCGCAGTGTCCTTCTGCTCGCCCTCCTCTTGCTCACCGCAGTTTCGCTCTTCGCACAGCAGACCGGTTCCGTCAGCGGTACGGTCACGGCCACGGACGGCGCGGCGCTCCCGGGCGTCACCGTCGAAGCCAGCTCCAACGTCCTTCCGCAGCCGCGCGTCACCATCACGGGCGCGACCGGCGAGTACCGGCTGCCGCAGCTTCAGCCGGGCAACTACACCATCACCTTCAACCTCGCCGGACTGCAGACCGTGACGCGCAGGGTCTCGGTCCTCCTCGACCAGAATCAGGTCATCGACGTCGCCCTCGGCATGGCCGGGGTGACGGAGTCGATCACGGTCACGGCGGAGAACACGCTCGTCGACCGCGAGTCGGCGTCGATCGGCAGCGGTCTGGGCAACGAACAGATCCAGGCGCTGCCGGTGGCCCAGGAGTATCGCGATCTGCAGAAGCTCATCCCGGGCGTGCAGATCTCGCAGGATCTCGTCCGCGGCCCGAGCGGCGGCGGCAGCGGTCAGGACAACGTGTACCTGTTCGACGGCGTCAACGTGACCATGCCGCTGTTCGGCGTGCAGGTCGCCGAGCCGGCCACGCACGACATCGCGCAGTTCAGCGTGCAGAAGGGCGGCGCGAAGGCCGTCGACTTCACGCGCGCGGGCGGCTTTGCGGTCGACTCGGTCAGCAAGTCGGGAACGAACGAGTTCTCCGGCCAGGTCAGCTATCAGGTGATGAACCATAGCTTCATCGCCGACCAGGAGAGCACGGTCGACGCGCGCTTCCAGCAGGACCGCGCGTGGGCGACGGTCAACCTCGGCGGTCCGGTCCTCCGCGATCAGCTCTTCTTCTACGCGTCCTACTATCAGCCGGACTTCTCGAAGGAGAACCAGAACAACCTCTACGGCGACCTGCCGGACTTCACCCTCGACCGCCGCGAGTACTTCGGCAAGCTGACGTACACACCCACGGCGTCGTGGCTGATCAACGGCAGCTACCGCGACTCGCATCGCGAAGAGACGGGCTCGGAGTACCTGTCGAACCAGGCCGGCACGACCGGCTTCGGCTACGAGACCGAGCTGAAGATCGGAACGCTGGAAGGCTCGTGGATCGTCAGTCCGTCGGCCTTCGCGACGTTCAAGTTCACCGACTTCCGGAACCCGGGCGGCGGCCGTCCGGACAACCTCGTCACCGGCACCATCAACCTCGCCAAGGGCACGCAGCTCGAGCTCGACAACCTCGACGCCTGGGGCGCGCTGCGCGTGCCGACGCCGAGCGGGACGAATCCCACGCAGGCGGCGTTCGTCGCGCCGTTCATCGAGCGCTACGGCCACGGCACGAGCGGCTCGCGCGTCGGCGGCGGCCTGGTCGGGTTCTCGTCGCTGCTGGTGGACGACGACGACTTCTATCGCAAGAGCGGCCAGGTCGGCTTCGACTGGACGCTCGGCTCGAACCTGAGCCACACCCTCCACTTCGGTTATCAGCGCTACATCGACGAGGAAGACCGCTTCCAGCAGTCCAACGGGTGGGGGAACCTCAGCATCCCCGGCGGAACGGTCAACTGCCCGGCCGCGGCGTGCGGCACGGCGACGCCGGCGTTCTTCCAGGCGCAGTTCCAGCAGCAGGGCGCCGGCCTGCCGCCGATCCACTCCGAATACCACTCGCAGAGCATCGAGGTGAACGACACCATCAAGCTGAACAACTGGACGTTCAGCGTGGGCGTTCTGGCCAGCAACGACATCTATTACGGCCAGGGTCTGCGTGAGGCGGACAACATCGCCGGCTTCACCACCGCCATCGGCAACAAGTACAAGATGTACGAGGTCGGCTTCGACGAGATGATCCAGCCGCGCCTGAGCGCGACCTGGGCCTACAACGGATCCGACACGCTCTACGCCAGCTACGCGAAGTACAACCCGGCCCTCAGCTCCCTGCCGCGCGCGGCGTCGTGGGACCGCAACCTCCAGCGTCTGATCAACGCGTACTTCGACGCGTCGGGCAAACTGATCGGCACGGACGCCGTGCGCTCGTCCTCGGGCAAGCTGTTCACCGAGGGACTGGACCCGCGGTATACGGACGAGTACCTGATCGGAACGGGACAGCAATTCACCCCGAGGCTCTCCGCCCGGATGTACGGCCGGTATCGCTACTCGTCGAACTTCTGGGAAGACACCGACAACGAGGCGCGCATCGACTACGGCGCGGGGATCGAAGGCGTCGAGCAGGCGCCGTACATCGAGAACCTCAGCGAGCTGCTCGCCGCGATCGGCAGCGGCTCGACGTACGTCATCGCGGAGCTCGACGGGGCGTTCACGAAGTACTACGAGGCCACGCTGGAGAGCGACTGGCAGGGCGGCAACACGTTCGTCCGCGGCTCGTACACCTGGAGCCACTACTACGGCAACTTCGACCAGGACAACTCGACGTTCAACACCGCGAACGACGCGGCGGTCTTCGTCGGCTCGTCGAACATCGCCGACGGCCCGGGACGCCAGCTCTGGGACAACCGCTACGGCGATCTGCGCGGCGACCGCCGCCACGTCGTGAAGCTCTACGGCACGCAGCAGTTGCCGTGGAGGGCGAGCGTCGGTGCGTTCGGCGTGTATCAGTCGGGCCAGCCGTATCAGCTCGAAAGCTTCATCCCGTACCGCCACCTGCCGTTCATCAACACCAGCGATACGAACCGTTACGCGGAGCCGGCCGGCCGGCGCAAGACGCCCGCGCACCATCAGATGGACCTGAACTACACGCAGAACGTCCCGCTGCCGCGCGGATTCAATCTGCAGTTGCTGGTCGACGTGTTCAACCTGTACGACAAGCAGACCGGCTATGACTACGAGACCCGCGTCGGTACGCTCGGGACGCAGGCGCTGACCAACGGTCAGTGCACCGGCTTCGAGACGGGTCTGAGCGGCGAGCTCGGATGCCTCAAGCAGGCGCCGTTCGCGAAGTCGTTCTTCGACCCGCGGCGCTTCCAGCTCGCGGTGCGCCTGCAGTTCTGATCCTCCGTCTTTTCGCTTTCACGAAAACGCCCGGCCTCGGCCGGGCGTTTTCATGCGCTCCGCAGCCGTTTACCGAAAGAGCCTCTCCCGCTCGATCAACGCCCGCGTCGTCTCATCCGCGTGCTCGCGCGCCGCGGCGATCCGTTGCGCCCGATCCGGCTCGCCCAGGAGCACGCTCACCTGCGCGCGCTTGAAGAGCGCCATCGCGGCACCCGGATGCGACGGCGGCACGCGATCCAGCGCATCGCGCGCCTCGGCATACCGGCCTGACGCCAGATAGAGCACGCCCAGCTCGAGATCGTTGGCGAACTTCTCCCCGAGCAGCCGGCGCGCGTTCTCGAAGCTCGCAATGGCGTCCGGCGTGCGGCCGAGGGACATCTGCATGAGCGCGAGGCGCGTCAGCTCGGCACCGCTCGCGGCGCGCATCGTATAGACCTTCCCGCGCAGCTCCACCGCCTCTTCGATGCGTCCCTGCCGCTCCCGGATGACGGCCAGCGCTTCGAGCGGCGGGAGGCGGTCGGGCTCCTCGCGGACGATGCGCTCGAGCAGCGGCACCGCGCGCTGCCACTCGTTCGTCTTCGCGTGATGCAGCGCGAGGTACGTGCGGACGTCGGGGGAGTCCGGCGCGATCGCCTCCGCGGCTTCGAATGCTTTCAATGCCTGCGCGTTCCGGCCGAGCGCCGAATACGCCGCGGCGAGCCGCAGCGCCGCGTCGAGGTTGTGCGGATCCGCCTTCCGGATCTGCTCCAGCAGCGGAATCGCTTCGGCGTACTGCTCGCGGACGAACAACCCCGAGGCGCGATCGAGGATGGGGAAGAGCGGTGCCATGTCGATCGGACGCGGCGCGTCCTGGCGCACCACCGGGCGGCTGCCCGCGCTCACGTAGCCGAGGCTGGCCAGCTTGCGCTGCGCCTCGTCGTCGAGGGTCGCCGGCGCCGGCGGCTCGGTCGCCGAGGGGAGCGGATAGTCGCGGAGCGCCGCGCGGATGCCGCGGGAGAGGTTCGCCTGCGCGCCGAGGTCGCGCGTCTCGCGCGGGTCCGCGACGAGGTCGTAGGCCTCGACGCGTCCGGCGAGGATCGCCTTCGTCCGCCCTTCGATCGCCATCACCTGCGGCTGCCAGCCATAGTCGAGGAACGGCTTCATCGCCTCACCCGCGACGACCGCCTCCCTCTGCCCGCCGCGCAGGCTGCCCGTCGCGTCGAGGCCCGCCCAGTCCAGGATCGTGTGCGCGATGCTGCGCGTGCTCACCGGCGCGTCGTTCGTGCCCCTGGCGAAGCCGGGCCCGAAGACGACCAGCGGCACGTGCATGGTCGTTTGATAGAGCAGGTTCCCGTGCTGCGCCTCGCCATGCTCGCCGAGACCCTCCCCGTGATCGGCCGCGACGACGATCGCACGCGGCCCGGCGCGGTTCTCGAAGGCAGCCACGAGCCGCCCGAATTGCTCGTCCATGGCTGCGACTTCGCCGAGATAAGGGTTCTTCGCGTAGCGGGCGGCGTACGGCGCCGGCGGCGTGTATGGATAGTGCGGGTCGTAGTAATGGACCCAGAGGAACAGCGGCCCATCGCGGTTCTGCGCAAGGTAAGCGAGCGCGCGCTCCGTTGTCTCCTGTGCCGTCCGCTCCGCGCGATCCGCGCCGAAGTCGTCGTCATACACGTCGAACCCGCGCGCCAGCCCGAAGCGCCGCGCCAGCGCGAACGCCGACACGAACGCCGCCGTCCCGTAACCCGCGCCCTTCAGCTTCTCCGTGACCACCGGCTGTCCCGCGCCGAGGAACCGCGCGTTCTCATGCACGCCATGGCCGGCGGGATACAACCCCGTCAGGATGGACGCATGAGACGGCAGCGTCTGCGGCGTCGTGGCATACGCCTGCGTGAACCGCGTCCCGCGCGCGGCGAGTTTGTTGAGCCGTGGTGTCGCCGCCCCGATCGCATCCGCCCGCGTCGTATCCAGCGTCACCAGCAGAATCGACGGCCGCTCCGGCGGCGCCGGCGCCTCCGGCTTCGCACACGCGGCCAGGAGTAGCACGAGTAGGGGGAGGAAGCGTCTCACGGTCGCCGTTTTAGCACGACAACGACCCGTCTCCCCGAGCCGTATCAGCCCGCATTTCTCACGCCGGCGAAGAGCCGTCCTCGCGGTACGGTGCTCTGTCATCCCGAGCAGGTGACGGCACGCTGCGCCGCGCCTGAGAGAAAGAAACCTGCTTGAGTATGTCGGACTCATAGCAGATCGCAAGATGTTGATTGCAAGCAGCTTGCGGCTCGCGAACAACGAGTTTCTTGGA
>DASUSN010000191.1:0-5907 GCA_036375075.1 Thermoanaerobaculia bacterium | reverse complement strand
GCAGCCCGCCCCCCTCGTGGGTGGGCGGCGTCCCCCGCCCCCGGGGGAGGCGGGCTGAAGCCACGCCCTACATTGATGAGGAAGAGGATCACCAGCGGTGCGCAGAGATAGTTCACCAACGTCGCCGCGCCGATGGCCGCGCCGGCGAGCATCGGCCGCTTCCGCAGGTTCAGAAACGCGACCAGCACCAGCAGCGCCGCCGGCACGTGCGCGAAGAGCATCGTCGAGTACGCGAACAGCGGCGTGCCGAGGCCGGTGAGGAGGGCGATGCCCATCGCCGCACTGGCGGAGAGCCCCCGCTCCCGCGCCGCCCCGAACAACAACACCCCGATCAACGCTCCGCTGACGCCGCACACGAAGACCGTACACAGATACAGCGCTACGTTCAGCTCGATCGCATCGCGCGGCGCGCCGTGGATCGCGTGGAACACCGCGTATGGCACCGCGGCCAGGAACGCCAGCCCCGGCGCCTTGTTCGAGTACGTGTGGCCGTCGTGGAAGGAGACGTCCGCCGTGTTGCCGGCGTAGGCGTCGATGTGGATCTCCCGGCGCTCGACGAGCGCGCGGGTCAGGTCGAACGTCGCGTTCTGATTGAAGCCGCTGCCGCCGAAAAAGTACGCGTAGGAAAAGAAGAGCGTGAAGAAAACGGCGGCACGATCACGCACCCCCGCAGTGTATCCGAGGGGGCTACGACGCGCTCTTGAACTCCACGCCGGGGTTTTCCTTCTGCGCGTAATCCAGCTCCCAGTCCGAGGTGAACAGGACCACCGCCTCCCCGTTCCGGTCCGTGGCTACGCGCGCGCGCGTCGGCAGCGTCATGCGCGCCACGTCATCGACGTCCCGATCCACCCAGCGCGCCAGCTTGTACGGCAGCGACGTCATGGTCGTCTCCACGCCGTACTCCGTCTCCAGCCGCGAGGCCAGCACGTCGAACTGCAGCTCGCCGACGACCGCCAGGATCGGCTCGGAGCGCAGGCCGTCGTGCAGCACGAACACCTGCATCGCCCCTTCCTCCTCGAGCTGCTCCAGGCCCTTCTGGAACTGCTTCTGCCGCGTGACCTGCTTCGCCCGCAGCGTGGCGAAGTGCTCCGGCGCGAAGCGCGGGATGCGGTCGAACTCGATCGGCGTCTCCGAGGCCACGGCGTCGCCGATCTGGAAGATGCCGGGGTTCACGAAGCCGATCACGTCGCCCGGATAGGCCTTCTCCACGCCCACCCGCTCCTGCGCGAAGAGGCGGTGGGGGCGGGTCATGCGCACCTCGCGGCCCAGGCGGGCGTGGTGCACGAGCATGTCCTTCTCGAACACGCCCGAGGTGATGCGCATGAAGGCCAGGCGGTCGCGATGGCGCTTGTCCATGTTCGCCTGGATCTTGAAGACGAAGCCGGTGAAGTTCGAGTCGACCGGCGCGAGCTCGAAGTCCTCACCTTTCGCCTTCGCGTGACGCGGCGACGGCGGCGGGGCCAGCTCGATCACCGCGCGGAGGAACGGCTCCACGCCGAAGTTGTTCACCGCGCTCCCGTAGAAGACCGGGATGACCCGGCCGTACTCGAACTGCTTGCGGTCGAACTCCGCGCCCGCGCCCTCCAGGAGCTCCGCGGCGTCGCGCAGGTCCTGCCAGGCGGTAGGGCCGATGGCGTCCGCCAGATGGGGATCGTCCAGGCCGCTGACCATCATCGGCGCGACGGACGCGCCGTGCTTGGTGCGCTCGAACCGGAGCACCTGCTGGTTGCGCAGGTCGAAGACCCCCTGGAACGTAGGACCGTCGCCGATCGGCCAGTTCATCGGCACCGCGTGCACCTTCAGCTCCCGCTCGATCTCGCTCAGCAGCTCGAACGGGTCCTTCGCCGGCTGGTCCATCTTGTTGACGAAGCAGAGGATGGGGATGTGCCGCATCCGGCAGACCTCGAAGAGCTTCCGGGTCTGCGGCTCGATGCCCTTGGCCCCGTCCAGCACCATGACCGCGCTGTCCGTGGCCGCCAGCGTGCGGTAGGTGTCCTCGCTGAAGTCCTGGTGGCCGGGGGTGTCCAGCAGGTTCAGGACCGAGCCCTCGTACTCGAACTGCAGCACCGTCGAGGTGATGGAGATCCCGCGGCTCTGCTCGATGGCCATCCAGTCCGAGGTCGTGTGGCGCTGCTGCTTGCGCGCGCGGACCGAGCCGGCCTCCTCGATCGCCCCGCCGTACAGGAGGAGCTTCTCGGTGAGGGTCGTCTTCCCCGCGTCGGGGTGGGAAATGATGGCAAACGTGCGGCGCCGGGCCACTTCCCGCTCCAGCTCGCCGGCGATCTCAGGCAAAACGGTCATGCGGCGGGCAGAACACGGGGGAGGGGGAGGGCAATCCCCGGATCCGACTGAATCACGATATGAGTGCTATGGAATAAGATTTTCAGCGCCGAAGTTCCAGCGATGTGAGTAGCAAGCACTAATAATAGGAGGCAAAACAATGGCACTCATCACTCGTTTCAACCCCTTTGACGATCTCCGCCGTATGGAGGCCCGCCTGTGGGAGCCGTTCTTCCGCTTCCCGTTCTTCCCCGAGAGCCAGCAGGCGGCGGGCTGGAGCCCGGCCGTGGACGTCCTCGAGGAGACGGACCGGATCATCGTGAAGGTCGAGGCCCCGGGCATGGACGAGAAGGACCTGCGGATCACGTTCGAGGACGGCATCCTGACCGTCAGCGGCGAGCGGCAGTTCGAGCGCAAGGACGACCGCAACTACCACCGCATCGAGCGGTCCTACGGCACCTTCACCCGCACCTTCACCCTGCCCCGCAGCGTCGACGCCGCCCAGATCGTGGCCAACTACCGCAACGGCGTCCTCGAGATCGAGATCCCGAAGAAGGAAGAGTCGCGTCCCAAGCAGATCCAGATCAACGTGAACGCGAACAGGCAGATCGAGGCGTAAGACGGAGCGCCGGCCGCTGGCCGGCCGGTCCACCGGCGGCTCGCCGGTCTCCGCCCTCGGGCGGTTCCGGCGAGTCCGCCGGCTGCCGTGTCAGGGATAGGCCCTCGCCGCGTGCGGCTTCGTTTACCGCTCCGCGATGATTTCTGTCTTGTCGAGTTGCTGGCGCGAGCGGCGCACCGTGAGAATTGCTACCGCACTCGGCTCGCGCCGGTAAATGACGCGATGCGACTTGCCGTAGATGATTTCCCGGTACTCCGGTAAGCCGATTTCCGGAACGACTCTGCCGGAATCCGGGAACTTCTCGAGGCGATCGGTCGATTCGAACAACCCATCCAGCCAGGCGAGCGCCGCCTCCGGCTTGTCGGCCGCGATATACCGCGCCTCTTCGTAGGCCCGCTCGATTGCAAGCGGTGACCAGACGACTTTCAACGACCGAAGCGCCTCCGCAGCTCTGCCTTCGCGTCGCGATTCGAAACTCCCTTACCGGCTTCGATCTGTTCGACCGCCGTGCGGACATCCCGGAGGAGCTCGACTTCGTCCACCAACTGCTGATAGTCAGCGACATCCAGGACAACCGCTGCCGAGTGACCGCGCTGGGTGAGGATCAACGGCCGGCCGGACGTCCGTACCTGTTCGATCAGTTCAGCGGCGTTCGCGCGGAACTCGGACACCGGTTTGATGTCCGTGTCAAAGCGGACCTGCCGTGAAGTACGCCCCATGGTACGTCCGAGTGTACCACCCGAAGGTCGCGGCGCCATTTTGGAGTGCGGAGGCGGTCGGTTGCCTCCGCACTCCAAAGGCCGTTCACGGGGCCGGCGGAATGTACGTCCCGCTCTGCTGGACGCAGACGTTCGTTCCCTTCCAGTTCGCGGTCGCGTCGACGTTCAGCGTGGTGACGGTGCCGCCCACCATCTCGAAGCGGTTGTTTCCGCGGATGTCGAGCTGGAAGAACGTGGAGTCGACCGTCGGCTGCCATACCTTTTCGGCGACGTCGTTTTGCAGCGTCACGGTTCCTCCGACGAAGAAGGCGTGGTATCCGACGAGGCCGAATTGAGCGGCGGTGCCGGTGCCGGGCGCCTTCGGGACGCTGAGCGCGTGCTTCGAGTTCCACGTCAGCGTGAAGTCGACCATCATCGTGTCGTCCACCCACACCGCCACGCAGTTCAGGATGTCGGTCGCGCCGTAGACTTCGGAGCTGTCGCGGAAGTGGATGTAGTGGGTGAAGTAGGCATTGAGGGCCTTTCCGCTGGCCGGCACGATCCGGCACCGATTGAACACGATCTCTCCGTCTCCGACCGGCTCGCCTTTCGGGTCGCCGGCGATGTAGACCGCGGCCGGACCGGCATCTTTCGTCTCGAGATTGACGTCGAAGAGCTGCAGGGAGCGCGGCGACTTGCCTTTGACGCTGCTGCCCTGCAGCGCCTGCGGATCGCCGCTGGAGATGTACTGCTGCACGGCCGTTGCGCTGGCGTTGCTGACCACCAGCGCCGGTCCCTGGGCCGGCTTGATCGTCGCGACACCGCCGAACCCTCGCAGACAGAGGCCGTCCGTGCGCACGACGACGTTCTCGGCGTAGACGCCCTGAAGAATGGCGATCGTGACCGGATTCGCCGCACTCGGCGCCGGGGTCTTCGCGGCGGCCGCGTCGATCGCCGTCTGAATGGTTTGATAGGGCCGGTCCAGGCTTCCATCCGGCCGCACGGGGTTGTCCCGTTGGTCTACCCACACTGTTCTGCTCATCGTCGTCTCTCCTGTTGAATTTGGGCTTCGGAGCATTAGTGACGACGAAAGTCGAAAACGTTTCACGCGTTGCCGCGACCGGCCGGGGACATGCGTGACCAATCAGACCGGCCACATGAGTCACTGTACCTATGACGGAGCTGATGAACCCCTGCTGCCGCCGTAGAGCTTCTCCCGGGTACGCGCGATGCCCTGTTGTGTGCCACTCTGCAGCGCCGACAGGATCTCCCGCGCCGCCTGGTCCGGGCCGCTCGCGGATGTGTCGATGACGACGTCGTACTCGAGCCATTGATGCACCCGCCCGGCCTGGGCAGCGGCTAACCCGGGCCGCCGGTCTCCACGCCCGCGTTCGCGTGCATCGAGCACTTCGACGGCACACTCCAGGCCGACGAGGAGCGTGCGATGGCCTCGAACGCTGTCCACGAGCATTTCCACCTCCTCGCGCGACGTGATGGCATGATCGATCACGAGGTCGTGCCCGAGACCCGCGAGCTCTCTCACGCAGGCGTAGAACGCACGCACCAGTGCGAGGAAACGATCGCGCCCGAGGGGCTCGCCGCGCTTGATCCCCGCGACCACGCTCGCCGGCAGCGAGTCCAGGATGTTGTCGATGGAAAAGCTCAGAAATACGCGCGGCGCGAGCTCCTGCAGCGTCCGCGCAATCGAGGTCTTGCCGGAACTGGAAGTGCCATTCAGCACCACGACAGTCGCCACGGCCGCAGGATACCGCTGACCAGACGACCTTCAACGATGGAAGCGCCTCCGGAGCTCCGCCTTCGCGTCGCGATTCGATGCCCCGAACGGACAAAACGGAGCCTCGCGACGACAAAGTCGTGCCTCGAAAGGACGCCACTTTGCCTCGCCGGCACAAAGTCTTGCCCCGCCGGCACAAAGTCTTGCCTCGCCAGCACAAAGTCTTGCCCCGCCGGCACAAAGTCTTGCCCCGTCGGCACAAAGTCTTGCCTCGAAGGGACAAGACTTTGCTTCGAAAGCACAAGACTTTGCCTCGAAGGGACAAGACTTTGCCTCGAAGGGGCAAGACTTTGCCTCGAAGGGGCAAGACTTTGCCTCGAAAGCACAAGACTTTGCCTCGAAGGGACAAGACTTTGCCTCGCGGGGACAAGACTTTGCCTCGAAGGGGCAAGACTTTGCCTCGAAAGCACAAGACTTTGCAACCCGTGTCATCCCGAGCGTCGAGCGAGGGACCTGGGTGGGTGCGGCGCGAAGCAGGTGCTTGCCGCCCCGCCCGCCCAGGTCCCTCGCTCGAC
>DASUSN010000190.1:0-56699 GCA_036375075.1 Thermoanaerobaculia bacterium | reverse complement strand
GAGCGAGGGACCTGGGCGGGAGGGGCGCGAAGCAGGTGCCTGCCGCCCCGCCCGCCCGGGTCCCTCGCTCGACGCTCGGGATGACAGGGTGTTGCTTCGATCCCCTCCCTGCGTCGTCAGGGCTGTTGTTCTACGTCGAGGGCGGTGTCGTCGATCATGAAGCTCGTGGCCAGCGTGAAGTCCTCGATGCCGTAGAAGCGGACGCGGATCGTCTGCCCTTTGTACGCGAGGACGTCGAACTGCTCGAGCTGATAGGCATCGCTGGTCTGATCCAGATTCGAGTACGTGGCCAGGGTGGCCAGGATCGTCCCCGAGGGATCGAGGATCTGGATCCGCAGATTGTCGTAGGCAGTCGTCGTCGTCGTTTCGCTGGTGGCGATCTTCAGCCAGAATGAGAGCGTCGCCGCCGTCGCGCCCGAGGGGATGGTGACCTGCTGCTCGAGTGTATCGATGTGATCGTTCCCGTAGCCGTTCAGCCACGCGAAATACGATCCGGTACGTGCCTGTGCGGACGCGCCGATCACGCCGGCGGTGGCCGTCCAGTTCGCGGCGCCCTCCTCGAAGCCGGGGTTCAGCAGGATCTGGGTGTTGACGGGGGGCGGAATCATGTACGCGCCGGTGGCGAGGCGCAGGTCTTCGATGTGGGCGCGCTTGATCCGCGTCGCTCCGGCGAGGATCGTCGGATCGGTGTACGGGTACGCCGGCAGACCGAGGGACGTGCGGACCGGGTCGAGCGCGCCACGAAGCTCCGTCAGATGGACGCGCTTGACGATCGTCGACGAGCTCAGCGCCGGATCGGTGAAGGCGAAGCCGCCGGTGTTGTTCAGCAGGCGCACGGCGTTCACGGCGGTGCGCAACTGGGTGAAGTGGACGGCCTTGATGGTCGTGGTGCCGGCGGTCAGTCTGAGGTCGGTGAAGACCACGGTCGTGGCCAGGGCCTTGTTGCTGTCGGTCGATTCGGCGCCCGTCGGAGCGACCGCGCGGACCTTGTAGAGGTACGCGGTGTTCGCGACCGCGGTGGTATCGAGGTATTGGGTGCCCGGTGTCGTGACGATGGGCGTCCAGATGCTGTTGTTGCTCGTCCGGTACACGCGGTAACTCTGCGCGCCGAGGACGCCGGTCCAGGTGAGGGACACGTTCGTCGCGCTCATCAACTGTGCGGTGACGGAGCCCGGCACGCCGATCGTCCCGGTCGCCATCGCCGACGCCTCGGGCGAGTGGGCTGATTCGCAGTTCGGCCCGATGGCGCGCACGACGTAGTAATAGGTGACGAAGGCGGAGACGGTGGTGTCGACGAAGGGGGATCCCGCCGCCGTGCCGACCTGGGTGTACGGACCACCGGAGGTCGTGCCGCGGAGGACGCGATAGCTGGTCGCGCCTGCGGCCGCGGCGAAGGTGACGTCGATGCGGTTGTTGCCGTTCGGGGCCGCCGAGGCGGTGGCCGGAGCGAGCGGGGAGGCGCACGTCGTGGCGTTGGAAACGACGAGGGCGAAGTGCTGATCGGTGGTGTCGCCGGTGCCCTGCGCGCCGTCACCGGCAAGCGCGGTGGCGCGAACGGTGAGCGAGAACGCGCCGCTGACCGCGCCGGCGGCGAAGTGGATTCCTTCGACGTTGTTGCGGGTATCGCTCGTGCCGCCGGCCGTCGACGCGCCGTTCGTGAAGACGTTGCCTTTGTACGTGGTGGCGCCGAACGACACCTCGAGGTCGAGGTTGTTGACCAGCGCGGGATTGGCGCCGGCGGCGCCGGGTGCATCGGACCAGACCAGCGTCACGCGGAAAGGCTTGGACGGATCGGCGACGTTGCCGGAGATCGTGTACGTCTGCCCGGCGTTCGTGAGGACGTTCTCCTGGTTGTTGTAGAGCGTGGCCACGCCTGGGTTGAGCACGCCGGCGAGGTTCATCCGCCCCCAGCCTTCGGTGTTGTTCGGCGCAAAGCCGGCCGGGTCGGCGGTGGGATCGACGGCGCCGTTGATCAGCATCGCCTTCGACAGCGCCGGGGCGGGAAGCTGGCCGGCGTGGGTCGTCTTCCACCACTGCTGGATCAGCGCGGTGGCGCCGGCGACGTGCGGGCAGGCCTGCGACGTTCCGGACGAGTAGCGGTGGCTCGCGTCGATGTTGCCCCAGAGCGCGTCGGGGCCCGATCGCGCGGAGGCGATCCAGACGCCCGGTGCGGAGATGTCGGGCTTGATGCGGTTGTCGTTCGTCGGGCCGCGGCTGGAAAACGACGCCCACTGATCGATGTTGTTGCCGTCCGACCCCTGCAGCGGGCGGTAGTTCTCCGACGCGCCGACGGCGACGATGTTCTTCGCCGCTTTCGGCGAGGTGAGCGTGCCGGCGCCGGGACCGGAGTTGCCTGCCGAGAAGATGATCGCCAGCGGCTGCTGGCCGGCGGTCGCCGACGACGCGTCGTGCACGAGCGCGTCGTAGAGCGCTTCCCTCGAGCCGTAAGCGGAGCCCGGACCGGCGCCCCAACTGTTCGTCGATACCGTTCCGGCCGAGCCGTTGCCGGCGGTGGTGGTGACGATGTCCGCCTGCGCGTTCGAATCGCTCCCGCTGTAGCCGGAGCGGAGGAGGGGGATGTTGAGGATGTGCGCCTGCGGGGCCATGCCGCTGGCGTAGAAGAAGCCGTCGGGGTCGGTGTGGTTGCACTGGCCGGCGACGATGCCGGCGTCGTGGTGGCCATGGCCCTCTGCTCCCGCGGCCGCCCCGCGGCGGATCGTGGCGGTGTCGGTGACGCGGCCGGTGAGATGCATCTCCGCCACATCGACGCCGTCATCGACGACGCCGACGGCGATCCCTGCGCCGTTCACCCCTTTGGCCGTCAGGAAGCTCGCATAGCCGGTGGCGGTCACGGTCGTGCCGGTGTAATTGCCGGCGACGATCTGGTTGGAGCGCTCGTCTTCCTTCTCGCGGGGGAACCACGTTTCGATCCGGGCGACGTCGCGCAGCGCGGCGAGCCCGGCGAGCTTCTCGGTGTCGAGCTCGACGCGGAAATTGCGAAAGTAGACGCCGTCGACGGCGTCGTCGACCTGATCGACGTTGCCGCCGAGCCCTTCCACCTCTTCGAGGACGTCTTCGAGGCCGTTCGTCTTGAACGCCGAGACGCGGTAGAACTGCCGCGCGCTCTGAATCCGCTGCACCGGTTTGCCGAGGAGCCACTCCAGATCGGGGCCGAGCTTGTAGGCGGGGTGGAACAGGCCGCTCCAGCGCACTTCGCGGCCGCGGCCGGCCACCGCCATCTGCGCGGGCGTGGCGCGTACGAGCATCGCGTTGTCGGGAACGTAGTTGATCGGCTCGACGCCTTTGCTCCGGACGCCGGCAATCCATTCCTCGCGAATCGGTCCGTGGAACTGGACGATGTAGTAGCGCGGATCGGGACCGTGATCGTCGTCCGCGAACGCCGGCGGAACCGAAGGCGCGCCTTCGCCCGGATCGAAGCGGAACGCGCCGAGACCGACGTTTTCTTCAAGGAGCTCGATGTCGAGACCGGCGCCGCGCGCGCGCCGCAGCGCCGCCTCCGGCAGGCGGAGGACCACATAGCTGCCGTAGTCATCGAGCACTTCCCCGAAACGCGGCGCACTTTCGCGGTCGGCGCTCTTGCGGATCAGGAGGCGTGCGCTCCGGAGCGCCGGTCCTTTGGGGTCCTTCGGCTGTGCCGGAAGATCGCCCGGCACCAGGCCGGTAAGAACGAGAAGAACGGCAGCAAAGACCCCGCGAAACGAGGAACGAAATGAGCTCACATGGACCCCCGGCGCCATCGGCGAGGCGAGCGTTTCAATAGTGATGGATTGCCGCCTACTATAAAGCCCGCGGGGGATTTAGTCTACGAACTTCCGGAAGTATTACGCCTTATATCCACAGGCATTTCCATGTGTGGACGATCGTCGCCTCACCATCGAATGTGCGGGAACCGCCTTGTGGGACGAACGGCCGGTAATGCGGGGCGAACGCAGGTCCGTCGTGCTGGTACACCATGAACGACACTCTTTCGTTGCGTTGTGAACAAGGTTATTTCCCTAAGATGCAGCCACGTCCACAAAGAAAGGAATTGTCATGATCCGTAGATCCAGATTGGTGGTTCTCGTGTTTGCAAGCATTGCCGTCCTCAGTGTCGGTACCGTCGCGATGGCTGATTCGGTTGCCGCGGTCTCCGCGCTCGGGAACACGGCCAACGCAGCGCTGGCAAACGGGGCGGCCGGCTACCGCGTCGAGTACGCGGAGCTGCTGTCGTCGGATGATGCCGGCGTCACGGTCTTCTTCAACAACCGCGGCAACAAGCAGCTGGCCGCGCACTTCATCCCGGGCGATCCGCTGCGGGGCGGCGGCACGAACATCACGTACACGATCGACCAGACGGAAGGCGCCGCCGACAGCCTCACCCAGGCCCAGACGAACGCCGCCATCGGGCGCGCGATGACGACGTGGGACAACGTGACCTGCTCGACGATCCCCATCGACGCGGTGGGCAACCCCGGCACGGACCTCGGCGTCATCGAGTTCCTCAACGGCCTGGGCGGGTCGCCGGTCTGGTACGCGGACATCACCCACGCGGGCTGGCTGCCGGGCGGCATCCTGGCGCCGAGCACCATCGCCGTCACCTTCACGTTCATCTGGATCGACGGCTTCGGCAATCCGACGGACCTCGACGGCAACGGCCTGGCCGACGTCGCGTTCCGCGAGATCCTCTACAACGACGCGTTCACGTGGCAGATCAACGCGAACATCGACGTCGAGACCGTGGCCCTGCACGAGGCGGGACACGGACTGAGCCAGGGTCACTTCGGGAAGGCGTTCGTGACTGCGTCGAACGGTCAACTGCACTTCGCTCCGCGCGCCGTGATGAACGCGGGCTACAGCGGCGTCCAGCAGACGATCGATCAGACGGACAACGCCGGCCACTGCAGCATCTGGGGAAGCTGGCCGAACAACTGATCCACGGGACTTCGAGGAGCGCCGGCATCTGCCGGCGCTCCATTTACGGGAACAGCGGCGGCGGGATCCGCCGCTTCGTGGCCTGTTCGAACGCGTAGGCGATGCGCAGCAGCGTGGGCTCGCTGCAGGCCATGCCGGTGAAGCTCACGCCGTACGGCGCGAGACTCGCCTTGAACTCCGCGGGGAAGGCCGGCGTCGGGACGTTCGGAATCAGCGCGAACGGCACGATCACCGTGGGATAGCCGGGCCTGGCGGCGAGCGACGCGCCGAAGGAGCCGGGGAAGAGCAGGGCGTCGAGCTTCTCCGCCTGCATCACCTCGTCGATGCCGTGCGCCGCGGCGAGCTGGAGGTCGCGCGCGCGATCGGCTTCGTAGCGGGCCTTGAAGAGCTCGAGGTCCATCATGCTCGAGAAATCGAGGATGGTCTGACCGTACCGGATGGTGCCGAGCTTCTGGCGGTCGCGGTTCCATTTGCGCAGCTCGGCCAGCGTCTTGACCGGGGCCTTGTCGCCGAGGGAGGTGAGCCAGGCGTTGAAGTCGCGCTCCATGCCGTAGGCGAAGTCGACCGAGCACTCGCCCTTCTTCGCGTCGTCCATGTCCGAGCAGATGCTCCAGAGGAGGATGTTGTTCTTCGGGTCTTTGTCGACGACGCTGGGGATGTCCGCGGGATCGACGATGACCGCTCCCGCGGCTTTCAGGGCGGCGATGGCCTCGTTCATCGCCTTCAGCTGATCGTCGTTCAGGCCGCCGCGGGGACTGGTGGCGCCGGGAGGGGTGGCCTTGTCGTAGTAGAACGCGCGGGGGATGCCGATGCGCGCGCCTTTGAGGCCGCCCGCGCTCAGATACTTCGTGTAGTCGCGCTCCGGCGTGCAGCGATTCGTCGCCGGATCGTTGGGGTCCGCGCCTTCCATCGCGCCGAGGAGGATGGCGGCGTCGGTGACGGTCCTGGCCATCGGACCGGGCGTGTCCTGATCCGCGGTGATGGGGATGACTCCATGGCGGCTGACGCGGCCGACGGTCGGTTTGACCGCCGCCAGCATGTTGGCGTTCGCGGGGCTGAGGATCGACCCCGAGGTCTCGGTGCCGACGTTCGCGGCCCAGAAGTTCGCGGCGGTGCCCGTGCCCGAGCTCGAGCCGCCGGTGTTCAGCGCGGGGCGGCCGTCCGCGGTGGCCTCGCGCGGGTCGCGGCGCGGGTCGTAGGGGTTGAAGCCGTAGCCGGAGAGCGAGTTGTAGTTGTTCGGCATGCCGCTGGTCACCCAGTTCGCCAGCTCCGTCATCTGCGTCTTCGCGAGGATGATCGCGCCCGCGTCGCGCAGGTTCTTCGTCAGCGTCGCCTCGTACGGCGGGATGAGCCCTTCGAACGCCAGCGCGCCGCCGGTGGTGGGCATGTTCGTGGTGTGGATGTTGTCCTTCAGCGCGACCGGAATCCCGTGCAGCGGCCCGCGCACCTTGCCCGCCGCGCGCTCGCGATCGAGTGCCTCCGCCTCCTCCAGCGCTTTCGGATTCACGGCGATGACGGCGTTCAGCCGGTCCTCGTAGGTCGCGATGCGCACCAGGTACTGCAGCACCAGTTCTCGCGACGTGACGCGCTTCTCGCGCAGCGCCTTCTGCATGTCCGGAATGGTCGCCTCGACGACGGAGAACGGCTTCTGCTGGGCGAAGGCGGAGAGCGCGAAGAGGAGGATGGCGAAGACGCGTTTCATGGGGCGGGATTCTACGGCGCGAGACGCGATGGGATCGAGAATCCCGGCTACAATCCGCGCCGCCTCATGACCACGTCCTACGATTCCTCAGCCATCGAAGTTCTCACCGGTCTCGAGCCCGTCCGTAAGCGGCCGGGCATGTATACCCTCACCGAGCGTCCCAACCATCTCGCGCAGGAAGTCATCGACAACTCCGCCGACGAGGCCATCGCCGGCTTCGCGGATGAGATCGTCGTCACCCTGCACGAGGACAACTCATTGTCCGTACAGGACAACGGGCGCGGCATGCCGGTCGACAAGCACGCCAAGGAAGGCGTCACCGGCGTGGAGGTCATCCTGACGCGGCTGCACGCGGGCGCGAAGTTCTCCGACAAGAGCTACCGCTATTCCGGCGGCCTGCACGGCGTCGGCGTCTCGGTCGTCAACGCGCTCTCGAAGCGGCTGGAAGTGTGGGTGCGGCGCGACGGCAACGAGTACCACATGCGTTTCGCCGACGGGAAGAAGAAGCAGGAGCTGAAGGTCGTCGGGCAGGTCGGCAAGCGGAACACCGGCACGACGGTGCAGTTCTGGCCGGACGAGACGTTCTTCGACTCGCCGAAGTTCTCCGTGCCGCGGCTCAAGCACGTCATGCGGGCCAAGGCCGTGCTCTCGCCGAAGCTGCGCATGCGCTTCATCAGCCGCCTCGATCCGGCGGACAGCGAGGAGTGGTATTTCGAGGACGGACTGACCGACTACCTGCTGTCCGAGATGGCGGGCAACGCGCTGCTGCCGGAGTCGCCGTACACGGGGCACTTCAAGGGGCACGACCACGAGGTCGACTGGGCGGTGGTCTGGCTGCCGGAGGATGGAGACATCGTCGGCGAGAGCTACGTGAACCTCATCCCCACCGCGCAGGGCGGCACGCACGTGAACGGCTTCCGCACCGGGCTGACCGAGGCCATCCGGGAGTTCTGCGAGTTCCGGGACATGCTGCCGCGCAACGTCAAGCTCGCGCCGGAAGACGTGTGGGCGCGCTGCAGCTACATCCTCTCCGTGCGCATGACCAATCCGCAGTTCACCGGACAGACCAAGGACCGGCTGTCGTCGCGGGAGGCGTCGGCGTTCGTCTCGGGCGTCACGCAGGACGCGTTCTCGATCTGGCTGAACAACAACGTCGCGGACGCGGAGAAGATCGCGAACGTCGCCATCAACCAGGCCCTGGTGCGCCTCAAGCAGTCGAAGAAGGTCGAGCGCAAGAAGCTCACCTCCGGCCCCGCGCTGCCCGGCAAGCTCGCCGACTGCACGGCGCAGGACCTCAATCGCACGGAGCTGTTCCTGGTCGAAGGCGACTCCGCCGGCGGCTCGGCCAAGCAGGCCCGCGACCGCGAGTTCCAGGCGATCATGCCGCTGCGCGGCAAGATCCTGAACACGTGGGAGGTGGAGTCGGGCGAGGTGCTCTCGTCGCAGGAAGTCCACGACATCGCCGTGGCCCTGGGGGTCGACCCGGGCTCGAACAACATCGACGGGCTGCGCTACGGCAAGATCTGCATCCTCGCCGACGCCGACTCCGACGGCGCGCACATCGCGACGCTGCTCTGCGCGCTCTTCGTGAAGCACTTCCGCAAGCTGGTCGAGGAGGGGCACGTGTACGTGGCGATGCCCCCGCTGTACCGCATCGACGTCGGCAAGCACGTCTTCTACGCGCTCGACGACGCCGAGCGGGAAGGCATCCTGGCGCGCATCGCGGCCGAGGGGCTGAAGGGGAAGGTGAACATCCAGCGCTTCAAGGGCCTCGGCGAGATGAACCCGTCCCAGCTCCGCGAAACGACCATGGACCCGAACACCCGCCGCCTCGTGCGGCTGACCCTGGAGGAGGCGGAGCCGGCGTTCGCGACGATCGACATGCTCCTGGCGAAGAACCGGGCGGGGGACCGGAAGACGTGGCTCACGGAAGAGGGGAACCGGGCGGAAATCCTGGAGTAGGGGCGCGGAATTGCCTCTGCGCCGGAGGCGCTACCTTCTTCTGTCCCTCCGGGACACGTGTCATCCTGAGCCGCGTAGACGGCGAAGGATCCCCTGATTTGCGCGCTGCGCGTGCTCTCGGCAGGGGGTCCTTCGCCGTCTACGCGGCTCAGGATGACAGAGGACCGCGCGTAGTCGCTCACTTCATCCGGCAGACGACGATGGTGATGTCGTCGGATGCTTCGGGGGTCTCGCGAAACGACGACACATCCGCCAGCATGGCATCGCGGAGCTGCTCCGCAGTGCCGGAGCCGTGGAGGCGCACGACTTCGGCGAGGCGGTCCAGGCCGTAGTCCTCGCCGGCCGGGCTGCGGGTCTCGTAGATGCCGTCGCTGTGGAGGACGAGGACGTCGCCGGGGGCGAGGTCGATGGTCTGCTGGGGGATGTTCACGGGCAGGCGCACGCCCAGCGGCGGGGCGTAGAGGTCGATGGTGCGGACGGTGCCGTCGGCGCGGCGGAGGATGACGGGCGGGTGGCCGGCGCTGGCGATGGTGGCCTGATTGGGGCCGACGAGGGCGACGGACACGGTCACGAGCATGCGCCGGCGGCTGGTCTGGGCGACGAGGTCGTGGAGGCGGCGCAGCACGGCGGCGGGGTCGTGGAGGGACTCGCGCAACAGGGTGAACCCGCTGCGCAGCGCGGCCAGCACCAGGCCGCTGGCCATGCCGTGGCCGGCGACGTCGCCGCAGACGAGGGCGATGTGCCGGTCCTCGACGAAGTAGTCGTAGTAATCGCCGCCGACCTCGGTCGCCGGCACGGAGATGCTGCAGATGTCCGCCCAGTCGAGCTGCGGCGCACACTCGGGGAGCATGCTCAGTTGCAGCTCGCGGGCGTAGCGCAGCTCGTCGCGCATGCGGATCTGCTCGCGCGCGGAGGTCCGCCGCACGCTCCATTCGCCGACGACGCTCCTGCGCATCCTCCGGGACATGTACAGCTCCGTCCCGCAGGTGAGCGCGTTGAGGGCGACGAAGGCGATGTAGAACGGAAAGCGATCCGTCCCGGGCATCGGGGCGATGAACGAGGTGACGAAGTTCGTGGCGAGGAAGAAGCCGTGCAGGAGCACGAGCTCGGCGACGGGCATGCGCAGGCCGAGCATGAAGAAGGGCATGGTCATGGCCCAGGCGACCCAGTCCCTGTCGTCGCCGGCGAAGACGAGGAGCAGGAGGTACTGGACGATGACGTAGGTGATGAGCGTCGCGCTGGTGTTCGCGGCGAGCCACCGCGCCAGGCGCTCGTGTTTCCGGGTGCGCCAGAGGAAGAAGAGCAGGAACGCGCACAGGGCGAAGTTCGCGCAGCCGACCAGGACCTCGAACATCGACTTCGAACGGGAGTTCGCCACGACCTCCAGGAAGGAGACGAACGTGAAGAAGAGCAGCAGGACGGTGAGCCACACGCGGTTCCGCTCGGCGAAACGGCGGCGGACGACGGCGTCGTCGGAGGTTCGTGCGACGTCTTCGAGGGCCCAGGTCAGATCCATGCGTGCCGCATGGTAGTTCGTTGAAACGCGGAAATGGTTTACACCCCGCCGGTCCGCCCCAGCACCACCCCCACCAGCTCGAACCGCGGGGAGCCTTCCGCGAGCTCGATGGGCGGGTAGCGGTCGTTGCGGCTGAGGAGGCGGATGCGGCCGCCGCGGACGTCCAGGACCTTGATGTACTCCGCGCCGTCGATGCGGCAGATGACCACCCGGCCCACGGCGTCGCGGGTGTTGCGCAGGGGCTTGACGAAGAGCAGGTCGCGCTCGGCGATGCCGGCGCCGATCATGGAGTCGCCCGCGGCTTCGTAGATGAGGCGGGCGCCGCCGTTGGCGTACGACCGCGGGATCTCCACGCCCGGTGCGCCGGCGGGGAGGGCATTCGGCTCCTGGCGCTCGCGCCGGTGGGCGGCGGTGAGGGCGTCGTCGAGGAATCGGACGACCTTGTGGAGCTGCTTCTGTTCGTCGGTGGACAGGGAGAAGCCGCGCTCGTCGAGGATCCAGCCGACGTTCTCGTTCACCGCCCGGGCGATGCGGACGATGGTGTCGAACGCGGGCTGGGCGTGGCTCGCATTGAGGATGCGGCTGAGGGTCTCGGGCGCGATCTCGGCGTCGCGCGCGACCACGCTGTGCTTTTTCCCGCTGCGCTCGACGGCGGCGCGCAGGCGTTCCCTCCAGTCCACGACCAGAGATAGTCGCGTGACGCCCACCGGAGGGAACCAGCATTTGAACACCGCGTTAACCGCCACGTAGGTACATTACCTCGGAAGGATGCAGCGGACATCAACGTCACGTCGGAGAAAAATGGTTTACCCTTCGCGCGACTCAGAATGGCAACCCGGAAATCGCGCAACAGCCAGCTCTCGTTCACCCCCCCTCCGCCCACCCTCCCGGACATCGAATCGCAGCCGGTCGGCGACTTCGCGCGGAAGGCGTACCTCGACTATTCGATGTACGTCATCCTGGACCGCGCGCTGCCGCATCTGGCGGACGGACTGAAGCCGGTCCAGCGCCGGATCGTCTACGCGATGTCCGAGCTCGGCCTGGGGCCGAACTCGAAGCCGAAGAAGTCGGCGCGTACGGTCGGCGACGTCATCGGCAAGTTCCATCCCCACGGCGACTCGGCCTGCTACGAGGCCATGGTCCTCATGGCCCAGCCGTTCTCGATGCGGTATCCGCTGGTCGAGGGCCAGGGCAACTGGGGCTCGCCCGACGATCCGAAGAGCTTCGCCGCGATGCGGTACACCGAGGCGAAGCTCGCGCGGTTCGCGCAGTCGCTGCTGTCGGAGCTCGAGCAGGGAACCGTCGACTGGGGGCAGAACTTCGACGGCACGCTCAAGGAGCCGAAGCTCCTTCCGTCGCGGCTGCCGCACGTGCTCCTGAACGGTGCGAGCGGCATCGCCGTGGGCATGGCCACGGACATCCCGTCGCACAACCTGCGCGAGGTGGTGAACGCGTGCGTCGAGCTCCTGGACAACCCGGAAGCGACCATGGCGCAGCTCACGAAGCACATCAAGGGACCGGACTTCCCGACCGCGGCCGAGATCATCACGCCGCCGGCCGAGATCCGGGACATGTACAAGACCGGCAACGGCGGGGTGCGCCAGCGCGCGAAGTGGGACGTGGAGGATGACGGCGCGATCGTCATCAGCGCGCTGCCGTACATGGTCTCGGGCAACAAGGTGCAGCAGCAGATCGCGCAGCAGATGACGGCGAAGAAGCTGCCGATGGTCGAGGACCTGCGCGACGAGTCCGATCAGGACAGCCCGACGCGCATCGTCATCGTGCCGAAGCCGCGGGCGAATCGCGAGGAGCTCATGACGCACCTCTTCGCGACCACGGACCTCGAGCGCAGCTACCGCATCAACATGAACATGATCGGCCTCGACGGCCGGCCGCGCCTGTACAACCTGCGCGACCTGCTGGCGGAATGGCTGGAGTTCCGCATCGAAACGGTGCGGCGCCGCCTGCAGCACCGGTACGACCAGGTCAACGCCCGGCTGCACCTCCTCGACGGCCTGATGATCGCGTACCTCAACGTCGACGAGGTCATTCGCATCATCCGGACCGAGGATGAGCCGAAGCCGAGGCTGATGGAGCGGTTCAAGCTCACGGAAGTGCAGACCGAGTACATCCTCGAGCTGCGGTTGCGGTACCTGAACAAGCTCGAAGAGATGGAGATCCGCGGCGAGCAGAAGAAGCTGCAGGAGGAGCGCTCGGAGCTCGAAAAGGTCCTCGGCTCGAAGGCGCGGCTGCGCAAGCAGGTGCGTGACGAGCTGCTCCGGGACGCCGAGGAGTTCGGGGACAAGCGGCGCTCGCCGATCGTCGAGCGCGAGGCGGCCAAGGCGCTCGATCCGACGGCGCTCATCCCGTCCGAGCCGGTGACGGTCGTGCTGTCCGAGCGCGGCTGGATCCGGGCGGGCAAGGGGCACGATCTCGATCCGACGGCGTTGCAGTACAAGTCGGGCGATCAGTTCCTGCACGCCGCGAAGGGCCGCAGCAACCAGCTCGCGGTCTTCCTCGACTCCACGGGCCGCACGTACGCCATCGCGGCGCACGAGCTGCCCTCGGCGAAGGGGCACGGCGAGCCGCTGACGTCGTCGCTGGCGCCGCCGCCCGGGGCGACGTTCGTCGGCGTGATGATGGGCGATGCGGACGACCTGTGGCTGCTGACGACGGATGACGGCTACGGGTTCGTTTGCCGGCTGGAGGACATGGTCACGGACCGCAAGGCGGGCAAGTCGGTGGTGAACGCGGCGGACAACGCGAACGTGCTGCGTCCGCAGCGGGTGCACGACTACGAGACGGACCGCATCGCGGCGGCGTCGACGGAAGGGAAGCTGCTGCTGTTCGAGGCGGCCGAGCTGCCGCCGCTCGGGCGCGGCAAGGGCGTGCAGACCATCAAGCTGCACCGCACGCCGATCGCGCCGGAGAAGGTCGTGGGCACGGCGGTGGTGCCGCAGGGCGGGACGCTGATCATCAACGCGGGCAAGCGTCACATGACCCTCAAGGGCAAGGACCTCGACGAGTATCTCGGCAAGCGCGCCCAGCGCGGGTTGAAACTGCCGCGCGGGTACCAGAGCGTGGATGCGATCCGCGCGTGGACGGAGCGGGACCGGGGACCGGAACCGGTGAACTGAGGCTGGTTGTCATCCTGAGCCGCCCTCGAGCCGAAGGCGAAGGGGCGGCGAAGGACCCCCTGCGGTTTGCGCCGCCCGCGCCTGAATCAGGGGGTCCTTCGCCGTCTACGCGGCTCAGGATGACAGGGAACCGCACTCCTAGACTCGTGTGGCGAAGTAGCGCTTGAGCCACTGCGACAGGCCGTCCAGCCCGGGGAACAGCACGCGCTCGGTGACGTTGGCCTGATCGAGCTTGTCGCGGATCTCCCACTTCAGCGCCGCGGGGATGATGATCTTGCGGTAGGTCGCCTCCCGTTGTTCCAGCAGCGACTGCAGGCGGAGGGTCGGGCTGGAGGGGAGGGAGAACAGCGCGAACTGGTTGACGATGCGCTCGTCGAGCGACGGCGGCTCGAAGAAGACCACGAAGTCGTTCTCCGCGAGCGCGTCGTACTCGTCGAGCGTCCGCGCGACGCCGGCGATGAGCTCGGTGGTGAAGATGTTCACGTCCTCGCGCGCGGCCATCCTGCACAGCGGGTCGGGGAGGAGCTCGTTGGTCTTGCGGTAGTCGACGCACCAGATGGCCGCGTCTTCGTCGAAGTGGCGGAAGTCGTGGGTGGCGAAGTGCATCGCCACGTACGGCGAATAGGTCCAGTCGAGGAGCCGCGTGGGCAGGCCGTGGTGCTTGGCGAGGGACAGCCAGTTCCAGACGAGGTCTCCATGCACCGCGCTCCGCAGCGCGTACTTGCGGAAGCTCGTCAGCAGGTGGCGCTCTTTCGCCTCGAAGCCCCCGGTCTGGAGGCTGGTCTCCAGCCCATGCGACGCGCGCGGCGTCCCGCGGAACACGAAGTTCGACCGATGCCGCTGCAGCGATGGCTGCCAGGTCGAATCGAAGACGGCTTCCTGAAGCTCCAGCCAGCTACGGACGCGCGTTTCCACGGCCGACGCTGGCTGCAAGGGGCATGCGCGCGGGCCCTTGGCACGTACGGTGCGAACTGCAGAAATTTGCTGACTTTCGGACGTGCTTACGTCGCGTAGAAAGCGAGGGAGCAACAATGAGCGCCAACTCCAGATCGCTGGTTTCCGTCATTGTGGCAGTTTTCCTGGCTGCTCCGATGACGGCTGAGCGACACGCCGAGAGAATTGCGCGACCGGATGGCATCCCTTCCGTGATTGCTTCCGCGCGAAAAGGGGTTGAGTACCCGGTTTGGGTTGCTGCCGAAGCCGCCATTGACGCGAACGGCGATTTTCAGCCTTCGCTGTTGTCGCCAACGAATCGAAGCATCCTGGACGACAATCGTCAGCTCAATGCGGGAGCCACCGAATGCAGGATTTTCGTTGGTACACCTCACGACTCCTACTCCGTCTCGCGGACGTTCGATGATGCGATAGGGAACGCGCTCACGATCGTGTCCGGCGAGGTGGTTGCCGTCCAGCAGGGGTTCTATACCGGTCTGCCGGGCACGCTGGCCGCTGTCCGGATCGCAGAGCGCCTGAAGACGTTCGGGCGCGCTGATTCGGCTGGAGACGTGGTTTATGTCTTCGTTCAGGAGGCACGAATTGCGACGCCGAAAGGTTTGATTTGCGCGTCGACATTCGAAGCACTTCCACCGCTCACGCGTGGTGACCGCGTCATCGTTCTCGCCGACCTGGACCCGATCGATCAGGACGGCCAGGTCCTCGACGTCGATCCGCAAAAAGGGTTGGTCGTGGCCAAGGGCGATACGCTCCTCATGCCGAAAGCCTTCGGAGCCTCTTCTGCGGCCACGCTGGACGATCTGTTGTCGAAGGTGCGTAGTCATCCTCAACTCCACACCGTCAAACACGAGAAGCGCTGATGCGCTCGTGGATCGCAGGAGTGGCTCTGGCACTCTTCCAAGCGACCATGGCGGCCGGGCAGTGCACGACTTCGTACTACCCGCAGAGCAGTGGATATAACTCGATCGGAATCGTATCGAGGTCGGCGCATATCGTCAGTGACACCATCGGCGCCGGCGTTGGCTACTGGACACAAAAATGCGGAAACAGCGGCACGACGTTTCCCGCTTTGAAAGCAAATCAAAGCGGTGAGATGACCATCGGTGTGCAGTTGGAGGCTGGTACCAGCACCACATCCTCGGGCGGCTGTGGGGTTTTTCGTCATCAATTGGGACCATCGGGACGGGTGATCGGCGGCACGATCGTGATCTTCGACGCCGACGTTCTCGGGCAGGATTGCGAACCGGACCGTGCCGAGACCATCGCGCATGAAATCGGCCACGTATTGGGACTCGGGCACTCGGAGTGTGCGGGATACATCATGTCGTACTCTGCAACACGGCAGGTTCAGTCAGCCGAATGTGCCAAAGCGGACGAGCGCTGGACTACACCGGAGGAGCAGTACCAGCAGGACCTGTCGCGATGCGAAATGAACTGCCCGCTGCCCTGCACGGGAAATCCACCCGTCTGTGACACGACGATCGATACGGGAGGCGGTTACCAGTGCTCGTTCTCCCAATGCAGCCCGTTGATCCTCGACTTGAACGGCGATGGGATCCACACGACGAGTACGGACGATCCCGTATCGTTCGACCTGACCGGTGACGGTGTGCCGGAGCGCCTTGGCTGGACGAATCCGGCGACGGAAGAGGCCTTCCTGTGGCTGGATCTCGATCGGAATGGCCGTGTCGACGATGGTCGTGAGCTCTTCGGCCACGGGACGGTCCTCGAGAACGGGTTGCGAGCGCAGGATGGTTTCGAGGCGTTGTCTCAGTATGACCAGGTGTCGCTCGGCGGAAATCGTGACGGCAAACTCTCGAAGGAAGACCGTGTCTGGGACCGCCTCCGTCTCTGGGTCGACGCCGATCAGGACGGAGTCTGTACGCCCCCTGAGACCGGACCGATTGCCGAGTATGGCGTTCTCGATATCGCGCTGACGTATTCAGTACACGAGACCGTGGACCCTAGCGGCAACGTCCATCGGCTGCGAAGCTCGTATGGCCGCTGGATTCGCGGCGACGGGAGACCGGTGGTCGCTCGCTTCGCGTTGCACGACGTCTTCTTCCAGTCGTTGCCGCCGATCGAATCAGATCAGCTCAATCCGAGATGATGTTGCCGAGCAGGTCGTTGCCGTTTCATTGCCTTCCGTTGCTCCGTCAGCGAATGTATCTTGCACACAGGTGGACGTTCAGGCGCTGATCGCGGAGGCGGAGGAGGCCTTGCTGGAGGGCAAGTACGACTGCGCGCAGAAGGCGGCCGAGCAGGTCATCGCGCTGCGCTATTCGTACGGCTTCGAGCTGCTCGCGCGGGTGCACGCACATCGCGGGAATCTGCCGCGCGCCATCGCCGTGCTGCAGGAGGGCGTCGCGAAGGCGCCGCGCGCGTGGCAGCTCTGGCTGCTGCTCGGCGAGTATCGGTCCGATCACGGCGACTATGACGGCGCGCTCGCGGCCTTCGACTGCGCCCTGGGCATCGACGGCGCGGACGGGGACGAGGCGCACATCAATGCCGCCATCGCCCATGACCGGGCGGGGCGCGCCGAGGATGCGCTCATGCGGCTGCACGAAGTGCGGGGCACGAAGGACGATGCGGCGGTCGCCGCGGCGCGGGTCCGCGCGGTGATCCTCCTGGACCAGGAGCGTCCCGAGGCTGCTGCGGCGGCGGCGAAGGCCGGGCTGGCGCGCGTCGGCGACGACATGAACGCCGTGGACGTCGCGCCGCTGCACGGGTCGCTGGCGAAGGCGGAATGGATGAAGGGCAACCAGGAGGCGGCGCTCCATCACGCGTGGGAAGCCGTGGCGCTCGATTCGTCCGAGGAGACGGCGCTGTGGCTCATCCGCGAGATCGAGGGGGAGTACTCGACGAACGCCAAGCACTTCCGGGTCATCATCCACGGCAGGGACGAAGGCTTCGACGCGGACGGCTTCTGGCGCAAGTACGACGTGGTTGCCGACGACGAGGAAGAGGCCATGCGTTTCATCCTCCGCGTCGAGCCGGAGCACATCCGCCCGACGCTGCGTCTGGACGAGGCGCAGGTCCTGGACGCCACGCCCGACCAGCCCAAGGGCGTCTACTGGTGCACGAGCTATGCGTTCTACCAGGAGTCGGAAGAGTGAGGCTGGTCGTGCCGGCCGCGCAGTCGCTCCTCGACGCTCTGGCGCGGCTCTATCCCGACTCGACGAAAACGACGCTGCGCCAGCTCCTGCAGGCCGGCCGGGTGCGGGTGAACGGCGAGGTGGAGAAGAACGCGCGCCGCGAGCTCGATCCGGGCGAGCTGGTCGAGGTCGGGCAGAAGTCCGTGCAGCCGGCGCTCCCGCCGGGGCTGGCGATCCTGCACGAGGACGAGGACGTGATCGTCGTGCTCAAGTCGCACGGCCTGCTCACGGTCGCGACGGAGCGCGAGCGCGAGACGACGGCGCAGGCGTATCTGAACGCGTACCTGAAGGAGAAGGGGGGCGAGCGGATCCACGTCGTCCACCGCATCGACCGGGAGACGTCGGGGGTGCTGGTGTTCGCGAAGAGCTTCGAGGCGCGGGAGGCGCTGAAGGAGAAGTTCGCCGCGCACGACGTGGAGCGCGTGTACATCGCGGTGATCGAAGGAGCGATGGACCCGCCGCGCGGCACGATCCGCTCGCACCTGCGCGAGCGCAGGGACCTGCGCATGGAGAGCGTGGACGCGCATCCGGATGCGAAGCTGGCGGTGACGCACTACCGGACGATCGAGTCGAACGGGACGTATTCACTGCTGGAGATTCGCCTCGAGACGGGGCGGAAGAACCAGATCCGCACGCACCTGGCCGAGGCGGGGCATCCGGTGGTGGGGGATCGATTGTATGGGAGCACGGTGAATCCCCTTGGGCGGCTGGGGCTGCACGCGAAGGTTTTAGGGTTTGCGCATCCGCGCACGGGGAAGAAGCTTGTTTTTACGGTGCCGGTGCCGAAGGGGTTCGGGAAGGTTGTTGAATAGGACGGATGGGACCTATAGGACGAATAGGTCCTATGAGTCCTATAGGTCCTATTCGTCCTATTGGTCCTAGGTGAAGCTCACCGCCAGGCTGGAGCCCTCATCCTTGTAAATCGTGTCCACGAACCGGATCACGTTGGACTTCAGGCTCATGAACAGCGACGACACGCGGATGCCGCCGCCGAAGAAGCGGACGCCGCGGAGGAGGTCGCCGTCGGTGACGCCGCTGGCGCAGAAGAGGATGTCGTTGCCGGCGGCCAGCTCGGAGGTGTCGTAGATCTTGTTGTCGTCCTTGAAGCCCATGGCCTTGAGGCGGTCTTCCTGCCACTTCTCCAGAGGCTTGAGCTTGCCCTGCATGCGGCCGCCGAGGCAGCGCATGGCGGCGGCGGTGAGGACGCCTTCCGGCGCGCCGCCGATGCCCATCGCCGCATGCACGCCCGTGCCGCGAACGGCGGCGGCGATGCCGGCGGAGAGGTCGCCGTCGGTGATCAGCTTGATGCGCGCGCCGGCCTCGCGGATCTGGGCGATGAGGTCGTGGTGGCGCTCGCGGTCGAGCACGACGATGGTCAGCTCATCCACGTCGCGCTGGAACGCCTCGGCCATGCGATTGAGGTTCTCCTCGACCGAGGCGTCGAGGTTCACCGCGCTCGCGGCGGTCGGACCGACGACCAGCTTGTCCATGTAGATGTCCGGCGCGTTCAGGAGGCCGTGCTTCTCCGAGGCGGCGATGACCGCGATGGAGTTCGCGGCGCCCGTCGCGCAGAGGTTCGTCCCTTCGAGCGGATCGACGGCGATGTCGACTTCGGGGTAGATCTCGCCTTCGGTCCAGCCACGGCCGAGGGGCTCGCCGACGTACAGCATCGGCGCCTTGTCGCGCTCTCCCTCACCGATCACGACCGAGCCGCGCATCTTGAGCTTGTTCAGCTCCTCGCGCATCGCTTCGACAGCGACCTGATCGGAGTACTTCCGCTTGCCGTAGCCCATCGTGCGCGCCGCGGCGATGGCCGCCTTCTCTGCCGCGCGCAGAAATCCGATTTCGAGACTCGATTCCATGACGCTCCGTTCTTCCCGGAATTTGCGCCGCACACTCTAACAGAAGGCGATCCTTCTCTTACGCGAACGAGCGAATGATCCGCAGGGCGGCCTCCGCGATGCGGCCGTCCGTGTCGCAGCCCGGGTCGTAGGAGGCGATCACCAGGCCCGCGACGGGGAACCGCTCGCGCGCGTCGTCGATGACGCGCAGCACGTCGTCCGGGGACAGGCCGCCTTCGCAGGCGTACGGGTTCGCGCGGCCGTAGCGGGAGTCGATGACGTCGAGGTCGACGTGCACGAGCAGGCGTTTCGCGTCGATGCCGTCGAAGGAGGGCTCCAGCCGCACGCCGTCGTGCAGCAGCGCCTCGCGCTCGCCGGGACTCCAGTCGCGGGCGCCGACGTGGATCACGCGCCGGGGATCGATCGGCCGGAAGCCGGGGATCGTGCGCGCCAGCCCGTGCCAGCAGCGGCCGGTCGCGACGGCGAGGCACATGCCGTCGAGGAAGCCGGAGTCGGTCGTGTCGGGAGTGTTGTAGTCGCCGTGGGCGTCGAACCAGAGGATCGCGTCGGCACCGAGACCCGCTGCCGCGCCGATCGCGGCGCCGCAGTGGCCGGACAGGACGATCGGGAGCTCATCCGAGTCCGCGAGGCGCGCGGCGAGGGCGCGATAGAGCTCGAACGACGTCCTGATCTCCTGCGGAAACGGCGAGGCGGGACGGATCTCCTCGGCGTCCATTCCGAGAAGTCGTGCGAGGTAGACTGGGCCGGCACCCATGCGGACGTTGCGTTGGCCGCAGTCGTACGGAAGTGTGAAGACGCGCGTCATGAGCGACCGACTCTACAGGATCTGCGTCGCGGTGGCGCTGGCGGCGTATTTCGCGTTCCTGCTGCGGAACGGGTCGTTCGTCGTGGGCGGGGCGGACAGCGCGGGGTACTTCAGCGAGGCGCGGCTCATCGCGCAGGGGAGGCTCTCGCTGCCGGTCGAGCCGATGCAGCGCATGCAGCTCGACGCGACGTGGACGGACGCGTTCCCGCCGGGCGGCTTCCGGCCGCGGGGACGGGGGCTCGTGCCGACGTATCCGATCGGCTTTCCGCTGCACATCGCGGCGGCGTCGGTCTTCGGCTGGGACACCGCGCCGTTCCTGCTCATGCCGCTCGGAGCCGTGGGGTGCCTGATCCTGATGATGGCCATCGCCGGCGAGCTGGGCCTGCCGCGCTGGGCGCGCGCCGCCGCGGCCGCGGCGCTCGCGGGGCTGCCGCCGTTTCTCGTCAACGCCATTCAGCCGATGAGCGACGTCGTGTCGCTGTTCTGGTGCCTGCTGGCGGTGTGGTTGGCGATGCGCGGGAACCGGGCGGCGGGGGGGGCGTTCGCCATCGCGGTGCTCGTGCGGCCGACGAACCTCCTGCTCGCGCCGGCGGTCTTCGTCGCCGGGCGGCGGCAGTGGTGGTGGATCGCGCTGACGGCGCTGCCGTTCGGGATCGGCCTGCTCGCGTTGCAGCGGACGCTGTACGGTGACGCGCTCTCCACGGGCTATGGCGGTGTGGGGGAGATGCTGGCGCTGGCGAATTTCCCACTCAGTTTTCCGAGCTATGCGAAGTGGCTCCTGCTGCTGGCCACGCCGCTCGCGTTTCCTCTCGGGCCGATCGCGTCGCGCGGGCACCGTCTGCTCGTAGCCGCGTGGTTCGTGCCCTTCCTGGCGTTCTACAGCTTCTACGGCGAGCACGGGTCGTGGGGCGTGCTGCGCTTTCTGCTCCCGGCGATCCCGCCGCTGATCCTGGGCGCGCTGCTGTGGATCGTGCGGGCGAGGCTGGCGTTCGTGCTGGCGGCGGTGCTGGTGCTCGTGCCGGCCTGGCAGTCGCGACGGCTGAACGTGCTCGCGACCCGGGACGCGGAACAGATCTACCGCAACACCGTCCGCTGGGCGGAACCGCAGCTCCCGCGCGACTCGCTCGTCATCGCCGGCCTGCTGAGCGGGGCCTTCCTGTACCACGCCAAGCGATTCACCGTGAACTGGCCCGCAGTCGACGCGGAACGCTTCCAGCGCATGCGCGCGTACGCCGGCGTGTCCGGCTTGCGTTGGTACGCCGTGATCTCCGACGCGGAGATGCAGCCGGACGCGTTCCTGTCCCGCTATCCCGGACGCTGGACGGCGGTCGCGCGCTACCGGGACATCACGCTGTGGTGTCTGGAGTGCGGGCCCGGTGGTGTATCCTCGATGCACTCCAAAAATCGTCGGCCAAATTGATTCCCACATCTGCCCAGAACCGTTGCGTGAAATGCGTGGCCGTGGCCCTCTCATGCTGGCGAGAGGTGTCAGTTGGCCGCAGAGGCATTCGTGACGATGGATAGCCGCCGGAGGACGCGCAGATTGCGCATCGCCGGCCCGTGGCTGGCCGGGATCGTCGCGGGCGCCGTCGGGGCGGTGTTGCTGCTGCAGCTTCTCCGTCCGCGCCCCCAGGAGCTGTCGGTGGCAGCCCTGGCCAGTGTCGCCAGCCGCGACGCGCGCGCCGTCGAAGCGCGCCTCAGCGGCGGATTTCCCTGGGCCCCCTTTCGCGGCGGGAGCCGCGGCGGGCGCGACTCCGATGCGAGCCGCGCGCTGGCGTCGGCGCAGGCGCTGCCGCTTTCCGGTTCGATGAGCCGCCACGCGGCCGGCGTCGCGCAACTGCTGGCCGGACGCGATCGCGAAGCGCTCGATATTCTCAGCGAGATCGCCGAGTCGTCGAGCGACGCCCAGGTGTGGTCCGACCTCGGCGCCGCCGCGTTCGCGGCCGCGGTGCGCTTCGACATGCCCGATCGGCTCACGGACGCACTCGCGGCCACGGACCAGGCGCTTGCGCTCAAACCCGACGCGGCCGAGCCGCTGTTCAACCGCGCGCTCATTCTCGAGCGCCTCGGCCTGCGCGACGACGCGCGCGAAGCATGGGAGCAGTACCTCCGGCACGAGTCCGATGCCCGCTGGGTCGCGGAGTCGCGCGAGCATCTCCGTGCGCTCGCGCCGGCGTCGTCGTTCGAGCAGTTCCTCGATCGCGATCTGGCGCGGCTTGCCGGGGACCCGGCCGCCGCCGCGCGCGCCCTCGTGGACCGCAATCGCGAAGATGCGCGCTTCAAAGGCGCGGTCGAGATTCTCGGGCGCTGGGCCGCGGCAGAAGCCGGTCGTGACCGGGCCGCTGCCGACCGGTGGCTCGGACTGGCTCGCGAGACGGGAGCGGTCCTCAGCCGCCTCCCCGGCGACCGCATGCTGGAGCGAGCGGTGGCGGCCATCGACGCCGCGGACGAGAGCACGCGCGCGGCACTCGTCGCGGCGCATGCCGACTACACGGCCGGAATCCGGGCATTCTGGGCCAATCGTCCCACCGACGCGGAGCCGATTCTGCACCGCGCGGTTGCGGCGCTCGAGCGTACGGGCAGCCCGCTGGCGCTGATGGCGCGGTACTACGAGGCCAACACGATCTTCGGCCAGGCGCGCCGCGAGCACGCGTGCGAGATGCTCGATCAGGTGCTGGCCGCGACTCCCGCCGATTATCCCGCCTGCCGGGCGCATGTGCTCTCGCAGATCGGCGCCTGCCATTTCGCGCGAGCGTCGTGGGGCGAGTCGATGCGCACGTTCGAGGAGAGCGCGGCCATCTTCGAACGGCTGGGCGAGGCCGGCAACGCCGGCGCCGTGCATCGCGTGATCTCGATCATCTACGACCAGCACGACGACCGCGAGCGGGCCTGGACTCATCGCATGGTCGCGCTGCGCGGCATGGGAGGCGAGTCGAACCTCCGCCTGGCGAAAGTGGTCGCGGCGATCGCGCAGGACGCGATGCTGCGACGCAAGTGGCGGGTCGCACTGTCCTTCCTGAACGTGGAGGCCGCCATCGCGCGGCGGACCGACGACTCCATGCAACTCGCCGAGACCCTGCTCTTCCGGGCGGCCGTCCGCAAGCAGATGAACGACGCGGGGGGCGCTCGCGCGGACGTGACCGAGAGTGGCGTGGCGATGGCCGCGGTGAAGGACCCGAGCTACCGCGCGCACCTGAATGCAAACGCTCACATGGTGCGGGCGATGCTGACGGAATCCACTGCCGAAGCGGACGCGCTCCTCACGGAGGCCATCGCCTTCGAGTCCACGCGAGGCGATGGCAAAGACGTCCCGCGGCTGCTGCTCCAGCGGGCGCGCGCCCGCCGCGCGGGGGGCGACCGCGCTGGTGCGGCCGCCGATCTCGATCGGGGGATCGCCGCCCTGGAGGCCGAGCGGGCTTCCCTTCCGGGTGGCTCCGCGCGGTGGGGCGCGTTCCACTCCGCCGCGGAGCTGTTCGACGACGCGATCGATCTGGCCCTCGAAGCCGGGGACGTCGGGAAGGCGTTCGCGGTTGCGGAGAAGGGGCGCGCGCGAGCGCTGCTCGAGCGCTACGGCAATCCATCCGGTTTCGACCCGCGCCAGTTGCCCGAGGGCACCGTGCTCGTCGAATACGCGGCGACGGCATCGCGTCTGGTGATCTTCACCGTCGACCACACGGGGGTGCGCGCTACTGCGGTCCCCTATGACCGGGAACAGCTCGCGAGGTCGATCCAGGATTTCGTCCGCGCGCTGCAGTCCGATTCCGGAGGCTCACGCGAAGCCGGCGCCGCGCTCTGGCGGCAGCTCGTCGGACCGGTTGCGACGCGCATCGCGGGCGCGAGGACCGTGACCTTCGTGCCGGACGCGCTCACCGCCTCCGTTCCCTTCGCCGTGTTGGTCGACGCGGACGGGCAGTACCTCTTCCAATCGCATGCAGTCCTGGTCGATCCAAGTGCGGCGGTATTCGCCGCCACCTCCGCGCGCCGCGCCGAGCTCTCGCGGCCGCGATCGGTCCTGATCGTCGCCAACTCCAAAGCCGGGGAGGAAACGAGCTCGCTCACGTTCGTCCGCGGCGAAGCCGAGGGGGTGGCGCAGGAGTACGCGAACGCGGTCCCCCTGCAGGACGACGGCGCGCAGTACGACGAGCTCGCGAAGAAGGCCGCCGAGGCCGACGTGATCCACTTCGCCGGCCACGCCGTCGGCGACGAGAGCGGACTGGAGCCGGCGTCCATCCTGCTGCGGCGAAACGGACAGGAGCACCGCATCGGCGTCGCCGCCATCGCGGCGCTCCCGCTGAAGAAGACGTCCGTCGTCGTGCTGGCCGGCTGCAGCACGGCGCGCGGAGAGCGGCGCGGCCGCGAAGGCGTGATCAGCGTCGCCCACGGGTTCCTCAACGCCGGGGCCCCCTCGGTGATCGCGACGCTCTGGCCGATCGACGACCAGTCCGCGGCGCGCGTGTTCCCCCGGCTCCACGAACTGCTCGCGGACGGCGTTCCGCCCGCCGAGGCGCTGCGGACGATCCAGCTCGAATCCATCCGCCGCGGCGACGTGCCCACGTCGTTCTGGGCGGCACTGCAAGTCATCGGAGGCTGACAGAGAAAGGAGAGGACAGATGTACCGGATCGTATTTCTCGGATTGGTGAACTTCTTCGAGCTCGACGAACCGCAGGGGCGGCTGGTGCTGGTGCCGGACGGCCGCAACCCGCCGGCGGACATCGACCCGGGGGACAAAATCGACTCCCATCGCGCGTCGTTCTTCATTCAGGAAGAGGACATCCTCGACCGATCGAAGTGGTGGCCGAACCGGGAAGACCAGGAGGTCGAAGCTCTGGGCGTCCGCGAGCTCGGCATCGAGGAGCCGTCGCAGATCGCCATCAGCGGCATGGAGCCGAAGCCGGTCAGCCGCACGCGGAGAACGAGCGGGAGCCGGAGAGCGACAAAGAAAGAGGAGGCGTTCGACGACTCCGAATTCGAAGAGAAGCTCGTCCGCCTGCGGGACATCAACGGGGACATTCTGATCGAGCCCGAGGTGGCGAGGACGATCGCCCAGATTCCCATCAGGCGAGGCAAGCTCGCCTCCCGATTCATCGGCGGAGCGATCGTCGCGCAGTTGAAAGTCGCCAGCCATACCGGCCCGATCACGATCACCGCGACACTCGACGACGGGTCGGGCACGAAGACGCTCGTGCTACACGAGGGGGCCGAGATCGTGCTCGCCAACATCTCGGAGAACATCCGGCCTTCCTCGGACGATCCCGAGGCCAGCCACTTCCGCATCTATGCCCAGCTCGACACCCACCACCGGGCGGACCTCCTGCCCGGACCCAGCGATGAGGAGATCGAGGGGCTGGAGCTCGACCCGATCGACACGGCGCACCGCTTCGTCCAACGCCTCATCGATGATGTTTCGGTGACGCCGGACGGGCAGTGCTCGATCACCGGCTGCTGCCGGTGCGCCTCACAGGGACATTGAGGCTTCGATGAAACGCCGCACGATCGCTTCCGCGTTTCTCACTCTTGCCACCCTGTCTCCTATCGCGTACTTCGTCTGGAGTCAGACGATCGACAGCGTTCTGCCATTCTCCTGGTCTCAACGCCGCGGTCCGGAAGCGTTCATCGCTGATCCTCTGTTCCGGCCGGAGGCCGCAGACAGAACAGAGGCGGCCTACGACGGCGCGCTCGACGAGCTGTTCACGGCGCACCGTCAGGCGTACGACACGAAAAGCACACTCGCACGGACGCGCGTCCTCGCGGCGGGCGACCGGCTGGACGACATCGTCCAGCCGCCGTCGGTCGCGCGAAGCGTCATGATCGAGCGCAATACGATTCTCGTGATGTTCCGCCCCGGGACGAGCGCATCGAAGATCAGGGCGGTCCTCGAGCGGCATCGTCTGGTGGCGCGCTCGGGAGTACCGCGGATCCGCTTCTTCGTCTGTCAGACCGAAGATCCCGGCACGAACGCGACCGACCCGCAGGAGGCCACGCGGCTGCGAGCCATCGCCGCCAGCCTGGAGAAGAACGAGCGTCAGTGGGTCGAAATGGCCGAGGTGAACGCCGTTCTGGGCAAGACGAGCATTCCGCGGCCCAACACCCCGGCCCCGCGCGACTGGTTCGCCGCCGCGCCGGAGGACCCGTTCGTCCTCAGCCGGTTCCCGCAAGCCTGGAACTTCAACGACGCCATCCGCCGGCGGGGCGGCCGGGTCGCCGTGGGCGTGCTCGACGTCGGGTTTCTCAACGCTTCGAGGACCGCTCGGCGGGACCTCGACATCACCCGCGTAGGCCCGGGGAGCGGGGTCGACGATCACGGTCATCTCGTGGCGGGGATCATCGGCGCTCAGTTCGACAACCAACTCATCGCCGACGGCGGCTCGCCCTTCGCGGAAGTCCATGGATGCGCACCGAGTCCGCCGGGACGAGTCTTCGGCGAGACTCCCGAGGACCGCGAGTTCAACCGGATCGGGATGACCGTGGGCGACCTGATCGACTGTCTCGACAAGCTGGCCGCGGTCCCGGTCCGGGTCATCAACGCGAGCGTCGGCTACAACTGGCGCGACAACCATCGCATCCGGCCCGCGCAGAATCCGCCGACGGACCGGACACGACGCGCCCAGACCATGGTGATCCGCCACGGCACGATGGTGCGGAGGATGCTGGAAGCGCTGCGCGGGAACATCGTCGTCGTCTCCGCGGCGGGAAACGACTCCGGTGATCCGGCGATGTGGGGGAGCCCGTTCAACTGGGCTGCTCTCGATTCATCGTCGGGGACCCCCGCAACGAATGTGATCGTTGTCGAAGCGTCGAATGCCACCGCGAGCGCGCGTCTTCCCGAATCGAGTGAAGGCGGCACGATCCGGGCGGTGGGCGTCAATATCCCGAGCATTTCGGCCAACCGGCTCCGGGAGGAGATCAACGCCCTCTGCCGGCTCGGCACGTCGTGCGCCGCGCCGCTCGTCACCGCGACCGTGGCGCAGATGCTGGCCGTCAATCCCGCGCTCTCCGTCGCCGACATCAAGAGGAATCTGGACGTTTCCGTACCGCCGAACCCGCCCACCTCGCTGAACGCGTTTGCAGCCGTTCAGGCCAGCGCTCGCCGGCCGGACACCGATCTCGCCGATTACGATCGCGACAACGACGTCGACCTGGCCGACTTCAGGCGCTTCAGGGAGGATTTCCAGGCGTTCGACGAAGGGAGGCGTACCGGCATTTTCCGCATCGATCTGAACGGCGACGGCGTGCGGAACGCGAACGACGCCCGCTTCTGCCGCAGCGACTTCGACGGCCAGAACGGGATCCACCGCGACGACCTGAACGTCATGATCCGCGCCTGGACGGACCGTTCCGTCGACCCGAACACGCTCCCGACGAGACTGTTGCAGTAGGGAGCGTACTGTTGTCATCCTGAGCCGGCGTAGCGCGGCGAAGGACCCCCTGCCGATAGCACGTGACGCGTTCAAATCAGGGGGTCCTTCGCCGTCTACGCGGCTCAGGATGACAGTGAGGCGCGGGTTGCGGGATCTTGTGCCTACTGCGCCGGCACGTACGTCGGGTCCTCCGTGTCGTTGTCCACCGTCGAGCCGTAGGCGTACACACGGCCTTCGCCGGAGACCACCTTTACGCTGACCCGGCCGTTGTACACGGTGCCCAGGCCCATCGACGACAGGAAGCGGGCGTACTGCACGTATTCGTTCGCTTTCAGTGGGATCTGCGTGACGCGCGACGTCTTCGTGTCCGGCTCGAAGGCGATCACTTCGATGAGGGCGGGCTTGCCCGTCACCTCGACGAAGCCGACGTTCGAGCGGTACTGGTCCGACTGTTCGAGCTGCAGGACTTCCAGCGGGCGGTCGCCGAGGCCGGCGGCTTCGCGGAAGGTGACGCCGGGGATGAACTGGCCCTTCGTGCCGCCGTCCGGCTGGAGGCTGAACGTCTGCGCCGTCAGCACCAGCGACGACGGACCGGGCGTCGTGGCGATGACCGAGCCGCCGCCGGAGAGGCCGGGCCAGAGCGTGGGCAGCACGTCGTCGACCGCGCGCACCTCGCCGGGGTTCAGCGTGATGTGCACCGGCGGCACACTCGGCGTCTCGGACCCGAACGGATGGAACACCAGCGTCGCCGTCACCGCGGACGAGCCGGCGTTGTACATGCGCATGTCGCTGTGGAAGTTGCTGCCCGCGTTGAGCTCCGCGATGCCGGCGAGAACGTAGCGCTCCGCCGTCGTCCGTGCCGGCTGCACCGGGAAGACCATCAGCGGGTCGTTGGTCCTGTTGTTCAGCACCGAGGCGTAGGCGCTGACCTTGCCGCCCGCGGAGGTCACCTCGACCTCCACGCGCCCGTCGGTCAGGGTCACGCCGCCGAACAGGTCCGGCACGCTGCGCTGCATGTGCCCGAACGCCGCCAGGGCGCCGTTGTAGGTCGACAGCACGTTGTTGTTCCCGTCCACGAGCCGGGCGACGAACGACACCGGCGAGCCGGTGCCTTCCACGAAGCCGACGTTGGTCCGGTAGTCCGCGCTGGCCGCGATCATCTGCAGGCTGATGCGGGACAGCGTGTCCTGCGCGAAGTTGCCGATGAACTGGTTCGAGCGCAGCGCGGGGATGAACTGCCCCAGCGTGCCGCCTCCCGTGAGCGCGTACGTGCGGCTCGAGGCGAACGTGTCCAGCGGATTCGCGGAATTCAGCGGGCGGATCTCGATCGTGCCGATGCCGCCTTCGCCGAGGAGGCCGGCGCCGTACCAGGAGGCGACGATGTCGTCGAGCGCGAGCACGTCACCCGAGTGGATCGTCACCGTCGTCTTCTTCCCGGTCTGCAGGCCGTTGGTCTGCGACGGGGTGTACGAGATGTCGTAGTCGATGTCGGAGAACGACACGTTCACGATCCGCACGTCGGAGCGGAACGGGCTGCCGATGCCCTGCGCGTGCGCGACCGCCGGGATGATCAGCGTGCCCGGGGGCGGGTTGCCGTCGCGCGGATCGGGGGAGACCGGCGTGACCAGGCTCAGGCCGAGGGGGAGAGAGGTGCTCACCGGACCGTCGTTGGTAGCGACGCCCTTCGCGGAGGTGGCGCCGGGAGTGCGCGTGATCTGGATCGTGCCCGTGGTCGAGCCGACGTCCAGGCCGGTCGGATTGATGGTGAGCTGCACCGTCGTGCCGCCCGCGGAGAGCGCGCCGCTGGGCGGGAACACCGTAATCCACGGTACGTCCGTGCTGATGCTGAAGGTGTCGTTGTTGTTGGCCGTCTCGCCGAAGCCGGGGACGAGCAGGTCCTGCGTGAACGACTGCGTGCTTCCCGCCGGCACGCTGAACCCGAACTGCTCGCTGTCCGCGGGCAGCGGCCGCGTGACGACCGTCGACGCGACGTTCGACCATGGGGTCGGCTGGCCGGTGCAGACGGAGATCCCGCGGACGCGGTAGTAGAAGCGGGTGTCGGTCGTGATCTCGAGGTGCGGCGCGATGGCGCGCGAGAGCGCGCCGGTGACGGGGAAAGTGTGCACGTTCTGCGTGAAGCCCGCGTCGGTCGCTTCCTGCACTTCGAAGGTGGAGGCGGCGGTGCTGCCCGTCCACGAGACGGTGTAGCCGTTGGAGAAGTGCGAGATGGCCGGCGTGCTCACGAGCGGCAGGGCGATCTCCGGGCAGCCGAGGGTGATGGTGATCGTGCCGCTTTTGGCGCTGCCGCACTCGTTCGTGACCTTCGCCCAGAACTTGTACGTCCCCGGCTCGGTGAACGGTCCGGCGGCGTAGCTCTGCGCGGTGGCGCCGGCGATCGGCTGGGCCTCGCTCGGGGAGTCGCCCTGGTACCACTGATAGGTCAGCGGCGTGGTGCCCGAGGCGGTGACGGAGATCGTGGCGCCGTCACCCTGCTGCACGGTGAGGTTCGGCGACTGGGTCGTGATCGCCGGCTGCACGCACACCGGGTCGTTGGTGACGGTGACGGTGATCAGGGCCGTGTCGTCATGGCCGCAGTTGTTCGAGACGCGCGCCCAGTAGCTGGTGGTCTGCGTCAGCGCCGGCGTGGTGAAGCTGGCGGAGGTCGACACCTGGTTCGACGTGTCGCCCACGCTGTTCGCGCGGTACCAGCGATAGGTGAGGGGGCCCGTGCCCATCGCCGAGACGGCCAGGGTCGTGGTGGTGTTGGGGGCGATCTGCCGGCTCTGCGGCTCGCTCGTGATGGAGGGCACGTCGCACGCCGCGACGGTGACGGTGATGGTCGCGCTGGCCGCGGGCGGCGAGCAGCCGTTCGTGACCTTCACCCAGTAGTTCTTCGTGGAGGTGATCGGAGGCGTGGTGAAGCTCTGGCTGTTCGTCCCGACCGGCAGGCTCGTGTCGCCGGACAGGCCCTCGTACCACTGGAACGTCCGCGGCGAGTCGCCCGTGACGTTTACGGACAGCGTTTTGGTCTGGCCCGATGTGACCGAGCCCGCGCCGGAGGTGGACGTGATCGTCACCGGCACGCACGCGACGCCCGGGCCGTACACGGCGGTGAGCGCTTCCTGCGCCCACGGGTCCGAGTTGATGCTGGCGCCGAGGTTCGTCGGGACGGTGGAGTTCATGATGCCGCCGCCGGAGGGCGTGCCCGCGTTGGAGTGGCGGAATGCCAGCGCGTGTCCCAGCTCGTGAGTCAGGATCGACTCGTACGCGGTCTGGTTGGTGACGCTCTGGTGGATGATCACGTCCGCGGCGATGACGTCGTTGAAGGTCTCGCTGCGGAAGACGTGCGTGAACGGCGGGCCGTTGAAGTAGACGATGCCGCAGCCCTTCGCGCCTTCGCAGCGCGAATGCGAAGGGCTGCCGGTCCACATGAAAACGATGTCGTTCTCGTCGTCGTTCGTCGGACCGGTGTCCCCGCCGACGTTGTCGTAACCAAGATTGACGAACGAGTTGGAATGATTGGTCCATGCGGCGAGTGCGTTCTCGAGGCCGCCGATGGGGTTCGTCACGGCCTGCGCGCCGTTGTTGAGCTTGAAATTAATGGTGCGGCCGGTCTCGCCGTTCTTCCACCGCTTCGGGCCGCCGTCGGAAAGGACGTACGCGGATGCCGCCGCCTGCACGCGCGGCTCGGGCTCGGGCCGCGCTTCGGACTCGATCCGCGGCGCGCGGGAGGGCTTGCCGGCGCGGATGGCGGCGATGAACGTGTCCGCTCTACGGACGTCCGCCGCGGAGTCGCCGCTCAGCGTCTCGATGCCGTCGGCGTCGCGGACGAGCAGCTCTTTCTTGAAGCGGTATTTGCCGAGGCCCATGAAGGCCGTGTAGTAGGTGCCGTCGGCGCGCTGGCGGAGGAACGCCACGACGCGCGAGCCGGGGGTGTAGACCGCCGAGCCGGCGATCTCTACGCCGCGTCCGTTGAAGAAGCCGCCCGACTCACTGACGACGATCTTCGCCCCGGCGTGGCCCTTGAGGACGTCTTCCACGCGGAGCTGGTAGTCCGTGAGGATCATCCCGTCGTCCGCGGCACGTCCGGCCGCCTCCAGGACCGTCGCGACGACGACGAGGTCCGCGCGGTCGAGCAGAGCGCGGTCGGACGGCAGGTCGAACGTGGCGGCGGAAAGGCCGGCCGAGAGAAAGAGCAGACAGACAGCTACTGCAAAACGGCGCATCGATGGTCCTCCGGGACAAGGATCTGACGGGTTATTGTACGTGATACGGGAAGGACAAAGCGCTTTGCGGTACCATGGAGCCGATGGAGCCCGCGCCGATCCACGAGCATGCCCTGAGCAACCTCCGCTACATCCGCGAGGCGATGGAGCGCGCGAGTGCCTTCACCTCCATTCCGGGGTGGGGCGGGGTGGCTATCGGCGTGGTGGCCATCGCGACCGCGGTGTACGCGCACCCGGTCGCGGGGACGCGTCCCTGGCTCATGGCCTGGCTGGCCTGCGCGAGCGTCGCCACGGTCATCATCGGGATCGCCATGATCCGCAAGGCGCGGCGGGCGAACGTCTCGTTCCGCGGCGCACCGGCGCGGCGGTTCTTCATCAGCTATTTCGCCCCCGTCCTGGGCGCGGCCGCGCTGACGTACACCCTGGGACACCAGGGGTTGTACGCGGTGCTGCCGGCGACCTGGCTGCTGCTCTACGGGGCGTCGTTCATCAGCTCGGGCGCCTACTCGATCCCGGTCGTGCCGGTGATGGGCGTCTGTTTCATGCTTCTGGGCCTGCTGGCCTGTTTCGTCCCGCCCGTGGTGGGCAACGCGCTGCTGGGCGCGGGGTTCGGCGGCCTGCACGTCATCTTTGGTGTGTTGATCGCGAGGAGGTACGGTGGCTAAGGCAGCACGCAAAATGGCAGAGATGCCGGCGCCGCGCAGGCAGCCGGTGGTGGAGCCGTCGATCCCCGATTTCGACCGGCTGATCCACGAGAAGACGCGCCTGGCGATCGTGAGCGCGCTGGCGGTGAACCCGTCGGTGACGTTCAACGAGATGAAGGCCATCCTGAAGACCACGGACGGCAACGTGAGCGTCCACACGCGGAAGCTCGAGGAGGCGGGATATCTCGCCTGCAAGAAGTCGTTCGAGGGGCGGATGCCGAAGACGGAGTACTCCCTCACGGCGGCGGGGAAGAAGGCGCTTGAGAAATATCTGACACACATGGAAGCGCTGATCCGGGCGACCCGGGGCGAGTGAGGCCGTCCTCCCGGGATAGTGACGGCAACGCGGAAATCGTTTCATCCGCTTGTGCAGAATCCTGCCGCATATAATCCGCTCGCTTTTTGAGGAGCTCGAATGACCAAAAGAATCGCCGTCGTCCCGGGCGACGGCATCGGCCCGGAGGTGATCGCCGCGGGCATGCGTGTGCTGGAACAGGTGAACTCGTCCCACAACCTCGGTCTGGAATTCGTCCACTTCGGCTGGAACGCGGATGAGTATCTGCGCACGGGCATCTCCATGCCGCCGGGCGCGATGGACGACATCCGGGTGAACTACGACGCCGTCTACCTCGGCGCCTTCGGCGACCCGCGGGTGCCGGACATGAAGCACGCCGTCGACATCCTGCTCGGCATGCGGTTCGAGCTGGACCTGTACGTCAACTACCGTCCGGTGAAGCTGCTCGACGAGGCGCTGTCGCCGCTCAAGGGGAAGGGCACGAAGGAGATCGACTTCGTGATCTTCCGTGAGAACACCGAGGGCGCGTACGTGGGGATGGGCGGGAACTTCAAGAAGGGGACGGCGGACGAGATCGCCGTCCAGGAAGACGTCTCCACGCGGCGCGGCGTGGAACGAATCATCCGCCACGCCTTCGAGTTCGCGAAGCAGACCGGGCGCAAGTCGGTGTGCATGTCGGACAAGAACAACGTCATGCGCTACGGGGGCGACCTGTGGCTGCGCACGTTCGAGGAAGTGGCGCAGAAGTACCCGGACATCGAGCACTTCCACATGTTCGTGGACGCGCTGACCATGCAGATGGTGCGGGCCCCGGAGATGTTCGACGTGATCGTGACGAACAACATGTTCGGCGACATCGTCACGGACCTCGGCGCGGCCCTGCAGGGCGGCCTGGGCGTGGCGGCCTCGGGGAACATCCACCCGGGCCGGGTGTCGCTGTTCGAGCCGATCCACGGCAGCGCCCCAAAGTACGCGGGGAAGGACGTGGCCAACCCCCTCGGCGCGATCCTCACGGCGGCGATGATGCTGGAGTACCTCGGCTTCACGTCCGAGGCGTCGCTGATCGAGGAGGCGGTGCGGGAGACGATCCGCGCGGGCGAGACCACCCACGACCTCGGCGGCGCCCTCGGCACGAAGGCGGCCGGCGAGGCGGTGCTGCGGCGATTGTCGTAACCAGATTACGTGGCCTTCGCTGTCATCCTGAGCCGGCGAAGCGCGGCGAAGGACCCCCTGCCGAGAGCACGAGCAGCGCGCAATCAGGGGTCCTTCGCCGTCTACGCGGCTCAGGATGACAGAAAGGGGCGCCGCTCCGCACTCCAAATGGCCGCTACGCCGGCTTCCAGCCGGCCTTCAGCCACGGCGCGGTCACCGCCGTGAGCACGACCGCGATCGCGGAGACGAGACACACCAGCAACGGCGCTCCGCCGATCGTCGGTGAGCTGAGAACTCCGGCGCGGAGCAGCCCGTTGCCGGCCACGAACAGCCCCACCCCGGTGAGGACCATCGGCCAGAACAGCACGGCCGTGAACCAGAGACCGCGACGCTTCAGGTCCACCATCCCGCGCCAGCCGGCCACGATGGCCGCGCCGCACAGCAGCCCGACAACGGCGACGACGGCGACGCGCAGCATCGGCGTCCGCGTGGGGGCCTCCGCGAGCCGCTGCGCGACGACCATCTCGTCCCCTCCGCCCATCACGGCGGTGAAGAGCCGGGCGAACGGATTGGCCGCGAAGATCAGCGCGACGCCTGCCCACCGCGACGCCGAGCGCGAGACCATCAGCGCCCCGGCGAGCATTAGCGCATAGCTGAACAGCGGCCCCGCGGCCGTGGGCAGCCACGATGCGCACTCGCGGGTGAAATGCCACGCGTTGAAGTCGCGGACCGGCCACTCGCCGCAAATCCATCTGCCGGCGACGGCATGCGCCAGCTCGTGCGCCTCGTGGATCGCAAGCAGCAGGAACGAGTAGGCGAGGAACCAGCGGGCGCTCATCGTCACGCGTGGCAGTACGGCGGATCCGCGGCTTTGTTTCGGGTGGCGCTCACTGGCCGGAGAGCCGGTTGAGCACGGCCGCGGTCTCCTGGGGCTGCGCGAGCATGGGCAGATGTCCGGTCCGGAGCGTCTCGACGCGGGTCGCGTGCATGCGCTGGATCATCCGGTCCTGCTCTTTGGGCGCCGCGCTCTGGTCGAGGAGGAGCTTCACGTACGCGGGCGCGTGCGGCGACCACTCCACCGGGTCGAGGTACAGCCGCGGCGCCTCCGGCGTCAGTTGCCGCAGCACGAGCTCGGTCGTCTCGCGGTCGAGGTCATTGCAGTACCCCTTGCGCACGAGCGACGGCGGAATGGCGATGCCGTTCTTGGCGCGGCGGAGCATCACGCCGAGGAACAGGCGCTGCGGGAACGGGATGATCGAGAGAAAGGTCTTTCCGGACTCCGGCGTGACCCCGCCGACGGCGATGACCGACGCACGCTTGCGCGTCGCGGCGGCGGCGAGGGCGATCATCGCTCCGAACGAGTGGCCGACGATCACGGTGTCGTCGCCGATGTGCCGAGTCACGAGCTCCACGCTCTGCTCGATCGTCACGTCGCCCGGCGGCGTGCCGTCGCCGCGTCCGGGCAGGTCGAGCGCGAGAGCGGGGAGGAGGAGGTGCGGCAGCACGCGGTCCCAGATCCAGGCCCCGAGCCCCGCACCGTGCAGCAACAGGAGATCGCGCGGCATGGTGTCAGCCTGCGTATGTTACCGGCCCTTTCCGGCCGGCCTCTTCTCGTTGAGCATGCGCAGGGCCAGCTCCGCGCCCGCGGTCCCCGGCAACGCACCTTTCTTTCGGACGCGGCCGGCGAAGACGTACTGCCTGCCCGCGCTCTCGATGTGGCCGATCAGCCAACTGACGCGTTCTCCCTTCACCGTCGCGTTGCCGGTCTTCGCCCGGACCACGGTCCCCGCGGGCCAGGCCAGCGCAAACGGGTGGGTCCCCGAGGCGTTCGTGATCCTGCCCTCCGGCATCCGGAACGTTTCCTTCACCGCATCGATGTCTCCGCGGCGGAAGGGAAGGTCGTACCGCATCATCCCGCGCAGGAAGGCGATCTGCTCGGCGGGAGAGATGACCAGGTCCCCGTTCACCCAGAACGACGTCACGTCTCCCTCGAACGTATCTGCCGTGTACTTCAGCCGCGCGAGACCGTCCCGCATCCGTTCCCGGCCGATCGACCTGGCCATGCGTTGATAGAACCAGAACACCGAGCTCTTCACGGCCGAATCGAGCGAATGGTCGCGCTCCCAGGAGTCGAAGGGTTGGTCCGAGCCGTCCCATTGGACGAGAGCGCGAGGATCGGTGACGACCCCGGCATCGAGCGCGAGGAGGGAGTGCGGGATCTTGAACGTCGACGCCGGCGCCGTTCGCACCCGGCATTCGGCATCCTCGCTCACGTACCGCGCCGAGCCATCGAGCGCCTCGAGCATGAAGCACTCCTGCGCCGCGGCGCGGTGTCCGGCCGCGACGAACACCGCGACGACGATGACTGCCCATCGACGGGCCACAGACATGACGCGAGAATAGCACCCACGTTTTGGAGTGCGGAGGCGACAATCGCCTCCGCACTCCAAACGCCGAGGGACCGCTGGCGGTTCGCTTCCTTCCGCGGAGGACGCGTCGTTACAGACCCGGCCCGGTTCCGCGCCTGGCATGCCACAGCGCCACAACCTCGATGGTGTGCGACTCCGTTCGCGGCCTGTAATACAGGAAGTAGTTCACGCGATTGAGGAAGATACGCCGGACGCCGGGTAATGCTACGTTGCGCGCCACGGCACCAATTCCCGGTGTGGAGGCGATCAGATCGAGAGTCGTTCTCAGCTCCTCTTCAAGAGCGTCAGGCGCCTTGGTTCGGTTCGCGCGCCACCAGCGCTTCGCCTCGGCGACTTCGCGAGATGCCCGTGGCGTGAAGGCAACGGCAAACCGGTCGCTCACTCGGTCTCGCGAAAGGTCCGCAGCACGTCCGCAGCGGGGATGAGCTCCCCTCGATCGGCCTCCGCGAGTGAAAGCAACAGCTCGGCTTCCGCAGCCGCGTCCAGCTCGAAGCTTTCGTCGGTGTCCCGTGCGAGAACCGTTACGACCGCGCCATCGGGCAGGGGCTCACCCTCCACCACGATATGACCGGCGACGACCTTTCCGGATGTGACGCGCATTCCCGGCATTCTACCGGATGCCCACCCCTCACACCTCGCGCATCACGGTGATCTCCGGCGCGCCGTCCAGCAGCGGGCCGATGGTCGCCAGGAGCGATTGCACGTGCGGGGTGGTCATGTGCGTGTCGGCGTCCGAGCGGGTGGCCCAGCGCTCGACGGTCATGAACGTGCCGTCGTCGCCGCGGAGGACGGCGTAGGAGACGCAGCCGCCTTCGCAGCGGGAGGAATCGGCGTTCGTGCGCAGGGCGCGCTCGAGCTCTTCCTCGTGGCCGGGTTTCGCTTTCGCGCGGGCGATGACCGTCACTTCGGTCGTTTCGTTCATGGGCAAGTCCTCCAGAGCCGGGCGCAGGAGAATACGGTTCTCCTGCGCCCGTGGATTTCTTACCAGCCGATGGAGACGAAGCCGAGGGCGCGGCGGGACATGAGGTCGCCGCCGAACGATTCCCAGTGCTCGTTGTCGAGAGCGTTGCTGACGTCGACGCCGAAGCCGAGGGTATCGGTGATCTTGTAATTCGCGTTGACGTTGACCACTTCGTACTGCGGGATGTGGCCGACGAAGATGCCCGCGGCCCAGTCGAATGCATCCACCCAGCGGTAGGTTGCCTTCGCGTCGAACCTGTCGCTGCGCCAGCCCAGGCCGAGGTTGAACTTCGATTCCGGCGCGTTGGGGAGGAGCTGGTCGCCGGCGCGCGAGCTCTTCACCTCGAAGTCGAACACCGAGTAGTTGAAGTCGACCAGCCAGTTGTTCGTGATGTAGTAGTTGACCGCGATCTCGCCGCCCTGCGTATCGACCTCACCGGCGTTGATGTACGAGAACACCAGCGCGGGCTGGCCGTTGACGGTGGTCAGGCCGCCGCGGTTCGCGCCCAGCGCGACGCCGAGGAAATTGTTGATGCCCGCGGCGACCGGCGCGGGAAGGTTGGCCGGGAGCGTATAGGCACCGTACGCGGGATTCACGCCCGGCAGCAGGTCGGTGACGAAGTTCTTCAGGTTGCTCTTGTAGAGATCGACCGTCAGGAACACCTTGCCGCCGTAAATGCCCGCGTAGCCCACCTCGTGGCTGCGGACCTTCTCCACGTCGAGATCCTCGTTGCCGCGCGCGAGGAGCGGCAGCGCGCCGAAGCCGAGCTGCTGGAGGAACGGCGCGAGCGCCGCCGCCGCGGGATTGGCGGCCGCGGCACCGGCCAGGTTCACCGGCGCGCCCGCGGGCGCGGCCAGGAAGAGCTCCGAGTAGTTGGGACGCTGGAAGGCCTCGTTGTAGCTGTAGCGCAGCGTGTGATTGCTGGCGGGCGAGAAGACGATCGCGCCCTTCGGCGAGAACTGCGCCTCGTGCAGCGTCGAGTCGTCCCAGCGCGCCGCGCCGACCAGCTTCACCTTCGTGCCCAGGTCGAATTCGAGCTGGCCGAAGGCCGACTGCTGGCGCTCGTCCTTGGCGGCGCTCATCAGCGTCTGGACGCCCAGCGGATTCGCGGTGTCGACTTCCTGGGTGTTGTACGCGACGCCGCCGATGACGCGCGTCTTGCCGCCGAAGAAGTCCCAGTTCGTCATGATCTCGCCGTGGAGGTTCGACGAGTCTTCATAGAGGCGCGCGTTGGACGCGAGCGCGACCTGGTTCTCCGCCTTGCGGGCGTCCCAGTAGCCGCTGATGTTCCAGTGCGTCATGTTGTAGTTCGCGCGGAACCACGGGCGCTCGACGTCCGTGACCTGCACGCGGCCGATGCCGGTCTGGAAGACCGGGCCTTCGATCGTCGAGAAGCCGCCTTCGGCCGTCAGCACATTGGTGTTGGCGAAATGCTTGTCGAAGCGGAGGCCGCCGAAGCGGACGTTGACTTCGTCCGCCGCCAGAGGCACGGCCTCGCGGCGGAGGCAGTTCGTCTGCGCCGTCGTGGCACAGATCGACGTGTACTCGACCGTCGCGTTGCGCGAGCGCGAGAAGTCGTCGCTCTGCTGATAGCCGCCGACGACGCGGTAATACCACTCGCCGCCCAGGCCGCCCGCGTGGCGGAGATCGGCGCGCCGCGTATTGAGGTCGCCGCCGGACAGCAGCAGGCGTCCGCCCGGGCTGAGCTTCGGCTGCTTGGTGGTCATGTTGAGGACGCCGCTGAACGCGTTCGGACCGTACAGCGCGGAGCCGGGGCCGCGGACGAGCTCCACGCTCGCCATCTCGTCGAGCGGGAACGACAGTGCCGCCCATTCCTGCGATCCGAGGAAGGCGACGGCGGGGTCGCGGCCGTCGATGAGGGTCAGGATGCGGCGGTTGAGCGAGCTGTTGAAGCCGCGTGCGTTGAAGTTCGTGTCATAGAGGCCGCTGGAGGTGTAGTCGACGCCCGGCGCGGACTCGACGATGCGCGGCGCCTGCCCCGACGGCGCCACCGCCGCCACGTCCTCGGTGGACATGACCGTGACCGCGGACGGCGCCTCGACCACGCGCTCCACGCGGCGGGAGGCCGAGTAGACCGTGATCGTCTCGGCGACGCTCAGGTTCCAGTCGACCTTCTCGTCGACGCTCGTGGTCTGGCCGCCGGTGACGACGACGTTGCTCTCCGTGGACACGTTTTCGCCCGCGACGAACTGCAGGGAGTACGTGCCGGCGGGGAGCGTGAACCGGAAGTCCCCGTTGGCATCCGAGAGCTCGACGGCTCCGGTCTCGACGACCTGGACGATGACGCCGCCGATGCCGGTGCCGTTCTCACGGGTGATGCGGCCGGCGATGCGGCCATCGGCTGCGAAGAGATTGACTGCAAAAAGGGTGATCAGGACTCCGAGGAACAGGGCACGGACGAACTGGCGAGACGCCATGAAGCTATCCTCCTCAGGAACTTGCGCTGGACTCGTGGCTTTCGGGACGGCAGTGAAGGTAGCGCGGCCCTGAAGCGGCGTCAACGGATTTCGGGTGTGTGTCCGTGATGTGCGATGAAAGCGAACGAACGTTCGTGAGAATTTGAATCTCGAGGTACGCCTGCTCTGCTCGCGGAGTCACGGCGCCGAGGTCATGTACCGCCGCCGCAGCTCCGCGGGGAACTTCTCGATCGCGTAACGAAGCATGGTCCGCGGCATCCGCGCCGCGTGTTTTCGCAGGAACTTCTCCTCGGCCGCGCGATCGCGGTTGCCGATCTCCCGGAGTATCCAGCCGGCGGCTTTGTGGATCAGGTCATGGGGGTCGTGGAGGAGGAGCGTGGCGATGGCCAGTGCGTCGCGGAATTCGCCGCGGCGGATGAAGTGCTGCGTCGCGAGCATGGCAATGCGGCGCTCCCACACGGAAGGCGATTGCGCGAGCGTATACAGCGGCGCGCGGTCCCGGTCGCGCAGGTGCGCGCCGACGATGTACGGCGCGGAGCTGTCGACGAGGTCCCAGTTGTCGATGTGCGCCATCCGGCGGAAATAGAGCGCGTAGACCGCCTCACGCTCGGCGTCGTCCCCTCGCTCGTAGCGCCGGACGAGGAGCAGCAGTGCGACGAGCCGCTCCTCGTGCCATTTCGACTGCAGGAGCTTCTCGACATCCTCCAGCGACAGCGTCTGATGGCTCCGCACGAACGTCCGCAGGACGGGAACGCGGATGCCCAGAAACTGGTCGCCTTCGCCGTACTGCCCCGGACCGGTCTTGAAGAACGATCGGGCGACGCGGGCGTGGTCGGGATTGGCGGCGGCGCGGAGCTCCCTGCGCAGCGACGCGAAACTCACGACTGGCCCATCACCCACATCACGATCATCGCAATCGTCAGCAGCGTGATCACCAGCAGCGTGATCTTCACCCACGACCAGGGCGCGGTGCCGTGGCAGCGGCCGGTGACGCCGTTGACCAGGAAGCGGTACGGCGTGCCGTGGTAGTCGTAGGCGGCGACCCAGATCGGCAGGAGGCAGTTCTTGTAGGCCAGCGCCGAGAACACCGTGTGCACTTGCAGGTTGCGGTGCGTGTCGCCGGGGACCTCGCGCGCGCACGCGTCGCGGATGTCGCCGCGCATGCGCTCCTTCGCGCTCTCCAGCGCTTCCGGCAGGTCGACCGCGTTCTCCTCGGCCAGGAAGCCGGAGAGATACGACGGCTCGTACGGCGTGAGCTCGGCGGTGGGGTAGGGCTCGATGCCGCGGACGAGCGACGCGTCGATGCCGCGCGAGGCGGGCACCGGGACGTCGTCGAAGAACAGCTCCAGCGAGCCCGCGGCGGGCTCCCACCGGACGCGCTGCTCCTGGCGCGTTTCGGTGCGCCCGTTCACGACCACCTGCACGGTGACGTAGTAGTAGTAGCCCGCTTCGGCCGTCCAGCGCGAGTGCGTTGCGGCGTCGAAAGTCCAGAAGGGGATGTACGCGCCCTCGATCTTGTTCATCCGCGCGGCGCGTTTGAGATCGTTGGGCCGCAGCCAGAGGTGGTGCAGCCACGTGCGGAACGACTGCAGCGCCGACTCGCGCGTGACGCGGAACGGCAGCAGTCCCTCGGGGCGGGCGATGGTCGTATCGGGCGGCGCCTCGACGACGGCGTTCGTCCCGCAGAACGCGCACGAGCTCGCGGCGACGTGCGGATCGAGCGTCGTGTGCGCGCCGCAGCGCTTGCACGCGATGACCTTGCGCTCCGCGCCCCAGCCGAGGTTGCGCGGCGCGCGAAGCCCGGCGTCGACGGATTTTTCACCAACGGTGCCGCTGGGCGCCGCCACCTGCTTGACGGTGCCGCACCACGGGCACTTCAGCGCGGTGACGCCCGGCTCCCACGCGAGGTCGGCCCCGCAACCCTCGCAGGGGAACTTGCGGGCTTTGGACTGAAGTGCTTCGGCGGACATCCGGCAATCGTAGCAGCCTCCGCTGACGAGGGAATCGTCAGCAACGGGTTCCTCTCCATCCCGTGGATCAGCGTGCACGGTCGTCAGGGGGCCACGGGGACCGCGCATGCGGTCGGGCCGCGACGCGGGGTGTCCGGCCCGTGACGCACCGTGTCCAGGCCGGGACGCAGTGTGTCCGGCCCGCGATTGCGGCGAGGCGGAGGTTAGCTAAGATTAGTCCATGCGACAGGTGGATATCCACGAAGCGAAGACGGAGCTGTCCCGCCTCCTGGAGGCTGTGGAATCCGGGGAGCGAGTCGTGATTGCGCGGGCTGGTCAGCCGGTCGCTGTGCTGATTCCGTGGAAGGCCGCCGTTCGACGACGGAAGCTCGGGCTCTTTCCGGGACAGGCAACGATCCACGCCGACTTCGATGAGCTTCCCCCGGATATCGCGGCGGCATTCGGTGCGTCGTGAAGCTGCTCGCGGACACGCATGTCCTTCTCTGGAGTGCAACCGACCCGCAACGACTCGCCGCCTCGGCACGAGCTGCGATTGAGGACGGCGCCAACGAGCTTTCGGTGAGTACCGTGACCGCATGAGAGAGCCGAGGCCGAGGCGCAGTAGCGCGCGACTCCTCACGCTCACTTCTTGTTCGCGATGGTGAGGAAGATCCGCAGGCGCTGCTGGATCGCGTCGCGCACCGTGCGGAATGCGCGTAGCTTCTGCTCATCGGTTCCCGTGACTGCGGTCGGATCGTCGAAGCTCCAGTGAATGCGCTCCGTCGTGCCGGGGAAGATCGGGCAGCTCTCGTTCGCGCGGTCGCAGACGGTGATGACGTAGTCGAAGTTCTCGCCCGCGAACTCATCGAGCGTTTTCGATCGATGGCCGGTGATGTCGATTCCGATCTCGCGCATCGCCTCGATCGCGAGCGGCTGCACGCGGGTCTGCTCCGTCCCGGCGCTGAAGACCTCGAATTGATCGCCAGCGGTTTTGCGGAGCAGACCTTCGGCCATCTGACTGCGGGCCGAGTTGTGCGTGCAGAGGAAGAGGACGCGTTTCTTCATTTGATGACGGATTCCTTTCCGATCCACTGGAAGAGCAACGTGGCGGCGAGCGCGCCGAGGAGCTGCGCGACGATGAACCCCGGAATGCCCGCGGGCGCGATTCCCGAGAACGTATCCGTCAGTCCGCGCGCGATCGTCACGGCAGGATTCGCGAAGCTTGTGCTCGACGTGAACCAGTAAGCGGCGGTGATGTAGGCCGCAACGGTGAGGGGGACGACGGCCGCACGCTTTCCGGTGCCGTGCACCACGACGAGGAGGCCGAACGTCGCGAGGAACTCGCTGAAGAGCTGCGCGAATCCGACGCGGCTATGCCGCGACAGCGTGACGAGCGGCAGCTCGAACATCACGTGCGCGGCCACCACGCCGCTGATCGCGCCGACGACCTGCGCAACGATGTAGCCCGGCACGCGCCGCCACGGAAAGCTGCCCTCGACAGCCGCAGCGATCGAGACGGCCGGATTGAAATGCGCGCCGGAGATCGGAGCGAAGGTGAAGATCAACGTGACGAGCACCGCGCCGGTTGCGATGCTGTTCGCGAGCAGCGCGAGCGCCATGTTCCCGCCTGCCAGCCGCTCGCCCATGATGCCTGAGCCGACGACGGCCGCGACGAGCAGTCCGGTCCCGATTCCTTCGCTGACGATCGCGCGCATGACGCGCGCGATATTCGCATGAGCGAATATAGTTGCGCCACTATAATTCGCATCGATGCCACCTCGCGCCGCCTCGAAATCGGTCAGCGACAAGTTCGCGGCCTTCTCCGATCCGACGCGGCTGCGCATCCTCCACCTGCTGCGAGAAGGGGAGCTGTGCGTCGGTGATCTGGTGACGATCCTCGACATGCCGCAGCCGACGATCTCGCGGCACCTGGCGTACCTTCGCCGCTCGCAGCTCGTCGACACGCGAAAGAGCGGCTTGTGGACGTACTACTCGCTGGTTGCCGCGAAGTCGGAGTTCCATCGCAAGCTGCTCGACTGCCTCACTGCCTGCTTTGCGGACGTGCCGGAGCTGAAGAAGGACGCCACGCGCGCGGCGAAGCTGAAGAAGTCGGGCGGCTGCTGCGCGCCGTGACGTCGCCGGTGCCCCCAGTCATCCTCGCACCGTTCGCGGCGGATGCCTCATCGCGCGCGCAAGCCACGGTCTCCTTTGAGGCACTGCTCATCCGGGCTCGTCTGCCGTGGTCGACGCCTCACTCCGCAAGCGGTTGACGTCCTTCGCGGGCGCGCTGCCGAAGAAGCGGCTGTATTCGCGGCTGAACTGTGACGCGCTCACGTAGCCGACGCGTCGGCCCGCCGCGCCTGCATCCAGCATGGTCGTCAGCATGAGGCGCCGGGCTTCCTGCAGCCGAAGTGTCTTCTGGTACTGCAGCGGACTCATACCGGTGACGGCTCGGAACTGCCGGTGAAACGACGTGACGCTCATGTTCACGCTACGGCAGCGACGGTAGTCGTGGCCGTGCGGAGTGCTTTTGCGTGGTTGTCTTTCATGAGAAGTTCCTTCGCCGGCGATGGCATCCGCGCCCGCGACGAACCGCTGCGGCGGAGGCACTTGTTCGGAGATGGGGATCAGGGCACGAGCGAGCTTTGCGGGGTCGCCGGACTGCTGCCCGTTCTGAGACTTCCAATACGCGACGAGCGGTCCGCGGCGCTCGTCGTAGTCCGCGATCGACGGCTCTGCGTAGCTCGTCGACTGATCGGTCAGCAACTCCGTGCGGAAGAAGCCGGGATTGACGATGGTCGTCGTGATGCCGAACGGCGCGACCTCCGCGCGAAGTGCCCCGGAGCCGAAAAATAGCGCCCCGGCATCACCGTCGTTTCCTGACGGTCACTCTGGAGGGGAGCGCCTCATCGGGAACATACCTGGTGAGCAGTCAGCGGAGCTGGCGCCACTGAGCGAGAGCGAGTTCACAGCGGTCGATGTGGACGCGCAGGTGACCTTCACCAGAAACGGCTTGATCCTTCGCTACGGTGGACGCGAGATGCGCGCGACGAAAGTGCCTGCGCCATGGCAGCACGCCACGGGCTCGAGCCCGCGGCTTCCAGCGTGACGGGGCGCCATTGGCGTGACGCCGCTCACGGCCGGACCAGGTTCCCAACGCTACGTTATTGGATCACCACGATCCTTACCGCAGGTCCCCTGTGCGCTGTTCAGTCTTCTTTTTGAAGGAGGTTCCTCCTCGTATGCGTCGTTTTGTCCCTTTTCTGGTTCTCCTGTCTCTTCTGTCGCTTCCCGCGTACTCGAGCACGATCACCGTCAACGGATTCACCGATGCGCTCAGCAACGGCGACGGCGTCTGCACCATCCGTGAAGCCGTTCTCAACGCGAACTTCAACAACGGCGCATGGACGGATTGCGCAGCCGGATCGGGCCATGACGTCATCAGTCTCCCCGCCGGCACGATCACCTTCTCGATCGCCGGCACGCAGGAAGACGCCGGCCTCCTCGCCGATCTCGACGTGTGGGACAGCGTGACCGTCAACGGCAACGCTGCCGGCACGACGATCGACGTCAATGGAAAGGAGCGCGCGTTCGACTTCAACCCGGCCACGTTCGCGACTCCCGGGACGGGCGCCCCGATCACGGTGCTCCTCAATGACCTCCACATCACGAACGGCTTCGTCTTCGGAGGCGACGGCGGTGGAATGCAGGTCAACGCGAATGCCACCGTCACCGCGACCAACGTCACCATCTCGAACTGCGAGACGAACAACGACGGCGGCGGCGTCATGAACAACGGCACGCTGACGATGATCAACTGCACGGTCACCGGCAACGTGTGCCCATGGCTCGGCGGCGGCATCGCCAACAACGGGATTCTCGCGTTGAAGAGCTGCACGATCACGAAGAACTCGCAGTACGGCGCCGGCCCGCCGCACGCGCAAGGCGTCCGCGCCTCGGGTCCGACGACGATCCAGAACACGATCATCGCGGGGAACGGCACGGGAGCCCCGGATTTCGAGCCGGAATACGAAGGCACGCTGACTTCGCTCGGCCACAACGTGATCGGTCCGAACGGCGTCCCGCCGCACGTCCCGGCGACGGGCGATCAGGTGGACGTCACCACCGCGCAGGTGAATCTCGCACCGCTCGCCAACAACGGCGGGCCGGTGCCGACACACGCGCTCAACGCCGGGAGCGTCGCGATCGATCAGGGCAACAGCGACGGCCTGATGACCGATGAGCGCGGATCCCTGCGTCCCTGCGACGATCCGATGATCGCGAACGCCGCCGGCGGTGACGGGGCCGACATCGGTGCCTTCGAGATCCTCGGCACGTGCGCCGCGCCGAACGATCCTCCAGTGGCAGTCGCCGACTCGTACGACGTGGACCAGGATACGGCCCTGAATGCCTCCGCACCGGGCGTTCTCGGCAACGACACGGACGCGAACGGCGACTCGCTCACGGCGACGCTCGTCAGCAACGTCTCGAACGGAATGCTGCTCCTCGACGCCGACGGGTCGTTCACCTACACGCCCGACCCGGGATTCGTCGGCGACGACACGTTCACGTACCACGCGTCCGACGGCACGGACAACTCGAACACGGCGACCGTGACGATCCACGTTGCCGATACCCAGGGACCGGCGATCGCGATCTCACTCGCGAAAGACCTGCTCTGGCCGCCGAATCACAACCTGATCGATGTCGGGCTCTCCTACGAGACGAGTGACAACGGCGGCGGCACGGTGACGTCGAGCGTCGCCGTCTACAGCGATGAAGACGATCTGACACCGGAGACCGGCGATCACTCTCCCGACGCGAAGGGCGCTTTGCGTCTGCGCGCCGAACGGAGTGCCACCGGTGACGGCCGCGTCTACCTCATCGTCATCACCGCGACGGATGCGTCGTCGAACACGAGCCATGCCTGCGCGACCGTGGTCGTGCCGAAGAGCATGTCGGCCGCAGACGGGAGCGTCGTGAACGCGCAAGCCGCTGCAGCCGCTTCACCGTGCGGCACGATTCCCGCGGGCTACTTCGTCGTCGGCGATGGCCCGGTCGTAGGCCCGAAGCAGTAGCGTCACGCTTTCGTACAACGCCCAGCTGCATCGGGCGGCCTTCCGGCCGCCCGATGCGTTTCACCAATCGTCACGAGGAGTGGGTACACCGCTCGATCGACGTGCCGGTTGCGCCGTTACGCCCCGGTACGAACGACGTGCGCATCGACTTCGACGGCGTGGTGCAGCTGGATCGCCTGCAGATGGCATTCGCGTACGAGCGAACGTCCCGCCGCCGGGCACCCGCGACCTCCGGCGTGACAGGCCGGCGGTCGCGGGCTCCAGAAACACGGCAGTGACGATCGGCCATGACGCAATGGCCTATTCCTCCGGCCATTCGTTCCGAAAGCCTCCCACGAAAGTCGTCAGGACCTGGATGCGATGGATCTCGTTGGGCGGCTGTTCGAGGGGATTTTTGTCGAGGATCACCAGGTCGGCGATCTTGCCCTTCTCGATGCTGCCGATGTGGCGGTCGAGCCCATTCTGCCGCGCCGGCTCCAGGGTCACGGCCCGCAGGGCCTCATGGATGGTGACGTTTTGACCGCCGGGCATGGTGTGGACGTCGGCGTCGGTGAGCTTCGGGTAGAACCAGGTGTTCCGGGTCACCGCCTGCTCGACGTACCACAGCGGCTTCACCGGCCCTACCGGAGAGTCGCTGTGCAGGGAGAAGGGGACGCCCAGAGCGAGCTCGTGCCGCGCCGGGTCGAGGCGCGCGGCCCGGCCGTTTGCGTCGGCCTGCGCGGGTCCGCTCACGCCGTCGAGGATGTTCTGCAATGCCCCTCCCCAGTAGGCGACGTGTCCGATGAGATGGCTGACGCTCACGTCGATCGGCGGCACCGGCTTGCCGAGCCAGCGGCCGGCGCGCAGATCCGCCACTTTCCGCACCATGTCCTCTCGTGCCGCAGGGTGTCCGCCGACCGTGAAGTGGAGCAGGACGATCGGGCTGTCGTTCGGGGTCTCCGCCTGCAATGCCGCGAAGGCGCTCAGGACGTTCAGGATGGCCTGATCGCCGTTGACATGGATCTGGATCGGCCAGCCTCTTTTCCAGAGCGGCTCGAGGTTCGCGATGAGCTGCCCGGGGTCGTAGTCGGCCATTCCCTTGCTGGCGGAGGCGCATTGGCCTTGCACGTCGTATGGATCGATGAGGGCCGCGGTGCACCCCTGCGTGGAGCCGTCGGCCCAGACTTTGATCCCCGTCACTCCGAAGAGCCCGTCGTCGCTCTCGTCCCAGGGGGACGGCTTCTGCGCGCCCGCCGACTGCCACGGGACCGTAGCCCGGATGCGCAGCGGCGGGCGAGCGCCGAACCGCGACGCCACGCGCCGTAAGAGGTCCACCGAGCCGTCCGCTCCCGTCCCGCCGTTGACCATCGTGGTGACTCCGGCCCGGGCGAACTGGCGGACGATGGCGCCGGTATGTTCGATGAGCCCCCGCGAGAGGGGAACGAGCACCTGCAGATCCTCCTGCCGCCCCATCGCCTCGGTGAAGTCCTCATACGCTTCCTGCTCCACGAGCAGGCCGGTGAAGACACCCTGGCCGTCCACTTCCCACTTTCCGGGGCTTGGCGGCAGCGGCTTTTTTGCGGTGGCCCGGGTGCAATTGGCGGTGCTTTCACAGATGCCGGCGGCGACGAACGCCGCGAGGTTCGCGTAGGCGAGATGGCCGGACTTGTCGAGGATGATGGCCGGCTTCGTCGCCGAGACGCGCTCCGCGATGAATCTGGCCGGATCGGTGTGGAAGACGCTCGAGGGCCGGGTCCCGTCGAGGGTCATCAGCGAGGGATCGATCCCGTTGCCGACGAGCCACGCTGCGCCCGCCGGCTTCGGATGTTGCTTCAGGACGTCCAGCGCCTCGAAGATCGTCACCGGGCACTGCTTGCGCGTCTCGTAGCGGTCGGGCAGGCACGGATTGAGATCCGTGAAGACCGACATGAACGCCGTCACGTCCAGGTGAAGGTGGGGCTCGACGAACCCGGGGAGAAGCGCGCCGCCCTCGAGGTCGATGAGCTCCGTGGTCCTCGTCCTGTGCCGCATCACCTCATCGCGCGGGCCGACCGCTTCGATCCGGCCGTTGCGGACCCAGATGGCCTCCGCCACCGTACCGGCGTTGTCCATGGTCACGACGTCGCCGCCATGGATGATGAAGTCGTTCTCCAGGCGATTAGACAGACAGGCTGTCAGCGCCAGCGAGATGACGAGCAGCGCGGGATGTCTGCCGATCGGTCTCATGGTGCTTTCCTCCTGGTGGTCTGAAACGCGTGGAACAGGCGGGCGGCCATGTCGGACGTCTCGTAGCCGATGCTGTCCCACAGAGCCGAGCAGTTGGCGGCCGCGTTCAGGGGATCGTCGGCCGTCGAGGGAGTTTCCCTGAACAGGACGTAGCTTTTCGCGGGCCTGAACGGAGGCCATGCGCTGCCTGGACTGTGCCCCGCGGCGAAACTCGTCCAGTACCCTCCCATGAGCCGGGCGAGGTTCTGCTCCGGCGAGGTGAAGGCAACGTGACAGCTGGACAGCCAGATCGAGTTGAAGACGTAGGGGAGCTCGTCGGTGTGGCAGACCAGGCCGTTGCACTGGGGCACGGGCTGCGGTGTGTACGCCCACAGATTGAAGTTGGAGACCTGATCGAATTGATACGCGTAGAGAGGCGGGGGATCGGCCGCCTGAGTGGCCAGCGTCGCCAGACGCCGATTCGCGCAGGTGAACCCGAAATCGGTCATCACGTTGATGAGCTGGTTCGTGCAGTCGCACGTGGTGGTGCAGCGGTATCTCTCCACCGACTGGATGCGTCGTGCATCGGCGGCGCCGAAGAGTTGTTCGAGCGTCGAGGCGTACACGGCCGAGTTGGGAGGACTGCTGCCCGCGGGGGCGACATCCAGGGCCGAGTACACGAACGGAACCCCCTCGTCGTGATTCGTTCCGGTGATGAGTGGCATGCGGAGACTTGCGGCCGAGGCCATCGGCTGGCCGGTGACGTAGGTGCCGTCGACGGTCGGCGCCCAGAACAGGTTGGCGATGCTCAGGAAGCTCAGGGGCTGCGCGTCCATGAAGGCTTCCTGCGCCTCGACGATGTCGCAGGCCGGCGTCGCGGCCGTGCACAGAGACGGGCTGCCCGAACAGAACGCGCTGCTCAGCGCCTGGGCCTGAGCGGTGTTCTTGTAGGGGAAGCCGAGCGCGTTGCTCTCCATGATGGCCGCCTGGAAGAGGCCCGCGCTCTTCGGGCTGGAAAGGGCATGGAGCCCGACGGATTTCCCTCCCGCGCTCTCGCCGAACAGCGTTACGTTCTTCGGATTGCCGCCGAAGTTGGCGATGTTCGTCTGCACCCATTGCAGCGCCAGAATCTGGTCCCCGAAACCGAAATTGTCCTTGCCGCCCTGGGAGAGGAAGCCGAGGGCGCCCAGGCGGTAGTTGATCGTCACCACGATCACGTTGCCGGCGGCCGCGAGATAGGTGCCGTCGTACAGGTTCCCGAAGCCCGGCGGGTACACGGGAGCTCCTCCCGAGCCCTGGTAGAAGGCTCCACCGGGAATGAAGACCATCACCGGGAGTCGCGAGGCTGCCGTCGCGCCGCCCGGCACCCAGACGTTCAGGTACAGGCAATCCTCGCTCTGGCCGGCTCCCAGCACTTTGCCGCCGCCCGTGCAACTGCCGGATGAGGGAGGAGCCATGGACGCGACCGTGGATTGAGGGCACGTGTTGCCGTACGCGGTCGCCACCAGAGGCGCGGAGCCGTCGAAGGGCGTGGAGTGCTGCCAGCGGCGTGGACCGACAGGCGGTACGGCGTAAGGGATGCCGAGGTAGCCGGAAGCAGTGAAGCCCGTTCCGCTGATGGTGGCGGTCGAAGTCATGCCGCACACCGGCCCGCTCGACGTCGCGATGGTGGCGGTGGTGCAGCGCGGCTTCTGAGCCCGGACGGCCAGCGATCCGCCGGCCATCAGAGTAAAGGACAGGAACGCGGCACCAATGCGATGCCTCTGACCCATGGGCTGCCTCTCTTTCTGTCGCGGGCGGTGATCGGCGAAGGCCGGAACTTGCCCTTCGCCAACACTCGCGCGCCGTTTCGAGAGACTTGACGGTGATGCCGGCACGTTTTTCCAGTCGTTCCCGGCCTGCCGGACCGGATGGTCTGGGATCACTTCGCCGGAAACACCTCGGTCGCCGAGGGGCAGACCGCCGCAGGCGTGTCCATCAACCTCGGGTGAGACGAGTGCGCCCGCCGATGGCGGGCGCACTCATCGGGGGGGTCACTTCACCGGTGGCGGCGGGGGAGGCGGCATGCTGCTTCCGCCGCCCAGCTCCGGATACGTCTCGATCGGGGCCCAGCCGCTGGCGCCGGGGCGCCAGGCCTGGGTGGACGACGTCACCTGGCCGCCCTGGACCATCGCCTTGAGCGCGTCGTCCGTGTACGGGCCGTAGGTCTTGCCGTCGATGGCCAGCGACCAGCGCGGCACGTTCGCCGAGCCGCCGCCGGGAGGGGGAGGCGGAGCGGCGCCCGCCGGCTGCTGCTGCTGGCCGAAGGCACTGCCCATGGCCTGACCCATGGCGACGCCTGCGCCGAGGCCGACGCCCGCGCCGGCGAGGCCGCCGGGGTTCGCGGCCGCGACCTTGATCGACTCCGCCGCCTGCATCTGGGTGTACTGCCCCATGCGGTCGCCGAGGACACCCAGCTTGGTGCGCTGGTCGATCGCGGCTTCCACTTCCTCGGGCAGCGAGATGTTGTCGATGTTGAAGCGCGCCAGCTCGAGGCCGAAGGCGGTGAACGACGGCGCGAGCTCCTTCTGCGCGAGCGTCGACAGCTCGCGGTAGCTCGACGCCAGATCGAGCGCCGGGATCTTCGACTCGGCGATGATGTCCGACAGGTGGCTCACGATCGTCGACCGGAGCTGCACCAGGATGTCCTCGGTCGTGGTCAGGCCCTGCGTGCCGACGATGGTCTTGAAGAACTCCTTCGCGTCGGCGATGCGCATGGCGTACGTGCCGAACGCGCGCATGCGGATCATGCCGAACTCCGCGTCGCGCATCATGACCGGGTTCTGCGTGCCCCACTTGAGGTCCGTGAACAGCCGCGTGTTGAAGAAGTAGACCTCGGCCTTGAACGGCGAGTCGAAGCCGTACTTCCAGCTCCGCAGCGTCGTCATCACCGGCATGTTCTGCGTGGAGAGCTCGTAGCGGCCGGGCTTGAAGAGGTCGGCCACTTCGCCCTCGTTGACGAAGATGGCGACCTGGTTCTCACGCACGGTGAGCTGCGCGCCCATCTTGATCTCCTGGTCGTGCACCGGGAACCGGTAGACCAGGGTGTTACTGCTGTCGTCGAGCCATTCGATGACCTGAATGAACTCGTTTTTGATTGCGTCCCAAAGTCCCATCGTGTGTGACCTCCGTTGCGAAAGCGATGATACGTGGAATCGGGTCGAGAGTTACCGTGCCAACCCCCGCGGGCAGAACTGCCCCCTGCGCCCCGCCCCCTGGTTGTGTATCCTTTCCCTCGTCGATGGAAATCGGTGCCGAGTGGCTCGTTGAAGCTGGTGGTTGCGACGCCGAGGCGTTGCGGGACGTGAAGCGTTTGGGCGTGCTCTTCGGGCGCGTGATCGAGGAGCTGGGCCTGCAGCCGCTGCATGAGCCCGCGTGGCACGTCTTTCCGGGACACGCCGGCGTGACGGGGTTCGTGATGCTGACCGAGTCGCACCTCGCGTGTCACACGTATCCCGAGCACCAGTTCGTCGCCCTGAACCTCTACTGCTGCCGCCCCCGTCCGGACTGGCCGTGGGAGGAGCGCCTCGCGGCTCTCCTCGGCGCCACGGACGTCCGCGTGCGCAAGGTGGAGCGCGGGCGGTGACAACGGCGAATTGCCCCTCCTGCGGTGCGCCGGTCACGTTTGCGATCGGATCGTCCGAGGTGGTGGTGTGCGGGAACTGCAACTCGATCGTGGCGCGCACCGACCGCGGCATCGAAGACCACGGCAAGGTCGCGGCGCTGATCGACACCGGCTCGCCGCTGCACGTCGGCGCGGACGGCAAGTACCGCGGCCAGCCTTTCCGCATCACCGGACGCACCCAGCTCCGCCACCAGGCCGGCGGCGTGTGGGACGAGTGGTACGCCGCGCTCGCGGACGGACGCTGGGCGTGGCTGGCCGAGGCGCAGGGGCGGTTCTACGTCACGTTCAAGACCGCGGGCGGCCAGGTGCCGCCGTTCGACTCGCTGATGGTCGGCGACCGCGTGCTCAACGACCTCGTCGTCGCGGAGCTCGGCGAGGCGGAGCTGATCTCCGCCCAGGGCGAGCTGCCGTGGACGCCCACCGCGGGTGCGCGCTACGACTACGCGGACCTCAGCGGCCCGAAGGGCCGCTTCGCCACCATCGACTACAGCGAGGACAAGCCGGTCGTCTTCACCGGCGAGGAAGTCGCGCTTGCCGATCTCGGGCTCGATCCCACGCAGGCGGCGGCGCGCGAGTCGCGCGCGAAGCTCGTCACGCTGAACTGCTCGCAGTGCGGCGGTCCGCTCGATCTGAAAGCGCCCGATCAGGCGGAGCGCATCTGGTGCCCGTACTGCGGCGCGGGCCACGACATCGCGGCCGGCAAGCTCGCGTTCTTCAAGAAGCTCAAGCCGTCCAAGACCAAGCCGATCATCCCCCTCGGCAAGACGGGCACGATCGACGACGTCGCGTATGTCGTCGCCGGCTTCATGGAGCGCGCGGTGACGTTCGACCGCGACTATTTCTGGACCGAGTACCTGCTCTACAACCGCGAGCGCGGCTATCGCTGGCTGGTGAACAGCGACGACCACTGGAGCTTCGTCACTCCGCTGCGTCCCGGCGACGTGACCGACGCCGACCCGCGCGGCACGTCGCGGCGAGTGCAGCACGACGGCCGCACGTACAAGATCTTCCAGAGCGCCACGGCGCGCGTGACGCACGTCCTCGGCGAGTTCTACTGGAAGGTGGCGGTGGGGGAGATGGTCGACACGGTCGACTACGTCGCGCCGCCGTTCGGGATCTCGAAGGAGATCACGATCGAGGGCGCGCAGGAGATCAGCTACTCGCACGCGCGGTACATGGAGCCGCGCGAGGTGGAGCAGGCGTTCGGGATCGAGAAGCTGGTGCGTCCCTCGGGCGTCGGACCGATCCAGCCGAATCCCAGCGCGCGTCTGGGGCTGCCGTGGCTGGCGATGCTGGCGTTGCTGCTGCTCGCGGCGACGTTCATCGGCGCGACGCGGCCGCGGCGCATGCTGCACGACCGGACGTACGCCCTCGCGTCGATGCCGGCGGGGGAGTGGGGGGCGGACCCGCAGAGCGCGAGCGCGCGGGTGTTCTTCACGCCGCCGTTCGAGCTGACGGGGACGAACAACGTGGAGATCCGCGCGAGCGCGCCGCTGCAGAACAACTGGCTCTACCTCGGCGTGGACCTGGTCGACGAGCGGGAAGGTCAGCTCAAGTCCGTCGAGATCCCGCTCGAGTACTACAGCGGCGTGGACGGCGGCGAGCGCTGGAGCGAGGGACGGCACACCCGGACCATGTTCCTCTCCGCGCCGAAGCCGGGGCCGCACGTGCTGCGCGTGGAGGCGCACTGGGAGGCAGGGAAGACGCCGCCGTCGCTGAACATCCGGGTGCGCGAAGGGGTGTTCCGCGGCCTCTACCTGATCCTGGCGCTGATCGCGATCAGCGTCATCCCCTTCTTCGCGATCATCCGCCGGTTCGCGTTCGAGTCGCGGCGCTGGCAGGAGAGCTCCTACAACCCGCTCGGCCAGGTGACCGCGACGAGCGACGACGAGGATGAAGAGGAGTAGCGGATGGCTCGAGCGCTCTACATGCTTCTGGGACTGTTGATCATCGGCGGCTACGCGTACGCGAGCATGCGCGGCATGGAGATGTCGAGCGCGCGGACACGCATGGCGCCCGGAGGCGTGCGCGGCGCGCACACGGGCGTGTTCTGGTACGGCGGATATCGAGGAGGCAAATGATGGACTTCGCTCCGGCTCTGCGGACGTTTCTCAGTACTGTCGGCTACACGTTCTTCGGCGTGATCGTCTTCGCCCTGGCATATTGGGTGATGGTGAAGGTCTCGCCGTTCTCGATCACCAAGGAGATCGAATCCGACCACAACACCGCCCTGGCGATCCTGATGGCCTCCGTGATCCTCGGCCTGGCGATCATCATCGCGGCGGCGTTACACGGATAGCGTGAACCGCACCCCGATCCTCTTTCTCAACGTCCTGGTCATCGCCGCGTGCGGCCTGATCTACGAGCTGCTCGCGGGCACGGTCGCGAGCTACGTGCTCGGCGATTCGGTCACGCAGTTCTCGCTGATCATCGGGCTGTATCTGTCGGCGCTGGGGGTGGGGGCGTGGCTGTCGCGGTTTCTGGACCGCGACCTGGCCGCGCGTTTCGTGGACGTGGAGCTGGCGGTCGCGCTCATCGGCGGCCTCTCCGCGCCGATGCTCTTCCTCGGCTTCTCGCGGCTGGAGTGGTTCCGCCTCTTCCTCTTCCTCGTGGTCTTCGCGATCGGCGTGCTGGTCGGCCTCGAGCTGCCGATCCTGATGCGCATCCTCAAAGAGCACCTCGACTTCAAGGAGCTCGTGTCGCGCGTGCTGAGCTTCGACTACATCGGCTCGCTCTTCGCGGCGGTGCTCTTCCCGATGTTCCTCATGCCGCGCCTCGGCCTGGTGCGCACGTCGATCGTCTTCGGACTGCTCAACGCCGCGGTAGGGCTGTACGGCACGTGGCTCCTGCGTCCGCTGCTGCGCGGCGTCTTCGTGCTCCGCGCGCGCGCCGTATTGGTCGTCTTGGTCCTGCTGGTCGCCTTGATTCGCGCAAACGACCTGACGTCGCTGGCCGAGGATGAGCTGTACGCGGACGATATCGTGTACACCACCAGCTCGCCGTACCAGCGCATCCTCGTCACCAACAACGCCGCGGGCTTCCAGCTCTTTCTCAACGGCAACCTGCAGTTCAGCTCCGCGGACGAGTACCGATATCACGAGGCCCTCGTGCATCCGGCGATGGCCGCTGCCGCGAAGGCGACGCGCGTCCTGATCCTCGGCGGCGGCGACGGACTGGCGCTGCGCGAGGTGCTGAAGTACCGGGACGTCGCGCAGGTGACGCTGGTCGATCTCGATCCGAAGATGACCGCGCTCTCGGAGCACTTCGTGCCGCTCGGGAAGCTGAACGCGAACGCCTTCCGCGATCCGCGGGTGAAGGTCGTCAACGCGGACGCGATGATCTGGATCGAGGAGGTGCGGGACACGTTCGACGTCGCCATCGTCGATTTTCCCGACCCGAGCTCCTTCTCCCTCGGCAAGCTGTACACGACGCGCTTCTACCGCCTGCTGCGCGCGCGGCTCGCGCCGGACGGCGCGGTGTCCGTGCAGTCGACGTCGCCGCTGTACGCACCGCGCTCGTACTGGTGCATCGTGCGGACGATGGAGGCGGCGGGGTGGAACGTCCGGCCGTACCACACGACCGTGCCGTCGTTCGGTGTGTGGGGCTTCGCGCTGGCATCGCAGCGCCCGTTCGAGCCGCCGTCGCGCGTGACCGTGCCGGCGAAGTTCCTCGACGCGTCTACGCTCGCGGCGATGTTCGTCTTCCCGCGCGACATGCTGCCGGTGCCCGTCGAGATCAACCGCCTCGACAACCAGATGCTCGTGCGGTACTACGAAGACGAGTGGCGCAAGTGGAGCTGACGCGGCGGGACGTGCTGGCGTCCTTCCTCGGCGCCGCGGTCGCCTGCCGGCAGCGCGAGGTGGTGCCATTGCCTCCCGGAGAGCTCGTCGGCGCATCCCATTCCGTCGGCCATCGTCTGCGCGGCGGTCCACTGCCGCAACCGTCGCGCTGGGAGACGCACGAGGTCGTGATCGCCGGCGGCGGCATCGCCGGCTTGTCCGCGGCCTGGCGCCTCGCCCACGCCGGCATCCGCGACGTGGTGCTGTTCGAGCTCGAGCCCGCCCTCGGCGGCACCTCGCGCAGCGGCGCGGCGTTCCCCTGGGGCGCGCACTACATCGTGACGCCGTCCGCGGAGAACCGCGTCCTCTGGCGCCTCTTGGGCGAAATGGGCGTTCTGGACGAGGCAAATGTAGGGCGCGGCTTCAGCCCGCCTCCCCCGGGGGCGGGCGGGCTGA
>DASUSN010000189.1:0-3428 GCA_036375075.1 Thermoanaerobaculia bacterium | reverse complement strand
CGGCTACACGCGCACCACCATCATGGAGATGGGCCAGCCGCCGCCGGTGCAGCAGGACGAGCCGGCGATGTGGGTCGAAGCGCGCCAGTACACCGGCCGCATCGTCACCGTGACGAACGACAAGATCTTCGACGAGCCCGTGTACAACTACTCGCGCGTCCTGCCGTTCATCTGGGAAGAGATCAAAGTACCCGTGCCGCACGGGGCTGAGCTCGCCCGCGCCGAAACGATCCTCATCGATGCGGCGCGCCGTCATACGTCGCAGTGGCAACCGGGGGAAGAGCAGCTTCGCGAGCTCCGCCTGCGGTACGGCATCGTCAGCCTCGACGACTGGCCGCGCGTCTACGTGCGCATCACCGACAACTGGCTGGAGCTGACGGTGCGATTTCTCGTACCGGACCACGGCGTTCGAGGCGTGAAAGACGCGGTCTCGCGTGACGTCCTTCGGGAGCTCGCCGCCGCCGGTATCGGCATCGCCTCCACCACGATCGCCATCGTCGAGGCGCCGGCGATCCGCATCGCCAGCGATCCGCAGCCGGGCGCGCACGACTCTTGCGCTCCGCAGGACGCATGACGTTCGCCGGGTGGATGGCCGTTGTCGGCGCGCTGCTGCTGACGATGGCGCTCTCGTCCGCCTTCCTGCGCAATCTCCCCATCTCCACCTCCGCCATCTACCTCGCCGCCGGCATCGCCCTTGGGCCGCTGATGTTCGGGCTCGTCCGGCTCGACATCGGCGCATCGGTGGGGTGGTTCGAGCGGCTCACGGAGATCGCGGTGATCGTGTCGTTGTTCGTCGGAGGGCTGCGACTGCGGCTGCCGCTGCGCGACCCCGCCTGGCGGGCGGCGTACGTTCTCGCCGGCCCCGTCATGCTGCTGTCGATCGCCGGCGTGGCGCTCGCGGCGCATTGGCTCTTCGGTCTCTCCGCACCGATCGCGCTGCTGGTGGGGGCAGTGCTGGCGCCGACGGATCCGGTGCTCGCCAGCGCGATCTCGGTGAACGACGCGAAGGATGACGACCGCCTGCGCTACGGCATCTCCGGTGAGGCGGGGCTCAACGACGGCATGGCCTTTCCGTTCGTCGTCTTCGCTCTACTGTGGGCCGAGCACGGCGGCGCGGGCGCATGGATCGGGAAATGGGCGCTGCACCGGGTGCTGTGGGCCATTCCCGCCGCGTTGCTCCTCGGCTTCTTCCTCGGCCGGGGAGTGGGCCGTCTGGCCATCTTCCTCCGCAGCCGCCATCGCGACACCACAGCCCCCAGCGACTTTCTCGCGCTCGCGCTCATCCTGCTGTCGTATGTCTTTGCCGAGACCATCGGCGCGTGGGGATTCCTGGCCGTGTTCGCGGCGGGGGTGGGGCTGCGGGGAGCGGAGATCAACGTCGTCCGAGACTCTCCGCATCCGGAACACCGGCGTCAGGTGGAGGAGAGCGAGGATGCGGGCGAGATCCGCCATCCGCCAGCGGAGGATCTGGTAAACGCACGGGTGGAGGCGGAAGCGCTGGAGGAGCCGGCCGTGGCCGCGGGCGTGCTGGTGGGGGAGGTCATCTCCTTCGGCGACACACTGGAGCGCCTGCTCGAAGTGCTGCTCGTGGTGATGGTGGGTGTGGCCCTCGCCGATGCGTTCGATTCGCGCGCCCTGCTCCTCGGCCTGGCGCTGTTCTGCATCCTCCGACCGCTGGCGACAATGCTCTGCCTGATCGGCTCACCGACCTCGCCGGCGCAGCGGCTCCTGATGGGCTGGTTCGGCATCCGCGGAATCGGCAGCCTCTACTACCTCAGCTACGCCCTCCGCCACCGTCCCGCCGGCGACGTGGAACGCGTCATCCCGATCGTCGTGACCATCATCGCGCTCAGTGTGCTTCTGCACGGCATTTCGGGGCAGCCGCTGCTGCAGCGGTACGAGCGGTCGCTGGGAGAGTGAGAGAGGGAGAATGGGAAGGCTGCAACGCGGCCGGTATCAGCGCGACGCGGCTGCGCGACGACGCCGGCTCCGCGCCTTCGCCGGATGGAAAGCCTCCAGGAACCGCTCCTCGGCTTCCAGCGTGCCCACGTGAAAGAGGACGCTGTAAACGACGATCAGCCCGAGAAGAATCAGAAGCAGATCGCGAAGCGGCTTCAGATTCTTCCGGCTTCTGCCGCGTCTTGCATGCCACGCGATCGCGTGGCTCTAGACGAGGGCGACGACGAAAAGGCCGAGCGCCATCAACACGACCGCGCCGAGGAAAAACCAGACCAGGCGCCGGGCGAGCTGCGTGCGGTGTCGCTGCGGAATCATGGAAGGGCAGGAAGCAAAGCCGGCGCCAGATGGATGGTGTACCAAGTCTCAGGACTTGTCCTCAGCCATCTCGCGCGAGAGGAAGTAATTGAGCGCGGTGCGGATCGCCGCGACGGCGGCCAGCTTCCGATCTGATTCCAGCTCGGCGCGACCGCGGTCGCGAGGATGTCGGCGGCGAGCTGGAACTCCAGGGCCACGGCCAGGTAGTGCGCGAGGATGCGTCGCGTCCCCTGCAGCCGCGACTGGTGCGTTCCGGCAGCGGAGCTACCGAGCCGGCGCACGAACGTGACAGCCGCGGCCACGAGGCCGACCGCGATCACGATGGCGCCGAACGCCTCCACGCCCAGGCGCAGCCAGTCGACGGCGGCGATCACCGTCTCCTCCACAGGCGTCTCCTGAGGCGAAGGGAGTGTCAACACCGCCGCTCGAGCTCCTCGCCCTTCGGACGCGTTCCACGAGGCCTGTCACGCCTCCTTTCTCGCGGGGTGAAAAGCATGTGACGCACCATCCGGGCGCTTTCGTGCGCGATAAAGATGGTATGCCATGCAGTGGCAGGCGTTGTGAATTCTCCTTCTCCGACGACCAAACGAAGGAGGTATCAGATGAAGTACCCCGCCATTGCCCTGTGTCTGTTCGCAGTCATCGCCTGTTCCCGCGACGCCGAAGTCGCGGACGTCGACACGGCCACCGTCTCGATGACGTCCGTAACCGTCGACACCGCCGCCACCGGCACGACAGCCACCTTCGACCCGGCCACGGCCACGGTCGTCGACGTCGACCGCCGCTGGGGCGCGTTGAGTGACTGGGACGCGGACCGAGACAAACGCCTCGCTCGCAATGAGTTCGACGCCCGCTGGGGCGGCCTCTACGACCGGTGGGACCGCGACCGGAACGCAGCCGTTTCGCGAGATGAGCTCGCCGACACGTGGTACGACCTCTGGGACAACAACAACGACGACTTCGTCGACGAGCAGGAATGGACTCGCGCCACGAAGGCCTGGGACTTCGAAGGCATCGACTGGAACGGCTGGCGCGACTGGGACATCGACAACGACGGCCGTCTGCTCGAGAACGAATTCGACCAGCGGTTCGGCGGGATCTACGACCGCTGGGACACCGACCGCAACAACGCGCTGACACGCGACGAGCTGCGC
>DASUSN010000188.1:0-22398 GCA_036375075.1 Thermoanaerobaculia bacterium | reverse complement strand
GGCGGCGGGACGCCGCCCGGGCAGCCGGCGAGGACGCCGGCGCTCCGATTCCCCTGTGGACCGCCGGTGTCCCGCCGGCTGTCTGTGCAGGCGTCTCGCCTGCACTCCCGGGGGCGGGCGGCGGGACGCCGCCCGAGACAGCCGGCGAGGACGCCAGCGGTCCACGTGAGGCCCACGCATGACCGCCATCGTCCTCGGCGGCTCCGGCACCGTCGGCCGCGAGGTCTGCCGCATGCTCGCCGCGCGCGGCGTCCCTCTCGGCTACACCTACCACACGAACGCCAACGCCGGCATCGACGCCCCCTCCAAACAACTCGACGTCACCGACGTCGCCGCCATCGAGCGCACCATCGACGAATTCGCGCGGGAGCTCGGCCCCATCCACTCGCTCGTCAACTGCGCCGCCGCCGGCGCCGCGCACCTCTCCCTCGACGAGATCGACGAGCGCGCCTGGGACGCCATGATCGCGGTCAACACGAAGCCGTCGTTCTTCGCCGTGCGGCGCGCGGCGCATCACATGCGGCAGCACGGCGGCGGGAGCATCGTCCTGCTCGGCTCCATCGACGGCGTGAAGACCATGCCCTCCCCCGTTCACTACGCCGCCTCGAAGGGGGCGCTCGCGGCCATGGTCACGGCCATGGCCAAGGAGCTCGGTCCCGACAACATCCGCATCAACAGCGTCGCCCCCGGTCTCCTCGAGCGCGGCCTCTCGTCGAGTGTCCCCGACGACCTGCGCAACGAGTACCTCAAGCACTGCGGCCTCAAACGCCTCGGGCGCGTCGAGGAAGTGGCCGGCCTCGTGACGTGGCTGGCCACCGAGAACACCTTCGTCAGCGGCCAGACCGTGGTCGTGGATGGTGGCCTGTGATGCGCGCCGCCGGCCTGGCCGCCCTGGCCTGTTACGCCATCCACGCCGCGGTCCACCTCCATCGCGGCGAGCCGTACGACCTGCTCTGGAGCTGCCACATCGCCGCGCTGCTGGTCGGCCTCGGCCTCCTGCTGCGCAACGCCACGCTGAACGCCATCGGCTTCCTCTGGTCGTGCCTCGGCCTGCCGCTCTGGCTCCTCGACCTCGCCACCGGCGGCACGTTCCTGCCCACCTCGGCGCTGACGCACCTCGGCGCCTTCGCACTCGGCCTCTTCGGCGTGCGTAGGCTGGGCATGCCGCGCCAGGCGGCGCTCAAAGCGCTCGGCGCCTTCGTGGCGCTATGCGCGCTCTGCCGCGCCATCACCCCTCCCGCCGCGAACGTCAACCTCGCCTTCCGCGTCCACGGCGGGTGGGAGCCGTACTTTTCGAGCTACGCGCTCTACGCCGCCATGCTCCTCGTCCTCGCCGCCGCGATCTTCGCCGCCGTGGAGCGCGCCGCATGACCACCACCGCCGAGCGCTACGCGCGCCATGTCGATCCCGCGTTCGTGAAGCTCCTCGGCGTGCTCGGCTACGGCCGCACGTTCACGCGCGCGTCGGGATCGTGGATCGAGGATGAGAGCGGCCGCCGCTACCTCGATCTCCTGGCCGGCTTCGGCAGCGTCAACATCGGCCACAACCATCCGCGTCTCCTCGCGCACCTGTGCGCCTTCTTCGACGCCGAGCCGCTGAACCTCAATCACACCGGCATCTCCGCGCATCCGGCCATGCTCGCCGAACAGCTGGCGCGCACCGCGCCGCCGCTCGATGCGGCGCTCTTCAGCAACGGCGGCGCGGAAGCGGTCGAGACGGCGATGAAGCTCGCCCGCGCGGCGACCAACCGCACGCGCATCCTCTACTGCGAAGGCGCGTATCACGGCCTCACCCTCGGCACGCTCTCGGTCAGCGCGACGAAACGCATGCGCGCGCCGTTCGAGCCGCTGCTCCCCGGCTGCACCGCCATTCCGTTCGACGACCTCGGCGCACTCGAGCGCGCGCTGGACGGCGACACCGCCGCCTTCCTCGTCGAGCCCATCCAGATCGAAGGAGGCGTGCGCTTCCCGCGGGACGGCTACCTCCGCGCCGCGCGCGAGCTCTGCGCCAAACGCGGCGCGCTCTTCCTCCTCGACGAAGTGCAGACCGGCCTCGGACGCACCGGCGCGATGTACGCGTTCCAGCACGAAGGCCTCACGCCCGACGTCCTGATCCTGGCCAAGTCCGCCGGCGGCTCGATCGCCCCGATCGGCATCACCCTGACCACGCGCAGGCTGCAGCGCAAGGCCTTCGGCTCGATGCGCACCTTCGACCTCCACGGCTCGACCTTCGCCGGCAACGCCTTTGCGTGCGCGGCGGCGGGCGAGACCCTGCGCATCCTCGACGACGAGCAGCTCGTCGCGCGCAGCCGCGACCACGGCACCGAATGGCTGACCGCGCTGCGGCTGCGTCTCGACGGACATCCGCTCGTCGCTGGCGTGCGCGGACGCGGGCTGCTCCTGGCCGTCGAGCTGCGCGCGCCCGGCGTGGCCGGGCAGTGGCTGGCGCTGGCGCTGCTCGAGCGCGGCCTGATCGTGCAGCCCGCGTCGCAGGCCTGGCACGTCCTGCGCCTCGAGCCGCCGCTGACCATCTCGCGCGACGAGCTGGCGCACGCGACGGACGTCATCGCGGACGTCTTCGACGCCAACCGCAGCCTCGCACCGATGCTCGCCCGTACCGGCTTCCGCGCCGCCGCGCAGTTCCTCAACCGCGGGAGGTTCCGGTGAGCCTGCGCGAGCACGTGCGCGATCTTCGCTTCGCGGCCGGCGTCGCGCGGCGCAGGCCGTTTCAGGTGCTGTTGCAGGTGACGAACCGCTGCAACATGCGCTGCAACTTCTGCGACTTCTGGCCCAACGGCGCCGCGCCGCGCGAAGAGCTGACCACACGCGACTTCGAGCAGCTCGCGGCGCAGCTCGCGGAGCTCGGCACGTTCCTCGTTTCCATCGAAGGGGGCGAGCCGTTCGTGCGGCCCGACCTCGTCGACATCGTGCGCGCGTTTGCGAAGCAGCACATTCCGCTGCTCTACACGAACGGCTGGTACGTGGATGCCGAGGCGGCGCGCGCGCTGTGGGACGCGGGGCTGGCGCAGGTCGGGGTCTCCATCGACTACGCCGACGCCGCGCGTCACGACCGGCGGCGTGCGCTGCCCGATGCGTTCGATCGTGCGTGGAACGCGGTCGCGCTGCTGCGCGACTCCGCGCCGCACGGACGGAAGCAGGTGCACGTCATGACCGTGCTGATGGACGACAACGCCGCCGACCTCGCGCCGCTGCTCCAGCGCAGCGCCGCGGAAGGCGTCGGCCACTGCGCGACGCTGCTCTCCACGCGCGGCTTCCGCCGCGCTCCCGGCGCGTCGATGCCTGCTGCGCACGACGCGCCGCACATCGCCGCGCTCTGGGCGAAGCACCGGCACTTCCGCATGTTCGGCGAGTACATGGACGGCATCGCGCCGTTCCTCGACGGCGCGCCGATGCCGGAGTGCCGCGCCGGGCTGCAGAGCTTCAACGTCGATCACCTCGGCAACGTCTCCGCGTGCATCGAGAAGATCGACGCGCCGTTCGGCAACATCCGTGAAGAGCCGCTCGCCGTCATTCACCGCCGCATGGCCGCGGCGGAGCCGGCGCGCGGCTGTCAGAACTGCTGGACCGCCTGCCGCGGCTTCAGCCAGGCCCTCGGCGAAGGAGGAAGCTTCCGCGCGTGGCGCGATCTGGCCACCCGCATGCGATCGATCTGATGCGCTACTACCTCATCGACAAAGTCACCGAGCTCACGCCCGGCGCGCGCGCCGCCGGCGTCAAGTGCGTCACCCTCTCCGACGAAGTGCTGCACGACCACTTTCCCGACTACCCGATGTTTCCCGGCGCGCTCATCGTCGAGTCGGCCGCGCAGCTCGCCGGCTTCCTGCTGGAGATGACCTTCAACGGCGACGGCCAGCCGCTCGTGCGCGCGCTGCTCGTGCAGATCCAGCGCGCCAAGTTCTACCACGCAGTCGGCCCCGGCGAGACCCTGCAGGTGGAGGTGACGATCGACTCCACGCGCGAGTCGTCCGCGCAGATCGCGTTCGAGGCGCGCGCGGCTGGCAAACGCGCCGCACGCGGCACGCTGCAGTTCGTGCTGCGCGAGATCGACGTGCCGCGCATCCACGAGCAGCGGCGCGCCGTCTACGCAATCTGGACGCGCGACTTCCAGCCCGCGCTGGTGCTGCCATGACTGTCGTCGTCACCGGTCTCGCCACCGTTTCGGGTGCCTGCGACTCCACGCCCTTCCTCCGCTCCCGCAAGACTCGAAAATTCATGGGAAAACAGGACGAGCTGGCGGTGGTCGCGGCCGCGCGCGCGCTCCAGTCGGCGTCGCTCGCCGCGCCGCTCGGCGAGCGCTGCGGTCTCTACGCGACGGTGGGCTACATCCCCTTCGAGGAATCCGACATCACGCAACTCCTCGAAGCGTCGCTGGATGGCGACGACTTTTCGATGCGGCGCTTCTCGACGAACGCGTTCGGCGCGCTGAATCCGCTTCTCACCTTCCGCGTGCTGCCGAACATGCCGGCGTTCCATGTCTCGTTGAACTTCGACATCCAGGGACCGTACAGCGTCTCGTATCCCGGCCCCGCGCAGCTCTACGCCGTGCTCGAGGAGGCATTCGCCGCGCTCGACGCGCACGCCGTCGACGTCGCGCTCGTCGTGGCCGTCGCCGATCAGGAGAACTACCTCGTCCGCCATCACTTCAGCCGCATCGACGCCGATCCGGCACGTCTCACGAACGCCGCGGCGTGTCTCGTCGTCGAGCGCGAAGAAGACGCGGTGCGCCGCGGCGCGGTAATCCGCGCGCGGCTCACGTCATGGGCAATGCGTTGCGAAGCCACGCCGATGACCGACGACCGTCACACCCCCTTCGGCCCCGCCTCCCTCGGCTTCGCGCTCGCCGGCGCGCGCGGCGTGGTCACGCACGAAGTCCGCGAGCGCGGCCTGGCCGCGAGCAGCACGTGGGAGGTCGCGTGAGGCATCGCGTGGCCGTGACGGGCATGGGCGTCGTCTCGCCCCTCGGCATGACCGTCGATGCCTTCCGCGACGCGCTGCTGGCCGGCCGCTCCGCCGTCCGCACCATCACCCTCTTCGATCCCGCGTCCCTGCCGACACGCATCGCCGCGGAAGTCCCGTGGAACGGCCAGCCCATCCTCCGCGACCGCAAAGTCACGTTCGCCATCGCCGCCGCGCGTGCCGCGTTCGCCGACTGCGGCCCGCGTCCGCACGGCGAGGGCGGCCTCAGTCTCGGCCTCGGCCTGGAGCTCTTCTCGATGCACGACCTCGCCGCCAAGCGCCGCGGCGTGCCGCTGCCCGAGGACCTCGAGGAACGCTTGCACTTTCTGCAGACACCGTCCGACCTCGCCGTGCCCGCCATCATGAACGAGCTCGGGCTCACCGCGCCGCCGCTGACGCACGTCTCCGCCTGCGCCGCCGGCACCGACGCCATCGGCCACGCGTACCGCATGATCGCCACCGGCCGCCGCCGCTGGATGGCCGCCGGCGGCACCGACTCGATGATCAACCCCCTCGGCGTGGCCGGCTTCTGCAGCATCGGCGCGACCACCACGGCCAACGACCCCCCCGACCGCGCCTCGCGCCCCTTCGAGCGCCGCCGCTCCGGCTTCGTCCTCGGCGAAGGCGCGGGCATGCTCATCCTCGAGCGTTTCGAGGACGCCCAGGCGCGCGGCGCGACCATCCACGCCGAGGTGTGCGGCTACGGCAACTCCTTCGACGCGCACGGCATCAGCGAGCCGCATCCCGACGGCCGCGGCGCGCTGCAGGCGATGTCGCGCGCGCTCGCCGACGCCGGCCTCGATCCGTCGGAAGTCGACTGCATCAGCGCACACGGCACCTCCACGCCGAAGAACGACCCCGTCGAGACGCTGGCCATCCGCCGCCTCCTCGGCCCGCGCGCGGAGCGCGTCCCCGTCTGCGCGCCGAAGTCGATGATCGGACACCTCATTTCCGCCGCCGGCGCCGTCGAGGCCATCGCCGCCATCGCCTGCATGAACGCGGGCTCCGTACATCCCACCATCAACCTCGACGACCCCGACCCCGCGTGCGACCTCGACTACGTTCCGCACGTGGCGCGGGAGCACGCCCAGCGCGTGGTGCTCTCCAACTCGTTCGGCTTCGGAGGGCAGAATGCGTCGCTCGTGCTGAGGAACGTGCATGCTTGACGGAAAACGGATCGTCGTCACCGGCGCAGGCCGCGGCATCGGGAAAGCCATCGCCATCGCCTGCCTCGAAGCCGGGGCGCACGTCGGCGTGAACGTCCGCGACGAAGCGCCGCTCGACGACGCGTTGCGCGGTGCGAGCATGCTGCGCTTCGACGTCCGCGACGGCGACGCCGTGCGCCGCAACATCGACGCATTCGCCTCCGGCGGCGGCATCCACGGCCTGGTGAACAACGCCGGCGTGAATGTCGCCGGATTCCTGGTCGACGTGAAGGACGAAGACGTCGGCGCAGCGTTCGCGACCAACATCGGCGGCACGATCGCCTGCACGCGCGCGGCACTGCCGCACATGCTGCGCGCGCGGGGCGGCGCGATCGTGAACGTCAGCTCGCTCGCCGCGGTGCGGCCGTCGCGCGGGATGAGCATCTACGCGGCGACCAAAGGGGCGATCGAGTCGTTCACGCGCGCCGTCGCGGTCGAGTACGGACGCAAGGGCGTCCGCTGCAACTGCGTGCGCCCAGGCGCGATCGACACGGAGCTGCTCGCGCCGTCGCGCGCGCTGGCGGAGCAGGAGATCCTCGAGCGCATTCCGATGCGGCGGATCGGCAGCGCGGACGAGGTCGCGCGCCTGGTCGTCTTCCTGCTCAGCGACGCCTCGAGCTACATGAACGGGGCGGTTCATCCGGTCGATGGAGGCCTCGGCGCCGGATGGTGACGCACGCGGAACTGCACGCGCTGCTGTCGGAGCGTCGCAGCGTGCGGCGCTTCAAGGCCGATCCGCCGCCGCGCGAGCTGATCGAGTCGCTGATTGCGTCCGCCGTCACCGCCCCCTCCGCGAGCAACAAGCAGCCATGGCGTTTCCTGGTCGTGCAGCGGCGCGCCCTCATCGAGACCATGGCCGATGCCGTGCGCGCCGCGGTGGACCGCCTCGCGCGCGCGATCGATCCCGCGTTCGAGGAGGCCTTCCGCGCGTACGGCGACTACTTCACGCGCTTCGAGCACGCGCCGCTCACCATCGTTCCGCTCTTTCGCCCGCTCACGCTCCTCTCGAACATGCTGCCCGATCAAGAGCCCGCGATCCGCACCATGGAGCGCGACTCCGGCCTGATCGGCGCCTCGCTGGCGATGCAGAACCTGCTCCTGGCCGCGCATGCCGCCGGCCTCGGCGCCTCCGGCATGACCGGACCTCTGGTCGCGGTCGAGGAGCTGCGCGCGCTGCTGCACGTGCCGCCGTCGTGGGAGATCGCGGCGCTGGTCCCGGTCGGCTATCCCGACGAGACGCCGCCGCCGACCGCTCGCAAAGCGGCCGAACGCGTCACACAATGGCTCGACTGATGAACAGAGACTCGATTCTGCCGCGCCTGCGCACGATGATCGCCGACTCGCTGGCGGTCGAAGAATCGCGAGTCGTGCCCGAGGCCCGGCTCATCGACGACCTCGGCGCCGACTCGCTCGACTTCGTCGATCTCGTCTTTGCCATCGAGAAAGAGCTCGGCGTCAAGGTGCGCGAGGCCGACTTCAACTTCCTGGCACGCCTCGATTTCAGCTCTCCCGAGGTCATGCGGGACGGCTTCATCACCCGGACCACCATCGACGCGCTCGTGCCGCTGCTGCCGGCGCTCGCGGCCGCGGAAGACCGCGACCGCATCACGCCGCGGCAGCTCTTCTCGTACCTCACCGTCGAGTCGCTCTGCCTGATGATCGAGCGCCACGCCGCGGAGGGCTGATCCGCGGAGCACGCGACCGTCACCGAATGTCCCTAGCCCGCCGCGCCGGCGACGTGGATCCCTCGTCCGCGGCGCATGCCTTCTCCGGACCCGGCCTGACGTTCGCCAGCGGCGTGACCGGCACGACGCCGGTGGTGAACGCGGTGGCCCTGGGGAACTGACCGGGACGCGGCGCAGGATTTCTCCCCCGCCCCGTCCTTGCCGGCGCTCAGGGCTCTGCCGGTTCCGGCGCGGTCTTGCGCCGCGTCTTCCGGTTCTTCATGTAGGCGCGCTTCATGTCTTCGTAGTACGGCCGCATGTGGCGTTTCGTGGTGCCGCGCGGCGCGCGCAAGTCCCTGCCGAGCAGGGAGTAGAAGATCAGGACGGCGTCGCCGAGGCGATGCCTGTCCTTCAGGACCGCTGCGCCCACGCCGTCCGCCAGCCGCTGGAACTCGCGCTGCAGCTCCGCCTGGCGCTCGATGCGGGCCGACAGATCGCGCAGCTCCTCGCCGGTGTATCCGACGGCCGCCCTGTAGTCGTCGCAGACGCACATGGCTTCGATCCCGGCCGCGAGGAACTGTGGGTCCAGCGACGCCACGCGGACGAGCCGCTGCCGCTCCTCGGTCGACAGCTGATCGAAGCCCGGGATGCGCTGCTGGAGCAGCCGGCACGCCTGGATCAGCGCGTCGGTGGTGATGGGCGCGGGAGGGAGAACCTCCTCGGCGATGACCACCTGCGCGTCCGGCTCGATGGTCGCGACCTTGACCTCGGTATCGTCTTGCATGACCGATGATGCCACGGGTCATCGACCGTGCGGTGCGCGACCGTAAGCGTCAAGCGCCGAGCGTCACGATCGATGGAGGCGTCCATCGATCTCACGGCACTGGCGTCCACGTTTGATGACACGCGTCATCGATCGTGGCGTCGTCGGAGGCTCGATCGATGGGAGGCCCCATCGATCGCAGCGACGCGGACGTGTGATTTGACGACGACCTCCATCAACATCGATGACGACGTCCATCGACATCGATGACGGCTCCATCAACATTGACGACGAAGTCGCCAACACTGACGGCTTTTTCGCGACGATCGATGGACGGGGTCATCGATCGCGGCTCGCGCGACCATGACGCCGCGCTCCCACTTTCCACAATCGATGGCACCCTCCATCGATCGCAGGGCGCGGCTGCACTCGCGCGATGACGCACCCCATCAACCGCCGCGCAGTTCGGTGTCCGGTCGATGGCCGCCTCCATCGATCGCGGCGGCGCGGCCCGTAAGATTGATGACGACCTCCATCAACATCGATGACGACCTCCATCAACGTCGACGACGATCGCATCAACGTTGACGACGGCATCGACAAACGAGACGGCGGGCGCGGCACGGTCGATGACCGAGCCCATGGATCGCGGTGCGTGCGATCCCACCGTCACGCCCGCACATTCCACGATCGATGGTAGCGGTCATCGATTACGCGTCACCGTACCGGCGGGATCGACTCCGTGGAGGTCATCGGCCGACGATACCGCCGCCGGTCTCTGCATCCCTTACTTTCGTGTTTCGGCTACGCCGAGGTAGGGAATTCAGCGCTCCATGCCCCTCCCCCATGAAAGAGGGAGAGTGCTGCATGCTGGACATCGATACCTTGGACAACGTCATCGCCGTCGTGGTGGTCATTCTGCTGCTCAGTCTCATCGTGCAGTCGGTGCAGGCGGTGATCAAGAAGGCGCTCAAGATCAAGTCGAAGCAGTTGGAAGACTCGCTGCTCGACCTGTTCGACGCCGTCCTCCGAGGACGGACGGAGCCGCGCGCGAAGAACTACATGCCGACGGCGTTCTCGCCATCCGCGGCGAAAGTGGCCGGTGAGCCCGCAAAGAAGCTGCTGCAATCGGTTCGCGAGCAGATGCGCGCGCTCGGGCGTGTCAGCTCCACGGGCAACTTCATGATCGACTCGCTCTCGAAGAGCGACCTGTTGAGCGTGATCGCGCGCATCGGTCCGAACGACCTCGTCCCCGGATTCGTCGACAAGCTGAAAACGGCACTCGTCAAGATCAACGCCATCGACACCGCCGTCAAGAGCGTGAATGCGTCGGTGCTCCCCGGCGAGGCGAATGCGCTGTTCGCGAAACTGCAGGCGGCGCTCGCGCCGTTGCGGCAGCAGTACAAGACGTTCATGGACGGGGGCGGCGTCGATCGGAAGCTGATCGTCGCCGACATCATCGCCCTGCGCGACGTGGTCTTCGACGACTCACTCGAGTTGCTCGCCAACGCGCAGAAAGTGGTCGGGCAGCAGAACGTTCCGGCCGCGGCGACCGCGCTGGCGAGTGTCACCGCCGCCATCACCGAGGCCCGGGAAGCGCTCGATGACGCGTTCGGCGCGTTCAAGGCGAAGCTCGGCGAGATCGAGCAATGGTTCGACACGACCATGCAGAGCTTTGAGGAGCGGTACCACCGCGGCATGCGCACGTGGTCGCTCATCATCGCCGCCGCCGTGGTCGTCTACCTCAACGCGAACCCTTTCTCGATCTACCGCAGCGTGGCCACGAACGAGGTGCTGCGCGCCACGCTGGTCAACGGCGGCCCGGAAATCCAGCAGCTCGCCGACAAGCTCGCCGACGCCGAAAAGAAGGACGAGACGGAACAGAAGCCGGCCACCCTCGAGGACGTGAAGAAGAAGCGGGCGGAGCTCGAGCAGGTGGTCGGCATCTACACCAGTTACGGCTTCGAGCCGCTCACCTTGCGTAGCGTCGGCGCGTGGTTCGACGGCCTGATCTACCGCAACGTCGGCGCAGGTTCCTGGTGGAGCCGGCGCGGCAACGACGTCCGCACGCTCTTCGGCTGGCTGATCATGACGATGCTCCTCAGCCTCGGCGCCCCCTTCTGGCACGACACGCTCGAGTCGCTGTTCGGCGTGAAAAACCTCCTGCGCAAACGCACGGATACCCAGAACGTGGAGCAGCGGCGGGGAGCGGGAAACCCGAAACCCTGAGCAGACGATCGAACCCGGCGTCATGACGACCTCCGGCCTGTCACGCCGGAGGTCGAGGGGTACACGCTGGACGCTTCCATCAAACGCCGAGCGGGCTAGATGACCGGACGTCACAATGTAGTCACCAGTCACGGCAGCAGACACGGAGCATCAAGCGGCAGGTCGCGTACGCGTTTGCCGGTGGCCTGGAAAACGGGGGCTCACGAACGGCGCGATCGCGGCACTCTCAGCGAATGCCCAGGGCCTGTCCGTGTACAACAACTTCGGGAACGTGCACGTGATCCTCGACGTGACGCACGACAACAACGATCCGAGCGCATCGTCGGAGACTCCGAAGAAGCGCCGCCGCGCCGTCGGCTGAGCGGCGGGACGTTTGAACGCGCTTTTTGCGACAGCTGAATACGATCGGCGTTTCTGCCACAAATCATGGCCGCCATAATTGCGTCGCGCGTGAAATCCTGTCATACTGATACGGGTCTCCATCCAACACGAGGACGCACGTGGCAGACAGCAATCGAGCTGTGGACCGTGTTCGCACTGTCGCACTCCTGAGCGAAGGAGTGCAGGGACAAGTGTTTGTCGGCGTCGACGACCTCCTGCGCCGCCGCCTGGTCGTCAAGCGGATGCCCTCGGGGGCGTCGCCGCGCGCGGACCAGCGAACTCGGATGATCCATGAGGCGCGAGTGCTCTCGCGCCTCGATCACGCGAACGTTCTCCGCGTTTACGATTACAGCGAGCGGGACGAGTATGACGTCTTCACCTTCGAGTATCTCGAAGGGACGCCTCTCGTGGACGCAATTGCGGCCGGCCTCGAATTCGCCAAGAAGGTGCGTGTGGCGACGGACGTCGCCAGCGTGCTCAGCGTCGCGCATCGCAACGAAATCGTGCACGGTGCGCTTTCGCCGAGGAGCGTAGCGATCTCGAAGGCGGGCGCGATCAAGATCGTCGACTTCCACTCCATCAGTACGAATGTCGACGGTTCGCGCGGCGATCCGCGCTGGTCCAGTCCCGAGGAACAGCGCGGCGCGGAACCGACGCGCGAGTCGGACATGTATCGCTTCGGCCTGCTGCTGCGGGAGATGTTCGGCACGCGCGATCGCGACGTCCGCTCGCTCCTCGCCGCGTTGCTGTGCGAGGCGCCGAGCGATCGCCTCACCGCGGCCGCGGCTCTCGAGCGGCTGCAGCGGTTCGGCAGCAGGCGAGCACGCCGGCTGCGGGTTGCCGCGGTCGCGCTCCTCGCTACGATCCTCTCCCTCGGCGCCACGAAGATCACGCTCGATCTGAAACGCGAGCACGCCGCGGCGGTCGCCGCGCTGGCAGACGCGGAGTCGCGGCGCGCAGCGGCGAACGAACTGGTCGCCTTCATGGTCGAGGACCTCCGTCCGAAGCTCCTCCCCGTCGGCAAGCTCGAGATCATGGACGCGACGAGCAACAAGGCGTTCGACTATTTCGCGTCGATCGCCCCCGAGCAGATCTCGGCGGCGGAAATCGCGGTCAACGTTCAGGCGCTCACTCAATTCGCCGAGGCACAGTTTCACAAGGACGACATGCGCGCGGCCGAGGACGCGGCCCGGAAGGCGATCTCGTTGGCGGATGCCGGGCTTCGCCGGCATCCCAATGACGTCGAGATTCTTTTCGCACGCGCGGCCGCGCATGCGGAAATGAGGAACGTCCTGGTCTTCAGAGGAGACCGTGTGCAGGCGTTCGTCCACGCCAGGATATGGCTGGCGACATGTACCGATCTCCTTCGTCGGAAGCCTGGGGACGTTCGGTTTCTCACCAGTCAGGCGTACGCACTCTTCAATCTCGCTAGGTTGTACGATCACACCGGCGATGTCGATACAGCGCTGCGCCATTACGACCGTGCCGTGACCAGCCTGCGCAGCGTACTCCGGCGGCGGCCCAACGACGATTCGTACGTAAAGCTGTTCATCGTCGATCGATTCGCCGCAATGGCCCTGCTCAGGTGGGGGCGCTTCTACGAAGGGCGGCGACGACTGGAGCGAGCGCGCGCGGAGCTCGAAGCGTTCCGCCGGCGTGTACCGTCGAATCGAGAAGTGCTCGACACGATGGCTTCCTGCGACAAAGATCTCGCCTCCGCGGCCCTTGCCACCGGCGACTTGGAAGCCGCCCGGCGTTACGCAATTGCGCAACTAACCGTCGGCAAGCAGCTCATGGCATTCGATTCTGCCCGCTACTGGTGGACGTGTCTGGTATCCATCGCGCACCGCTCCCTCGGAACGATCGCCAGGATGAACGGAGACGATGGCGAGGCGCTGCGGCAGCATACAGCCGCGATCGAAGTCTTAAGCGTTGTGCGCGAGTCGGAGGGAATCCTCGTCCCGCTCGAAACCGCCACCAACCGTGTGGAACTGGCGCGCTCGTTGTTGGCTGCCGGACGTCCGAAGCAGGCATTGTTGCAGGCCAGTCTGGCCGTGGAGACCTGCAGGCCGATGCCGCAGGAAATGTTCGTCCAGAACGCGCTCGCCGAGGCCCTGCTGGTGCGGGGCGAAGCACTTGCCGCACGTGGCGAGCCCGAGGAGGCGAGCAACGCATGGGAGGAGGCGTTGAGAACGGCCGAGTCGATCCGATCCCGTCTTCCCGGCGTCCCAGAGACGAACACGCGGGCGCGCGCTTTACTCCGGCTCGGCCGGCTGGACCGCGCCACACCACTGATCGAACGGCTTGCCGCGCTCGGCTATCGAAACCGTGAGTTCGAGGCTCTCTGCGAGGAGAAGGGCGCGTTCATCAACTCACAAGGGAGAGGAGTTACCGATGGCAGAGAAGAAAGACGACAAGGACAAAAAGCACCGTCCGCCGGCGAAGGGGGGCCGGGATGAACAACCCGTTCTCGCGAGTAACCAGTGGGGCCGGGCGGAGAGCCAGAGTGACAAGCCGAAAAAGAAATGACTGAGGATGATGCTCCCGTCGACGGCTCGATCGGCTTCCGAACGAGCCGTCGTGCTGACGTGTGAATCACGATCGGAATGCGCCTATGTCTCTGACCATGGATCGTCTACTCGCCCCTTTTTCGTCATCGGAATTTCACGACACCTACTATGAGAAACAGCCGTTGCTCATCAAGCGGCAGTCGCCTGCCTATTACGAGAACCTCGTCACGCTCGACGACATCAACGTGCACCTCGGGGAAGGGCACCTTTCGTCGCAGGCACTGAGGATCGTCCGCGACGGTAAGGTGCTCGATGCCGGGGAATTCACGTATCCGGATTTCTCGGCCAGCAGTCACGGGGCGAGAGATACCGTCGACAAGGACGCGCTTTTTGCGAAATTCTATGAGGGTTACTCGATCATCATCCACGAGTTCGAGCGGCATTCCGCGCCCATGCTCCGACTGTGCCATGACCTCGAACGCTCTTTCCATGCGACAGTGCCGGCCCATGTGTATCTCACGCCCAGCAACGCTCAGGGGTTTGTTGCCCATTGGGACACGCACGACACGCTCATTATGCAGTTCACCGGCGCCAAGGACTGGGCAGTCTACGACTCGCCGATCCTTCTGCCGACGCGGCAGCAGCCCATCTATCCGGACCAGTGGAGCAGGGTCGAGCCCACGTTGACGGCAACGCTGGAGCCGGGCGATCTCCTGTACATCCCGCGAGGATTCGTCCATGAGGCGCGTACGCGGGATACCATGAGCGGGCACGTCACCATCGGACTGCAAACACATACGTACGCCGATCTCCTGCGTTCGATCGCGGACAATGCTCATGCCGTTCCTTGGCTCCGCAAGTCACTGCCGGTGGACTTTCAGAGCGTCGCATCCAACGACGAGTTCCTCGGCCATGTTCACGAATTCTTCGACAATGCCGATCTGTCCGCATACCTGGAGAGGATGCATGAGGATTTCGCCGAAGGCCGGCTGCCCGATGCGACGAACCGTCTCGCCGATTACGTGAACCTGCCCTCGATCAGTACAGGCAGCCGTTTTCGCCTGCGGAGCGTCGTCTGTCACGAGCTGACCAACGGAGGCGGGCAGGCCGTGCTGATGTTCCATGGGAAATCGTTGAAGTTTCCGGCCGCCGCCGCGGAGAGCATCCGCGTCATGGTCGGTGCGCGCGAATTCGAGGTGCGCGCGCTGCCGGGCAACAGCGAGGACAATCTCGCCTGGTGCAGCAGGCTCGTCCGGGAGGGCTTTCTCAGCATTGCCTGATCCCTCCCCTGTTCCTGCGCCGCATCGAGCCCGTTGTATGGCGATCATGAGGCTTTTCCGATGAGCTATCTGGGTCCGTTGCGCCTGCACTTCGCGGGACAGTTCCAGGCTGATCCATCGACGGTCAACAACGCGGTCGGCCATTTCGACACCGCTCGCTTCAAGCCCGAAGACGTGGAGCGGAATCCGGCCACATCATGGCGCCCGGCCGGTACCGGCGCGTTCCGTCTTCTCGGCTGCAGGGTCACGGCGGTCTCGTACAGCGACGGCACGTTTTCACGACGGGACTCCATCGTCGGCATGTACATCGGCGACGCAGACGCGCGCGTTTCCGGGAAGATCGTCGACCTCGATCCGCAGCAGCAGCTCGTCTCGCAAGTGTGGGGACTGACAGTGCGCCTCACGGACGGTGCACGGGATCTCGTCAACGGCCCGTTTGAAGTGGCCTCGTCGAGGGATCTCTGGGGCGGACGCGCGCTGGCCGGCGGCGCACCCGGCGACACGATGCTCAGCACCTTCTATCAGTCGGTCATCGGACCGGTGGCGTGGGGTGACACGCGTCACTCGAAGTTTCTGACGCAGCTCCGCCGCACCGCACGCGAGGGGATGCTGTCGATCAAGTTCAATCTCGACGGCTACAACATGAATGCGAGCTCGCCGACGTACACCCTGGGCCGCATCGCCGGCACGATCGGCCCGTGGTCGCCCGACGAGCCGAAGCACTCCGTTCTCGGCCGCCAGATCCTGCCACACCTCAACGGTCCAAACCCGGCAGGCCCGATGAACTTCATGCAGGCCGTAGTCGATCGCAGCACCAGGCGCGTCATCGCCGACTTCGGCAATGCGCTGCCGACGTCGCATCCCGGCGGACCTCTGCACGACATTGGCGACGTGCAGCTCGGATACATCGAAAAGTCCGGCGGTTTCCACTCTCTCGGCCGAGTCCATTACCGGAAAAAGAACTGGTATCTCACGACCGCCGGAATCCAGACCTTTCCGTTCAACCGTCCATTGACCAGTTCCGAATGGCGGGCGCTGAAAAGCCACCGCGTTGCCGTTTCGCAGAACGGCAACGTCATTCTCCAGGAAAATTACGGGGGCCTTTATGCGCACGCGGACCGCTCGGTGTTTCGACTGCAGCCCGGAGAAACCGCCATGGCGGAGATCTGGGCCAGCCGATACGGCAAGCCGCTGCCCAGGGCGAAGCTCGTCTTCTTCCGCGATACCAGCTGCTTTCAGCCATCCGGAGAAGGTTCGGCGACGGCGCACGATCCCCCCGCGTTCGGCATTCCGAAGCATGCGCTCACGTTCACGAAGACGCTCAGGACCGGCCGCAACGGCCGTGGAGTGCTGACGCTCACCTCATCGAATCCCGGGAATCCGCGTGCCTACGTCGATGGGCAGATCTATGGCGTCCGCTGCATGATTCGAAAGATCGCCAGGCGAGTAAAGAGGGACCCGTCGTTCGGCTGGAACCCCGCGGACTTCATCAGCGTGCGCGTATTCGACGCGTTCCGAATCAAGCGGCCGACCTGGCACGACCTCCGTCCGATCTTCGACCTTTACGGCAACCTCTTCCCGGTCATGAGTCAGATCGTCGATCTGCATTCGTACGACAGTGTCGTGGCCAACGCGCGGCTGCTCCTGCATGCATTCTCGCTGCCGGTCGACGACCCGAACTACATGCCGGTCACGCGCGATCTGTCCGATGCGAAACGCGAAGCGATTCTGCGCTGGCTGAAGAATCCGATCCGCGGTAAGGCGCCGAAAAAGCCCCAGGATCACAAACAGCCGATCGCCTTCGTGAAGGACCGGCCGCCGGCGCCGGCGGTCGCCGGCGCGAAAACGATCGCACTCGAAACGCGCGGCACGCTGCACATCCCGGACGGTCTCTGATGCTTTACCTGCCCAGGCACCGCCTCGACACCGTCGAGCGCATTCGTAAGGCCGTCCTCAACGCGATGCGCCTCGAGCTCTCGACGCTGCCGCCGTATCTGACCGCGCTCTACTCGATCAAGCCGGAGCGGAACCAGCAGATCGCGAAGATCCTGCGCCACGTGGCCCTGCAGGAGATGCTGCACCTCTGCCTGGCCGGCAATATTCTCAATGCCATCGGCGGCCGATGCGAGATCGCCACGCCGAAGTTCATTCCGCACTATCCCAGCCCACTACCCATGAAGATCGGTGCGCAGCCCGGCAAGCCGTTCATCGTGCCGATCGAAAAGCTTTCGCTGAAGCTGATTCGAAAGGTCTTCATGACCATCGAAGAGCCGGAAGACCCGCTGCGCTACGAAAACGAGCGCACCCGCACGCCCGCGGGACCGCTGTATCACACCATCGGGGAGTTCTACACGGCTCTCGGAAAAGCAATCGCGGCACGCGGAGAGCCGATCTTCACCGGCGACCCCAGACTTCAGGTCACCGGCAGGTTCCTGAATGACCAGCTCTTTGCCGTCACTGACCCGGTGACGGCCGAGCGCGCGATCGAGATCATCAAACATCAAGGCGAAGGAGCGCCCCTCGCGCCGACGGACCTCGAAAGCGAGCTCGCGCACTATTACCTCTTTGCCGAGGTTGCGAACGGGCGACGGCTAGTCAAGAATTCGAAGGATCCGGGCGGCTGGTCATTTACGGGACCGGCCATTCCTTTCGATCCCGAGGGCGTCTACCCGATGGTCGACAATCCGGGTGACGTCGAGCTACCGCATGACTGTGCCATCGGCATGGTCTCCGATCGCTTCGACAACACCTTCAGTACGCTGATCCATGCACTGCATCTGACCTTCAACGGGGACCCGCAACATTTCGAACGTTCCATCGGCGTCATGTACACGCTGCGCATCGTCGGCCAGCAACTGATGCAGATGAAAATTCCAGGCAGGAAGGTCACGGCTGGACCGCGATGGCGGTACGTGCAGACCGCGGGGACCGCCTGATCACTGAGAGCGCGTCCCGAGCAATTGGTCGTACATGTCGTGCGCGCTCGCCGACTCCAGCACGTACCGCTCGTTCGACGGATTTCGCGCGGCGAGATCCGTCGTGAGCGCGAGATACACGAGCGCGTTCTCGCGCGCACGTGACGCATCTCCCCGCAGCCGGTATGCGTTCGCCATCCCGAAGCGAGAGCGCGCAAGCACATACTTCGCTTCGTCGTTCGCAGGCTCGCGCCGCACCGCCGCCGCCGCCCGGTCCAGCGACTGCGCGAAGAGCACCATTGCGCCGGCGACGTTGCCCTGTCCGATGCGCACATCGCCGAGTTGGTTCAGAGCCTGAACCTGCGCGATGAGCTCCCGTATCGACGCCGTCTCCTTGTTGGACGTCGCCACGTACTTGAGCGTCTTGTCCGCGACTGCATCCAGAACGTCGAGCCGGCGCACCTGTTCGAGTTGCGTGCGCAAATCGCCGACCATGAAGTTGATCAGGTCTTCCGCCTGCGCGCGGCGCGCGTCGGCGTCTGCGCGTGCAGCAACCGCAGTCCTCCGCTCGCGCGCGAGCTCGGCCGTGTAATGCCAGACCCCGAGGATCAACATCAGGATCGCCGCGACGGCGGCGGAACGCCACGCAATGCGGCGCGGTCGCTCCGCAATCCGGCGAAGCCGCGCCACCGTCTCCGCCGCCGTTGGACGATCGGCCGGCGCAAACTGCTTGAGGCCGCCGATGAGGGCAGTGACGTCGGCCGCTACTCCCTGCACCGGCTCCGTCCGGCCGCGGGCGACCCGCAACATGACTTCGCGCGCCGTGAGCTCGGGCGGATGGGGATCGGCACCGGTAAACAGGAACTGCAGCACCAGCCCGAACGAGAACATGTCGCTCGCCGGAACGAGCTCGGCCCCGCGCGCCTGCTCGGGACTCATGTACAGCGGCGTGCCCATGGTGACACCGGCCACGGTCTGGAATTTGTGCCGGACACGAGACGCAGGCTTCGGGGCTCTCGCGTAAACGAGCGTGGTGTTGCGATCGTCGGAGGGAGACCAGGCCGGGTGGTACTGCGCAGATTCAGCGGCCGTGGGACCGTCAGCAGCGGTGACCGCATGCAGATGCACGCTGCTGGCAATCGTCGAGCTCCGCAGCCAGCGGACCAGGCCGAAGTCGAGCACCTTCACCTCGCCTGTCCTGGTGATCATCACGTTCTCGGGCTTCAGATCGCGGTGGATGATGCCCTCACGGTGCGCCGCGACGAGTACGTCGGCGATCGCGAGCGCGATGCGAACCCTTTCCGCGCCAGGCAGGGCCGCTCTCATGTAGTCCTGCAGCGTCCGGCCGTCGATGTATTCCAACACGAGAATGTCGATGTCGTCGCTCTCGATGTAATCGTGAATGCGGCAGATGTTCGGATGATCGAGCTTCGAGAGAGCGCGCGCTTCGCGCAGCATCCGCTCCCGCGCCTCCCCGTCGAGGCGATTCATGGCGTGGAGGGCCTTCAGCGCTACGTGACGATCAAGCGTTTCGTCGTAGCCGGCGTAAACCTCGCCCATCCCGCCTTCGCCGATGACGTTCGTAATCCGGATGGGACCGAAGCGGCGGCCGATCAGCTCCATGGGTTTGCGCTCCTCCAGAGCACTCAGCAGTATAGGGCAGTGCCGTGGAAACCGCGCGGAAGCTGCACGAGGACGATGAGCGGCGCAGGTCTGCGGGATGCACGCCCCACGAACGTGCGTCGACCAGCGTTTACCATGTAGTGGCTGCCCCCGGTCCGGTACTGGTGTTGATCGCCGGGTTCAAACGCTCCCAATGCCAGGCATTCCCGTCGAAGATGTTGGCACTCCGGGGCTCCGCGATCCAAATGTTATCGTCGCCCGATCCCTTGTAGAACAGGTATAGGAAGTCGCCCACGACGACGGGCTTCGGTGCTGCCGTGGTGTTGATGCCTGGATTCAGGCGGGCATAGGTCCAGGTCGCTCCGTCGAAGACATCGCTGCCGGTGGAGCGTGCGATATAGATGTTGGTATCGGAGCCGAATCCTTTGTAGAACACGTACAGATCGCCCTTGTAGACGACGGCACCGGGTGCGGTGTCGGTGTTGATCCCCGGGTTCAGACGATTCAAGGTCCAGGTAGCTCCATCGAAAACGTCGCCGGTGGGGCGCCCGATCCAGATGTTGGAGTCCCCCGATCCTTCATAGACCAGGTACAGGACGCCACCGAAAGCGGCGACCGCCGGTGCGTTGCTGGTGTTGATGGCGGGGTTCAGGCGGTTCGCGCTCCAGCTGTTCCCATCACCTAGGTGGTTGCCTGCGGATCGCGCAATATATACGTTGGTGTCAGCGCCCGCTCCCTTGTAGAGCATGTACGGGGTGTCCTGGAGGACGGCGATCCCAGGTGCGGTGCTCGTATTGATCGCGGGATTCAAGGGATTTGCGTTCCAGGCGCCGCCGTCGAGAATGTTGCCGCCGCCGGGGTGCGCGACGTAGATCCTCGGATCGTTCCCCGAGCCTTTGTAGAGGACATACACTCCGCCCGCGAAAGAGACTGTTCCCGGCGTATCGCTCGTATTGACGGCGCCATTCATCCGGACCAAGTTCCAGGCACTTCCATTGGAGAGATTGCTGTCCTGGGAGTGCGCCACGTAGATCCCGGTGTCTCCGCCGGAGCCTTTATAGATCACATACTCTTGTGGCTTACTGCGTGCTGCAACGCTGTTCACTGCCATGGCCAGGGCGGCGACATCGTCGTTCGCCACAGCATCGGTGTAGAGGATGTTCGGATAGGTCCAGCCGCTGCAGAGCGGCAGTACCGATGCGTACAGAGATGGATTGGCGCGACGCGACAGATCTACGATGCTTTCACCGACCGATCCGTACCCGACATTGCATGCAGCGGCCAGCATGTCAGCCTGCGTGAGCGTCCACGAGAGCAAGAAGTACCCAGCATCCGGATTCGACCGCTGCGACTGAAGCTTGTCCAGTTGGTCCTTCGCCATCCTTTTGGGCTCGTCGGTGGCGGAGTACTGGTTAAAAACGGGAAAGTTCCGAAGCGTGTAGAACCCTTCCGTGGTGAAGCTGCCAAGTGTGATGTGGGGATCTCCCGGCTCCACGACGATCACAACCGCGGGCTCGCTGTCGATGAAATCCTTCAGCCTCAGCGTCGTGAGATCCACCGTGCTCGGATTGCTCGTCACCACGCGGAAGCGGTAGTTGAGGCCCATTAGCTCGGAAAACAGGCGATTCCATTCGTTCTGCGTGAACGATTGGTAGCTCTGCGTGTTCAAGTCGTGCGAAAGATGGAGCACGATCAACTCCTGGTTGGCCGCGGTGTAGGAGTTCACGTTGTCGATGATGGTGGCCAGGGACTGCCCATTGGCACCCTGCCACCCGGCAATGGAAGTCTTGCTGTAGTGGCCGGTGTCGAACTGGCCATGCCTGTTGATCACGGGCCGGATGTCGAAGTAGCGCACTCCCATCTGCAACTGCCCGAGCACGGACAGGACTTGGGTGACCGTGTTACAGTCATTGGCGTAGTCGGTAGCGGACGTGGCCTGACTCATCCCCGCGTCGTGGGCGCCCGGAATGCACAGATGCCGCAGACTCCGGTCCCCCAGCACGCCCAGGTTCTCGTGCATCCACGCACCACGCGACTGGTTGGAGGTGAAGCTGCCGAGCTCTCCAGCCAGGATGAAATTGAGGTCGACGGATTGTTGCCGCCCTAAACTGCCCAAATTGATAGTGCTGCCCCGCGAATACCGGAGGGTCGAGAGGTTGGTCAACTCCACCTTGAGATCGAAAACGACCACCCCTCTTCCGGCGAGCTTGAACCGAAGATCCGTTCCCTCGAGAGAAAACGTCACCTCCCCGGAAGGGCTCCCATATCCCGATCTATATTCCACGGTTGCGCTGCCCGTGGTCCCTGCCTTGATCACGGCGGGAAATTTCCACTTCGTCATCGAGCTGGAACGCACGTCCGAGCTCCGCCAGTCATAAGGCGTTCCGTTGACGAGCGTGATGTTTCCACTCCGGAGGCGGATGTTAGGACTACCAGCATTCGCAGGAGAGGGTAAGAGGAAGAACAGGGCTAGTGTGAGCAACACGACTCGGGCATGGCGAACCATCGTTCACTCCTCGGAGCATCGTCTTCTACGGTGTTCACATGCCCGGACGGGGTGCGCGGAAGGCGACGTCCATCACAGGCCTACCTCTATGAAGAGGAGTGACGGCAGGCGAGAAATCCCTACCTCCGGCAATGCTCAAACATCGTGGAACGCCGCCACGCAGCCGGCGGGGACGCCGGCGCTCCCCTATGGAGTGCGGAGGCAGTCGGAGGGTGTCTCAAAACCCGGTTCGCGTCACACCTCGAATGAGGAGCACGTGAACGAATGAGTCGAGGGCTACGAGCCGACTACAGCAAACAGTTCTTGTTTCCGCCGTCGTTGGAGAATTGGGTCAAGCAGGACGATC
>DASUSN010000187.1:0-36765 GCA_036375075.1 Thermoanaerobaculia bacterium | reverse complement strand
GTCGCTGTCTTCCGGGACCAAGCTCAGGATCGGGCTCTGCGGCACCAAATCGTCGACGGCCTCGTCACGACTACGCCGTCTCCACTCTAGTTTCTTTTCTCAGGTGCTGCGTAGCACGCCGTCCCCCGCTCGGGATGACATCGTTGGTGCGCGAAACACACTCCTCGCAGCTTGCGCGGTTTCGCCGACGGGCGTAAATTTTCCGCGTCATGTCCTCTTCGGTTCGCAGCAGTGTTCTGTGCCTGACGTGTCTCTTCTTCCTGGTCGCCGCCAAGCCGGCGCGCATCCATGCGAAGCCGGACGCGGACTTCAAACCGACGGCCGCCTACCGGTGGCTGGAGGTCGTCCTCGAAGCCTCGGCCCGCGAGGTCGATCGCGTCGGCGCGCGGCCGACGATCCTGTCGCGCCAGATGGCGATCGCGCTGACGGCGATGTACGACGCCTGGGCCGCCTATGACGACAAGGCCCTCGGTACCCGCCTCGGCGACAAGCTCCGCCGGCCGGCATCCGAACGGACGCAGGCGAACAAGGAGACCGCGATCGCGTACGCGACCTATCGCGCGCTCGTGGACGTCATCCCCGACGAGAAGCCGTGGATCGACGGGCAGATGCGCGCGATGGGCTTCGACCCGAACGACGAGACCACGGACGTCACGAAGCCGCAGGGCGTGGGCAACGTCGCGGCGAAGGCCCTCTGCGACTACCGCCATCACGACGGCGCGAACCAGTTCGGCGACGAGGTCGGCTCGAACGGCAAGCCGTATGACGACTACACGTTCTATGCGCCGAAGAACGCGAACGACAAAGTCCAGGACCCCGACCGCTGGCAGCCCCTCCCCTTCCTCAACGCCAGGGGCGAGACCTTCTACCCCGGCTTCCTCACCCCGCACTGGTACCGCGTGAAACCGTTCGCGCTCGACCGCGGCGACCAGTTCCGCCCGCCCGCGCCGCCGAAGTTCGACAGCGAACAGTTGCGCAAGGAAGTCGACGAGGTGATGCGGTACAACGCGACGCTGACCAGCGAGCAGAAGGCGATCGTCGAGTTCATGCGCGACGGACCCCGCTCCACCGGCCAGTCCGGCCACTGGCTCCGCTTCGCGCAGGACGTCTCCCGGCGCGACCGGCACACCCTCGACCAGGACGTGAAGCTCTTCTTCGCCGTCTCGAACGTGGCCATGGACGCCTTCATCGCCGCATGGGAGGCCAAGCGCTACTACGACACCTCCCGTCCCTGGACCCTCGTCCGCCAGTACTACACGGGCAAGGAGATCGACGGCTGGCGCGGCCCGGGCAAGGACGTGAACAAGATCGCGTCCGACCAGTGGCACCCATACTCCCCCGCCACATTCGTCACCCCGCCGTTCCCCGGCTACGTCTCCGGCCACAGCACGGTGAGCGCGGCCTGCGCGAAGACCCTCGAGCTCTTCACCGGCTCGGACACCTTCGGCTTCGTGGAGCGCCGCCACCCCGGCATCCTCACCGAGCCCGACGCGGAGTGCGCGAAGACCGAGGTCGAGCTGCCGCTGCCGACGTTCACGGCCACCGCAGAGATGGCCGGCATCTCCCGCATCATGGGCGGCTACCACATCCAGGCCGACAACGTCGCCGGCCTGGACCTCGGCCGCAAAGTCGCGCAGTTCACGTGGCCGCGGTTGCGGGGGTACTGGGAGGGTACAGCGAAGTAGCGTCCCGGGGGGAAGGGGTTCAGCGGCTCACGACCAGTCCCACCCCCGTCCGGCGCTCCGTCAACCCGATCCCCGGCCAGTACGCCTGCTCGCCCATGACCTCGATCCCCACCCCGCGTCCCAACAGCCAACGGACGGCGGCACCGGCGTTTGCGGCGGGCTCGATGCCACCTTTGACCACGCGCCGGTTCTGCAGGTCGCCGGTGACGAGCAGGCCGTGGGGGTCGGTCCATTCTGCGACTTCGCCGCCGGCGGTCCCATGGACGGAGAGACCATACCCGAGGTCGCGTTGGACGCGGAGAGCGACACCGAAGGAGTCGATGGTCTTGCTGCGCAGATTGCGAGGGTAGCCGTTGAAGACCCCTTCGATCTGCGACTCGTGGGCGGAGGATGTCCACGAGAACTGGAGCCGGAGGGGCGTCGCGCCGAGGTCGCGGACGACGGAGAGGCGGTGGAAGCCGGCACGGCTCAGGTTCAGATCGCGCGGCGCGGAGACGCCGCTCATCGCCGAGAAGTTCCAGCGCGACGGTCCGGCGTCGCCGGGCCGGGTGATCAGGAGGAGGCCGAACTCCTTCGCCATCGCCGCGGCGGACGGACGGGACATCCCCGCGAGACGGAACCTCTGATCGAACGCGCCACTGTGAACCGCGGTGCCGCGCGTGAGGCGGATGGCGGAGCCGGGGCCGAGGGGAAGGGTGAGGCCAAACTCTTTGAACGAATGCACGCCGTAGCGGAAGTCGGTGGTGAAGAACGAGCCGATGCCGTAGCGAACGCCGATCCGGCCGCCCCATCGCTCCAGGTCGACGCCGCCGACGGCCGCCCCGCTGAAGATGACGAGGTCGCGCTGGCTGATGTTGTACTCGGTGTCGCTGAGCGTCGTGTCGTAGCCGCCGGTGATGCGGAGCGCACCGAGCGACGCGAAGTCGCGCTCGCGGCCGAAACGGAAGCCGATGGAGTTGTCGAGGTTCCCGCGCCCGAAGTCAGCCCCGTCGCAACGCTCGGCCGGCATGCGGACCAGGATGCTGTCGGAGCGGACGACCGTGCTCCCCTCCTCGACGACGTAGCACGGCTGATCGTGGCCGTGCCAGCCGTCGGTCTTCCAGCTCGTGCTGTAGCCGCCCGCGTAGGTGCGCCACGGCGAGTCGGCCGCCGACATCCCCGTCGCGAGAAGGAGAACCGCCACGATCGTTCGCATGGGAAAACGATAGCGATGGATGCGGGGGCCCGGTGTTACGTGGCTGCGAAATGCGGTTTCCCGGGGTCAGAAGCGCGTGATCACGTGGGCCGTGTCCTCGCCCATGGCGCGGGTGCCGTCGCGGAGGACCTGGGCGTCGCTGCCGCCGGCGAACTTGAAGGTGCCGGCCGAGCGGTGGGCCTGGGTGAAGCGGACCAGGACTTCGCCGCTCCTCGCGTCGACGAGCTCCACGCTCACCTTGTTGTGGGCCGCGCCCGCGCCGAAGCCGCCGAGGTAGCGCTTGGCGCGCGAGCCCGGGTTCAGCTCCTCGACGCTGCCGCGGACGACGAGGGTCTTCGCCTTCTTCGGCGCCTTCTCGACGATCTCCACCTTCGCGGCCCCCGCGAGGTCGTCGCGCAAACCTTCGACGAAGACCGCGGTGTATCCGTCCAGCGCCCCCTGGATGGTCACGGCTTTGTCACCTTCGGCCTTCACTTTGGACGTGTCGAACGGCAGGACGGCGATGGTCTCGTAATCGCCGGCGGCGAACGTCTTCGCGATCTCGATCTCATCGATGTCGGCCTCGCTCCAGCCCATGTACTGGCCCGGGGCGGTATCGGCCTGGCCGCCACGGGCTTCGGCGAGCGGTGCTACGGCGATGAGCGAGAGGAGCAGCGAGAGTGCAATGCGGTTCATGGGTTCCCTCCGAGGTCTAGTTGGGGGAGTTGTAGCGGGTGGGACTTACACGCTGCTTACGATGTAGGGCGTGGCTTCAGCCCGCCTCCCCGGGAGGGCGGGCTGAAGCCACGCCCTACGTTCCCGGCACTCCGGCTCGGTTGGGAACCTCTCTTGCAAGCTGCCGCGGCTGTCAGATACCGATGACGATCACCTGTGCCGATTGCGGCAGTATCCAGACGATTCCTGACCTCGCTCCCGGGTCCACCGCCGCGTGCCACCGCTGTGCCCGTCTACTCGGGCGCCGCTCGCGGCTGACCGTGGAGATGACCCTCGCCTGCGCGGTGGCGGTCTTCATCCTGATGCCTCCCGCGGTGTTCATGCCGCTGATGGACTCGACCATCCGGAACCTGGTCTTCGAGGAGAGCCGGCTCGTGTCCAGCGTCGGCGCGATCTACAGCGAGGTCTGGTTTCCGTTCGCGTTCGGGTTCCTGTTCACCGCGTTCCTCTTCCCCGCCATCCGCGCGGCGCTGCACGTCCTCGTCCTGGCCTCGATCAAGTGGCGCTGGCCGCTGTGGCAGCGGGGACGGCTGTTCCGCTGGACCGAGGAGCTGAAGATCTGGAGCATGACCGACGTCGTGGTCATCGCCGGCCTGGTCGCGTACTACCGCGCCTCGGTGCCTGCCGACGTCGAGATCCGCATCGGCGCGTGGTGCTACCTGGCCGTAGCCGTGCTGGTGTTCGTCGGTGACCGCGCCCTCAACCGCCGCGCGGTCTGGAACGCCATCCTCCCCGATCTCGAGACGCCTCCCGGGCGGCATGTGCCATCCTGCGACAGTTGCGAGATGGCCGTCGTCAATCGTCGCGCGGGCGATCCGTGCCCGCGCTGCGGCAGCCGCCTGGACCGCGCCATCGCTCCCCGCTTCGCCCCTGCCCTCGGCGCCGTCGCCGCGGCCCTCCCGCTCACGGTGCCGGCCTACGGCGCCTCGGTGATGATCAATGACCAGCTCACGGCCGTGCTCGAGCACACCGTCATCGGCACCGTGCAGCTCATGGCCGATTACGGCTATCCCCAGTTCGCGGTGGTGGTCCTCATCGCGGGCGTGGCCATCCCCGTCTTCGTCCTCGCGTCGATGATCTGGCTGCTCGTGCGCGTCCGCTTTCCCCGGAAGAAAGGGCTGGTCCTGCGCACGCGCGTGTACCGCCTGCTGCATCGCCTGGTGCGCTGGCCGATGATCCTGCCGTTCATCGCCGCGCTCGCGGCGCCGATCGTCGACTTCCCCGGCATCGACGACATCGTGGCCGGCCCGGGCTCGACGCCGCTGTTCCTGCTGATCGCCCTGTTGATCTACGCCGTGCGCATGTTCGAGCCGCGGATGATGTGGAAGACCGCCGGAGAATCGCGATGAGCGAGTACGACGACATCGAAGACCGCAGACACCCCGAGCAGCAGACGCCCGAGGCGGAGGTCCACGTCTCGAGGATGTCGCCGTGGATCTGGATCATCCCGGTCCTGGCGGTGTTCTTCGTCGGCTACATGATCGTCCGCTACGGCTTCTTCGGCGGCGGCGACATCACCGTGCGGTTCTCCGAGGCCCGGGGACTGGACCGCTACAGCCCGGTGCGGTTCCGCGGGGCGAAAGTCGGCACCGTGCAGAAGATCACCATCGACGAGAAGCTGTCCGAAGTGGTCGTGCGCATCTCCATGGACGCGTCGATGAACGCCGCTCTGAACAAAGGCACGCGCTTCTGGATCGTCGAGCCGGGCCTCGAAGGCGGCGGCATCGGCGGCATCCTCTCCGGCACGTACGTCGGCATCGCGCCGGGAACGGGCGAGGAAACGCGCGAGTTCGTGGGGCAGGAGTACGCGCCCGTTCTCTCGGCGCCCGAGGCGGGGAAGACGTACATCCTCGAGGCGGACCACGGCGCGGGCTCGCTCGCCATCGGAACGCCCATCCACTATCAGGGCATGCGCGTCGGCCGCATCCTGGGCACGGTCTACGACGAGAACCGCCGCGTGACGGCGGTACACGCGTTCGTGGTGCAGCGCTTCGCGAACGACGTGCGCCAGAGCACGCGCTGGTGGCGCGGCGGCGGGTTGAACGTGTCGCTCTCCGGCGGAGGGCTGTCGATGGGCGGGGCCGGGCTGTCGTCCCTTCTCAGCTCGCCGGTGAACTTCTACACGCCCGAGGTCATGGCCGGCGCGCCCGTCGGCGAAGGATCGCGGTTCAAGCTCTACGACACCGAGGGCGCGGCCATCGCCGCGGCGGACGGGCCGCACCTCACCTACCTCACCTACTTCCAGGGACCGATCGGCGGACTGGCGCCGGGCACGCCGGTGAAGATGAAGGGCGTCCAGATCGGACGCGTGCGCGACGTCCGCCTGCGCTACGTGCCGCAGACCGCGTCGCTGGAGACCCCGGTGGTGCTGGAGATCGACCCGCGCGAGCTGGAGTTCCCGGTGAACGACGGCACCACGCGCCAGGAGCTGCGCGCGCTGATGAACGACGCCCTGTCGAAGCTCGTGAACAAGGGCATGCGCGCGACGCTGGCCACGAGCCTCGTGCTCCCCGGCGCGAGCGCGGTGAACCTCGAGAACGTGGCCCGGCCGGGCACGGGACGCCTGGTCGTGACCAACGATCCGCCGATCATCCCGGCCGCGTCGGGCGGCAGCGGGCTGGAAGGGGCGATGTCCGCCATCACCGACGTCGCGGCGACCATCCGCAGCCTGCCGCTGCAGGAGATCGCCGGCAACATGCGCAACGCGTCCGCGCGCCTCGACTCGCTGCTCAACGACCCGGTGCTCGACCAGAGCCTGCGGCGCCTCGACACCTCGCTGGCCGAGGTGGAGCGGATCGCCAAGACCGCCGGTCAGAACGCCGGGCCGATCGTCGAGAGCATCCGCAACGCCGCGGATTCCGCGGAGACCAGCGCCAAGCGCATCGAAGGCGCGACGCAGAATATCGACCCGATCGTCCAGAGCCTGCGCAACGCCGCCGCCTCGGCGGAGGGGGCCGCCAAGAGGGCCGAGCAGCTCATGGGCACTTCGCAGAAGCAGAACTACGACATCGCGGAGCTGATCCGCGAGCTGACGCGGGCGGCCGAGGCCGTGCGCGCGCTGGCGAATTACCTGACCGAGAACCCGGATGCGGTGATCAAGGGGAGGCGCGAATGATCGGAATCAGGGCGCAGGGCGCAGGGCGCGGGGCACAGGAGATCGAAGCGCGGCCGGGGAGCTCCTGCCCCCTGCGCCCTGCGCCCTGCGCCCTGATCCTGGCGCTCCTGCTCGCCGGTGGCTGCGGCTTGTTCAAGCGCGTGCCGAACCAGTTCTATGCACTCGACACGGTGCCCGCCCAGACGCGCGTCGCCCGTACCGGCGTGCCGATCGGCCTGGACACCATCGAGCTCCCGCCGGGGATCGAGCGCCGCGGGATCGTGCTCCGCGGCGCGGACAACAAGCTCGAGGTGCGCGGCACGCACCAGTGGGCCTCGCCGCTCGAGGAGATGGTCCTCCACACCCTCGCCTTCGACCTCGCCAACCGCGTCCCCGAGGGCCTGATCGTCCTCCCCGGCCAGCCGCGCCCCTCCGGCGCCCGCTCGCTGGCCGTGACGTTCGAAGACCTCGCGCCCGGGCCGGACGGCGTGTTCGTGCTGGATGCCCGCTGGACCCTCGCTGCCCCCGGCACCACCGACGTGACGCACCACGAGCGCATCACCGTCCCGCTGGCCTCCACCGAAAGCCCCGCGGTGGTCGCGGGCATGAGCCAGGCCCTGGCCCTCCTCGCCGACCGCATCGTGGCCGGGTTGTGAACCCGATCCCTCTCCGTCCGGCATGGCTCCACCAGCAGGCCCGGCGGTTGCGGACCACCGTTCAGGAAAGCGGTGAGCGAATGTAGGGCGTGGCTTCAGCCCGCCTCTCGGGCGGGGTGGGGGCTTCTCGAACCTGCCATGCTCCCACCGGGGAGGCGGGCTGAAGCCACGCCCTACATTGCCCCCAGAGAGAGCACAGAGCCCACAGAGGCTCGCGGCGAGAATGTTCGTCCGCGTACCTACTTCTCGTCGAGGAATCGCTCGATCGCCGCCACCGGCCACCGTTCGACGACCTGCATGTGATCCGTGTCCGGCAGCACCATGAGCTGCGCGTGCGGGATCAACCGCAGCATCTCCACCGCGTGCTCGGCGCGGACGACGTCGCGGTCGCCGAAGAGCAGGAGCACGGGCGACTGGATCCCCTTCAACATCCCGGCGGGCCAGTCCTTGAAGCCGAGCATGCGCTGGACGGACTTGTCGTGGAAGCTCTGGAGGCGCTCGGGGTGCGGAGACAGGCGCGTGTAGTTCTCGCGAAACTCGGCGGGCATGTTCTCGAGCGACGCCTGGCGCATGCCGTCGAAGAAGCCGGCCACCAGTCCGTCGCGTTTGACCATCGCTGACGCGACGACGAGCCGGCGCACGAGCTTCGGGTGGCGGACGGCGATCTGCATGGCGATGCTGCCGCCGTTGCTGTAGCCGAGGAAGTCGGCGCGGTCGATGGCGAGGTGGCGCAGGAGGGCGGCGGCGTCATCGGCGGACTGCTCGAAGGTGAAGGGACGCTCGGGGATGTCGGCGGTGCGGCCGTGGCCCTGCTGATCGAAGGCGATCACCTGACGGTTCTTCGCCAGCCCGGGCAGCACGCGGGCGAACGACGTCTCGATGGACGAGCCGCCGCCGTGCAGGAGCACCAGAGGCGGCTTCGCGCCGCGGGTGCCGTGGATCTCGTAGTACAGCTTCAATCCGTTCACCTCGGCGTAGTCGGCCGCGGCGGGAGAGGCCAGGGCGAGCATCAGCATCACCGCCTTCATGCCCGCGCCAGCTCCCGGGCGATGTCTTTCGGAGAGATCGTCAGCACCGCTTTGCCGGAGTAGCTCCGTCGCTCGAGCTCGTCGAGGACGGCCGGCAGCTCGGTCCAGGGGCGCCTCAGCTCGAGCGGCGCGCGCAGGGCTCCGTGCTGGACCAGAGTCAGAACGCGCTCCAGGTCGCGGGCGACGACGCGGCGGCTGGCCAGTTCCTCGAAGATCAGCAGGCCGTAGATCCACGCGCCGCCTTTTGCGTAAAGCGTGCGAGCGTTGAACGTCGTGTCTTCCTCGGAGGAGTTGCCAATGGTGACGATTCCGCCACCGCGGGCCACACGCTCGATGGCGACGGACAGCGACCGGCCGCCCACGGACTCGAGAATGAAGTCAAAAGGACCCGCAGCTTCCTCGATCGTGGCGGCGACCGCGCGAGCACCAAGGCCGCGGAGAAGGTCCCACTGTTCCTGCCGGCTGCTCACCGCGGTCACGACGGCGCCGGCGAGGCTGCCCAGTTGAATGGCGAATTGGCCCACGCCGCCGGTTCCGCCGGTGACCAGCATGGTCTTGCCGAGCATCGATCCGGCGACGTCGAGGGCGCGGACGACGGTGAGCGCCGCCACGGGCAGAGTGGCCGCGACGTCGAGACCGACGCCCTCCGGCACGATCGCCGCGCCGGCGACGGGTACGGCCGCGCGTTCGGCCCAGCCGCCTCCGCTCAGGAGCGCCGCAACGCGTGCGCCTTCCACGGGACCCGTGCCGTTGGGTGCTCTCGCGATGACCGTCCCGGCGACGTCCCATCCGGGGATGACGCCTTCGGCGGCTCGCGCGGCGGTGCGCACCTCTCCGCGGTTGAGAGAGATGGCCTCGACCTGGAGCAGCAGCTCGTCGGACGCAGGGACGGGCTCGGGCACGCTTTCCAGACGCAACCCGCCGGCGCGCTTGATCCAGGCGTTCCTCATGCCCGCGCCAGCTCCCGGGCCAGGTTCTCGAGCCCTTCGCGCGTCCCGAGCTCGCGGCCTGCGGCGTCCCAGCGGTCGTCGAACATCACCAGTTGCTCCGTGAAGGTCATGCGCGTGCCGCCGGCGCGCGGCTCGAAGAGGACCGTGGCCAGCGACACGGACATGCGCTTGTCGCCGAGGTACATCTCGTAGGCGTAGACGATGCGCTCGTCGGGGACGACGTCGTAGTAGTGCGCGCGATAGGCGTGGACGTTGTCACCGGAAGGGTCCCCCGCCGACGGATACGTATCCAGCCGCTCGCTCCCGCCCGCGCGGAAGTCGAGCTGGTGTCCCTCCGAGCGCCAGTCGTCGTGACACGCGAACCAGCGCGCCTTGGCCTCCGGCTCGGCCCACGCGCGGAACAGGCGCGCGGGCGGCGCGGGATAGTCGCGCTCGATGGTGAAGGTGGCGTGCTGGGTGAAGGTCCCGGTTCCGGTCGTCATTTCTTCTCCTCTTCGGCGAGATAGGCGCCGAGGCGATCGAACTTGCGCTCCCAGGCGGCGCGGCGGCGGGCGATCCAATGCTCGGCGGCCTGCAGGGTCTTGCGGTTGATGCTGCACGTGCGCACGCGGCCGGTCTTCTCCGACTCCACGAGGCCGCTGGCCTCCAGGAGCTGCAGGTGTTGGAGCACCGCGGGCAGAGACATGTCCAGCGGCGCGGCGAGCTCGCTGACCGATGCCGGACCGCGGCTCAGCCGCTCGACGATGGTCCTGCGCGTCGGGTCGGCCAGTGCCTGAAAGACGCGATCGAGTGCGGATTGGTTAAGCAACTGATTAAGTGTCACACGCGCGGAGACGGATGACAAGAGGGTGACGTATTCTGGCGCGCGCATGAGCAAAGTCATCCTGTCTGTCATGGTCTCGCTCGACGGCCTGATGGCCGGACGCGACGGCGATCTCGAATGGTTCCGCACCGACGCGGAGTTCGAGTCGGAGATGTTCACGGTCCTCCGCGGCGTCGATGCCATCCTCCTGGGCCGCGTCTCGTATCAGCTCCTCGGCGACTACTGGCCGAACGCGGAATCCTCGGAGGAGGAAGCGCCGGGCGGATTCACGAGCGAGGCGCAGGGCGCCGCGTTCGCGCATCTCATGAACACGATCCCGAAGGTCGTCTACTCGCGCACGCTGGAGCGGGCGGAATGGGGCCCGGTGCGCATCGTGCGCGGCGACATCGAAAAGGACCTCGAGCGGATGAAGCGCGAGTCGTCGAAGGACCTCGTGCTCTTCGCCGGCGCGCGGACGGCGCGGTATTTCATCGAGCACGATCTCCTCGACGAGTACCGCCTGATGGTCCACCCGACGATCCTCGGCGAGGGCCTGCCGCTGTTCACGCCCGAGACCCCGCGCCGCGAATTGAAATTGTTGCGCACACGGACGTTCACCTCCGGAGTGACGCTGCTGCACTACGAGCGCGTGCGATAGCATGCGCCGCATGAGAATCCTCGTCATCGGAGCCCATGGAACCATCGGCCGCGAGATCGTCAACGCGCTCTCCGGGGAACATGAAGTGATCAGCGCGAGCCGCAGCAATGCGGGCATCGGCGTCGACATCCGCGACGTCGCGTCGGTCAAGGCCATGTATCAGAAAGCCGGCCGCGTCGACGCGGTGATCAGCGCAGCGGGCAGCGGCGCGTGGAAGCCGCTGGCGGAGCTCACCGACGACGACTTCCAGATCTCCCTCGGCTACAAGCTGATGGGTCAGGTCAACGTCATCCGCTACGGCTTCGACTCCGTGAACGACGGCGGGTCCATCACGACGACCAGCGGCATCCTCTCGCGCTCGCCGATGCCGGGGAGCGCGGCGATCAGTCTGGTGAACTGCGGGCTGGAAGGGTTCACGCGCGCCGCCGCTCTGGAGGCGCCGCGCGGGATTCGCGTGAATGTGGTCAGCCCGCCGTGGGTGACGGAGACGCTCGTCGAGATGGGCAATCCGGACATGGCCCCGAGCCTGTCGGCGGCCACGGTCGCGCAGGCGTACGTGCGCAGCGTGACGGGGAGCGAGACGGGGCAGGTCATCGAGCCGTAGACTTTGGGGAGAGCGGAGGCAATCGCCTCCGCTCGGGAGCTGCGTGGCCTCCGCCGTCAATCGCTATAGCCCGCCACCTGCGCGGCCGCAAACGGGATCAGCGCCGCGGCATTCGACTGAGGACCGCCCATCGGGAAGCCGCGGTACGTCACCCACGGCAACGCGTTCGAGTAGACCTCGAGCACCTCGCACGACGGGCAGCGGTAGCGCGGCACCATGATGTCCTTGAACTTTCCGGGGACCGAGTAATGGGCGTAGCGGTATGGGAAGGGGTCGTTCTCCGGCGGATCCTCGATCTTCGCGTAATCGTGGAAGAGGCCGAGGGTGTGGCCGAACTCGTGGGCGGCGGAGTGGACGCCGCCGATCCAGTTCACCACCGCCACGCCGTTCGCGGGGATGAAGTCCTCCGCGGTGATCGGCACCGGCGCCGCGCTCGGCTCGGTCCAGAACGTGATCAGCCAGACCTCGTCCGCGCGCGTCTCCGCGCGCATCACCGTCACGTCGAGGTCCGTGCGCAGCCATTCCATCGCCTGCGCCGGCGTCTTCTCCGGCGAATCGACGAACGCCATCGGCCCGCTCCAGACGAGGTGCAGGGTCACGTGATAGATGCCCGTACCACGCAGGGCCGCGTTCGTGTGTGCGATCGCATCCTCGGCGAACTTGCGCGCGCCCGCCTCCCCGATGCGTGGATCGGATGCGACGGCCGCGGTCCAGCCGATGGCAATGTCGATGTCGACGGGCACCGGCGCGGGATGGCGCACCGTACGCCGGCGGGCGTGCGACTCCGCCGCCGCCGCCGCGGCCTTCTGCGGCGCGACGGTGACGCAGTCGGGAGGGGCCATGCGCACGACCGAGCGGTCGAGCGCGCCCATCATCGCCAGAAGCATCAATAACTTCACGCGGGCATGGTACGGCACCAGCGGCCTTCGCGCTACGATGCTCGGGATCGTCCGGGAGAGAGGCCCTGCATGAGCGACCGTCTGTTTCACTTCACCGACGAGAAGTCGAACAAGTTCTGGCGCATCACCCTCGAGAACACCAGCCACACCGTCACCTTCGGCCGCATCGGCACGGCGGGCCAGACGCAGACCAAGGAGTTCGCCTCCGCCGCGCAGGCAAAGTCGTCGCACGACAAGCTCGTGCAGGAGAAGGTGGGCAAGGGGTATGTGGAAGTGGCGGTGGACGGGCCGCCGCTTGCCGCGGTTCCTCGGAGTTCCTCGGTTCCTCGGGGTTCCTCGGAGGGGCCGGAGGTTCCACCGGGCTCCCCGGCCGAGGAACCGCGAGAAGCTCCGGGCCCCTCCGAGGAACTCCGAGGAACTCCGAGGAACCCCGAGGAACTGCGCAGCCCCGAGGAACTGCGCAGCCCCGAGGAACCGCCTCTGGCCCTCGACCCCTCCGACTGGTACTGGGCGACCTGGCGCGACCTCCCTCCCCTGCCGAAGCCGCCCGTTCCGAACTTCGATCGCGACGACGCGTTGCGCCGGCTCGCGCGCGTCGCCATCCGGTCCTACGGGTGGGAGTGGGACTGGGCGCCCGCGCGGCTCTCCCCGGTCCTCTCGCGCCCCGAGGCCGAATTCTGGCTGCGCGCGATGATCGCGGCGGACGGGCACACGACGCCGGCGGACGTGGCGGCGGCGATGACCTGGGATCCGGTGACGATCGGCATCGACGACCTCGGAGCCGCCCTGAGCGAGCGGCGGAGCCACGTCCCGCCCGAGCTGGTCATCCCGATGGCGGCGCTGTTCGGCGCGGAGGCGGTCCTCGGCCTGGTGCTCGAGACCTCCTTACCCAAGTGGTGCCAGGCCCTCCTCTCCGGCGTGCGCCGGTACCTCCTGCCGTACTTCGACGCCGAGGAGACCGCGCGCCTGCGCGAGCAGCTCCGCACGGTCTTCCCCGATCCTTCCCTCTGGCCGGCGGACACCTACACGCCACCGCCCGCGATCTTTCATCTCGGCGCCACGTTCGGGCTGCACGACGAGGTGCGCGCGGTCGTGGAGAGCTGGCCGGACGACTACTACACGGGCCAGAGCTGGTCCGATTACTACCGGCGCCCGCAGGAAATGATCTTCGGCCTCGGCAGCGCGCGCGAAGTCGAGGCGCAGATGCGCCGGCTGAAGCTGGCGCTCAAGACCCCCGAGCACGTCCGGGCGTGGCTCGCGCACACCGAAACGTCCGCGCTGGAGCACGTCCGCGATTCCATCCAGCTCAACACGAACAAAGACGAGGCGGGCGCGCTGGTGCGGGCGCTGGCGCTCGTGCGCGCTCCCGAGGTCGCGCCGGTGATGCTCGAGCTGATGCTCGTGCCGCGCACGGCGAAGAGTGCGCGCGAGTGGCTCCAGGAGAATCCCGCCCTGGCGGTGGCCGGTCTGCTGCCGGTCGCGGCGGGGCGCGGCACGACCGCGCAGGAAGCGATCGACCTCCTGCGCGCGCTCAAGCGCCGCGGCCTCGAGCCGCTGCTGCGCGAGGAAGCGGAGCGGCTCGCACCTGACGCTCGCGAGCGCATCCGCACCGCCATTCTCGATCACACCGAGACGACGTACGCGGAGCTCGACGAGAGCTCGACGCCCGCGTGGCTGCGCGACGCGCTGGCTACGGCCACGGCCGGAGCGAAGAAGAAGAAAGGACCGGCATGGGTCGAGCCCGAAGACCTGCCGTCGGTCACCCTCGGCGACTCGATGCTCAACCGCGAGCAGACGGCGGCAGTCCTGGACGCGTTGCGCGCGAGCAAGCTCGAGCAACCGCATCCGCTCGTTTCCGCGCTGCGCGCGAACGCCGACCGCCACGCGCTGGACCGCTTCGCCTGGCAGCTCTTCGAGCTCTGGCTGATGAACGGCGCCGAGTCGAAGGAGAACTGGGCCATGGCCGCCGTGGGTCTCCTCGGCGGCGACGCGTCCGCGATCAAGCTCACGCCGATGATCCGCGTGTGGCCCGGCGAGAGCCAGCACGCGCGCGCGGTCCTCGGCCTCGAATGTCTGCGCGCCATCGGCAGCGACACGGCGCTCATGCAGATCAACGGCATCGCCCAGAGACTCAAATTCAAGGGGCTGAAGGCGAAGGCGGCGGAGTGCATGGAGAAGATCGCCGAGGGCCGCGGCCTCACGCGCGCGCAGCTCGAGGACCGCATCGTCCCGGACTGCGACCTCGACGAGCGCGGCTCGCGCGTCTTCGACTTCGGCTCCCGCCGCTTCACCTTCGTCCTCGGCCCCGACATGAAGCCGCTCGTGCGCGACGAGAGCGGCAAGGCCAAGCCCGACCTGCCGAAGCCGGGCGCGAAGGACGATCCCCACCAGTCCGCCGCCGCCGTCGCCGACTGGAAACTGCTCAAGAAACAGATCGCCGAGGTGGCGAAGATCCAGGCCGTACGCCTCGAACAGGCCATGGTCACCGGACGCCGCTGGAGCGGCGAGGAGTTCGACCTGCTCCTCGTCCGGCATCCGCTGATGACCAACCTCGTGCGCCTCCTCGTGTGGGGCGTTTACGAAGAAGGCCGGCTCACCGCCACGTTCCGCGTCACGGAAGACCAGACCCTCGCCGACCCGCACGACCGCCCGTTCACGCTGCCGCCGGAGGCGCAGGTGGGGATCGCCCATCCGCTGCAGATGGCGGAGACGGAACGGAACGCCTGGGGCGAGCTCTTCACCGACTACGAGATCATCCCGCCCTTCCCGCAGCTCGGGCGTCCCGTGTTCGCGCTCGAATCCGGGGAGGCCGAGGCTAAACAGATCACCCGGTTCGCGCCCGTGAAGCTGCCGCCGCAGACCCTCGTCTTCACGCTCGAAAAACTCGGGTGGGACCGCGGCATCCCGCAGGATGGCGGGGTGTTCTTCGAGCACTCGAAGCCCTTCTACGGCGCGAACGTCACCGCGGTGGTCGGGTATCCCGGCGTGCCCACCGGCTACATGGAAGGATGGGACGAGCAGATCATCGAGCACTGCTTCTTCGTGCCCGGCATCTACACGCCGCACATGTATCCCGAGCACAAGAACGCCTTGACGCTCGGGTCGGTGCATCCCATCGTGATCAGCGAAGTGCTCTCCGATCTCACGCAGATCGTGTCGAAGGTGAAATGAAACGAGAAGAGAAGAACCCGTTCGCGGAGCTGCAGCGGCCGGCCGCCGAGCAGCTCCATCAGGCGGAGCTGGAGCGGCTGGCGCGCGAGGACGGCAACGCGCCGCGTCCCGGCGGCTGGAAGCTCACGCCCGCCTCGGTGCTGCGCTTCGTCCTCGGCGACCCGAAGAAGAACATCTCCGCGAAGTTCGTCGGCAACCGCGCGTTCGTCGAGCGGTGCATCGTGGCCCTGGCCACGAACCGCGGGCTGATGCTCGTCGGCGAGCCGGGCACGGCCAAGAGCTATCTGAGCGAGCTGCTGGCCGCGGCGATCAGCGGCGACTCGACGCTCATCATCCAGGGCAGCGCCGGGACGACCGAGGACCACATCCGCTACTCGTGGAACTACGCGCTGCTGCTGGCCGAGGGACCGACCGACCGCGCGCTCGTGCCCGGACCGCTGCACCGCGGGATGACCGAGGGAAAGATCGTCCGTTTCGAGGAGATCACCCGCTGCCCCATCGAGGTGCAGGACACGCTGCTGTCCGTGCTCAGCGACCGCGTACTGGCCATCCCCGAGCGCGAGGACGCGGGACGGACGCTGTTCGCGCGCGTCGGGTTCAACGTCGTCGCCACCGCGAACACGCGCGACCGCGGCGTGAACGACATGAGTGCCGCTCTCAAGCGCCGCTTCAATTTCGAGACCGTCCAGCCCATCCGCTCGCTGCAGGACGAGATGGCCCTCGTCGAGCGGGAGACCGAGCAGCTCCTGGCGCGCGCGGGCATCCCGCTGCGCATCGAGCGTGACCTCACGGAGCTGCTGGTCACGACCTTCCACGAGCTGCGCGCGGGGAAGACTGCGGACGGCAAGTCGTTCGAGCCGCTGAGCGCGATCATGAGCACGGCCGAGGCGGTGTCGGTCGGATACGCCGCGGGGCTGCACGCCTACTACTACGACCGCGGTCAGGTCGCGCCGTCGCACCTCGTGCAGAGCATGCTCGGCTCCGCGATCAAGGACTCCGCCGAAGACCTGCAGAAGCTCCGGCACTACTTCAACCACGTCGTGAAGGACCGGGACCGCGGCGCATGGCGGGACTATTACGAAGCACGGCTGCTGATCCCGTCGTGACCGCGGACGGAGACTTCGACCGCGCCATCCTGGACCTCGGCGCGCGCATCGTCTTCATCCCCGTCAGGCACCACAGCCCCGCCTGCGCGCGGCTGGTGCAGACGCTCGTCGAGCGCATCCGGCCGGCGGCGGTGCTCGTCGAAGGTCCCTCCGACTTCAACGACCGCCTGGACGAGCTCTCCCTCGGGCACACGCTGCCGATCGCGATCTACAGCCACGTGCGCACGGCGGAGGACGAGCGCTTCGGCTGCTTCTATCCGTTCTGCGAGTACTCACCGGAGTGGCAGGCCCTCCGGTCCGCGCGGGAGGTCGGTGCACGGGCGGCGTTCATCGACCTGCCGTGGGCGCAGATCGTCGCCCACCGCCAGGGCGGCGACCCGCTGCCCGCGCACCGCTACGCCGACGGCGAGCTGCGGCGCTCGCCGTATGTCGACGCGCTCTGCGCGGAGCTCGGCGTGGACGACTTCGACGCGCTGTGGGACGTGCTGTTCGAAGTGCCGGCGTCGCTGTCGCCGGAAGCGCTCTTCGAGCGCGCGCACGTCTTCTGCCACCGGCTCCGCGCCAGCGACGCCTTCGTCTCCCCGATCGATCTCCTCCGCGAAGAGGCCATGGCCGCCGCGATCCGCGCGACCGCCGCGGAGACCGAAGGCCGCATCATCGTCCTCACCGGCGGCTACCATAGCCACGCCCTCTTCCAGAACGTAGGGCGGGCTTCAGCCCGCCCCCCCGGGGATGGACGGGCTGAAGCCCGTCCTACGTTCGAAACCCTCGACCGCGGCATCGCCCTCACCCCCTACTCCTACGCGCGTCTCGACAATCTCACCGGCTACGAGTCCGGCATGCCCAACCCCGGCTTCTACCACCGCATGTGGACCGGCGAGGGACACCGCTCCGTGCTCGCCGCCGCCGTGCTCGCACTGCGCGTGCGCAAGCAGACCGTGAGCACGGCCGACCTCGTCGCCGTCGAGTCGACGGCCCGCGCGCTGGCCGCCCTGCGCGCGCACGACCGCGTCTGGCGCCGCGATCTCATCGACGGCCTGACCGCCGCCGTGCTCAAGGACGAGATCGAGGGCGTCGAGCACCCGTTCCTGCAGGCGCTGCACGAGGCGCTGCGCGGCAACGCGCGCGGGCTGCTCGCCGCCGGCACGGCCCTGCCGCCGCTCGTCGCCGACATCCGCACACAACTGCACGCGCTCGACCTCGAGCCGCAGCAGAAGGAGCGCACGCTCACCCTCGAGCTGATGGACGAAGGCGGCCGCGCCCGGAGCCGCCTCCTGCACCGGCTGAGGATCCTCGGCATTCCCGGGTTCCGCCGCACCGGCGGGACGGACTTCGCGGAGCGCGAGGACCTCACGCGCGTCTTCGAGGAATGGCGCCTGGTGTGGTCGCCGGAACAGGACGCCGCGTGCATCGAGGCTTCCCTCTACGGCGCGACGGTCGACGAAGCGGTCTTCGCCCGGCTGACCGAGGAAGCGCGGGCCGGCGATCGCGATGCGGAGGCGGCGGCGCTGTTGTTTCTGCGGGCCGCGCTGGCCGGCATCCGCCCTCGCGGCGGCGCGCTCCTCGAGCTGCTCCGCGCGACCGTCCGCCACGACTCCAGCTTCATCCGCGTCGCCAAAGCCCTCGGGCATCTGGTCTATCTCTACCGCTTCGACGAGGCGCTCGGCACCGCCCATCGGGACGACACCGGCACACTGCTGCGGGAGCTGTACACGCGCGCGGTGTGGCTGCTGGAAACGTCCGGCAGCGCCGGGCCGGACGAAGGGAGCATCGTGGACGCGGTGCAGTCCGTCCTGCACGCATTCGACCTCACCGGCGGCGCGCTGGCGCTCGATCGCCACGAGCTCGTGGAGGTGCTGCGGCGCGTCCCCGGCGAGCCGCGCCACCCCGCCGCGTTTCGAGGCGCGGCAACCGGCGCGCTCTTTCACCTGCGCGAGACCGGCGTCGACACGCTGCTGCAGGACGTGCGCGGCAGTGCGCGCCCCGAGGAGCTGGGGGACTTCCTCAGCGGCGTCTTCGCCCTGGCGCGCGAGGCCGCGCAGCGGCAGCCGGACGTCATGACCGCGATCGACGCCATCGTCATGAGCTACGACGAGCAGTCGTACCTCACGGCGCTGCCGTCGCTGCGTCTCGCGTTCTCGTACTTCACGCCGCGCGAGAAGCATTCTCTCGCCCGTTCGCTCCTCGACGCCCTCGGACTGGCCGAGGTGCAGCCCCTGCCCGCGCTCGACGTCGCGCCGCAGGTGGCGGCGGAGGCGATGGCGTTCGAGTCGCGGCTGTTCGCGACGCTGGAGCGGTACCGGCTGCGCGGAGGGCACGCGTGAGCGATCCGCGCGCCCGCCTCAACCGCTGGCGGCTCATACTCGGCGGCGGCGCGGAAGGCGTCCTCGGGCAAGCCGACGGCGAAACCCTCCGCCGCGATCAGGCGCTGGCATATCTCTACGACCGCGAGTACGGCACCTCACGCAACGTCCGCGGCACAGGCGGCGGCGACGGGCCGTCGCAACTGACCGTTCCGGACTGGATCAATTCCGTCCACGAGCTGTTCCCGAAGAAGACCGTCGAGCGCCTGGAGAAGGACGCGCTGGAGCGCTACCAGATCCGCGAGCTGGTCACGAACGTGGACCTCCTCCGCCGCGCCCAGCCCAGCGCCACGCTGCTCAAGGCCGTGCTGCGCACCAAGCACCTCATGAATCAGGAGGTGCTGGCCATGGCGCGGCAGCTCGTCCGCCGCACCGTGGACGAGCTGATCGAGAAGCTGGCCCGCGAGATCCGCGCGCCGTTCTCCGGCGCGAAGGACCGCCGCCGCCGCTCGATGGTGAAGATCGCCTCGAACTTCGACGCCCGGACCACGCTCCGCCGCAACCTCGGCAACTACGATCCCGAGTCGCGGCGGATGATCCTGCGCACGCCGTATTTCTTCTCGCGTGTGCGGCGGCAGGTCGACCGCTGGCAGATCATCATCCTCGTCGACCAGTCCGGGAGCATGCTCGACAACGTGATCCACGCTGCGGTCACGGCGTCGGTCTTCTTCGGCATCCGCACGCTGCGCACGCACCTCTGCGCGTTCGACACGGCCGTGGTGGATCTCACCGAAAGCTGCAGCGATCCGGTGGAGACGCTGATGAAGGTGCAGCTCGGCGGCGGCACGGACATCGGCGGCGCGCTGAGCTACGCGTCGACGCTGGTGCAGGAGCCGCGGCGGACGATCGTCGTGCTCATCAGCGACTTCTTCGAGGGCGGCGCCCCCGGCCGCCTCCTCGGCATCGTGAAGTCGCTCGTCGAAAGCGGCGTCACGTTCCTCGGCCTGGCCGCGCTGGACGAGAGCGCGGATCCCGTCTACGACCGCCGCCTCGCGCAGTCGATCGTCAACCTCGGCGGGCACGTCGCCGCGATGACGCCGGGTGAGCTGGCGGCGTGGGTGGCGGAGAAAGTGCGATGACTGCGTCCGCGCGCGCCGATCTCCTCGCCCTCACGGCGGACGACCTGGCCACGCTGTCCAACCGCGGCATCGTCAAACGCGCGCAGCAGGAGATCGAGGCCGGCGAGCCTTCCGTCACCATCGAAGAAGACGGCGGCGCGGTGGTCTTCCGCTGGTCGGACGGCGCGGTATGCACGTTCGCCGCGGGAAAGGGAGTGCGGGGCTCGGTCTGCAGTTGCCCGGCAACGACGGTGTGCCGCCATCGCATCCGCTCGGTGCTCGCCTACCAGGCGGCGGCGCCGCAGGCCGCGCCGGTAGAGGGACCGTGGGATCCCGGCACGATCGGCGACGACGCGCTCGCGGCGCACTTCTCCGCCGCCGCGCTCGGACGCGCCCGGTCGCAGTTCGAGGAAGGGCACGTCGTGGAGCTGCTGCGCGCGGCCAAGCCCTCGGCGCTGCTGCACAGCGTGCCGGCGCTGGTGCGCTTCCTGGTGCCGCACGACCTCCGCTACACGCACTGCGACTGCTCGGAGACGCCGCCCTGCATCCACGTTCCGATTGCGATCTGGAGCTTCCGCCTCCTCGGCGCGGACGCGAACAGCGGCGTCGTCTCCACGCGCACGGCGGCGCCGGAGGTCCCGGAGGCGCTGCTGGCATCGCTGGAGAGTGTTCTGATCGAGCTGGCGGCGCTCGGCTTCGCGGGCGTGCCGCGCGCGCTGCTCGACCGCGCGCGCCGGCTCGAACAGCAGTCGCGCGAGGCCGGGCTGGTCTGGCCGGCCGAGGTGCTGGCGGACCTGCTGGAGCAGCTCGAGGCCTATGCCGCGCACGATGCGCGCTTCTCGTCGGAGACGTTCGCGCGCCTCGCCGGAGAGCTCTGCATCCGCATCGACGCCATCCGCGAGGCGCCGCCCGCGGTGCCGCAACTGTTCGTGCGCGGCATGCGCACGGACCGCCTGACGGAGGTCGGGACGGCGCGCCTGGTGGGAGTCGGCTGCAGTGTGGAGACGACCCGAGCGGGCGCGACGGTCTCCGCGCTCCTGCAGGACGTGGCCTCGGGGATGGTCGTCGCGGTGACGCGTTTCAAAGGGATCCCGATCCCATCGATCGGCTCGGGCCAGTTGCTCGCACGCGGCGGCAAGCGCACCTCCGGCGGGCGCTTCACGCCGCTCAAAGCGACGCTCAATCCGCAGTCGTACCAGTGGGAGCACCTGCGCGCGCCGCTGCGCGTGGAGAGCGTGGCCGAGCTGCGCGCCCAGCTCGAGACCCAGCCCATCGCGGCGCTGCGTCCGCGGCGCGTCTCCGACCGCCTGCACGTGCTGGCCGTGAAGAGCGTGAGCGGCGTGCACTTCGATCCCGCGGAGCAGACGATCGCGGCGGTGATGAGCGACGCCGAGGACGGAGCGTTCCGCGTCGAGCATCGCTACACGACGCGCGGCGCGGCAGGGTTCGAGGCCTTGCTGCGGCTCCTGACCGAGGCCGGCCCGTCCATCCGCTTCGTCTCCGGCTACGTCACCCTCGCCGCCGGCGAGGTGGTCGTCGACCCGATCGGCGTCGTCCACGAGCAGAACGGCGCGCGGATGCTGCTCCAGCCGCACGTCGACGCTCCCGCGGCGGCTGCGTCCTCGCCCGCGCCCCGTCACGAGCCGCGGCGCGCGTCGACCGCGCTGCAGGACCTGCGTACGCGTCTGACCGCGGCCGTCGGCGACACGTTCGTCGTCGGCCTGCCCCGCTGCGCACCCGCGCTGTGGAGCGACCTCCTCCTCTTCGCCCGCGGCCTCGGCGCCCTCCGCATGAGCGACACCATCGCGGCCTTCACCGAAGCCCTCGACCGCGCCCACCGCACCCCCACCTTCGACCCCCACCCCCCCGGCCTCGCGCTCCTGCAGCTCGCGGTGCTCGCCGAAGTGGCAAACGAGATCTGAGCGTCATGCGCCGTGCTCGACATCCGATTGACAACGAACGTGGCCGCTCTCGTTGAGACCAACAACAGGCTGTCATCCGGAGCGCCCTACAGGGAACCGGCTCAACTCAAAGGTCCAGTTTCTTGGAAGCGTCGAGTCAAGGACCTTCTCATGACACGTGTCCCGGAGGGACAAAAGAAGGTAGCCGGTGGCAAGCCGCGGAGCGGCGCAGCCACCGGATAGGATCGCAAAGATTGCGCGCCCCGGAGGGGGCGCCAGAGCGCCTTCTGCGACCCCTCCGGGGCCGAAGATCGGGGGGCCGTCCGTGGTCCGGTGGCTGCGCGCTCTGCGCTTGCCACCGGCTACCCTCTGTCGCGCCTCCGGCGCAGAGGTAATGTCATCTCATCGTCGTCGACGTGCCACGACGTGTTCAGGCTCGGGAGAAATGCCGCTACGAGCCCGGCTCCGGCTCCCTCTCTTCAACCGGCTCGAGCTCCATGAACACGTCGTTCGGATGCTGCTCGTACAGCGCGCCGGTGGCGGCGTCCACGGCGAAGCCGGTGCCGGCGAAGAGGCCGCCGAGGAAGAACCAGCCCAGCCAGTCGTCGCCGGGGCAGCACATCTCCGCCGCGACGTCCACGTTCTCGAAGAACTCCTCGGCCACCTGGCGGTGCAGGGTGATCTGTTCCGTGTAGTGCCCGGGCGCGGCGAACGTCAGCGTGCAATGCTCCGCGCGGCGGCTCACCCACACCACCCCCGGCGTCCGCACTTCCTTCGTGGAGCCCGGCCCGCAGTCCGACGTGCGCACGAGCGCGTCCTGCGGCTCGCTGTCGACGTGGATGCGCTGCACCGGCCCGTGCTGCACGGTGGCGCAGGCGGCGAGGTTCAGGGCGAGGAGGACGGAGAGAAGCGGACGCTTCATGACCGTAATTATGATACCCGCGAAGCGACATTCGTCCGGAAATCGCTACAGAAACGTGTCCGCGAGGCGCGTTAGGATGCGCGGCCATGATGCGTCCATTCGCACGTCTGCTCGCTCTCGCTCTGTTCGCGCTGCCACTGCTGGCGGCCGATCCTCCCAAGGCCAACGCTCCGAAGTACGACTCCTCGACATTCTCCGGGCTGCAGCTCCGGGGCATCGGACCGGCCATGCCGTCGGGGCGCATCGTCGACATCGCCGTCGATCCGCGCGATACCCGCACGTGGTACCTCGCCGTGGCCTCGGGCGGGGTCTGGAAGACGGTCAACGCCGGGACGACGTTCACACCGGTCTTCGACGGCGAGGGCTCGTACTCGATCGGCACGGTGACGATCGACCCGAACAACTCGCTGGTGGTCTGGGTCGGCTCGGGCGAGAACAACAGCCAGCGCTCGGTCTCCTTCGGCGACGGCGTGTACAAGTCGGTCGACGGCGGGAAGTCGTGGAAGAACGTGGGGCTGGCCAAGTCCGAGCACATCGGCAAGATCCTGGTCGATCCGCGCGACTCGAACGTCGTCTACGTCGCGGCGCAGGGTCCGCTGTGGAATCCCGGCGGCGACCGCGGTCTGTACAAGACGACCGACGGCGGGAAGACCTGGAAGCCGGTGCTGACGATCAGCGAGAACACGGGCGTGACGGACGTGGTGTTCGATCCGCGCAATCCCGACATCCTCTACGCGGCCTCGTACCAGCGCCGCCGGCACGTTTACACGCTCATCAACGGCGGCCCGGAGTCGGCGATCCACAAGTCGCTCGACGGCGGCGCGACGTGGACGAAGCTGGAAGGCGGGCTCCCGAAGGAGTGGATGGGACGCATCGGCCTGGCGGTCTCGCCGCAGGAGCCGGACACGGTCTACGCGATCATCGAGGCCACGCGCAAGGCGGGAGGCTTCTTCCGCTCGAAGGACGCCGGGGCGAACTTCGAGAAGATGAATTCCTACTCTGGCGGCGGCGCGCAGTACTACGCCGAGATCTTCGTCGATCCGAACGACGCCGACCGCATCTACGCCATGGACGTCTGGGTCAAGGTCTCGGACGACGGCGGCAAGACCTGGCGCCGCATCAACGAGCTGACCAAGCACCCGGACAGCCACGCCATGTGGATCGATCCGCAGAACAGCGATCACTACCTGATCGGCTGCGACGGCGGTCTGTACGAGACGTACGACGACGCCGCGACGTGGGAGTACAAGGAGAACCTGCCGCTCACGCAGTTCTACCGGATCAGCGCGGACGACGCGCTGCCGTTCTACCACGTGTACGGCGGCACGCAGGACAACTTCAGCCTCGGCGCGCCGTCGCGCACGACGACCGCCCACGGCGTCCGCAACGACGACTGGTACGTCACCCTCGGCGGCGACGGCTTCCGCACCTTGGCCGATCCGAAGGACCCGAACATCCTGTACGCCGAGTACCAGCACGGCGGCCTGGCGCGTTTCGACAAGCGCACGGGCGAGGCGCTGGACATCCAGCCGCAGGCCGGCCCGGACATGGACCCGCTGCGCCTGAACTGGGACTCGCCGCTGATCATCTCCCCGCACGACTCGAACCGACTCTACTTCGCGGCGCAGTACCTCTTCCGCAGCGACGACCGCGGCAACTCGTGGAAGCCGGTCAGCGGCGATCTCACGCGGCAGATCAACCGCAACAAGCTGCCGGTGATGGGCCGGGTGTGGACGATCGACGCGGTGGCGAAGAACACGTCGACGTCGTTCTACGGCAACATCGTCTCGCTGGCCGAGTCGCCCCTCGCGGCCGGGCTGCTCTACGTCGGCACGGACGACGGGCTCATTCAGGTCTCCGAGGACGGCGGGGCGAACTGGAGGAAGATCGAGCGCGTCGGCTCGGTGCCGGAATTCACGTACGTCTCGCACCTGCAGGCCTCGGCGCACGACGCGAACACGGTCTACGCCGCGTTCGACAACCACAAGACCGGCGACTTCAAACCCTACCTCTACCGCAGCACGGACCGCGGGAAGACCTGGACGCCGATCGCGAACGATCTCCCGGCGCGGGGCACGACGTACGTGGTCGTGGAAGACCACGTCGACCGCAACCTGCTCTTCGCGGGCACGGAGTTCGGACTGTACTTCTCGCAGAACGGCGGCGGGAAGTGGATCCAGCTCAAGGGCGGCTTCCCCACCATCGCCGTGCGCGACCTGTGGGTGCAGAAGCGCCGCGACGACCTCGTGGTCGGCACGTTCGGCCGCGGCATCTACATCCTCGACGACTTCCGTCCGCTGCGCACGATGACCGCGCAGGTGGCGGCGCGCGAGGCCACGCTCTTCCCCACCCGCGACGCGGAGATGTACACCGAGCGCACGCCCCTCGGCGCGCCGGGCAAGGCATGGCAGGGCGACTCGTACTTCACGGCGCCGAATCCGCCGTTCGGCGCGGTCTTCACGTACTACCTGCAGGATGAGCTGAAAAGCCGCAAGAAACAGCGGTGGGCCGAGGAAGCGCGCGTCGAGAAGGCGGGTGGCAACGAGCCGCCGCCCTACCCGACCTGGGAGCAGTTGCGCGCCGAAGAGCGGGAGCTCGATCCGTCGGTCGTGCTGGTGGTGTCGGATGAGACCGGGAACGTGATCCGTCGCGTCTCCGGCCCGGTGAAGGCGGGCTTCCACCGCGTGTCGTGGGACCTGCGCTATCCGCCCCCCGCGCCCATCGAGCTGACGGAGCCGCAGCGCGAGGTGTGGGACACGCCGATCGTCGGACCGCTGGTCGTGCCGGGCCAGTACCGCGTGCAGCTCCTCAAGCGCATCGACGGCGTGGAGACGGCCCTCGGCGACGCGCAGTCGTTCAACGTCGTGCCGCTGTACCTGTCGATCATGAACGAGAGCGACCGCAAGCAGGTCCTCGACTTCCAGAAGCGCGCCACGAAGCTGCAGCGCGAAGTGCTGGGCGCGGACAAGGTGGTCTCGGATGCGCTCACGCGCCTGCAGTACATCCGCAAGGCGCTGGACGAGATCGAAGGCGGCGACGCGCAGCTCACCGCGCGCGTGAACGCCGTCGACACGGCGCTGCGCGACATGTCCGAGGTGCTGGGCGGAGACGCGGTGCGCAGCCAGCGCAGCGAGCCGGCGCCGCCGTCGCTGCTCGATCGCGTAGGGAACTCGGTCGCCGGCCTGACGAACACCCAGCCGCCGACGGAGACCTACCGCCAGTCGCTCGCAATGGCGGAGCAGCAGTTCGCGCCGCTCGCGGCACGGCTGCGGCAGGTGATCGAGGTGGAGCTGGTCGCGATCGAGAAGCAGTTGAACGCCCTCGGCGCCCCCTGGACGCCGGGACGGTTGCCGCGGTAGGTAGTGAACCTGTCATCCCGAGCGTCGAGCGAGGGACCAGGGCGGGTGGGGCGCCAGGCACATGCCTCGCGCCCCGCCCACCCAGGTCCCTCGCTACGCTCGGGATGACGAGGCGAAAACGGAGGGCGGCTGAAGCCGCGTCCTACGGGGTTCTCACGTACACTGCGCGAAGGTCCATGCAGGTCTCGTCCATCGTCCGGTACACAATCAAGGTCTTCCTCCTCGCGTCCGCGCTGACGCTCCTCGGCATCGGTGCGCTCGCGTTGCAGCCCGGACCCGGCATCAGCCTCATCTACCCCGCCACGGGCCTCGGCGCCGCGATCCTGTGGGGCTTCGGCTTCCGCTGGTGGCCGGTGGTGTTCCTCGCGCAGTTCGCGCTCAGCTACCGGCTCAACGGGTTCCAGTGGATCCCCTTCTTCGTCGGCGCGAACGAGCTGATGGTGACGGTGCTCTTCTACCAGGCCATGCAGCGCTTCCGCGTCTCGCGGGACCTCGACCGCCTGCGTGACCTCGGCATCTTCACCCTCGGCGCGTTCGTGACGACGTCCGCGGGCGGAGCGGCGACGTTCCTGGTCGAGTACGCGTTCTTCTCGCGCGACGTCCCCCGCGTGGCCGGCGACGCCCTGTCGATCTGGATCTCCGATCTGGTGAGCGTCCTGGTCTTCGTGCCGCTGGTCCTCGGCTGGCGGCGCTGGCCGTTCCGGTCGAAGATGCAGTTCTCGCGCTGGCTGGCGCTGACGATGTTCCTGATCGTCCTCGGCGCGGCCATCGCCATGCGCGGTCCGGCGGCGTCGTCGACGCTCTTCCTGCTGCTGCCGATCGTCGTCTTCACGGCCATCGTCGCGGGCGTCCCGGGCGCGGCGTCGTCGGCCGCCGTGCTGCTGTTCATCTTCGTGGGCATGCACCTCGGCCACGCGACGAAAGGCATGGACGGCATCATCCGCGTGGTGTTCGTCGGCACCGCGGCGGCGACGGGCTACGTGCTGGCCGTGGTGTGGGGCGAGCGCGAACAGCACGCGCGGCGCCTGTACCAGCTCGCGCATCACGACCCGCTCACGGGGATGTACAACCGGCACGAGCTCGAGCGCCGGCTGCAGCAGGCCGTCGAGTCGGGACCGCCTTCCGCGCACGCGCTGCTGTACCTCGACCTCGATCAGTTCAAGCTCGTGAACGACACGTGCGGCCACATCGCCGGCGACCGCATGCTGCAGGAGATCGCCAAGGAGCTGCAGCGCGCGGTGCCGCAGACGGGGAAGCTGGCCCGCCTCGGCGGCGACGAGTTCGCGTGCATCGTCCCGAATGCCAGCAAGGACGGCGCGGTCGCCGTTGCGGACACGATCCACGACGCCATGGGGCGCTACCGCTTCCGCTTCGGCTCGATGTCCTTCAGCGCCGGCGTCAGCATCGGCATCACGTTCTTCCCGGCCGAGGGCGGGGACACGGCGGACGCCGTCCTCGGACGCGCGGACGTGGCCTGCTACGTCGCCAAGGAGGACGGGCGCCACCGCTCGCACGTCTACCTCCCCCGCGACGAGGCCATGCTGCGCTGGCACTCGTCGCTCCATCAGGTCTCGCAACTGGAGATGGCGATGGAGAACGGCTCGCTCCAGCTCTGGCGGCAGTCGATCGTCGACATCAGCGGCGCCACGCACGCGAACTTCAGCGAGGTCCTGCTGCGCCTGAGCGAGAACGGCGTCGTGCGGACCAGCGCGGAGTTCCTCCCGGTCGCGCAGCGCTTCGGCCTCATGGAGCGCATCGACCGCTGGGTGCTGGAGAAGGCGGCGCGCCACCTCGGCGAGTCGCGCGACCGCGGCCTGCGCCTGAGCGTGAACATCACCGGCTCTACGCTGAACGACCCGGCGTTCTACGAGACCGCCATCTCCCTGCCGGAGCGCTTCGGCTTCGACCCGCGGCGCCTCTGCCTGGAGGTGACGGAGGGCGTGATGATCCATCGCCTGCGACAGGCGGTGGAGGCGATGAAGGGGCTGCGCGCGCGCGGCTTCGATCTCGCGCTCGACGACTTCGGCGCGGGCGTGGCCAGCTTCGCCTATCTGCAGGAGCTGCCGGTGACGTACGTGAAGATCGACGGCCGCCTCGTGCAGCAGTTGCGCGTCGATCCGGCGGCCGAGGTGATCGTGGGAGCGCTGGTGCGGCTGGCGCGGCTGCGGAAGATCGAGTGCATCGCGGAATGGGTCGAGTCGCAGGAGACCCTCGAGCGCCTCCGCGCCCTCGGCGTCCGCTACGCGCAGGGCTTCCACCTGCACGTGCCGTCGCCGCTGGCCCAGGGTCAGGAGGCCACGCCGCGGATTCCGGCCAGGACGCCGGTGGCGATCGCGTAGCACGCGAGCACGGCGATGAAGATGGCGATCGCTCGCCCCCGCGCCTCCACCACGGCGTGCTTGCGCGCCTCCGCCAGCACCTGCTCGATGCCCACGACTGTCGCCGCGATCATCAGCAGCATGAAGTCCAGCGCGTAGCGCGCGGTCACCCAGCGGCAGGTCGCCAGTCCGAGGAGGATCAGCCACGCGGAGGCCATGACGATGCGGGGAGCGGGGCTCCACCCCGAGCGCCAGACCAGCGCGATGACCGTGCCGATCAGGACGAGCGGGTTCAGGGCCACGATGCCGGCGATCTGCTCCGCGCCGCCGGCGAAAGTGCCTTCCGGATCGAGCGAGCTGCGCTGCAGGTCGACCCACGGGTACGCGCCCTTGAACGTCGGCGGCCAGAAGACGTAGTGCACGACGTTGTTCACCAGCCGGACGACGTCCTGCACGTTACACAGACTGCACGGCGCCGCGCGCCACATCGGCACGTAGGAGAGCTGATACGTGATCCCCAGCTCGAACGGGTTGCCGAAGCGGGCCACGTTGTAGAGCGCGTAGGCCGTGCCGACGACGGCGACGGGGATCATCGCGAACAGCGCCGCGCGCCAATGACGGAACAGGACGACCACGGCGATCAGGCCGAGGACCGCGAGATTCGGCCGCGTCGCGATCGCCAGCGCGAGCCAGACGCCCATCCACACCGCGTGCTTCGTCGCCCGCGTCTCGGTGAAGCGCGCGAGGGCGTACGCGAACGTCGCCGTCATAGCCATGCCCGTCGCGACCGCCACCTCGTACGCGCGCACGAACGTCAGCATGAACGGCACGACGTTCCCCACGCCGATCAGCAGGATCCACAGCGCGCGCAGGCGCTCGCCGAGGAGCCGCCGGGCGAAGGCGACGCTGGCGAGAAAGGCCCAGGTGCAGAAGAACGTCGCCACCAGCGTGTCCGGCGGATACGCGCCCGCGACCAGCCGGAACGGGATGTAGAACAGCAGCACCGGGACGGGCGAGAAGTAGAGGTAGAAGCGGCCCTTGTAGAGCGTCGCGTCCCACATCTCCCACGGCATCCCGGCGCGCTCGCGCTCCTTGAAGTCGTACGCGTTGAGGAGCTTGTCGAACCGCGGATCCCGCGGATACGGCATATCCAGCCGCCCCCGCAGATAACCCTCCGCCAGCGCCGCGTAATAGCGCTCCGTGAACCCGCTCCCCCCATCGCGCTCCCACGGCACCCGCCGGAACGCGAACGTCCCCCCGCTCCCGAACCACGCATACGTCCCCACCACCGCCACCACCGCGGCCCCCCGCAAAAGCGCACGCACGTTCACGGTGGGGAGGATACACGGAGGCGGGGGATGGTCGCCGACGCACGAAGCGCCAGCTTTGGGAGCGACACGATGCAAACCGCTCTACCTCACTCCCCTAACAAGGGAGGTGGCGCAACCAGTCGCTCGATGAGAGTGTGGCGGAACCTGTCGAGCCGCTCGCCAACCGCTGCATCCATCCCCAGCACAGAGCCAAGCCCCCTCACATCGAGCTCGCGCAGTAGCCAAGCAAGGGTGAGCGGCGAAAAACCGCTGTCGCGCCGCGGCGCGGCTGCGATGGCGCTTTCGAGATCCTCGCCACGTTCGACCAGCGCCTCCACATCGATCAGATCGCGCAGTTCGGAGCGGCTCAGCAGCGCGCAGAGCTTTTCGATGAGAATCGCATGGGGGGAGTCCACCAGAACCTGCACGGTGCCGATGCGCTGAGGAATCGCCGGCTCGAGAGCGCCACCGGGCTCCGCGATCAGGTCCACGCGGACGGCGAAGTCACCATCCGCCACCCGAAGACGCACGAACATCGCGCTACTCTGCAGCCGCGACACAGTCAACCCGCTGGCCGCGAGTCGTCGTTCGATGGTTCGTGCAATGTCCGCCACGTCGTCGCGATCGCGCCAGAACAGATCCAGATCGCGCGTCTGCCGGTGTCCCAGGTAAACACCGGCAAGCGCGGCGCCTCCGCTGAGAACGAAGGGGGGCTCGATGCCGGCGAGCGCTTCGAGCACGCGGACCTGCAGCGGGTCGAGCCTACCGCCGGATGTATCCACCCTTCTCCCACTCCTCGAGCAGCCACGCCCAGAACTCGCGCGTCTTACCGAGATAGCGCTCGACGTCGCTCCAGAGATCGGCCAGATCCTGGGGCGTGACGAACTGCAGGATATCGTCCGGCTTCGCCTGCCTCATCGCCTTCCCGATCAGATATGGCCGCGCGGAGGCGGTGCGGTCGCCGACGATGCGCTCGAACTCGTCGAGAGTCATCTCCATGTCCCACAGGAAATACGGCCTCCCCTGCGGATCCACCAACCGGTCACGCGGCGTGAGCGCGAGCATGGCGACAGAGTACCGTACGACGCCACAAATTCATGCCGATGGTGTCTTCGTTCGCATTCTGGAGTGAGGAGGCAATCGCCTCCGCACCCCATAACGGACGATGGCAAAGGCAACGAGCACGAGGAGCGTCGCGAACGTGATCGCGCGGCCGGTCACAAAAGACTCCGGCCAGTACACCACGCGCACGGCGTGGCGTCCCGCGGGGACGTGGACGGAGAGGAACGACGCGTTGGCGTTCTGCATCGCGACGCGACGGCCGTCGACGTAGGCGCGCCAGCCCTTCCAGGCTGTCTCGGAAATCACGATCCAGCCGTCGCGCTCCATGGCAACATCGAGGAGGTAGCGGCCGCCGGGACTGTATTCGGCGATGCGCACGCTGCCGGGACCGTTCTCCCGCTCATAGGGCGGGACCTCCGCGGAGAGCCAGGCGATGTCGGAGTGGTCGGTCTGCTGGCCCAGCTCCGCGACCTGCTGGTCCACGGACAACCCCAGCCGCACCCGGCGCGGGATGAACGCGCGATCGAGTGCGCGCGTGTTCTCCACCAGCACCGCCCCCCGTTGCCGTGCCACCTCCCGCCACCCCTCGGGGACCGGCGCAACGTTGGTGATCACGGCGTAGCGCACGTTGAGGAACGAGAGGAACGGCCGGCCGATGTCGTCGACGCGGTTGAACCAGATCGGCTGGAAGGTGCACCACAACGGCCAGAGCTGGATCGACGGCCCGTAATGCAGCGCGTCGAACCCACGGACGTCCTCCAGTCCGTAAAACGCGTTCGTCCCCGGCAGCAACGCATAGAACTGTCCGACAAAGCGGAACGGCTCCCGCACGTCCTTCAGCGGCTCGAAGATCACCACCGGTGGATACGCCACCTCCGCGGGAAAGGTCTTGAACATCCCTCCGACGGACACGACGCGCTGTCCGACCAGCACCGCCAGCAGCGCCGGCGCGAGCACGCGGAGAGGCGGACGGAAGACGAGCAACAGCGCGGCCAGTCCGAGGAAGAAGAGCTCCGCGAAGATCGCGTAGTCGCCGAAGTCCGAGAAGGTGATGGCGACGACCACGTTGCGCGTCAGCCACCACGTCCCCACCGCGAGCACGATCAGGACGATCGTCAGCGTCAGCGCGGCGGCACGGAAATCGCGGCGGCGCAGCAGCTCGTCCACGCCGAGGGCGGCGAGGATGGCCAGCGAGAACGCGGCGGTGAAGGCCAGCCGCTCCTCGTACGTGATCCCCATCAACGGCAGCGCGTTGACCGCGCGCACCACCGGATTCCACCGGCTCGCGACGGCGATGCAGACCACCGCCAGCGCGAAGAAGAACCACGTCTCCGCCGTGCGTCGCCGCCAGACGGCGTAGATCGCGAGAGCGAGGATCAGACTCCCGCACGCCGACGTCTCCGCCTGCGTCAGGCCCAGCGGCGGCTTCACCCACTGCCGCACGTGCAGGAACGGGAAAAACTCCGTGGCCACGATCGACAGCACGCGCTCCGCCGGCGTATCGAAGCCCGCGGTCGAGAAATACTTCGTCTTGACCTCCAGCTCCGCCGACTGCTGGACCGCCTCGTAAAACGGAAGCAGATGGATCGCGGACAGCAGTAGCGCCAGCACCCCGCCCGCAACCGCCGCCCCGATCGCTCGCCACGGCCGCACCCGCGCGCGGACCAGCTCGAAGATCCCGTACGCCGCACCCGCGAGCACCGTGAGAAACAGCGTCTCCGGATGACCGGCGAAGATCATCAGCGTGAAGACGATCGCCAGAAAGACCGCCGACGCGATCCCCGGCCGCCGCGCCGCCCGCCCCGCCGCCATCAGCAACATCGGCTCGTACACCAGCGTCCCACCCATGGCCGTGTGGATGTACAGCACCGTCGACCCCGCCAACATCCACCCCGCCCCCGCGATCAGCGCCGCGATCTCCGAGCACCCCACCTCCCGCGCCAGCAGAAACGCCCCGATCGCCGCGATCAGCAGCCAGATCGAGCACGTGTACGTGAAGCTCACCGCCGCGGGCAGCACACAGGCGATCAGCGTGAACGGGCTGTACTGCGCCGCCTGCGCCGTCGCCGCGAAGACGTTCCCCCCGAGCATGTACGCGTTCCACAGCGGCCACTCCCCCCGCTCCAGCGACATCTGCAGCGTCCGCCGGAATGGGAACATCGTCCCGTACACATCCGTCGCCGCCGCGTTGTGCGGCCGGTCGATCCCGTACAACGGCTTGAGCGCGGACAACGGCTCGGTCTGATACGGATAGTCCACCGGCCCGTACACCCCACCGGTGACGACCGCGTACCCCGTGATCGCCAGCGGCAGCACGAACAACACCAGCGCCGCCGCCCGCGACAGCGGCGTCACGAAGCGGTGCACGAGCCACAGCACGAGCAGCGCGGTGGCGGCGTAGAGGAGAAAGACCATCGGCGCGCATTATGGAGTGCGGCGCGCGAAGCGGAGCGCCGGCATCCTTGCCGGCCGCTACGCCTCGCGCGCATTGTGCATTGCGGAGGCAACGATCGTCTCCGCACCGCAACCCTCGCCGCCGAAGGCCGCGCCCTTTTTTGAGTCACGCCCGTCCTTCACGGCCTCCATTCGCACTGCGTTTACATCGTCACGCGACTCGCCGCAAAGACTCCCGCGACTCCCAGAATGGCAGCCATGAGTGCGAGGGCGAGCGGACCGAGCGTGGGAATGCCAGTCGTTGCGCCGGCAACGATCGTCACCGTGTACTCTCTCGCACCGGTGCACCCTGCGGCGTCGGTCGCGCCGATGGTGAAGGTAAAGAGCCCCGGCTGCACGGGCACTCCGGCGATCGATCCCGTCGCGGAGTTGAGCGTCAGCCCCGTCGGCAACGCTCCATTGGTCACCGCGTAGGTGTACGGCGCCGTTCCTCCCGTTGCCGTCACCGATTGCGAGTACGGAGTCGCCGTCACGCCTGCGGGTAGCGTGCTCGGGTTCAGCGTGATGACCGGGCACCCTGGTGCCGCCATCGTGATCGTATAAGACCGGCTGCCCAGGCAGCCGCTCGCGTCAGCCGCGGTGATGGTGAAATTGAACGTTGCCGCCGTAGTGGGCGTTCCGCTGATGCCACCTGTCGCCGGGTTGAGAACGAGTCCTGTCGGCAACACACCGCTCGAGACGGAGAATGTGTAGGGGGCCGTCCCCCCGGACGCGGAGACGTTCTGGTTGTACGCGGTTCCGACCGTACCATTCGGCAGCGTCGGCGGATTTACCGTGATCACGGGACACACCGGCGCGGCCCCGCAGGTATTGACATTGTTCGTATCGAGCGTCACCGCGCCGTTGCGCGCCAGCACCTTGCCGGACGTGTTCGCGCCTGTCGTCAGGGTAATGCTGGTCAGCGCGAGGATGTCGCCGGCGAACGAAGTCCCAGTCCCGAGCGTCGCTGAGCTACCGACCTGCCAATACACCCGATTGCAGCTACTGCCGCCGTTGATGACGGTCACAGTCGAGCCGCTTGCTGTCGTCAGCGTGCTCCCGATCTTGAAGAGAAACAGCGCGTTCGGATTGCCGAGTGCGTCGAGAGTCAGCGCACCGGTCAGTTGTGCCGAAGATGAGAAGCAATAGACACCCGGGGTGAGCGTCAGCCCGCCGAGGTTCTGGCCTGTCAGATCGACAGTGCACGGCGTCGCGGCGATGTTGTTGTACGCAGTGGTGAGGTCGTTCTGCGCCTGCACCGCGACGGCATCGTTGCTGTGAATCGCTCCTCCGACGACGACGCCGGGAGGGAACCCTGTCACCGCAGTGCCGGGGCTCACGCCCACATTTCCGTTGACGGTGGTGGCACCCGTGTTCGTCACGGTCGAGCCGCCCAGCACTCCGAAACTCTGCGCCGTTCCGAGGGAGATTTGCGCGGTCACCGGGGTTGCCGCCACAAACAGAAGAGCCGCCGCGAACGATGCCCGCCGGAAAATCGAATGAATAACCATGAACGTCCCTCACGCTTCTGCATCGCCGTTTGTCGGTGCCGCAGGTCGGGTTGGCAACCGCCTTGGCCATCTCGCGTCCGCTGGGCGTCGGGCCTCGCGAGTTACGCTGCTCGCGGAGTCAACCACAATGATCGCACGAGTAGCGTACTCCAAGACGCTACTGCACCAGTTTCAGGTTGCGGCCGTAGAAGGTCCAATCGGGCGGCCCGGACTGCGTGACCAGCGATCACGGCACCGTGAACCGCATCCACTTCACGCGCGGCGCGCGCCTCGACATCAAGGACAGGATCTACCTCGCCACGCCACTCGAGTGGGAGGTCTACGCCGACGCGCCTACCCGTACGGCGTTTCCTCGTGCCTCTGAAACGGATACGCCAGTTGCCCCAGGTACGTCTCCGGTGGCTGGAACTTCGTCGTGCCGTAGCGCTTCGGCCAGTAATCCGGCATGTGCGCGGTCCGGAAGATGACGTCGATGAACGACAGAGACACGGCAAAGTTTTTGTCGATCCCTTCCTCATCCGACGTGTGGTGCCAGTGGTGGAACTCGGGCGTGGCGAAGATCCAGCGCAGGTAGGGCCAGCGGTGATTCACGTTGGCGTGGATGTACACGGCGTGGAACGAGACGAAGAGGATGTACGCGTAGAGTGCGGACGGGGAGAAGCCGAGGATGAAGATCGGCAGGAAACCGAAGAAGCGGTTCACCACCGTGTCCACGATGTGCGAGCGCGACCCCGCCAGCCAGTCCATCTGCAGGCTGGAGTGATGGATCGCATGGAACTTCCATAACGCCGGAATCTTGTGAAAGGCGCGGTGGACCCAGTAGCTGAACAGGTCGGCCACGAGCAGGATCTCGAAGAACTGCAGCCATACCGGCTGCGCGGCGACGCTCGTCTGGAAGTCGAGCTTCACCGTCCAGGCGAACAGCACCTGCACCGGGATGATGGTCAGGAAGGTCAGCAACTGCACGCCGGCGTGGCTGGCGAAGAAGTGCTTCAGGTCCGTCTGCCAGCCGGTGCGGAAGATCTTCTGCTCGCGCAGCTCCCAGATCCGCTCCATCGGAATGAACACCAGCGCCAGCACGAGCAGCTCCAGGCAGAAGTAGTCGAGGCCCGCGCTGACGGCTCGCCGTTCGTTGGCGGTGGTGATCGCCTCAGTCTTCGAGCCGCCCATGAGCAGCGCGATCGTGCCCAGGCCGATGCCGATCAGGCCGTACGTCTTCGAGCGGATCAGCAGCACGCTCACGGCGCCCATGACGAACGTCGTCAGGATGGTCCCGAGCAGGATCCCGCGCATGAGCGGCATGTTCTCGACGTAGAACGGCATCCCGTCCGGCGACACGAGCCAGTGGGGGAACAGGAAACAAAGCTCGCCGAGGATGCAGAGCGCACCGAGAACGCCGGAGATCACTCCGGCCCGCTTGCCGACATCGGGTTTTCGCATCGGCAAAGTTTACGGCCTCCGCACGTGATTCGAGTGCACCGATACCCTCTGCTCAGCACCACGCTCCGGATCAGCGGCGGATCCAGTGTCGTGAATGCTGATCCACGGCGCGTCGGGCGTGATTCGAGGGAGCTAATTTTGGCTCCCGAGGTTGCTGGGGACTGCCATTTGCGAGCTGTGTCTCGGCGACCGCGCCCCGCTCCCGATCACATCCGCGACGCTGCGAGCCGAGCGCCCGCCGCGACGAGGCAGGCGCCCGACAGGCGCTCGACGAGCCGCGCGTGCTTGCCGTACACCGCCCGCCCACGGTCGGCCGCGAAGCCGTAGGCCAGGAGCACCGGCAGCTCGACGAGGATGGAAATCACGCCGAGGACGACGAACTGGATGGTCATCGGCTTCGAGGAGTCGACGAACTGCGGGAGGAGGGCGGTGAAGAAGACCAGGGCCTTGGGATTCGCGAGTTGGGTGATCAGGCCCTGGAAGAAGGAGTCGAGTCGTCGAGTCGTCGAGTCGTCGAGACCTTCTT
>DASUSN010000186.1:0-35929 GCA_036375075.1 Thermoanaerobaculia bacterium | reverse complement strand
GCGCCGCGCCTGAGAGAAAGAAACCTGCTTGAGTATGTCGGACTCATAGCAGATCGCAAGATGTTGATTGCAAGCAGCTTGCGGCTCGCGAACAACGAGTTTCTTGGAAGCGTCGAGCGAGGGACCTGGGCGGGTGGGGCGCGCGATACCAGCTTCGCGCCCCGCCCACCCAGGTCCCTCGCTCGACGCTCGGGATGACAGACTGTTGCTCAAGTCGAGGTCAGCGGATACGTGTCCCCGCGTTCATGAGTGGGATTTGACGCCGATGGGCGCGAGCTTGGCCGCGACGCCGTGCGTATCGGCGCAATCCACCTGCCCAGCCCGGATCGTTTCCTTTGGCGGCGGCGCGCTCCACAGGGGGAACAGGCGGAGCATCCAGTGGCCCTCGACCTGTTCCCGGAAGTAGCGTTCGTGCTCCCACTCCACCTCGGCCATGGTCAGCAGGCAGTCGATCATGTCCGTGCGGCCGATGGCCTGGGCGTGGCGGGCCGCGTCTTCGTATTCGACGATGTTCGAGCGCTCCAGGCGGCCGGCGCCGTACATCGGGATGAACCAGCCGCCGATGCGGCAGAGGAAGCTGATCGTCCGGCCGATGCACCAGAAGACGATCTCGCGCTTCCGGCTCGGCTTCGCGCCGAGGTCGGCGAGGAGGGCCAGGACGAGCTCGCGGTGATGCCGCTCCTCCTCCCGGATCACCAGGATCCGTTCGCGCTCCTCGGGCGACGACACGCTCGCCGCGTGTCCGTGGTAGGCGTGGATGGCTGCGAGCTCGCCCGAACAGGCGCTGCGCAGAACGCGAATCAATTCCGTGCGCGGATGCACACTGACATGTTACCGGACGCCGCCATGCATGCCCGCAGAATGGGCGCACGCATGAAACGACTCGCCCTGCTCGCGCTGCTCCTGGCCGGTTGTGCAAAGGACGTCGCGGTGGTGGACGTCTACCGCTCGCGCGAAGCCTTCCTGAAACAGGAGACCGAGGCGTTTCTGGCGAAGAATCCGGTGGAGGACTTCGCCGCGCTCGAACAGGCCTGGAAGGACGCCGGCGAGAGCTACCCGCAGCCGGCCGTGAAAGCCGGTCCGCTGCTGCAGACCGCGATGGCCGAGGTCGCGCGCAACCGCGCGGACAAGCTGTATCGCGCCAGCCTGCCCTACGGCAAGGCGAGCTCGCCGAACGACGGCCTGTACTACCTTGCCCAGGCGGAGGCGAGCCGGAAGTTCGCGGACTCCATCGTTCTCAAAGGCCGCCGCGAGGCGCCGCCGGACCGCGAGCAGCTCCGCGCGGCGCTGCAGTCGCTGGAGCGCGAGGCGTACGAACGGTACGAGCGCGACCCGTCGCGGCGCTCGCTCGTCCTCAGCGCCAGGTTGAAGGAAGCGCGGGAGCTGCTCGAGCGCGGCAGCCTGGCCGGCGCGACGCTGGTCCTGCTCGAAGCGCGGCGCGACGCCAGTCCCACCGCGCGCGGGAAGATCGAGACCACGGGGAAGACCACGCTGCACGCGGCGTTTCGCGGCGAGCCGGCGGCGCTCTCGCTGCTCGACGCGATGACGTCTCGTACGCTGCCGGTGGCGAAGACCGCCAGCGGGCCGGTGACCGTGACCCTCATCCGCTGGCCCTACACGTGAAGCCTCTCCGACCCGGCAAGTTTGCTGGCCCAGGAAACGGTGAGGCAGTTCGGTTCGGAGGCGAAATTCGTCGTCGAGGATTACGGTGCGTCTCCGCTCGCGGACCGGTTCGGTGTCGACAAGTACCCGGCCGTGTTCGTCGATGACGCGCTCATCGCGCGCCCCGAGGACTTTTACGAATGGGGTGGCTCGGGCGCGGGGCGGTATCTGCCGTGGAAAGACCCGGAGCAGCGCAAGGAGTTCCAGCACGACCTCGCGCGGATGATCGACATCCGCCTGGCGGGCGGCACGCTCCGTTCGGCGAAGATTACCCCGGCGAAGGAGCAGTCGCTGCCGGACGTCGCGCTCGTCGACCTGCAAGGAAAACGCTTCACGGCCCGCGACCTGCGCGGCAAGCCGGTGCTCGTGGAGTTCTGGGCCACGTGGTGCCCGCCCTGCCTGGAGACGATGCAGTGGATGGGGGAGCTCGATCCGAAGCGCGTGCAGGTCGTGGCCATCGCGGTGGAGTCGAAACGCGAGGACGTCGACCGCGTGCTCGCCGCGCATCCCGCGCCGGGCCGCGTGGTGATGGCCACGCCAAAGGTGCTGGAGTCGTTCGGCGGCGTGCCCGCGGTGCCGACGATGCTGCTCGCCGACGCGCAGGGGAAGGTCGTGAAGGCGTTCTACGGCGCGCCGCCCGATCTGCACCATCAGATCGCGCGGGAGCTGGACGCGATTACCCTGTCGCTGTGACGCACGACTTCAACTCGCCCTCTTTCGTCGACCACTACGACGAGCTGCCGCTCTGGTCCGCGATGTTCGGCTCGGTCCTCTTGGAGCGCGTGCCGCTCGCGCCCGGCACCGTGGCGCTCGACGTCGGCTGCGGCACCGGCTTTCCGCTCCTCGAGCTCGCCCAGCGCCTCGGCCCCGGCTCGTTCGTACACGGAATCGATCCGTGGATGACGGCCGTCGCACGCGCGGAGCGCAAGCGCCGCCAGTGGGGTGTACGGAACGCGATGCTGCACGCCGCCGACGCCGCGCGCCTGCCGTTCCGCAATGGCTCGTTTCATCTGATCGTCTCCAACCTCGGCCTCAACAACTTCGCCGACGCGCCCGCGGCGATCGCCGAGTGCCGTCGCGTGCTGCACCGCGGCGGCGTGCTGGCGCTGACGACGAACCTGGTCGGACACATGCGCGAGTTCTACGAGGTGTTCGAGTCGGTGCTTCCGGAGTCGCGGCGCGCGGCGCTGCGCGAGCACGTCGAGCATCGCGCGACGATCGACAAGCTCCGCGGGCTCCTCGACCGCGCGGGGTTCTTCGTCCGCGCGGTTCACGAGGACACGTTCGTCATGCGCTACGCCAACGGTGCCGCGCTGCTGTCCCACGACTTCGTGCGCTTCGGCTTCTTCCCCGCCTGGCAGGAGGTGGCGGGGGAGGCAGACGTGTTCGAGGAGCTCGCGGCGCGACTGCCGTCGCCGCTCACGCTGACGATCCCTCGCGCGTACGTGGAAGCGGTGTGATTTGGAGTGCGGAGGCGATTGCCTCCGCGCTCCAAATCGGTGCTCAGTTGCCGCTCTCGATGCAGGTCGTCGCGTGGGGCACAATAGCGCACGCATGCTCAACTACATCTGGTTCGGCCTCATGGCGATCGCGCTGATCGTCGCGGCGTTCAACGGCACGGCGGACAAGGTCTCGCAGGCGGCGATCGAGTCGGCGAAGACGGGCGTCGAGATCGCCATCGGTCTGGTCGGCGTGATGACGCTCTGGCTCGGCATCATGCGCATCGCCGAAGCCTCCGGCCTCGTCACGCTCCTCGGCCGCCTGCTCCGTCCCGTGCTCCGATGGTTGTTCCCCGAAGTCCCGGCCGATCATCCGGCCAACGGCGCGATCGTGATGTCGATCGCGGCGAACATGCTCGGCCTCAACAACGCCGCGACGCCGCTGGGCATCAAGGCCATGGAGGAGCTGCAGGCGCTGAACGACCAGAAGGACACCGCCACCAACTCCATGGTGACGTTCATGGCCCTCAACACCTCGGGCGTGCAGCTCATCCCGGCGACGATGATCGGCGTGCTGGCGGCCGCGGGCTCGGTGAATCCGACGGCCATCATCAGCCCGTCGATCGTGGCCACGTTCATCGGCACGGTGGCCGCGGTGGTGGCCGCGAAGCTCCTGCAGCGGTTCTACCGCCGCGAGGAGACGCCAGAGGTGAGCGAGTGATCCGCGCCACGCTCGAGCAGATCTCGCTGTGGGCCATCCCGGTGATGCTGGTGGTGATCCCGCTGATCGGGATGATCCGCAAGGTGAAGGTGTACGACGTGTTCGTCGACGGCGCGAAGGAGGGCTTCGACGTCGCGATCAAGATCATCCCCTTCCTGGTCGGCATCCTCGTCGCCATCGGCATGTTCCGCGCCTCGGGGGCCATGGAGCTGCTGACGGCGTCGCTCCAGCCGGTGATGAACGCGACCGGCTTCCCCGCGGAGCTGATGCCGCTGGCGATCCTGCGCACCCTCACCGGCAGCGGGTCGCTGGCCTTCACCACGGACCTGATCAAGACCCACGGCCCGGACTCCGTGATCGCCCGCATGGCCGCGACGATGTACGGCTCCTCGGAGACGACGTTCTATGTGCTGGCGGTGTACTTCGGCGCGGTGAGCGTGAAGAAGACCCGCCACGCGGTGCCCGCGGCGCTGATCGGGGATCTGGTGGCGGCGATCGCCACGGTGGCGGTGTGCTACTGGCTGTTCTAGGACGAATAGGACGCATAGGACCGATAGGACGAATAGGACGTCCTATTCGTCTTATTCGTCCTATCGGTCCTATCCGTCCTATTCGCATCTCCGCTTGACCGCTTCCTCACACTTCAACCAAAATTGACGGAAATAAGCGTCAGAATCCCCATCGGAACCGGAGGAGAAGTGTTTATGAAGACCCTGGTGACGAGGATCTTGTTGTCCGCCGTCGTGTTCACGTCCCTGCCCCTCTTCGCGCAGGAACAGACGCCGCCCCCCGACGAGGAAAAACCGAAAGTCACGGAGGAGATGGTCGTCACGGCCCGCAAGCGCGAGGAGAGCGTGCAGGAAGTGCCGATGTCCGTGGCGGCGCCCACCGAGAGCCAGCTCCGCGATCGCGGCGCGGAGACGATCGAAGACGTCGCTACCAACGTGGCCGGCTTCACCGTCCAGAACCTCGGGCCCGGCCAGAGCCAGGTCGCGATCCGCGGCGTGTCGGCCGGACAGATCGTGCGCGACCAGCCCGGCGTCAAGGAGCAGGTCGGCGTCTATCTCGATGAATCGGTGATCTCGCTGTCGCTCTTCACGCCCGACGTCGACCTGTTCGACATCTCCCGCATCGAAGTGCTGCGCGGGCCGCAGGGGACGCTGTTCGGCTCCGGCTCGCTGTCGGGCACGGTCCGCTACATCACCAATCAGCCGAAGCTCGGCGTGAGCGAGACCGTCGGCGAGCTGGGTGTCAGCTCGATCAGCGACGGCGGCATCGGCGGCAACGCGAAGGCTGCGTTCAACATGCCGGTGGGCGACCGCGCAGCCCTGCGCGCGGCCCTGTACTACACGCAGTACGGCGGCTTCATCGACGCCGTGCAGCCCGGCCTCAGCGTGCGCGACGACGTGAACGACGGCAACCGTTTCGGCGGACGCGTGGCGCTCCGCTTCGAGCCGAACGACCGCTTCCGCATCACGCCGCGCCTGCTCTACCAGGAAGTCGAGATGAACGGCTGGAACCGCATCGACGACTTCAACATCCTGGCGAATCCGTTCACCACCACGCGCCCGGCCGTGAACCTGGGCGACCGCGAGCAGTACACCCAGATCGAGGAGCCGTTCACGGACGAGTTCCTCCTCGGCGACGTGAACATGGAGTACGACATCGGCGATCTGACGCTCACGTCCGTGACGTCGTACATCGATCGCGACGTGCTGGTCGTCCGCGACGCCACCGCGCTCACGGCGAGCATCACCGGCGGCAGCATCGGCCTGCCGGAGAGCGTGTACTCGATCGACGCGCCGCTGTACGACGCGACGCAGGCGAAGGGCTACACGCAGGAGCTGCGCCTCGGCGGCGCCCGCGGCGATCGCTTCGACTGGGTGGCGGGCGTGTTCTACGCGGACTCGGAGCGCGACTACGGCCAGAACCTCCCGGTGATCGGCTTCGAGGATGCCGCCCGCGCGATCGGCGTGAACATCCCCACGGCGGGCACGAAGCTCGCGCTGAAGGACGAGCTGTACAAGTCCGACCTGCACTACGAGTTCAACCAGCTCGCGCTGTTCGGCGAGGTGACGTTCCCCCTCGGCGACAAGATCGACGTCACCGGCGGCCTGCGCTACTACGACTTCGAGGAAGACCGCGCGCAGATCTTCGACGGGATCTTCGCCGATCCGATCGACAGCACGGGCTCGGTCTCGGCGGACGGCTTCGCGCCGCGCGTGATCGTCAGCTACAAGGCCTCCGACGCGCTGCGCTTCAACGGCCAGGTCTCGAAGGGCTTCCGCCTCGGCGGCATCAACGACCCGCTGAACCTCCCGCTCTGCCAGCCGGCGGACCTGGCCATCTACGGCGGCCACCCGACGTGGGAAGACGAGACGCTGTGGAACTACGAGGTCGGCGCGAAGGGCAGCTTCATGGGCGGCAACGCCCAGTTCAGCGCGTCGGCGTACCGGATGGACATCGAGAACCTGCAGGCCACGGTGACGGCGGGCACGTGCTCGTCGCGCATCATCCTGAACGTGCCGAAGGCGCGCACGACGGGCATCGAAGGCGAGTTTGAAATCGCGCCGACCGAGAAGTTCGACTTCGCCATCTCGGGCAGCTTCAACAACTCCGAGCTGCGCTCCAGCTTCCGTGACGCGGGCGGCAACATCGTCGCGGGCATTCAGGAAGGCAACCGCCTGCCGACGGTGCCGGAGTTCCAGATGGCGGCGGCGGCGACCTTCCGCCAGCCGCTGTTCGACGGGATCGGCTATCTGACGGGCGTCTTCCAGCACATCGGCGAGCGCTACACGCAGGTCGCGGATCAGGCGGCGGGCTTCGGCACGGTCGACATCAGCGGCTTCGGCGGCGACATCGGCGGTCCGTATACGCAGAACATCTATTCGTTCGATCCCGAGCTGCCGGCCTACGACATCCTGAACCTCCGCGTCGGCCTGCTGCGCGGAAAGTTCGACACGGCGCTGTACATCAACAACGTGACGGACGAGACCGCGTACCTGGCCCTCGACCAGGAGCGCGGCACGCGCGCGCGCGTCGGCTATCTGACCAACCAGCCGCGCACGTTCGGCGTGAGCACGCGGTTCATTTTCTGAGTACGATGGAGCTGTCGCGGCGTACGTTTCTCGAAGGCGCCGCGGCAGCTCCTCTCATGACCCTTGCATCCGGCTCCGCGCCGCGAGTGACCGTGGTCGGAGCCGGCGCCTTCGGCGTCTGGTCCGCCCTCCACCTCCAGCGCCTCGGCGCGCGCGTCACGCTCGCCGACGCGTGGGGCCCGGGCCACACCCGCGCGAGCTCGGGCGGCGAGACGCGCGTCATCCGCGCGATCTACGGGCCGGACCGCATCTACGTCGAGATGGTGAAGCGGTCGTACGAGCTGTGGGAACGGCTCGACCCGTCGCTCTACGTCGAGACCGGCGCGCTCTGGCTGCACCGCGGCGACGACGCGTACGTCCGGTCGTCCGTGCCGATCCTCAGCGAGCTCGGATTTCCGGTCGACGCCATCGCGCTCGACGACGCGCGGCGGCGCTGGCCGCAGATCTCGTTCGCCGGCGTGAAGTCGGCGTGGCTCGAGCGGCGCGCGGGCGCGCTCTCCGCGAGGCGGGCGTGCGGCGTGGTGCGGGATCTGTTCGTGAAGAACGGCGGGACGTACGTGACCGCGCACGTCGACCCGTCGAAGCCGATCGACGCCGACGCGGTGGTCTACGCCTGCGGCCCGTGGCTCGGCACGCTGTTCCCCGACGTCGTCGGCGACGCGATCCGTCCCACGAGGCAGGAGGTCTTCTACTTCGGCACGCCGCGCGGCTCGGACCGCTATCAGCCGGAGCGCTTCCCGATCTGGATCGATTTCGGCGAGCGGATCTTCTACGGCATCCCGGACGTCCACGGCCGCGGCTTCAAGCTCGCCGACGACACCCGCGGCGAGGCGTTCGACCCGACGAACGGCGACCGCAAGCCGACCGAGGAGGGGATCGCGCGCGCCCGCGGCCTGCTGGCGGAGCGCTTCCCGGAGCTCGCCAAAGCGCCGTTGCTGGCGGCCGAGGTGTGCCAGTACGAGAACTCGCCCGACGGACACCTGATCCTCGACAAACACCCGGCGCTGAAGAACGTCTGGCTCGCCGGCGGCGGCTCCGGCCACGGCTTCAAGCTGTCCCCCGCCCTCGGCGAAATGGTCGCCCACGCCGTCCTCGGCCGCACCGCGCCGCCGGAGATGTTCGCCCTGGCGCGCCTGCGCGAAGCCAAGCGCGCCACACAATTCGAACGGAAGTGATGTGGAGTGCGGCAACGCAGCGAAGCGTAGTTGCCGCACTCCAGATGACTCGCACACTACGGCAGGCCGCGCGTGCGCCGGCGCGTGCCCGGCGCCTTGCGAATCGAGGCCTCCGGCTCCACCATCTCCAGCATCGGTGCCGTCTTCAGCGCCATCGGTACCTTCATGACCTGCGCGATCACGTGGTGCGCCGAGCGCACCGCGCCTTCCTGCCAGCCCGACAGGTACGACACCTGATCGCCGGCCACGAAGAAGCGTTTTCCCGACGGCTCCGCCTGCAGCAGCGTCTGCGGGATGCTCTTGTCGCACGACCAGTCGTCGGCCCAGCCGCCGAGCTGCCACGGGACGTTCTGCCAGGCGATCGACAGCCCGAGCTCGATCGGCACGTGCTTGTCGAAGTCGGGGTGCACCTTCATCCCGCCCTTCATCGCTTCGGCCAGCCGTTTCTGCAGCGGATAGTTCCCGAAGTCGATGGCGTCCTGGTCGTAGTTGTACGCCCCGGTGAGGATGCCCTTCTGCTTGAAGTACGCCCACGACGGATACCAGATCTGCGTGATCGGATCGGTCGTGTACGAGATCCCGCCGTACATCTGGTCCCGCGTCTCCCAGAAGCGGCTGTTCGTCTGCCAGCCCACCTTGACCGTCGGCGCGAACTGCACGCCCGCGACCGCGTCCTTGTACGACTGGTCGAAGTTGTTGTTCTTGAGAATCGGCGCGAGGATCGGCATCGGGATCGTGGAGATGCACCAGTCGGCGGTGATCGACGAGACCACCTGCGCCAGGCCGCCCGAGGGGCGGAAAGCGATCTTCACCTTCTCCTTCCCGTCCTCGGTGACGTTCTCCACGTGGAGCACTTCCTGGTTGTAGTAGATGAACCGTCCCACCGGCGATTTCTGCAGGAAGCCGTAGCGCCAGATCTGGTCCATGCCGCCCACCGGCTGGAAGAGCGTCGGCTGCCACTCGTACTCCTCCGCCTGATAGAAGCGGTGGTCCCAGAAGTCCGAGTTGACCAGGTCCGCGAGCTTCAGCGGCTTGAGCAGCTTGCCGCAGTCCTCGATGCCCGGCTGCACGAGGTAGCCCGAGCGCGAGGAGCCGAGGTAGTCGTACTTGTCGTCCGGGTCGATGTCGCCGAAGACGGTGAGGAGGCTCAGGAACTGGTCCTTGTCGACGCCCTTCTTCTCCAGCTCCTTGTTCAGATGTCCCTTCACGACCGCCTTGGCCAGCAGCTCGGAGATCCAGCCGCGCGTGTCGTTGGCGATGCGGCGGTTGACCATGGAGCGGTTCTTCCACGAGCCGTCGCGCTGGAAGTAGTTCGCGCGCGTCATCATCGTGTAGACCTCCAGCGGCACGCCGAAGAGCGTGCAGTAGTGGAGGATCGCGGTGTGGTGATAGGGGAGGCGGCCGGGCCCGGCGTTCAGGTAGAAGTCCGGATGATCGTCGAACTTGCAGACCTGTTTCGTGCCGGTGTTCTCCTCGATCGTGTCGCCCCGGCGCACCGTGTTGCTGCGGCCGCCCGCGCGGCGGTTCGCCTCGAGGACGATGACCTCGTAGCCGGCGTTGTTCAGCTCGTACGCCGCCGTCAGCCCGGCGATGCCCGCGCCGAGGATCACCACGCGCTGGCCGCGGCCGCGGTCCGCCGCGACCTGCGGCGGCCCCGCGAACGCCGCCGGGACGCCGATCATCCCCATCGCCACCATCGTCTCGTATACGGCAGCGGCGCCGCCCGCGCGGCCGACGGCATCCAGGAAGCTGCGACGGGTCCACTTCGACGAGTCACTCATGGGGACCTCCCTTGCCGGTATTCAGTTGTGGGGAACGAAGGAAGGATACCGCGAATCGAGGGATGAATGTTTGGAGTGCGGAGGCGTCAGGCGGTAGTGCGGGGACGCGAAATGACGTAGATCAAGGCGCCGACCACCAGACCGATTCCCAGCGCCAGGGCGCGCTTCGGCTCTTCTTTCATCGTGATCACGAAGACCAGCGACACGATGACGCCGAGGATGGGGACGATCAGGCCGGGCGTGCGGAAACCTTCGTTCAGTTTGCGCAGACGGGGGACGGCGAGGCAGGTCATCAGGTACGTCACCAGGCGCGCGCCGGCGGAGATGAGGGCGAGCGTGCGGAACGAGCCGGCCAGGGCCATCGCGAGGGCCACCGCGGTATGGATGGCGATGGCCACGGTGGGCGTGTGGAAGCGCGGGTGGACGTAGGAGATCGGGCCCATGCGGCGGCCGAGGGAGAGGGCGTAGAGCATGCGCGAGCCCTCGAGCATGGTGCCGGAGTTCGTGCCGGCCATGGACAGGAGGGCGCCGATGGTCACGATGATGGCCCCGATCGGGCCGATGATCGCCGCGGCGGCGGACGCGATGGGCGTGTCGCTCGACGACAGGTCCGGCAGCGCGGACATCGCCCCGAGCTGCACGAGCACGTAGATGACCGCGATGATGAAGATGCCCACCAGCAGCGCCAGCGGCAGGTCGCGGCGCGGGTTCTTGTACTCACCCGCGGGGACGCCGAGGTTCTCGAAGCCGGCGTAGGCGAAGAGCATGAACAGCGCGACCTCGCTCCACTTCGCGTTCGCCGGCACGTCGAACGAGCCGGGGAGGGGATTCGACTTCCACACGATCAGCGCCAGGAGGATGAAGCCGATCAGAGGGACGAGCTTGCCGAACGTGAAGATGTAGATCGACGCCGCTCCATAGCGCACGCCGAGGTAGTGGATCGCGGCCAGGAAGAGGATCGTCCCGGTGATGACCGCCGCGCGCGCGGCGCCGTCCTTCAGCGTCGGCACGAGCAGCGCCAGCGCGACGACGAAGCCGTTCGACAGCGACGCCAGCGACGTCACGCGGGCGATCCAGTTCATCCACCCGGTCTCGAATCCGGCGAAGTCGCCGAAGGCGGTCTTCGCGTAGAGATACGCCCCGCCCGGCTCCGTGAAATGGCTGGCCGCCTCGGCGAAGCAGAGCGCCAGGATGAACACCGGGATCGCGAACAGCAGCGGCGCCCAGAGCGAGAACGGCCCGAGGAGCTTGTAGGACTCGTAGGGGAGCAGGAACACGCCGCTGCCGATGACGGCGTTGATGCACATCGCCACGAGACCCCAGAAGCCGACCGTTCGAACGAGTTTCCCGCTGCTGTTCTCTTGCATTCGCCCTTTCGCAGGGCGCAGGGCGCAGGGGACAGGGCACAGGAGAACCGGTCTTCTCCTGCCCCCTGCGCCCTGCCCCCTGTGCCCTAGTTCCTGTAGCCGCGGCCGCGGATCGATTTGCCAGGCAGCTTGCCTGTCATCGCGCCGTCGCGCAAGACCGGCGTGCCGTTCACGATCACATCGGTGATGCCTTCGGAGAAGTGATGCGGGTCGTCGAAGGTCGATTTGTCGATGACCGTGTTGGGGTCGAACACCACCACATCCGCGATCATCCCCTCGCGCAGCACGCCGCGGTCGCTGAGGTTGGCGCGGGCGGCGGCCTGCGACGTCATCTTCCGCACCGCCTCCTCGATCGAGAACAGCTTCTCCTCCCGCGCGTAGTGGCCGAGGACGCGCGGGAACGAGCCATACGCGCGCGGGTGCACGCCGACGTTCTCCGCGCGCTGCTGGTCCGTCACCGAGCTCGCGTCGGAGCAGACCGAGACCCACGGATGCCGCAGCGCCGCGCGCACGTCGTCCTCGTTCATCGAGAAGTAGATGACCCGGGGCGAGAGCTCGTTCGCCGCGAAGAGCGCCATCAGCGCCTCCTCAGGCGTCGTCCCCATCAGCGCCGCGATCTCCTCGATGTACTTCTTCTCATACTGGCTCTGCGCGCGGTTGAACACCTGCGACACGTAGATGCCCCGCTCGCCCCGCCGCGCCACCTGCGCCCGCAGCGCCTCGGCGATCCGCACGCGGTCGTCGGGATTCTCCAGGCGCTTGCGGAAGTCGTCGTAGCCGCCTTCCATCGCCCAGTCGGGCGCCAGCGTCGACAGGCCCGTGGACGACGCCGCATACGGATACACATTCGCCGCGACGTCGATCCCCTCGACGCGCGCCGCCTCGATGCGGCCGAGGATCTGCGGCATGCGTCCCCAGTTCGGACGCCCGCCGATCTTCAGGTGCCACACGTTCACCGGGATCTTCGCCTCGCGCCCGATGCGGAAAGCCTCGTCCAGCGCGCTGTCGATGCGGTCGCCTTCGTCGCGGATGTGCGAGAAGTACATCCCGCCGTACTTCGCCGCCACCCGCGCCAGGTTCACCAGCTCCTCGGACGTCGAATACATCGCCGGGACGTAGATCAGCGACGTCGACAGGCCGATCGCGCCGTCGCGCATGGCTTGGTCGACGATAGCCTCCATCCGCTGCATCTCCTCCATCGTCGGCGGGCGGTTGACGTCGCCGATGACCATCGAGCGCGGGTTGTCCGCACCGACGAGCAATGCGAAGTTGATGGCCGAGCCGCGGCGATCCAGCTCGTCGAGATAGTCGCCGAGGGTGAGCCAGCGCTGTCCTGCGCGGACGCGGTCGGGCGCATTCGGCCCCGGCGACACACCCTCTCCCGCGACCTCGGTGGTCACGCCCTGGCGGACCTTCGCCTCCAGCTTCGGATCGGCGATGACCGTGGTCTGCGACCAGCCGAGGAGGTCGATGAAGCCCGGCGCGACCATGCGGTTCTGCGCGTCGATCGTGGAGGCGGCAGTCTGGCCGTGCAGATCGCCGACGGCGACGATGCGGTCGCCGCGGATGCCGACGTCGCCGCGGAACCACGGCGCGCCGGTGCCGTCGACGATGCGGGCGTTGGTGATTTTCAGGTCCAGTGTGGTGCTTGGCATTGGCTTGGTTGCGCAACTGGTCAACAGCAGAGCGAGAACGAGTCTTCGAGTCGTCCGGTCGACGAGTCGTCGAGTGAACCCTCCGAGCGTGCTCGTCGACTCGTCGACTCGTCGACTCGACGACCTCACGCCATCCCCCGAAAGAGATCGTCGACGCTCTGCCTCTCCCGAATGACCCGCACGTCGTCGCCGTCCACCAGCACTTCCGGCGGCAGCAGGCGGGCGTTGTAGTGCGAGGCCATGGAGAAGCCGTACGCGCCGGCGTCGCAGAAGGCCAGGAGGTCGCCCACCCGGATCGGCTCGATGCTGCGCGGCACGACGTGGCCTTCGGCGCGCGTGAAGACGTCGCCCGATTCGCAGATGTTGCCGGCCACGACGACGTCCTCTCTTCGGAGCGAGGCATCCCAGCTCTCCCGCAGCGAGCCCTGCGAGCCGCGCGAGGCGTTGAGGATGTGGTGATAGGCCGAGTACTTCGACGGGCGGGCGAGGTGGTTGAAGCCCGAGTCGACGCCCACCCAGTCGATGCCCGCGCTGACGCGTCGGGTCGTGGCCCGCGACAGGAGCGTCCCCGACTGCGCGACGAGATAGCGTCCCGGCTCGAGGATCGCCGTCAGGTCCCGCGCGCGGAGAAATGCATCCGCCGTTCGCGTCAGCTCCGCGCCGTACGCCGCGACCGGAAACTCGTTCTCCTCCGGTTTGTAGGGCGTGGAGATGCCGCCGCCGAAGTTGATCCAGCGCAGGTTGGAGAACGACGGGGCCAGCTCGAGCAACTGCCGCGCGGCGGCGAGCAGCGGCGTGGGGGAGTCGACGCCCGAGCCGATGTGGGCGTGCAGGCCGACGATCTTCCGGCCCGTGTCCTCGACCAGGATCCGCGCGCTGTCGAGCTCCGCGACGTCGATGCCGAACTTCACGCTCCGCCCGGCCGTGATGACGTCCGCGTGGTGCCCCGCGCCGACGTCGGGATTGATGCGCAGCGCGATCGGATTCGGCAGGTCGAGCGCGAGACAGCGGTCGATCTCCGACATCGAGTTCACGTTGACCACGATGCGCGGGTCCGGAATGGCCCGAAGGTCCTCGTCGGAGACGTTCGAGCACGTGAACCAGATCTCCTCCGGCCCGTAGCCCGCGCGCATCGCCAGGTGGATCTCTCCCGGCGAGACGGCGTCGCACCCGAAGCCCTCCGCGCGCAGCATGCGCAGGATGGCCAGGTTCGAGTTCGCCTTCATGGCGTAGAACGGCCGGAAGGGAAGGCCGCCGAACGCGGCGCGCACGGCAGTGGCCTGGCGGCGGATCACCGCGGCGTCGTAGACGTACAGCGGCGTCCCGAACCGCGCCGCGAGCTCCTCGGTGGACAAATTGCCGATGTGCAGGACGTTGTCGCGATACTCCATGAGCGGGCGCAGTATAGATGGAGGGCGCAGGGGACAGGGCGCAGGGGACAGGAGAAGACGGTCGAACTTCTGCCCCCTGCGCCCTGCCCCCTGTCCCCTACAATGCCCCCATGCAGCAATACCTCGACCTGATGCAGACCATCCTCGACCGCGGGGCGAAGAAAACCGACCGCACCGGCACGGGCACGATCTCCATCTTCGGGCATCAGATGCGGTTCGATCTCGCGGCGGGGTTCCCGCTGCTCACGACCAAGAAGCTGCACCTGCGGTCGATCGTCTACGAGCTGCTGTGGTTCCTCGCGGGCGAAACCAACGTCCGCTTCCTCAACGAGAACAAAGTCACGATCTGGGACGAGTGGGCGGACCCCGACGGCGAGCTCGGTCCGGTGTACGGCTACCAGTGGCGCTCCTGGCCGGCCGCGGACGGGCGGCACATCGACCAGCTCTCGAACGTGCTCGCCGAGATCCGGCGCAACCCCGACTCCCGGCGGCTGGTCGTGAGCGCGTGGAACGTCGGCGATCTGGACAAGATGGCGTTGCAGCCGTGCCACGCGCTGTTCCAGTTCTACGTCGCGGACGGGCGCCTCTCCTGCCAGATGTACCAGCGCAGCGCCGACGTCTTCCTCGGCGTCCCGTTCAACATCGCGTCGTATGCTCTGCTGACGATGATGGTCGCGCAGGTGACGAACCTCCAGCCGGGTGAATTCATCCACACCCTCGGCGACGCCCATCTCTACACCAACCACCTCGAGCAGGCCCGCGAGCAGCTCGGGCGCGAGCCGCGCCCGCTGCCGTCCATGAAGCTGAACCCCGAGGTGCGGTCGCTGTTCGACTTCAAGTTCAGCGACTTCACCCTCGAGAGCTACGATCCGCATCCCGCGATCAAGGCGCCCATCGCCGTATGAACGTGACTCTCATCGCCGCCCTCGCCGCCAACAACGTCATCGGACGCAGCAATCAGGTGCCGTGGTGCCTGCCGACCGACCTGAGGCGCTTCAAGGCCCTGACGACGGGCCATCATCTGATCATGGGGCGGAAGACGTACGAGTCCGTGGGACGCCCGCTGCCCGGACGGACGAACGTCGTCATCACCCGCCGCGGCGACTGGTCGGCCGAGGGGGTGATCGTCGTGCATTCGCTCGAAGAGGCCCTGCGCGTGGCCGAGAGCGCGGGAGAGACCGAGGCCTTCATCGCCGGCGGCGCGGAGATCTACGAGCTGTCCATCCACCGCGCCGACCGCATGCAGCTCACGCGCGTGCACGCCGAGGTGGAGGGGGACACGTGGTTCCCGGAGTTCGACGACGTGAGCGAGTGGCAGCTCGTCGACTCCGAGCACTACGAGGCGGACGGGAAGAACGAGCATCCCTTCTCGTTCCTGACGTACGAGCGCGCGGCCGCCGCGGGACACGCGATCCCCGCGGAGTGATGTGGAGTGCGGCAACTCCGCTTCACTGTCGTTGCCGCAGTCCACACCTCTAAATAACAGTTGCGCGTCTATGGCGTAATCACATATTCTCCTCACGTTCCGCGGTGAGGCGTCAATGATGAAGAAGCTACCCGTGCTCCTGTTGCTGTTGCTCGGTGCCGTGCCCCTGTTCAGCCTCTCCGTTCAACGCGAGACGCCGGTCAGCGCGACGGAGCTGGCCCCGACGCCCTACGCCCGGCACGCGCAGATCGCGACCGACGGGGAGACGTACGTCGCCGTGTGGACGGACTACCGCTCCACGCCGATCTCGGCGTACGCGGGGCGCGTCCGCGCCGACGGCACGCTGCTCGATCCGGTCGGCATCCGCGTCGCCCCGAACAGTCAGGCCGGCGCGGTGATCTGGAGCGGCGAAACGTTCCTCATCGCGTATCTGCAGGAGGGAATGGTCAAGGTCCGCACGTTCTCGCCGGACGGAGTCCTCGGCGAGCCGATCGAGCTCTTCGGCAGCTACGTCCTGACAGAGAGCTATCAGGTGCGGATGGCGACGAATGGCGACAGCGTGCTGCTCATCACGTCCGACGCCACGGCCTCGCTCCTCGAGCTCGACGGACGGGAGCGGCGCCAGATCTCGTTTCCGTGGGTGCACGCACAGCGGGGCCTCGGGGTCGCGGCCGCGGGCTCGACGTATCTCGTCGCCGTCGGTGCGTCCACGGGATCGCTGAGGACGCAGATCGTGACGGCCGAGGGGGACTTCGGCGCGTCGCGCGTCCTGCAGCAGAACATGACCACGAACGGAGTCGAGGTTGCGAGCGACGGCGAGCGGTTCCTCGTCGCCTGGTCGCGCGGCAATCTGCACGCTCAGTTCGTGACGCGCGAAGGCGTGCCGGTGGAGCCGGTGCTCGCGCTCACCGCGGTCGATCCGGTGCAGTTCTACACGCACGCGATCACCGGGCTCGTTCGCCGCGGCGGCGAGTACCTGCTCATGTATCAGACGTGGGAGGGCGCGCCGTTCGACACGATGCGCCTCGGCGACGACGGCCAGAACCGCGGTCCGCTGCTGACGGGCTTCGGAGGTCCGCTCACCGACATCGTTCTGAACGGGGAAGGGGGCGCGGTCCTCGGTCATGAAGCGAACATCCTGAGCGTCGCGTTCTTCGATGCCGGCGCTCCGGCGCCGCTCCGGAACCGGACGCGTGTCTCGATTGCCGGTAAGCGGCAGCGCGAGATCCGCCTCGCGAGCGACGGCGGCGGACTGGCGGCGGCGTGGGTTGCGGTTCTGGATTGGGACGACACCGACATCATGCTCTCGCGGCCCGGATCGCCTGCAGTCATGGTGGACGCGGCCGGCGGAAAGCTCATCGACACCGTGTTCGAGAGCGGCACCATCTGGGTGCTCTGGCAACGCGAGACGAAGCTGTACGCGCGGCGCTTCACGCAGGCGTTGCAGCCGATCGACGCGGAGCCGGTCCTCTTCGGCGAGGTGCTCGAAGGCGACGACGTGGAGCTCGCGGCGGCTGCCGGGGGAAGCGCGGTGGCGGTCGTGTACAACGTGCCGCTCGATGGGTACGGATACGAGCCCGAGGAGGAAGCGCACATCGGCGCGTACGTCCTCCGCGGGACGGCGGCTGGCATCGGCGTCACCGCCACCCCGATCGCGAGCGAGCCCGGATACGACCGGCTGCCCCGTGTGGCCTGGGGCGGCGATACGTTCACCGTCGTGTGGGCGAACGCGACCGGCTACTACATCTCCGCTCGCCGGGAGGGCGGGGGGATCGGCACCAACGATCGCTCCTCGTCCTACAAGCCCGACGATCGCATCCTCATGGCGCGCGTGGCGGCGAGCGGCGCTTTGCTCGACACGAATCCCCGCGAGATCGCGCGCAGCAAGCATCTCCACGCGTTGGCCATCGCCGACGGCGTCCTGGTCTGGCAGACCTACCGGACCCCGGACCTGTCGTCGCGGCAGCTCATGTATGCCGCACGCGCCGTCCCGAACGCGACCGTCGTGGAACTCGGCGGCGAGGACATGCTCTTCGGCGCCTTCGCGTCCGACAGCGGCGGCTTCCTCCTCACCCGAGCGAGAGTCCTCGACTCGTCCACGCTCGCGCCGGAGGTCCTCACGCTCGACGCTTCTCTCGCCGTGACGGCCAGGATCGGGCTGCAGCTGATCAGCGTGGACATCATGTACCTGTCCATGTATCCGGAGGTGAACCCATACGACGCCGACGTGATCGGCGGTCCGATGCGCGCGATCGGCTATGCGCGCATCGCCGAGGATGAATACGGCCACGCGAACCGTGTCTACGTGCGGCGGCTCGTGGACACACCCCGCCGCCGTGCTTTGCGATGAGGTGAACGATGACGAAGAGTCTGATCGCGCTCCTGCTGTTTGCGTTGACCATCCCCGCGTTTGCCGCGCCGTTCGCGCTGCGGTCCGAGGTGCCGGTGAGCGAGCCGGTATACGGCGCGGTGCGGGAGATCTCCCGCTCCGGCGTGAGGATGGCCACGGACGGGAACGAATATCTCGCCGTGTGGACCGACTCGCGTGAAGGCGGCGAGCCTTCGCTGTACGCGGCGCGCCTGCGCGCCGACGGCACGGTCGTCGATCCTCTGGGCATCCGCATCGCCAACAACGCGCACGCGGGCCCGGTCGTCTGGACGGGCAGCAAGTACCTGATCGCGTTCGAGCAGGGCTACGGATACCAGGCGTACGTGCGGACGATGACGCCGGACGGCGTGTTCGGCGAGCCGATCGAAGTCGGCCGGTATGCGTCGTTCGCGTCGATGGCGACGAACGGGACGAACGTCCTGCTCGTGCTCTCGGACGAGGCCATGCTGCTGGACCTCGAGGGACGCAAGCTGAAGAGCGTGCCGCTGGCGCCGGGGCATTACTCCTACGCCCGTGTTGCCGAAGCCGGCGGGACGTATCTCGTGGCGGCGCCGCTGCAGGGCGTGACGGTGCAGACCGTTTCGTCCGACGGCGCCGTGGGCGCGGTGCAGCAGCTCTCCGCCCCGCTCGACTTTACGCGCGTCGATGTGGCCAGCGACGGCGAGCGCTTCTTCGTCACGTGGGCGGACCATCAGATCAAAGCGCAGTTCGTGACCCGCGCCGGTGTGCCCGAGGGACCGGTGCGGACGCTGGCGTACAAGGCGAACAGCAACTGGCCGCGCGCGAGCTGGGTCGACGGCGAATACCTGGTCGTGTTTTCGGAGACCAACGAGCCGGCGCACTACGCGGTGCGCGTCGCCGCGGACGGCACCGTCGCGGACCCGACCCATCCCAAACGCCTGGGACGCGACATCGAGGCAGAAGTCGAGATCGTGGCGCGGGGCCGCAGCGGCATCGCCATGTTCCGCGGGCTGCGGGCGGCGCTCTTCGACGACGCGTCGCTCGAGGAGGACACCCTCTTCCGCCGCGTGGTGGAGGTCGGCATCACCGCGCGGCCGCAGACCAACGTGCACCTCGCGCGTCTCGGGGACGGCTACGTCGCGGCGTGGGAGGAGGACGATCGCATCTTCCTCTCGACCGCCGCGGGCACGACGCCGGTCGCGGTCGTGGGCAGCGACAGCAAGCTGGTCGACGTGCTCGTCGACCAGAGCCACGTCATCTGGGTGATCTGGGCGTCCGAGACCGATTTCCACCTGACGCGCTTCTGGCCGTCCCTGGAGGCCATCGACGCGCAGCCGGTGTGGATCGATGCCCCGGGCGCGCCGTACGTGAGCACCGCGGCCGCGGCCAACGGCGTGATCGCGCTGGCCTACGAGGTCTCTGACCCCCAGGCGGACGTGCGCGACCTCGCCGCGCTGCTGCTGTGGGAGACGGGCAGCGGGCTCGCGCGCAGGGACGTGCTGCTCACGACGGAGAGCTTCGCAGACTTCAGCCCGGCCGTGGCGTTCGACGGCACCGCGTTCGTCTACGGCTGGTTCCACGCCAAGGGGGAAGAGCCGCCCTACCTCCAGCCGTCGCCTCCGACGGAGCTGGTGGCCGCGCGGGTCTCGCTGGACGGCGATCTGCTGGACGCGACCCCGGTGCGCCTCGCGGACGACGCGGGCACGACGTGGCAGATCGACGCGGCCCGCGGTGCGAACGGTGTCGCGTTTGCGTGGCAGGCGGGTGGGGGGAAGACGCGCCTCACGCTGTTCGGCGGCTCGTCCGTCGTCGAGCTGGAGGGCGCCGGACGGACGCTTGGCGAGCTCACCCCGCACGACGGCGGCTTCCTGCTCGTGCGCGGGATCTCCCGCCGGACGCCCGCGCTCACGGAAGTGGAGTACCTGCTCCTCGGCGCGAACCTGTCGGTCGCGGCGACGGGCACGCTGCCGCCCTACGAGGCGGACAACTACTGGAAGGACTTCGACATCGACGTGATCGGCGGCGCCTCGCCGGTGTTCGCGTACGCGAAGTCCGCCAACGACGCGAAGTACGGCCATGTCCCGCGCGTGTTCGTGCGGAGAACGGGAGAGGCGCCGCCGCGGCGCCGCGCGCTCCGTTGACGCGCAGGAGATGAGATGAGGACCTTTGTCGCGCTGGTGTTGTTCGCTCTGACGTTCCCCGCGGCCGCCGCGCCCTTCGCGCTGCGTTCCGAGGTGCCGGTGAGCGAGCCGATGTACGGGATGTCGAAAGAGATCAGCCGCGCCCACGCGCGGATCGTCACCAACGGCGAGGGGTATCTCGCCGTGTGGACCGACTGGCGGGAGAACGACGAGCCTTCGGTGTATGCCGCGCGCATGCAGGCGGACGGCACGCTCCTCGACCCCCTCGGCGTGCGGATCGTGAACGACGCCCTCGCCGGACCGGTGGTCTGGACGGGCAGCAAATACCTCATCGCCTATGAGACACGCCCGTACTTCGACAGCTACGTGCGCACGATGACGCTCGACGGCGTGCTCGGCGAGCCGATCCCGGTCGGCCACTCCGCCCATTGGGGCTCCATGGCCACGAACGGGACGAACGTGCTGCTCGTCCTCCCGGATCGCGCCATGCTCCTCGACCTCGAGGGACACAAGCTGCGGGACGTGCCGCTCGCGAAGCTCGAACGGGAGTATTACTACACGCGGGTCGCGGCCGCGGGCTCGACCTATCTCGTGGCGGCGGCGATGCCGGCCGTGGTGGTCCAGACCGTGACGACGGACGGTGCCGTCGGAGCGCCGCTGACGCTCGCGAGCCCGAAGGAGTACACGCTCGTCGGTCTGGCGACCGACGGAGAGCGTTTCCTCGTGGTGTGGCCGGAGAAGCAGCTCTACGGGCAACTCGTGACGACGGCCGGCACGACCGCCGGTCCGGTACACACGCTCGCCGCGGTGGCGAGCGCCAACTTTCCGGCCGCCGAGTGGCGGGACGGGGAGTACCTGGTCCTGTTCAGCGAGCGCAGCGTGTTCGCGCACTTCGCGGTGCGCGTCGCCGCGGACGGATCGGCGCTGACCCAGCCGAAGAAGCTCGAGACGGATTACACCGGCGAGGTCGACGTGGCCGCGCACGGCCGCGGCGGCATCGCGCTGTTCGGCCGGATGGAAGCGGCGGTGTTCGACGACGCATCGCTCGCGGGTGACGAGGTGTTCCGGCGCACGGTGGACGTCGCGATGACGGCGCTGCCGCAGCACAACGTGCGCCTGGCGCGCCTCGGCGACGGCTACGTCGCGGCCTGGGGGGAGGGCGGCCGGATCCTGCTGTCCACCGCCGCGGGGTCGACGCCGGTCGCGGTCGCGGGCAGCACGATGAACCTCATCGACGTGCTGGTGGACCGCAGCAACATCCTCTGGGTGATCTGGCAGGACTCCAGTTCCCGGGGGATCGGCCTGTCGCGCTTCTGGGGCGACCTGACGGCGGTCGATCCCGGTCCGATCTATTTCCAGACGCCCGGCTACGTCTCGGTGAACGCGGCGGCCGCGGGGGATGGCGTGATCGCGCTCGCGTACGAGTACGGCGACGACAACGTCATCTGGGACATCACGGCGATGCTGCTGTGGGAGACCGGAACCGGCATCCAGCGGAAGGACCTCCCGCTCACGACCGAGCAGTTCGCGGACTACGGTCCGACCGTCACGTTCGACGGCTCGGCGTTCGTCTACGGCTGGTCGCATGCAACCGGCGCATTCCCGACGAACGGCATGTTCCCGAATCCGGAGATCGAGCTCGTCGCGGCGCGCGTGTCGCCGGGTGGCGATCTGCTCGACACGACGCCGGTGCGGATCGCGGACGACATCGGAATGGTCTCGGAGATCGACTCCGCGCTCGGTGCGCGGGGCGTGGCGTTCGCGTGGCAGGCCGATGAACGGTCGACCCGGGCCGCTCTGTTCAGCGGCGCGCAGCTCGATCTCGGCGGGTCGCACACGCGTCTCGGCGAGCTCGCCCCGCATCACGGCGGCTTCCTGTTGCTGCGGGGAACCGCGCGGCGGCTGCCCCGGCTCACGGAAGCGGAGTACGTGGTCCTCGGCGCGGACCTCTCCATCGCCGGAACCGGCACGTTGCCTCCCTACGCGGCGGGCGGGCGCTACCCGTTCGACATCGACGTGATCGGCGGGAACGAGCCGGTGTTCGCCTATACGAAGCTGGCAAACGACAGCAAGTACGGGCAGGTGTCGCGGGTGTTCGTGCGGCGGACGGGGGAAGCGTCCCCGCGCCGTCGCGCGCTGCGGTAGGACGAATAGGACCTATAGGACGAATAGGACGGATAGGACAGTGAAAGTCCTATTCGTCCTATTCGTCCTATAGGTCCTATTCGTCCTAGTCGTCCTATACACTCGCCCTCCGCATGTACTGGCGACTGCTCCGCGACAACCGTGACTTTCGCCTGCTCTACTTCGGCACGCTGATCTCTCTCGGGGGCGACTGGTTCCTCACCGTCGCTCTCCTCGACCTCGTCCTGCAGCTCACCGGCTCGGCGACGCTCGCCTCGCTGATGCTGCTCTGCCAGACGCTTCCCATCTTCTTCTTCACGCCGCACGCGGGGCACGTCATCGACCGCCTCGATCGCCGGAAGCTGATGATCGCCGTGGACCTGCTGCGCGCGGTGGCGTGCCTCCTGCCGCTGTTCGCGCGCACGCCCGCGCTGCTGCCGTTCGCGTACGCGGGCGTGATCCTGATCTCCATCGGCTCGGCCTATTTCGAGCCGGCGGCGCAGGCGGCACTGCCGAACATCGTCCCGGGCGAGGATCTCGGGGCGGCAAACGTCCTCATGGGCTCGACGTGGGGGACGATGCTCGCGGTCGGCGCGGCCCTCGGCGGCGCGGCCACGATGCTCCTCGGCCGCGATGCGTCGTTCGTCGTGGACACGCTGAGCTTCCTGCTGTCGGCGTGGCTGCTGTGGCGGATCCGCGCGAGCTTCTCGGAGGCGCGCGATGCCCACCACGGGAAGCCGCCGCTGCTCGAATCGATGCGGGAGACGGTCCGCTACGCGAAAGCCCAACCCCGCGTCCTCGGCCTGCTGACCGTCAAGGGCGGCTACGGTCTCGGGGCGGGGGTCGTGGCGATGCTGAGCGTCTTCGGCCGCGAGGTGTTCCAGGCGGGCGCGCTGGGCATCGGCCTGCTCTTCGCCGCGCGCGGCGTGGGCGCGCTCCTGGGGCCGTTCGCCGTCCGCGGCCTGCTGCGCACGGACGACGCGCGCTACCGCTCCATCGCGGTTTGCCTCCTCGCGTTCGGCGCGGGCTATGCGGCGCTGGCGTTCTCGACGACGCTCGCCGCCGGCGTGTTGGCCATCGCCTTCGCTCACCTCGGCGGCGGCGCGGCGTGGCAGGTGTCGACGTACGGCCTGCAGCGCGAGGTGCCGGACTTCATCCGCGGACGGGTCTTCTCCGCCGACTACGGCTTCGTCACACTGACCATGGCCATCTCCGGCCTCGGCGCGGGGATCGCGTCCGATCAGTGGGGACCGACGGCGGCTACGCTCGGCACGGCGTCGGTCTGCATCGTGTTCGGCGCCCTCTGGGCCATCGCCACCTGGAGGTTGTGGCGCGCCGATCCGCGCTTGTAGCCGATGAACGCCGAGACCGGGCCGATCAGGAAGTAGGTCAACCCGGCCCAGCCGATCGTCCGCCGCGACGCGGTCAGACCGATGGTCACGGAGAGCAGCCCGATGACGACGTAGGCGATGTACATCGTCATGTTGGTGATCGTGTCGTGCCGTTCGAGCTCGTTCAGCTCCAGCTCGTCGCGCTTGTTCCAGGCGCGTACGTACATCGCCACGAAGACGCCGAAGATCCCGGCGAAGCCGAGGCCGTAGATCAGGAAGAGCGTGGAGGCGTCGCCGCCGTCGCGCGTGCCCTGGGTGATCATCGAGAACATGTACTTCATCGGATACGTGTAGAAGAGCACGACGAACAGGAGCAGGGTGTTCAGGGCGATGGTGATCTCGTCCGTCAGCGCGTAGCGGCGGAAGAAGGTGTGGTGGCAGTGCCAGACCCAGGTGAGCGTGGCGAAGCAAATGGCGAAGGCGGGAAAGCCGCGCATGGCCTTCATCAGTTCGTCGAACGACTGGGGGACTTCCAGCGAGACGACGATCAGCGTGAGGGCGAAGCCGAAGACGACGTCGCTGAAGGCCTCGACCCGCGTGACCTCCTGGCCGCGCATGCGAAACGGCTGTTTTTGCATGGAGAAAGAGTACGAGGTCGGGCCCGGCCTGTCACTTGACGTTTGTCAGGTTAACGGTCGGCCATAATCAGCATCTTCACTGGCAGGACATGACCGTTGAGGCCCTGGACGACGTTCTCGTGCGCGCGTCGCGTGACGGGGACCGCTCCGCGTTCGGACGCCTCTACACGCGCTACAGCCGGATGGTGCACGCGATCGTCCTGTCGCGCGTGCCGCCGGGGGAGGCGGACGACCTGGTGCAGGACGTGTTCGTCTCGGCGCTGCGGCAGTTGCACGCGCTCCGCGACGAGCGGGCGTTCGGCGGCTGGCTGGCGACGATCGCGCGCAATCGCGCGAACGGGTGGCACCGCGGGGCGGTGGAGGTGACCGAGCTGCCGGAGGAGATCGCCTCGAGCTCGACGCAGGAAGACGAAGAGGACGCGCGCCGTGCGCTGGCCGCCGTGCGGACCCTGCCTGCGGCATACCGGGAAACACTGATGATGCGGCTGGTGGAGGGAATGACCGGGCCGGAGATCGCCGCGCGCACGGGTTTGACCCCGGAGTCGGTCCGGGTGAATCTGCACCGCGGGATGAAGCTGCTCCGCGAGGCGCTGAAAGGAGGAAGCGAGTGAGCGACGACTACCTGTGGGACCGCAGCGGCACGCCCGACCCCGAGATCGCGCGCCTCGAATCCCTCCTCGGCCGCTACGCGCTTCGGACCGCCGGCGTCCCGCCGGCTGCCGTGCCGGCGTCTCGCCGGCACGCCCGCGTGCTCGTCGCGCTGGCCGCGGCTCTCGTCCTGCTCATCGCCCTCGGCGCCTTCGCCATGCGCTTCCTCTGGCGCACGGGCGCAGCCTGGCCCATCGCCAGCGTCACCGGCGGCCCCACCATCAACGGCCAGCCCATCACCCCGGCCTCCCGCTTCGGCATCGGCGACGAGATCCGGACCGACTCGCGCTCGACCGCCGTGGTGGAGATCGCACGCGTCGGCGAGCTGACCATCGCCCCGAGCTCCACGGTCACGCTCATGCAGACCCGCGGCGGCCGCCATCGCGTGCGCCTCGACCGCGGCCGCGTGTCCGCACGCGTCTGGGCACCGCCGTTCACGTTCTCCGTACACACGCCGGCCGGCCTGGCCAGCGACATCGGCTGCGCGTTCGATCTCCGCTACGACGGGGGCGCCGGCGAGGTCCGCGTCACTTCCGGCTGGGTCGATTTCGACGGCGAAGAGCGGTCCTCGTTGATCCCCGCCGGCGCGCTCGCCGAGCTGCGCGGCCAGAACCCCGGCTCGCCGTACTACGCCGACGCCCCGCCCGCGTTCCGCGCCGCCCTGCGCGCCTACGACCACGGCACCGGCCCGGTGTCGGCGGTCATCGCCACGGCCCGCCCCCGCGACGCCATGACCCTGATCCACCTCCTCGAGCGCGCCCCGCGCGCCGAGCGCGCGCCGCTCTACGACGCCCTGGCCCGCATGGCCCCGCCCCCTCCCGGCGTGACCCGCGACGGCGTCCTCGGGCGCGACCTCGAAATGGTCGACGACTGGCGCCGCTCCCTCGGCCTCGGCGGCATCAAACGCTGGTGGGTCTACTGGCGCGACGCGCTATAGGCGCGTTAACGCTCCGCCGGGCATTGCATCTCCAGGGCATGAACATCCTCGCTCTGCTCCTCGCCGCGACGCTCTACCATGCCGAGCCGGTCAACGGCACCGTCGGCTTCACCGTCATGAAATGGGGTGTGATGAAGGAGGAAGGCACCTTCCGCGAGTTCAACGCGGAGATCCTCCTCGACGAGAAAGACGCCTCGAAATCACGCGTGACGTTCGACGTGAACGTCGCCAGCATCGACACGAAGAACGACACCCGCGACGACACCCTCCGCTCGCCCGACTTCTTCCACGTCGAGAAGCATCCGAAGATGACCTTCCGCAGCACGCGCATCGTGCCGCGCGGGAAGACCGCGGCCGACGTGACCGGCGACCTCACCATCCGCGGCGTGACGAAGCGCGTGACCGTGCCCGTGAAGCTCATCGGCGTGAGCCCGGACCGCAAGCGCGCCGGCTTCGAGACCGAGTTCACCATCGACCGCCGCCAGTTCGGCGTGAACGGCTCGCGCTGGTCCCAGCACGCGCCGGGCGTCCTCGGCACCGAGGTGACGATCCGCATCGTCACAGGCGGCGTCGTGCGGTAGCGCCCTCCGTGCTAATCTCCCGCGCCTGATGATCGTCAGGCCTTACGAGGGCAAGCACCCGCGCATCGGCGCCCGCGTGTTCATCGCCGAGAACGCCGCCGTCATCGGCGACGTCGAGATCGGCGACGACTGCTCGATCTGGTATGCCACCACCGTCCGCGGGGACGTCAACGGCATCCGCATCGGGAAGAACACGAACGTGCAGGACAACTGCACGATCCACGTCACGCACCTCGACTGGCCGACCGTCATCGGCGAGAACGTCACCATCGGCCACGGCGCGATCGTGCACGGCTGCACGGTCGAGAACGGCGCCCTGATCGGCATGGGCTCGCGCGTCCTCGACGGCGCGGTCGTCGGCGAGAGCGCCATGGTCGGCGCGGGCGCGCTCGTTCCGCCGGGCATGCAGGTCCCGCCGCGCACCCTCGTCGTCGGCGTGCCCGCGCGCGTCAAACGCCCGCTGACGGCCGAGGAGCTGGCGCACCTCGAAAACTCCTGGAAGAACTACGTGCAGTACAAAGAGAAATACCTCGCATGAACGGTACCCTTCGCAAAGAGCACGTCGGACAGAACGTCACCCTCAACGGCTGGATCCACAAGCGCCGCGACTTCGGCGAGCTGGTCTTCCTCGACCTCCGCGACCGCACCGGCATCGCCCAGATCGTCGTCGACAAGGAGCGCGGCGCGAGCGACGAGCTCGTGGCCACGGCCAAGGAGCTGCGCTCCGAGTTCGTCGTCCGTGTGGAAGGCGAGGTCGTCGAGCGCGCGGACGCGCAGAAGAACCCGAAGCTGCCGACGGGCGACGTCGAGGTCGTGGCGAAGAACATCGTCATCCTGAACCGCGCGGACACGCCGCCGTTTCCGATCGAAGACGACACCGACGCCGCGGAAGAGCTGCGCCTGCAGTACCGCTACCTCGACCTGCGCCGCACGTCGCTGGCGAAGAACCTCACCCTCCGCCACAAGATGCTCACCGCGGTCCGCAACTACTTCGACCGCCTGGGCTTCCTCGAGATCGAGACACCGATCCTCACGAAGTCGACGCCCGAGGGGGCGCGCGACTACCTCGTGCCCAGCCGCGTGCACAAAGGGGAGTTCTTCGCCCTCCCGCAGTCGCCGCAGATCTTCAAGCAGCTCTGCATGGTCGCGGGCCTGGAGCGCTACTTCCAGATCGCCCGCTGCTTCCGCGACGAAGACCTCCGCCGCGACCGGCAGCCGGAGTTCACGCAGATCGACGTCGAGGCCTCGTTCATCGACGAGGAGTTCATCTACCGCACGATCGAGGGGCTCTTCGAAGAGATCTTCCCGCTCGCGAACGTGCCGGTACAGACGCCCTTCCCGCGCATGACCTGGCAGGAGGCGATGGACCGCTTCGGGATCGACCGTCCGGACACGCGCTTCGGCATGGAGCTGATCGACATCACCGACGCCGCGAAGACGACGGCGTTCGAGCCGTTCAAGGCCGCCGCCACGGTGCGCGCGATCGTCCTCCCCGGCGGCGCGTCCTTCTCCCGCAAGCGCCTGGACGAGCTGACCGAGGATGCGAAGAAGCTCGGGGCGACGGGACTGGTGTGGATCAAGTTCGACGCGCAGCGCGGCTCGTCGATCAAGAAGTTCCTCGACGACGCCGCGTTCGACGCGCTGAGGAACAAGCTCGCCGCGAACGAGAACGACCTCGCGCTCGTCGTCGCCGGCAAGACGCAAAAGGTCTGGGACGTCCTCGGCTCGCTGCGCCTCAAGATCGCCAGCGACGAGAAGCTGATCCCCGCGGAGTCGTGGCACTTCCTCTGGGTCACGGACTTTCCGGCCTTCGAATGGGACGAGGAGTCGGGACGCTTCTTCGCGCGGCATCATCCCTTCACCTCGCCGCGCATCGAGGACCTCGACAAGCTCGAATCCGATCCCGGCAACGTGCTCGCGCGCGCGTACGACGTCGTGCTGAACGGCCTGGAGCTGGGCGGCGGCTCGATCCGCATCAACCAGCCCGAGGTGCAGGAGCGGATGTTCCGCGCCCTGGGCATCTCCGACGAGCAGGCACGCGACCGCTTCGGCTTCCTCATCGACGCCTTCCGCTACGGCGCCCCGCCGCACGGCGGCATCGCCCTCGGCGTCGATCGCCTGGCCATGCTGATGGCCCGGGCGGAGTCGCTGCGCGACGTGATCGCCTTCCCGAAGACCGCACGGGCGCAGGACCTGATGTGCTCCGCGCCTTCGGTGGTCGATGAGAAACAGCTCGATGAGCTCGGAATCGCCATTTCTCGTCGTCCATGACGCGCCGGTGTTCGTCGGCCATGGCCTGATCGATCGCGTCGGCGCGCTCGTGAGGCCGCGCGGCCGCGTCTTCGTCATCACCTCGGACGCCCTGCGCTCCCGGTTCGGCGAGCGGGTGGCGGCGTCGTTCGGCAAGGCGGAGGTCCTCACCATCGCGGAGGGGGAGACGAACAAGACCCTGGAGACGGCGAATGACGTCGTGACGCAGCTCCTCGACCGCGGGGCGAAGCGGGATGCCATGGCGGTCGTCGTCGGGGGCGGGATGGTCGGCGACACCGCCGGCTTCGCGGCTTCGATCTTCCTGCGCGGCATCGACCTGGTGCACGTGCCGACGACGCTGCTCGCGCAGGTCGACAGCTCCATCGGCGGCAAGACCGCGGTCAATCACGCCAAGGGGAAGAACCTCATCGGCACGTTCCATCCGCCGCGCGCGATCGTCACGGACCTCTCCGTGCTCGAGTCGCTGCCGCCGCGCGAGCGTCTCAGCGGGTTGTACGAGGCGCTGAAGGGCGGAGTGATCGCGGACGAATCGCTCTTCGAGTTGTTCGAGCGCGGCGGGGAGCTCGATGTGGACGAGATCGTGCGCAAGGCCATCCGCGTGAAGGCGGACATCGTCACCGCGGACGAGAGGGAAGCCGACTTGCGCCGCCTGCTCAACTACGGCCACACCATCGCCCACGGCATCGAGGCCGCGCTGCATTACGAGGGTATGACCCATGGCGAGGCGGTGGCGTGGGGGATGATCGGGGCAAACGCCATCGCCGTCGATCGCGGTCTGCTCCCGCGCGACGAGGCCTCGCGCATCGAGCGGACCATCCTCGCGTACGAGCCGTCGCCGCTGCCGCAGCTCACGCGCGAAGAGATCTTCGCCGCGGCGGAGCACGACAAGAAGAACACCGGCAGCGCCCGGGTGATGGTGTTCCCGCGCAAGGTGGGGGAGTGCGTCGTGCGCGCCGACGTGACCGAAGCGGAGATCCTCCGCGGCATCGACGCGATCCTCTGACTTTGGAGTGCATGCGACAATGAGCGCGTGAAGCTGTCGAAGGTCCACGGCGTCATCCGCCGCCGCCTGCTGGTGAACTTCCGGATCGATCCGGACGTCGCCCAGGCGCAGCTTCCGAAGCCGTTCCGGCCGAAGCTGCACGACGGGTACGCCGTTGGCGGGATCTGCCTGATCCGTCTGGAGGAGATCCGTCCGCGGTTCATGCCGCGCGTTCTCGGCCTCTCCAGCGAAAACGCCGCGCACCGTTTCGCCGTGCGGTGGAGCGACGCCGAGGGCGAGCACGAGGGCGTGTACATCCCGCGGCGCGACTCCGGCTCGCTGATGAACCACCTTGCCGGCGGACGCCTCTTCTCCGGCCAGCACCACCGCGCGACGTTCACGGTGACGGACGCCAACGACGCCATCGACCTGCGGATGCGCTCCGCCGACGGCGCCGTCTCGCTCCACGTCGCTGCCGCGGTCGCCCCCGAGCTCACGAGCGGCTCCATCTTCGATTCCGTCGGCCGCGCCTCCGATTTCTTCGAGCCCGGCTCCCTCGGTTTCTCGCCGCTGTCCGACGGCACGCTCGAAGGGACGATGCTCCGGACACACGAGTGGTCCGTCCGGCCGCTGCGCGTGGACGCGGTGGAGACGAGCTGGTTCTCGGATCCGTCCCGCTTCCCGCCCGGCAGCGTCACGTTCGACTGCGCGCTGCTGATGCGCAACATCGCGCACGAGTGGGAAGCGGCGGGCGGGATGTACGCTACGCAGCGCGCTTGACCGGCAACCGCAGCACCATGCTCGTGCCGACGCCTTCGACCGAGGCTACCGTCACTTCGCCGCCGTGGGCCTCCACGACCTGCTTGACGATGTACAGTCCCAGGCCCGTGCCGCCGCCGCCGCGGAGCGACTTCTTGCCGCTCTGCTTGTACTTCTCGAAGATCTTGTCCATGTCCGCGGCGTTGATCCCGGTGCCCGTGTCCGTCACCGTGATCACGATCGCCTCCGGCACGTCGCCGGTGCGCACGATCTGCGCGCCCACGGAGATCAGTCCCTTCTTCGGCGTGAACTTCAGCGAGTTCGAGATCAGGTTGATCACCGCCTGGGTGAGCTTCTCCACACTGCCGATGATCTGCGGGACGTCGCGGCCATGCGCGGTGAGGAGGAAGATCTCGTCCCGCGCCGCCACCGACTGCAGACTGCGCACGGCGCGCTTGAGCACTCCCGCCACGCGCACCGGCTCGCTCTCGACCACGAAGCTCCCCGACTGGATCTTCGAGAAGTCGAGGATCTCGTTGATGAGGTTCATCATCCGCTCGGTCTCGCGATAGGCCTCCTGGAGGAGGTCCGAGTAGAGGGCGTCGAGCTTCGCGCCTTCCTGCGAGAGGACGAACTCCAGCGTCCCCTGAATGCCCGAGAGCGGGCCGCGGAGGTCATGCACGATCTGGGCGGTGAAGTCGGACTTCTGCTGTTCCGACTCCCGCTGGCGGGTGACGTCCTCGAAGGAGAGCGCGACGGCCGGTCCTTCCTCGTCGTCGACGCTCATGATGCGGTCGATGCGGAAGATGCGGCCTTCGATCTCCACGTCGATCGTGGGCGCGTCCGCGCCGTCGACGAAGAAACCCTGCAGCCAGCCCCGCTCGCCGGCCACCGCGCGGGCCGCCTCGCGGATCCAGTCCTTCGCGTCGGACCCGAAGGCCTCGTCGAAGGCGCGGTTGCGGTAGCGGATGACGCCGTTCTCCGCGATCGCGGCGATGGACGTCGGGAGCTGATCGAGCAGCGACAGGGCGAACGCGAAGTTCATTGCGGGGCTCTCTTCATTCGTTGCTCATGGGACGAGGATGGCCCGCTCGTGCTGAAGCTTGGCCAGGGTGAAGATGGTCGTGAACGCGTCGAACGGGCTGAGGATCATCAGCTTCTGCACGTCCAGGCGCCCGTCGATGAGCGAGACCAGATAGCCCTCCTGCGCGTTCAGGTTGAAGCGGTCGAAGTTCGAGAGAAAGTCCGCGCTCAGCTTCGGCACGGCCTGCAGGCCGCGGGGGTGGGCGAGGAAGTCGCGGACGATGGTATTGCGCACGAGCTCGACGTAGCCCCGGAGGGAGAGGTCGTCCGGGTACACCCGCCGGGCCTCGAGGAGCTTGCCGTAGGTGTACCAGTCGCCGTGCTGCTTGAGGGACTCACCGACCAGCCGCGGCCAATCCGGTCGGGGGGGGACAACGGGGGAAGCCGACATTCAGGGCGGATTGTACAGGGCGCGGGGGGCAGGGCGCAGGGGACAGGAGAGCCCACCGCGTGGCAGAGCCGCAACGCGGAGCGCCGGCAAGGATGCCGGCGCTCCGCGCAGGGCACGGGGAGATTCGCCGGGGCGGGTGGCGGCCTCCGGCGCCCTGCCCCCTGTGCCCTGCGCTCTCACATCACATCCTTCCGCCGAGGCCGATCATCAGCGTGCGGCCGGGGGCCAGGGCCGCGTTGGCGTCGGCCGAGCCGGGGTAGCGTTTGTCCAGAACGTTCCGCACCTGCAGGCGCAGCTCGGCGGCGCGGGTGAACGTCCAGCCGAAGCCGAGGTCCGCGGTCGTGTAGCCGGCGCGCGTCGTCTCGACGGGGCCGGGACGATCGTCTTCGCCGACGGCGAACACGTGCACGAACGCCGAGCCGCTGCGGCCCGCCCAGCGCAATGCGGCATGCAGGTTCGGCGCGGCGATGTCGTCCAGGTACGCGTCGTCGTCCACCGCCTCGCCGCGGGCGATGGCGCCGGTGACCTGCAGCGCGAGGCCGAGCGGCAGCTCCGACGCCAGCTCGAGCTCGAGGCCCTTCACCTCCGCCTTCCCGCGGTTGCGGAAGTTGAAGTCCGCGCCGGCGCGGAAGCGCTCGACGAGATCGTGGATCGTGTAGTGATAGCCGAGGAGGGCCAGCGAGCGGCTGCCGCGCTGCCAGCGGAGCGCACCGTCGAACTGCGTGCTCGTCTCCGGTTCCAGCTCCGGGTTGCCGACCACGAACCCGCGGCCGCTGACGCCGCGGAAGTAGCGGTCCGACAGCGACGGCTCGCGGAACCCGCGCGCGCCCTGCAGCGTGGCGGTGAGGCTCGGCGCGAGTCCGAGCGTTGCCGCCGCGTGGCCTGAGAATGCGGTGTCGTCGCGCGAGCGGTCGCCGAAGAAGCCGCCGTTGTTGCGAATCGCGACGCGATCGACGCGCACTCCGGCGCTCGTCGTCAGCCGCGCCAGCGGCGTCCAGTCGACCATCGCGAAGAGGCCCGTGTCGGTCTTGCTCGCGTCGTCGATCGAGACCTCTTCCGTGCGCGTCGTGGGCGCGCCGGCGAGATCGAAGTTCTCGATCGACCCCAGCGCGCGCAGATTGAAGCGGCTGGTGAAGTCCACGCCGCCGCGGAACCGGGCCTTGCCCGCCATCCGCGTGACGATCGCGCGCAGCGACGCGTCGTCGGCCGTGACGTCCGAGCTGCTGATCTGCCGGGTGGTCGTCCCGGCCGGCAGCCGCTCGCGGTCGGTGATGATGTCGTAGCTGCCGAGCGAGCCGCGGAGCTCGAGGCCGAGGCGATCGGTCGACGCCGAATCCCAGCTCGCCGTCAGCCGCCGCGACTCCTCTTCGGGATAGTAGGTCCGCGTGACCAGCGAGTCGGCCGCCGGAGCGCCGATGTCGCGGCCCTGATCGACGGCCAGGCCCGCGCGGAACACGCCGCGCCCGCTCATGGTCAGGAAGCGCAGCGCGCCGCCGTGATCGTGGTAGGCGGCGTTGTCGATCTCGATCCCGTCGCCGGCGTCGCTGCCGTTCGAGTCGCGGACGTGCAGCAGCCCGCTGATCGAGCTTGTCTCGGTGAGGCTCTGCGAATACTCCACGCCCGCGGTGCGCATCTGGCTCCCGCCGAACGCCGACGTGAGCTGATAGCGGAACTGCGAGTCACCGATGACCGGATCGCGCGGCCGCGCGTGGATCACGCCGCCGAACGCGTCCGAGCCGTAGGCGACCGAGCCGGGTCCGCGCGCGATCTCGATCGAGCCGAAGGTGAACGGATCGAGGAACGTGCCCGAGGGGCCGGCGCGGCGCTCGACCGTGACGCGGGAGTCGTCCAGCAGCAGCAGCGTGCGGCCGGCGGCGAGGCCGCGCACGACCGGCACGCCCGGAGCGCCTTCGCCGCGCCGCGACACCCCGGCGACGCGGTCCAGCGCGTCGACCAGGTGCTCCGGCCGACGCTCCTCGATCTCCTCGTGGCCGACCAGGAACGTGCCGGCGGCGGGAGGGGCGTCGATGTTCGGCGTCGCGCCGGACGTCACGGTGACGCTCTCCTGGAACGCCTCCTCGACGCGCAGCTCGCCCGACGCGCTCTCCACGACCAGCGGCGGGTAGATCTCCCCGCGCGTGCCGACGATGATCAGCGTCGCGGGCAATGCGGGGTCGGGGAGGATGCGGAACCGTCCGTCCGCATCCGTGCGGACGGTGCCGGTGCGTCCGGCGACGGTGACCTGGACGCCGCCCAGCGGCGCGCCGTCCTTGTCGAGGAGCCGTCCGTCGAACGCGGCGAGCGGCACCCCGAGAAAGGAAAACAAAAGCAACAGCAGGGCGCGGCTGCGCCCTCTCGATGTTCGTGACATTCGATTCACCCTTTCATCCGTGCAGGTGGGTGCGCGGAACGAAGGGCGGCCTAAATGTTCCGGCGCCTCACCAGGAGGAGGATGTCGCGCGCGAGCAGCGGCGACGACGTTCGGGCGTGTTGCGCGGCGGCGGCCGCCGCGATGGTGCAGAGCGAAGGATGCGTGCCGGTGAGGACCGGGGTGACGGCGTCGCCGTGACCGGAAGACTCGGCGGCGCGGGCGGTTCTCCGGAACGTCGTGCGGGCCGGCGCGCGCTGGAGCGCGACCTTCCGGCCCTTGCGATCGCCGGCCACCCAGGCCGCCACGCCGGGATCGCCCCGCCGCGCCGGTTCGCCGGCCGACCGTGCCACGTGCGCCACCTGGATGTGCGCCCCCGGATCGGCGACGATGGCCAGTCGCAGCGGGACGTCGACCGAGCGCTCCTCGCGCTCGTCGCCGATGCGGATGAGCAGGCGTACGTCATCCGAAGTGACGTTCGGGACGGGCCACTGGAACGTGCGGATGTCGATGTCGAGGTGCGGCGTGATGCGCGTGGCGAAGTAGCAGCCGCCATCGACGGAGAGGAACGCTTCCCACTCGACGATTTCTTTGGGAAGAGTGCCCGTGGCGGTCCAGGAGATCGTCGCCACCGAGCCGCCGCGGAGAACGGTCCCGTCCGCCGGCGCGACCACCATCAGCGGCTCGCTCCCTCGTGCGGCGAGACCGATAGCGAGCAGTACCGCAGCGGCGAGTCGGACCCTCATGATCGGTGGAATTCATCATACGCCGGTCGCCTTGTCGTCCGAAAATGTGCAGTTCCCTAAAGGAGGAAGAAAAGATGTGTAGAAAAGTGATGGGGTTGCTCGCCGCCGTGGTCCTCACCGCATTGCCCGTGCTCGCCGCGGAGACGGCTCAGACGCAGACGCAGACCCAGGACCAGGTTCAGGCCCAGGGGAAGCAGATCGCGCCGTCGACGGCGATCCAGCGCTGCGGCAAGTGCGGCGACGGCCAGTGCGTCGCTTCGTGCGGCGAGACCGCCCAGAGCTGCCCGCGCGACTGCGGCGTGCCCTCGGAGAGCTCGACCGCGACGTGCGCCAAGGCGAAGGCGGAAGCCAAGCCGAAGGCCGAGGCGAAGAAGGAGTAGTTTCCGGCGGAGTGCGGCGGCAACGCCGCACTCACACCCCTCACCCGGCGATCTTGACGGCCGTCGCGGTCTTGCCGTCGTTCTCGACGTGCACCGACACCCGGACGCCTGCCTTGAGGTCCGCCTTCGTCGCCGCGGCGGCGCCCTTCGTGTAGCGCGTCTTGTCCGTGAGCGTGAACGTCACTTCCTGGTCGTCGGTCGTCGTGACCACGAGTTGGTTCTCGTGCAGCGCTTTGACCGTTCCGAGGAACTGATGCTTGTGGCCGCCGTGCGCGAGGGCGGTGGCGGCAAGGGCGAGCGTGACGATGGCGGCGATGAGCAGGCGGTGGAGTTTCATCGGCGGGACAAACGAGCGCCGAGGCCAAGAAACTCCGGGCCGTTTGAAGTGCGGAGGCAACGGAAGCTGTCTCAAATGTAGGGCGTGGCTTCAGCCCGCCCCCCGGGCGGGGAGGGGGAACGCCCCCGCCCACGAGGGAGGCGGGCT
>DASUSN010000185.1:0-8149 GCA_036375075.1 Thermoanaerobaculia bacterium | reverse complement strand
GGCTGTCTCAAAACCCCATGGGACCGCCGGCGTCCCGCCGGCTGCGGGGGCGGCGTCTCGCCGCCCCGGGTGGGAGGTGGAGCGTGCCACGTGGCGAGAGGCTCCGTCCTCCCGAGTACGCGCCGGCGGGACGCCGCCGCATAGCCGGCGAGACGCCGGCGGTCTGATGGGTTTTGAGACACCCTCCAATCGCCTCCGCTTTCGAATTCGCACGTTCACGCGCTGAGGCTACCGAATACGAAAGCGGAGGCGATTGCCTCCGCACTCCAAAGGAGTGCCGTAGCCGACGTCTCGCTCGGACCTACGTGCCGCCTCCCGCCAGCGCCTGGACCTCGGCCTGCGTCAACGCGGTGGTGTAGAGCCGCACGTCGTCGATGATGCTGCGGAGACGGTTCGCGTCGCCGAAGCCGCCGATGTTGAGGCTCTGCGTGCCGAAGGAGGTCGTCCCGTCCACATACTCGTCCGTGGCGACCAGCACACCGTCGGAATAGAGGAAGCAGCGGCTGGCCGCCGCGTCCAGCACCACGGCGACGTGGTGGAATTCATTGTCGAGGGTCGTCAGGTACCCGAGCGCCGGCGATGTGCCCTCGCATGCCCAGCCGTTCGGTCCGCCGCTCGTGTTGATCAGGAAACTCCACCGGTTGTCGGTCGTCATGAGCGCGAGCGCCCGCGTGCCCCAGTTGCCCACGGCCACGGCACCCGCGTAGTTCCTGATCTCCTGGACTTTGACCCAGAAGGCCACCGTGTATTTGCTCGAAGCCGTGTTCCAGGACGGCTGATTCGGGATCGAGACGCGATTGGTGCCGTCGAAGCTCAGGGCGCCGCCCACCCTGCCGGCCGTCCAGGCCGGGTTGCCGATCAGCATGCCCGTGGCGCTGCTGCCCGAGGAGTCCACGGCTGTCGTGCCGCTCCCGTCGTCGAGCTTCCAGTGCCCGGCAACAGCCGGGCCGGCAGGGTTGTCGACGTCGGCCAGCGCCTGGACCTCGGCCTGAGTCAGCGCCGCGTTGTAGAGCCGTACGTCGTCGACGGCGCTCCTGAGCCGATTGGCGTCGCCGAAGCCTCCGATGTTGAGGTTCTGCGTGCCGAAGGAAGTCGTCCCGTCCACGTACTCGTCCGTGGCGACCAGCGCACCGTCGGAATAGAGATAGCAGCGGCTGGCCGCCGCGTCCAGCACCAGGGCGACGTGGTGGAAGGAGTCGTCGAGCGTCGTGAGGTACCCGAGCGTCGACGACGTGGCGTCGCACCCCCAGCCACTCGGCCCGCCGCTCGTGTTGACCCGGGCGCTCCACCGGTTGCCGGTCGTCATGATCTCGAGCGCCCTCGTGCCCCAGTTGCCTACGGCCACGACCCCGGCGTAATCCCTGATTTCCTGGACCTTGACCCAGAAGGCCACGGTGTATTTGCTCGAAGCGATGTTCCAGGAGGGCTGGTTGGGGATCGAGACGCGATTGGTGCCGTTGAAGCTCAAGGCGCCGCCCACCATCCCGGCCGTCCAGGCCGGGCTGTTGATCAGCGCGCCGGTCGCGCCATTGCCCGACGCGTCCGCGGCGGTCGTGCCGCTCCCCTCGTCGAGCTTCCAGTGGCCGACCAGGGAGCCCGCGCCCGGCGGGTCATCGTCCGGCGGGTCATCGCCCGGCGACACCGCGATGACCGTCTCGACCATGTTGTGGTCGGAGGGCCGGACGCCGCGGTCGTCCAGGTTGCCCATGGTGATCTGGACGTTCGTGTCGTTGAGATTGCGGATGTCGCGGATCGCCGACGAGGTGGCGTCCAGGCCGGAGCCGAGATAGAAGATGTAATCGATCCGGCTGCGGCGCGTGTGCGTCGCCATCGACGGCGGGTTGTCCGGATAAGACGAGGCCGCGCCTGCCTCCAGGGTTTTCTGCCAGGACTCGATGTAGCCGGCGGACGTCATCTGGCTGAGCTCCGTGGCGCCGGCAAACGTCTGCGTCGGGTTGAAATTGAAGTCGCCGCCGAGGATCCGGAGCGGGGCGAGGCCGGCGGCCCAGGCCTTCATCTCCGTCATGGCAGCGGCGCGCAGGTCCGCGTTGTCCGGGTCCCTGTTGTTGTCCCAGCCGTTGGCGGCCAGGTGCGTCGAGACGACCGCGACGCGCTGGCCGTTGATGTCGAAGATCATCGCCACGGCCGACCTGTCCTGCCCCGCGAAGAAGATGTGGTCCGTGCTCGACGGGGCGATCTTCGAGAAGATCGCCTGCCCTTGCCCCTGGGCCCCGTCGCAGGTCGTCCTCGAACAGATCGGGACGAAGCGCCAGTGCCACGTGTCGCCCGTCAGCTGGTTCAGCTTGTTGATGTACGTCGGAATGTGAGCGTCGATGATCTCGCTCGTCAGAATGATGTCGGGGCTCGACTGCACCATCGTGCGGGCCTGACGGTCGAGATCGCAGACGTTGTCCGTACCGCGGCACTGCTGCAGGTTCCAGGCTTGGATGCGCAGGGACTGAACGGAGGCGGCGGCAGGCCCGGCGCTCAAAACCACGCCCACCGCGATCATCAACGACGCAACTTGTCTCATCGCTCAGTCCTCCTGAAAAGATCGATACCGCAACATCAACGTAGATCCCTGTCGCGGCCGCGCCCATGGAGGAAAGCGGATCCCCGGTGTAGGAAATCGGGTGCGGACCTGTCGTCGAGGACGCGAGCGCGCGAATGCGAAAGCGGAAGCAATCGGGATGACAGGAGTTTCCCCGGATGCGCGTCCAGCCTTCCCTGGACGTCCGCCCACTTGACGCCCGGAGATCATACGTCCGGCCAGTTCCCGGGGAAGCGCGTTAGGCTGCACCAGTGGGCGTCGGCTGCGTGCTGCTTCTCTGGGCGATTCCGGTCGCAATCGCACTCGCGGTCGCGGCCACCGGCGCCGCAATCTTCCTCAGATCGGCGGCGCGGCGCTCGATGCCGGGGATGATCGCGGGCGGTGGGATCGGAGCAGTCGGTGCCGTCGTCGCGATCGTCGCGATCGTCTTCATCGCGGGATGGCTGGTCTGGGGCATGTGGCCGCACGAAACCACCTCCCGCGCCGCGTTCCAGGACGCCTTCGGCTTTCCTGCAGGCGCCGAGGTCACGCAGATCCGTAGCCGGACCGCCGGCTCGACCGATTCCCACGAACAGTTCCTGCGCTTTCACGCCCCGCCGCCGACCGTCGCCGCCATCGTGAGCACGCGCTTCCAGCGCTCGACCGCCAACGACTGCCGGCAGGAGTCGCTGCAGTGGAAAGACGATGCACCGGCGTGGTGGACACCCTCGGTCACGCCGCAGACGGAGTGCTACACCGCCGAGCCGTACGACCAGCGCCTCGCCTCGAATGCAGCCTGGCTGCTCTACGACCGCTCGACGGGAGCGGCGCATTTTCATTATCACGGCGTAGATTGACACATCGGCGCGACGGTCACACCTTCACATCAACTGGCGCTCTCGAACGTCGCCTGCGCCGTCAGCGCCGCAACTGCGGCGCCGCGTCGCGATCTTTCAGGCCCGCGAAGCGGCGGCGCTGCGCCGCGCCGAGGCCGAGGATCTGGAGGATCGGCTCGGTGTTGCTGAGGGTTCCGACGATGCGGCGCCCCGGATAGGGCGACTCCGTCACCAGCGTCGGGGTCATGAGGATCGACTCCGTCAGCGCGCGCTTCGGATCGAGCAGCACGTCGACGATCTCGATCTGGTGACGGTCGGGGAGGTACGTTTCGCAGAGCTGCGTCAGGTTGGACATCGCCTGCACCGAGTTGGGCGCGTTCCCGGTCACGTAGAGCCGGAACACGAATACTTCCGGATTCATGGCGCCACGCTCACGTCCTCGTGCGCGACGTCGGTCCCGCGCAGCTCGCGCAGGCGGTCGCGCCCGAGCGCCAGCTCCTTCTGCTGGACCTCCTCGCTGCGGGCCAGCACCGCTTTCTCCGCCAGCTTGGCGGCCAGCTCGACCTGCAGCAGCTTCACCCGCGCCTCCAGCTCGGCCTGTTCGGCCTCCAGCTTCAGGCTGCGGAGCTTCGCGCTGACATCCGCGACTTCATGGGCGTGACGCTCGGCGCTCTCCTTCTCCCAGCGCATCGTGCCCATGAGCACTTCCCCGCCGGCAGTGTAGGTATCGGTGACGGTGATGCCGGAATCGCTCAGGATCAGCTCGCGCACCTGGTTCGAATGCGCGGTGCCTCGCGACTTGATGATCGACATCCCGCGGTTGCGCTCTCCCGCCTGGACCAGGTAGTTGAGGTGGATCCAGGTGTCGGCCAGCGTCGAGATCTGCAGCGGCGAGCCTGCTTCCGACTGGCTCGACATCTCGTCGAGCAGGCTGGTACACACGAGGGTGATCCCCTCCGCCTTGGACCAGTCGATCAGCCGCTCCGCGACGCTGTGCGCCGTCAGCTCGTTGCCCGACTTCGACAGCGTCGAGATCGGATCGACGACGACGCAGCGGGCGCGATGTTCCTTCGCCAGGGTCTTGATGCGCACCAGGTACGTCTCCGCGCTGCCCGTGATCGTGCGCGCCGAGACCATGTTCAGCGTTCCGTCCTCCACGAAGCGGTCGAGGCGGATGCCGACCGAGCCGAGGTTGCGGATCACTTCGTTGGAATCGGAGTCGAAGCTGACGAACATCGTCCGCTCGCCGCGCGCGCACGCTGCCTCGGCGAAGGCGCCGCTCAAGGTGGTCTTGGCCGTGCCCGGAAAGCCGGTGATGAGGACGCTGGCGTCGCGGTAGTAGCCGCCGCCGAGCATCGTGTCGAGGCGCTCCACCCCGCTCGACACCCGCTCGTTCGTCGCCTCGGCCTGGCCGCGGCCGAGGGTGCGGGTCACCGCGACCTCGAAGCCGCCTTTGCCGATCAGGAACGGCGACTCGTTTTCGTCGAAGCTGGAGCCGCGGTACTTCTGCACGCGTACGTTGCGCTGCGACACGCCGAGGACCACGGTGTGATTGAGAATCACCGCGCAGTCGACCATGAACTGCATGAAGCCGAACGGCCGGCCGAGCGAGCCGCCTTCGTCGCTGTCCGCCTTGAGCGTGACGATCCCCGTCAGCTCGCGCTCCAGCAGCCAGGCGTGCAGCCGGTAGATCTCCTGCCTCTGCGCTGCGGCGTCGGGCAGCAAGGCCAGCACGATGTCGAGCGCGTCGAAGACGATCCGGGTGGCGCCCAGCTCCTCCGCCTTGGCGCCGAGCGCGGCGAGCATACCGCTGAGGTCGAACGTCCCCGACTGCACCAGATCGGGCGCCGGCTGCGCGTCCAGGAAGTAGAGCTTGCCCTGCTGCTGCAGTTCCGGCAGGCTCCAGCCGAAGGTCTCGGCGTTGCCGGCGATGCGCTCGGGCGTCTCCTCGAAAGCGACGAAGATGCCGGGCTCGTCCCGCCGGGCGCCGTTCACCAGGAACTGCAGGGCCAGGATGGTCTTGCCGGAGCCCGAGCCGCCGAGAAGCAGCGTCGTCCGTCCCCGCGGCAGGCCGCCGCCGGTGATCTCATCCAGTCCGGCGATCCCGGTTGGCGCTTTCGTGCTTTTCAAAATGGACTCTCCTCGAGTGACGACAACGCGGACCGGAAGGGGGGTGGGTGCCTCACGACCGGCAGATGTGGAGAGACATTCGCAGAGGATGCTCTGCAGGGCGTTCCATGCCGTTTCACTGCCACAGGCTGCCGGCGGTGCTTCGAAAATGAATCTGCCCCCCCATGAAGGAGAAGCGATGACTGCAACGGCACCGTTACGAGCTCCACCGCCCACCAAGAGAACGAGCCGCGCCAGCGCGCGCAAGAAGGCGCTGCTCAAGACCGGCGCACTGCAGAACGCCATCCTCAACAGCGCGAACTTCTCCAGCATCGCCACCGACGAAAAGGGAGTCATCCAGCTCTTCAACGTCGGCGCGGAACGGATGCTCGGCTACTCGGCGGAGGAAGTGGTCGACCGGATCACTCCCGCGGACATCTCCGACCCGCAGGAAATGATCGCCCACGCCGCGGCCTTGAGCGCGGAGCTCGGAACCACCATCGCTCCCGGCTTCGAGGCCCTGGTCTACAAGGCCTCCCGCACCATCGAAGACATCTACGAGCTGACCTACATCCGCAAGGACGGGACGCGCTTTCCGGCCGTCGTGTCGGTGACCGCGCTGCGCGACGGCGACATGGCCATCATCGGCTATCTGCTGATCGGCACGGACAACAGCGCCCGCAAACACGAGCGGAACAAGGTCGAGGCCATCCTCACCGACGCGCGCGCGCTCGCCGAGAAGGCCAACGTCGCCAAATCCGAGTTTCTCTCCAGCATGAGCCACGAGCTCCGCTCGCCGCTCAACGCCATCCTCGGATTCGCGCAGCTCATGGAGTCCGATACGCCCGCGCCCACGCCGGCCCAGGCGGAAAGCATCATCCAGATCCTGAACGCCGGCTGGTACCTGCTCGAGCTGATCAACGAGATCCTCGACCTGGCGACGATCGAGTCGGGGAAGCTGACGATGTCCGTCGAGCCGGTCCCGCTCAACGAGCTGCTGCTCGAATGCCACTCGATGATCGAGCCGCTGGCGCAGCGCCGCGGCATCCGCATGAGCGTCCCGCACTGCGACGCTCCGTACTGCGTCAACGCGGATCGGACGCGCATCAAGCAGGTCCTGATCAACCTCCTGTCCAACGCCATCAAGTACAACCGTCCGGGCGGATCCGTCGCCGTGCACTGCACGGCCAACGCGTCCGGACGCGTGCGGATCACCGTCACCGATACCGGCGCCGGGCTGCCGGCGGAGAAGCTCGCGCAGCTCTTCCAGCCCTTCAACCGCCTCGGCCAGGAAGTCAACGGCGAGGAAGGAACCGGCATCGGCCTCGTGGTCAGCAAACGGCTGGTGGAGCTGATGGACGGCACGATCGGCGTCGAGAGCACCATCGGCACGGGAAGCGCGTTCTGGGTCGAGCTGCTGCCCACCGCGCCGCTCGCGCTCCCCGCCGCCGCCGGCGGCGAGACCGCCGCGCCCGAATCGGCCGCTGCCGCGCCGGCCGGCGTGCGCACGATCCTCTACGTCGAAGACAACACCGCCAACCTGCAACTGGTGGAGCGGCTCATCGGCCGCCGGAACGACCTGCGGATGCTGAGCGCGGTGGACGGCAACCGCGGCGTGGAACTGGCCCGCACGAGCCTGCCCGACGTGATCCTGATGGACATCAACCTTCCGGGGATCAGCGGCATCGAGGCGCTGAAGATCCTGCGCAACGACCAGGCCACGGCACACATCCCCGTGGTTGCCCTCAGCGCCAACGCGATGGCCAGCGACATCGCGAAAGGAAAAGACGCGGGGTTCTTCCGCTACCTGACGAAGCCGATCAAGGTGAGCGATTTCATGCACGCCCTCAACGAGGCCCTGGCCTTCGCGGAAAGCACCGATGCTCCAGCCCAGTGAAGCTCCCGGCCCCAGGATCCTGATCGTCGACGATCAGCCGTCGAACGTCCGCCTGCTCGAGCACACGCTCAGGCGCGCGGGCTACGCGCAAGTGATGTCGACCACCGAGCCCCGCCAGGTCGCCGGCCTGCACCTGCAGCACGACTACGACCTGATCCTGCTCGACCTGCAGATGCCGGCCCTGAACGGGTTCGAGGTGATGGCGCAGCTGCAGGAGATCCGGGCCGCGCACCCGGTATCGATCCTCGTGCTCTCCGCGGACGGCACGCAGACCGCGGCCGCGCTGACGGAAGGAGCGGACGCCTTCATCGCGAAACCGTTCAAGCTCCCCGAGGTGGTCGAGCGCATCCGGGTCCTGCTGAAGGCACGGCCGTAAGGCCCGTTACCCGCTCCTTCTTCCCACCATCCACAGGGTCAGGGCGCAGCAGAAGACGGACGGCAAGCGCCCTCCGCACTCCAAACGGTCCGGGGTTGAGACGGCCTCCGATTGTCTCCGCCTCCAACGTGTCATCCCGATCGTGAACGGCGCGATGCGCCGGTGAGGATGAAATGACACTGCCTCTGCGCCGGAGGCGCGACAGACGGTAGCCGGTGGCAAGCGCGGGAGCGCGCAGCCACCGGACGACGTTCGCCCCCTTTTCGGCCCCGAAGGGGTCGCAGAAGGTGCTCTGGCGCCCCTCCGGGGCGCACAATCTGTCGCGATCCTACCCGGTGGCTGCGCCGCTTCGCGGCTTGCCACCGGCTACCTTCTTGTGGTCCCTCCGGGACAGGTGTCAT
>DASUSN010000184.1:0-4206 GCA_036375075.1 Thermoanaerobaculia bacterium | reverse complement strand
TTCCGCCTGGAAGCCTTTTGATGGTAGTGCGAGGGATGATCCTGGCGAGATCATTCCCCGTTGCTTGCACTGGACGGAGCGTGACGATCAATCAGGACATGAAAGCGCTAACTGTCCGCGAGCCGCTGGCAACCCCGTTCTTCTTGATCGTCTTGCGCGCACTCGAGGCGCACGTTCTTGCCAGTGTCGAACGCTCGTCTCACGGAACGTGCAAGCTCCGGACGGAGGTACTGGAGAACTTGATCGTTCCCCTCCCGCCCCTCGCCGAGCAGAAGCGGATTGTGGCGAAGGTGGATGAGTTGATGGCGTTGTGTGACCGGCTGGAGGCGCAGCAGAAAGAGCGCGATACGCGCCACGCCGCGCTCGCCCTCGCTTCACTGACGCGCTTTGCCGACGCGCCCACACCGGCCAACCTCACCTTTCTCTTCCACAAGTCCTACGCCATTCCCCCCGCCGACCTTCGCAAATCGATCCTTACCCTCGCCGTCCGAGGAGGACTCGTTCCTTTTGACTCTTCTCAGAAGCAAACCGTGGGCGACCACATCGAGTTTCTCAATGGCTTCGCTTTCAAGAGTGAGTGGTTCAAATCCACTGGAACGCGGCTCTGCCGCAACGCCAACGTCAACCATGGATTTCTCCATTGGCATGAACCCGCGTTCGTGGACGAAACGATTGCAAACGAGTTTCAACGATTCGCACTAGCTGAAGGCGACATTGTTCTGTCGCTTGACCGTCCACTCATTTCCACCGGTCTCAAGGTCGCGCGCGTAAGAGCGTCAGACCTCCCTTGCTTGCTGCTGCAGCGAGTCGCTAAGGTCATCCGGAAGCACGATGAGTTGGAACTGGCCTATTTCTTCTTGTGGCTCAACTCCTCTCAGTTCGTTGATTCGATCGACCCTGGACGCAGCAACGGTGTGCCTCACATTTCTACACGGCAAGTTGAGCGTCTTCAATTCGTCCTTCCCCCTGTTACCGAACAACGCCGAATCGTCGCTAAGGTGGACCAACTGATGGCCCTCGTGGACGAGTTGGAAACGCAGCTCGCGGCGTCCCGCACGACGGCTGCGAAACTGCTCGACGCGGTCGTCAGCGAGTTGACTGCCTGACGGCGCGCGTCGTGATTTCCCCGAGATCCCTGTCCGTGTATCTACGTAATGTAGATCCGTGCGTGGACTCCAGTGTCGTGCGCTTCTCTCAGAGAGTGGAACAACGCTCCGCAGGTGAACGCCTGTCCTTCCGCGCTTGCAATCCTTGCGAAACCTAAGCATCCGAGGGAACCTCGGTGCGTGGAAACGGATCACATCAGCATTGGTGACATCCCCGTCGAAGAACGTCCTCGCGAGCGAATGAAACGCGGCGGCGCGGTGGCGTTGTCGGACGCGGAGTTGATCGCATTGCTCATCGAGCCCGGCCGGCGCGGAAAGAGCTCGCTGGACATCGGGCGCGAGCTGGTCGCCGACGGACTGCTGGCCCTTGCGCGGCGCGAATGGATTCCCGGGAAAGCGGTCGGCAGCCTGGGCGGCGGACGGGTGGCGAGGATCGGCGCGGCCCTGGAGTTGGGACGGCGCATCGCGGCGCAGTCCAGCACCTCGTCCGAACCAATTCGCGACCCGGCGACGCTCGCGCGCCGGTTGATGGCCGCGTACGGCCATCGCGTGCAGGAGACCTTCGGCGGGATCTTCCTCGATGCCCGTCACCGGATTCTCAGCGAGCGGGAGATCTTCGTCGGGACGCTGAAGTCCGCGACCGTCTCGCCCCGCGACGTCTTCCGTTACGCGCTGAGCGATCACGCGGCCTCGGTCATCCTCTTCCACAACCACCCCTCGGGCGATCCGTCACCATCGCCGCAGGACCTCTCGTTCACGGCGAAGCTCGCCGGAATCGGCGAAGCGCTCGGCGTCGAGGTTCTCGATCACCTCATCGTCACGACGAGCTCCTACCTCTCTTTCAAGGAGCGCGCACTGCTGTAAGTCAGGTCGTGCCACCGTTCACAGCCGGGGTCCGCGGCGATTCGGCCGGCGATCGCGCGCCATCACCTCGTGCGCGAGACGATGGCCAGTCTCGAGCCGCGCCTCGATCCCGCGCGCTTCGTCCATCAAGACACGGGGAGCGCAGCTTTCGCGACGGCGACCGGTTAATCTTTCTGAGCCGTGAAACCGCTCGAGACTGCTTTCCGCCACGCCCTTTCGTATCTCGATCGACTCGATGACGCACCCGCCGGCGCGACTGTCACGCTCGACGAGCTGCGCAGGCGATTCGATGTTCCGTTGACGGCGGACGGCGTCGATGCCGATGCGGTCGTCGACGATCTCGTCGCTGCGACGCGCGGCGGTTTCCACGCATCCTCGGGCGGACGGTTCTTCGCCTGGGTGATCGGCGGCACATTGCCCGCGGCCATCGCCGCCGATTGGCTGACGTCCGTCTGGGACCAGAACGCGCCGCACTTTTCGACGAGTCCGGCAGCGGCGGTCTGCGAAGAAGTCACCGGCTCATGGTTGAAGGATGTGCTCCGGCTCCCGAAAGAGGCGAGCTTCGCGCTCGTCACCGGATCGCAGATGGCGCACATGACCTGTCTTGCCGCGGCCCGTCACGGCCTGCTCGCCGGGCAGGGCTGGGCGGTCGAGGAGAAAGGTCTCTTCGGTGCGCCGCCCATCCGCATTCTGTCGAGCGAGCAGCGTCACGGCTCCATCGACCGCGCGCTCCGATTCCTCGGCCTCGGCACGTCGCAGGTCGAGTTTCTCGATCTCGATCCCGCCGCGCTCGACGACGCGCTGCGCGATCGCGAGGAGCCGGCGATCGTGCTGATGCAGGCGGGGGACATCAACACCGGCGCCTTCGACGACTTCGCCACGCTGATCCCGGTCGCGAAGCGTCACGGCGCATGGGTGCATGTCGACGGCGCGTTCGGACTCTGGGCGGCGGCGAGCCCGAAGTACGCGCATCTGCTCGAAGGCGCCGCGGCTGCCGACTCGTGGGTGACCGACGGACACAAGTGGCTGAATGTTCCGTTCGATTGCGCGTACGCATTCGTCGCGAATCGCGACGCGCACTACGGCTCGATGTCCCATCGCGCGGCGTATCTCACCCACGATGCGGTCGCGCGCGATGCCGGCGACTGGACGCCGGAATGGTCGCGCCGCGCGCGTTCATTCCCAACCTACGCCGCCCTGCGATTCCTCGGACGGCAAGGGCTCGCCGATCTGATCGAGCGCTGCTGCCGTCACGCGTACGAGCTCGTCACGCGGATGGGCAGGCTGCCCGGCGCGGAAGTGCTCGCGGTCCCGGTCATCAATCAAGGCTTGCTTCGATTCGGCGATCGCACCGACGACGTCATCGCCGCGATCAACGCCACCGGCGAAGCGTTCTTCAGCGGTACGACGTGGCGGGGACAACGGGCAATGCGGGTGAGTGTCGTCAGCTGGAAGACCACGGACGCAGACGTGGACCGCGTCGTGAACGCTGTCGCGAATGTGCTGGAGCGCTGACCCTCCCGCGAGCATCGGTTGGCAGGGACGTTACTCTTCTGCACACTCGCCTCGCGACGCATCACGCGACGCACCCTCCCCGAGGCCGTCGTGCCGTACTCGAGAATGTCGGGACGGTGGCTCGAAGAGCATGGGTTCGCGATCGGCTCCGGCGTGCGGGTCGTGGTCGAGCATGGCCCCCGCGCCGCGCGACGTCGTCCCGCCGTGTGCTAACACCTCGGCGGCGTCACGCGCAGCGCGCCGAGGTTTCGTTTGCGCGTGCGCACGGTCTACACGCGGTGGCGCGGGCCCCCTCGCCGCGTCACCGCGTCCCGCCGCCCCGTCAGTGGGGCGGCGGCTTCGCGCTAAACGACCTTCAACTTTTCCTTTGACCTCAGCGGCGGCCCGCTTGCCCGCACGAATGGCGCCGTCGAAGTAACCGGGCCAGTGGTGGGCAACCATTGCGTATAGTCGTTTGCGCCCATTGCGTTGAGATAGTCCTGGAACGTTCTCTTGTCCAGTTCTACTGCGCCCTGGGTCCACCAGGGACTATCCGGGTTCGAATCTTTGGCCTTGGTCGTCCAGGGACTGTCCTTGGGGACCTTTGCGAGATCTCCAGAAGCCCGTTCCAAACCTTAGCCTCCGCCGAGCTCTTGTCGCAAAATAGCTCGATCTTCAGCTCTTGCGCCAGGGCCTTCATTTCATCCTGGGTCTTGCCGACCCATTGTCCGCCGAAGTCGAT
>DASUSN010000183.1:0-78429 GCA_036375075.1 Thermoanaerobaculia bacterium | reverse complement strand
AAACCCATCGGACCGCCGGCGTCCCGCCGGCTGTGCGGCGGCGTCCCGCCGGCGCGTCCTCGGGAGGACGGAGCCTCTCGCCACGTGGCACGCTCCACCTCCCACCCGGGGCGGCGAGACGCCGCCCCGGCAGCCGGCGGGACGCCGGCGGTCCCATGAGGTTTTGAGACAGCCTCCGATTGCCTCCGCACTCCAAACACGAGGGACCCGGGCGGAGCGGAGCACAGGTGCGCTCGACGTGCAGCGCCGCCGCCATCGCCTCGGCCTGGGCCTTGTTCATCCAAAGGACGCAGGTGAACCGCGGATGAGAGCGAAGACTGTCGTCTCGATCCACCATTTATGGATGATTTCGATCATCCATGGGTGATCCACGATCATCCATGGGTGATCCGCGATCATCCATGGGTGATCCACGGTCATCCATGGGTGATCCACGGTCATCCATGGGTGATCCACGATCATCCATGGGTGATCCACGATCATCCATGGGTGATCCACGATCATCCATGGGTGATCCGCAGTCATCCATGGGTGATCCGCGATCATCCATGGGTGATCCGCGATCATCCACCCAGCGGCGAGGTTCCGCGCGAGAACCGTGCCGGCTGGAAGCCGGCGTAGCGGCCGGCTGCAAGCCGGCGCTCCGTGCTCACTAATCCACCGGCGGGTAGCGGTAGGCCTGCAGGAACGCGGTGTCGTCCGCGAGCGCGGCGACGGTGGACGGCTGGATCTCGTTGAAGAGGACGTCGGCGACGTAGTCCTCCAGGGACGGCGCCTGCAGCAGCGCGGCCTGATGGCGGATCGCACGGAGGACGAAGATCGGGATCCGCCAGCAGACGCGCGCCGGCCGGAACGCGGGCGGGATGGAGCGCGCGAGGTCGGGGCCGAGTGCGTCGAGGATCCGCGCGCGCGGCCAGGCGTCGAGGAGAAGGCTCGCCGCTTCGCCCCATTCGACGGAATCGCCGGCCGGCTCGGTGCCGTCCGCGCGCAGGACGTCCCTCGCCTGCTCCGGCGGCACGTCGAGCAGCAGGGCGAGCTCGGAGACGGGGACGCGGTCCCGCCAGTCCCTGCGGAAGAAGCCGGCGAGCGTTTCGGGGCTCGGGAAGCGGGGCATGGGCATACCGCGTCTGTTTTAGCGCGGCGAACGGAAATCCCGCCTGTCATTTCATGGGGCATCGCGCGGGATCGGTAAATTGACTCGCATAGGCTCCTTATCGACCCGCGCCTCTGTCATTTCTTAAGCTGCGGGTAAGGAACCGCGGCATGGCGACACACCCGAAAGGAGAGGAGATGCAGGAGCCCCGCAGCGAGGCGAAGTGCGAATCACCGGCGCCGGCGGATGTGGGCGGCGACGGTGCACGCACGGCGTTCGAGGAGGTCTACCTGCGCTATGCGCCGAGGTTGCGGAGGGTGGCCATCGCGAAGTTCGGGATCGCGCCGGACGACGCGGACGGGCTGGTGCAGGACGTCTTCGCCACGTTCTTCATGCACGCCGCGCAGGTGGAGCAGGTCGAGCGGTATCTGATCGGGGGGATCTGCAACGCGGCGCGCAAGCACCTGCAGAAAACGGGGCGGACCGACGCGCTGTTCCGGAGCGGTGAGCCATACGAGGCCACGGCCGGCGACGTGCTGCTGCGGCAGCTCGAGCGGAAGCAGCTCGTGGCCAAGGTATTCGCCCGGATCGGGCCGCGCTGCCGCGACCTGCTGCGCCGCTACTACGTCCGCGGCGAGAGCACCGAGTCCATCAGCGAGACGCTGGACCTGACCCGCGGCACCGTCGCGGTGAACCTCCACAAGTGCCGCAAGCGCGCGGTGCAGGAGTACCGCGCCATCACGGAGAAACGCTGACATGGCCCACCAGCACCTTCCCGACGACGAGCTGGCCCGCTACGCGTCCGACCCCGGGTCCGTGCCCCTCCGGCGGCGGCAGGTCATCGAGCAGGAGACCGCGGCCTGCGCGATCTGCCGGACGGCGCTGGACTTCCATTCGGTGATGACGGCCGAGGAGCTGGCCGACCCGGAGGTGTGGGAGCCCGAGGCGAGGCCGCGGCCGCGGCCGGGGGGCGAGGACGATCAGATGCGCGCGTACATCGAGCGCATCGAGGCGGAGGATCGCGACGCGGATGCGGTGCTCGATGAGAGGAAGCTGCTGGAGTCGCCGATCAAGGCCGCCTTTGCGAATCCCGAGCGGGACAAGGAGCTGTTGACGGGAGGCGTCGCACGCAGGTTGACGGCGCACGCAAACAAGATTTACGAAGACGAGCCTCGGGATGCCGTCACGTTTGCGGACCTGGCCATCCTGATCGCCGAGGCACTTCCGGACAATGCCTATCCGTGGAAGGCGGTGTTCGAGCTGCGCGGTGCCGCGTGGAAAGAACAGGCGAACGCCCTTCGCGTGGCTGGTGATTATCCAGGTGCACTGGACGCGCTGAGGCAGGCCGAGCTCGCGTATGACAACCTGGAATCGCCGGATTTCGGCCTGGCCAGCGTGGCGCTGATTCGCGGCGGCGTTTACCTCGAACAGGATCGGCTCGATGAGGCGGCAGCGTGGGCGGAGAAAGCCGAAGCAGGCTTCGCGTTTCTGTCGCAGGAGGAACGCCGCATGCGCGCGGTGTTTCTGCGGGGCAGTATCAAATACGAAGCTGGTGACATCGCCACGGCGGTGGAGCTCCTCAAGCAGGTGCAGGAGTACGGAGAGGCTGTCAACGACCTGAGGTGGGCCGGCCGCGCGTCGTATGCCATCGGCAACTGCGAAGTCGATCGCCGCAACCTGAGTGAAGCAAGCCTGCAGTTTCACAAAGCCCTGGTCATCTTTCGCGAAATCGGCCCGGAGAGAGAACGTCTGGCAACGGAGTGGGGGCTCTGCCGGGTCCTGCTGCACGGGGGCAACCGGAGCGAAGCCATCCGAAGACTTCGAATCGTTGCGACCGAATTTCAAAAGCGGTCGATGATCATGCTCGCGGCACTGGTCCGACTGGACCTCGTGGAGGCGTTGCTGGCCCTCGGCGCGACGAAGCAGATCGCCGAAACCGCGGCACGCCTGTTCCAACTGTTCAAGGACGCCGGCCTCATGACCGGAGCGCTCACCGCGATGGCATACATGAAAGAGGCGGCGACGGCGGGGAAGCTTACGCCGGCCGGTGTGAACGCGGTCCGCACCTATCTGCGCCGTTCGGCACGACAGCCGGAGCTGCTGTTCGAACCGCCTGACGATTTCGTTAAGAACCGGCCGTAACGCGAACCCTCCTCCAGCCCAGCCTGAGGCTGGCGTAGGAGGGTTTGATGCAGATATCCAGGAACGGAGTTTTCCGCGGCATCGCACTGCTGGCGGTGTTGGTAACCGCCGGTTTGCCGAGCGCGTTCGCCGATGAGACGTCCGGCTTATCCGAACCGCCGCAGGCGCGAATCCTACCGGTGGGGGGCCTGACGTCGCAGGCGCGAATCGGACCGGTGGGCGGCGTAGCGGCGGAGTCGCGCATCCTGCCTCCGAGCGGCGTCGCATCGGAATCCCGGATCAAACCACCGAGCGGAGATCCGGAAGCCGACTCGCGCATCCGCCCGCCGGGCGGTGCGCCGAGCGAAGAGCCGGGCGTCTTCGAGCTCCTGCTCGAGTGGCTCCGCGCGCGGGCGGGCATTCAACCGCCGGTCGGGTAAGCCGCCGGCGGCGGGTCGACCGCGCATCCACCGCGCGAAAAACTCTCTCTTTTCCCTGCCTCGGCGGGTAGGGATTTGTCTGCGCCGCGTCACCCCTGTGTGACAGGACACCGAGACATGACCCGCCAGACGCCCGCCCCGCGCACCTTCACCCGCCGCCACCGGCTCGACCGCGCCGCGGAGCACTACCTGCGCAAGTGCTACCGGACCCCCAGCGCCGCCCGGGTCTCGGAATTCGCTTTCGAGCTGGGTCTGACCCCCGAGTACGTGAGCGCGCTCGCGGCGCAGACCTTCGGCAAGTCCCTGCACGACTACCTCCGCCAGAAACAGGTCACCTACGCCGCCTGGCTCCTGCGCATCCTGCCCCGGGAGATCACCGTCGAAGAGATCGCCCTCCGCGCCGCCTTCGGCACCCCCCGCACCTTCCACCGCTGCTTCCTGGAAGCCTACGGCACCACCCCCGGGGCCTTTCGCGACCTTAAGGAATGACAGAGGGCCGATGCTGCGCCGCGTCACTCCTTCGGTGACCACAGCGGCGTCGAACCGGCAGCTCACCCATAAGCACGAGGATCTCACCGACACCCCCCGCCTCACATACCTGGTTCGCCGGGAACGACGAGGGGTCTGCGGCCCTCCACCTCCCTGGCCAGGTCTTCCGCATCGCCGCTGTGGTCCGGAGGCAATCGGGAAGTCCTAAGTTCGTGCGTATGGGGGTACCCCGCCCCTCCCTGTAAGACGGCGGGGGCTCGTGCGTTTGCCCGGTCATAAGGAGGCAATCATGACCAGCAAACGGACTTATCTCATCGTCGTCGGCACCATCGCAGCGATCATCCTCACCCTCTCCGCCGTCGGAAAGGGCCGCGGCCGGACGGACCGCCCGCCGGCGGAAGAATTCGGGCCGGGGCCGCGCGCAACCGCGCAGGGACTCTACATCGTCACCCTGCAGGGAGCGCGGACGCTGCAGCCGCGGAAGATGTACACGCTTCAGGCGATCGTCGCCGACGGCAGCAGCCAGCCCGTGACGGAGGCGAAGATCGCGATCGACGGCGGCATGCCGCAGCACGGCCACGGCCTCCCTACCCGCCCGCGCGTCACCAAGGACCTCGGCAACGGGTGGTACGAGATCAGCGGCCTGCGCTTCAACATGGGCGGCTGGTGGGAGCTGAAGCTCACCGTCACCGGTCCCGCCGGCACGGACACCGTCACTTTCAATCTCGCGGTGTAGGTGCTGCCATGAGAAAGATCGCCGCCGCCGCCGCTCTCCTCGCCGCCGCCACCGTCTCGTTCGTCGCGTATGTCGCGTCCACGCGCGGCCCGCAATGGACGCCCGGGCAGATCGCGCAACTGCGCTCCCTCTCGCTCGCCGAACTGGAGCCGCTGCCGGCCGATCCGGGCAACCGCGTCGCCGACGATCCGCAAGCCGTCGCCCTCGGGCAACGGCTCTTCTTCGACACGCGCCTCAGCTCGAACGGCAAGGTCTCCTGCGCCACCTGCCACCTCCCCGACCGGGAGTTTCAGGACGGCAAGCCGCTGGCCGACGGCGTCGGCACCACCGGCCGCCGCACGATGCCGGTCGCCGGCACCGCGTACGCGCCGTTCCTCTTCTGGGACGGCCGCAAGGACAGCCTCTGGGCCCAGGCCCTCGGCCCGCTGGAGAGCCCCGTCGAGCACGGCGGCACGCGCGCGCAGTACGCGCACGTCGTCGCGGCAAACTACCGCGCCGAGTACGAGCAACTGTTCGGGCCTCTCCCCGATCTGAGCGGCGTGCCGCGCGTCGCCGGACCGGTGCCGGATGCCGCCGCCGCCCAAGCGTGGAAGGACCTGACCGGCCGGCAGCGCGACCACGTGACCGCGATCTACGTCAACATCGGCAAATCGATCGCCGCCTACGAACGGCGCATCCAGTACGGTCCGTCGCGCTTCGACCGCTACGTCGACACGCTGGCGAGAACAGGACGCGCGCCGAGCGGCGTGCTGACGGCCGACGAAACCGCCGGTCTGCAGCTCTTCCTCGGCAAGGCGAACTGCACGCAGTGCCACAACGGCCCGCTGCTGACGAACAACGAGTTCCACAACACCGGCGTGGCGGCCGGCACGGCGCCGGAGCCGGACCGCGGCCGCATGGCCGGAGCGCGCGGAGTGCTCGGCGATGAGTTCAACTGCAGGAGCAAATGGAGCGATGCGAAGCCGGAGCAGTGCGCGGAGCTCGACTTCATGGTCACCGACGCGCACGAGCTGGAGCGGGCGTTCAAGGTGCCGTCGCTGCGGAACGTCGCGGACCGCGCGCCGTACATGCACGCCGGCCAGCTCGCGACGCTCGACGACGTCGTCGCGCACTACAACAACGCGCCCGCGGCGCCGGCGGGACACACCGAGCTGAAGCCGCTGAAGTTGAGCGCGGCCGAGGTCCGCCAGTTGACGGCGTTCCTGCGGACGCTGAGCGGCGGCACCTCCGCGCCGCCGGAGCTGCTGCGCGCGCCGTGACGTGACGGCCGCGAAAGACGGGGGCGGCGAAGTTGGCGCCCCCGTCCTTCGGCGGTGCGGGCTACTTCTTCTGCTTCTTCTCGTCGAGGAGGCGCTGCAGGGCGGCCTTGCGGTTCGCGTCGGACGTCCCGGCGACGACCTTCTCGAGCGCCAGCACATAGGCATGATCGAGCGCCTGGTCGGCCGGCATGGCGATATCGGGCGAGACGCCGGCGCCTTCCCAGTTCGTCTTCGTGACCGGGCTGACCGCACGCGCGAAGGGAACGCCGATCTCGAAGTGCTCGCTCACCTTGACGCCGTGCACGGGGTGGGCGCCGCCGCCGGTGGTCTCGCCGATGACCGTGGCGCGCTTCAGGTTCTTGAGGTTGTACGCGAACTCCTCGCCGCCCGAGAAGGTCCGCTTGCTGGTCAGGACGTAGACCGGCTTCTGTCCGCCGAATCGGCGTCCCGGCACGAAGGGCGCCGTCCAGAACTGCTGCGTGGAGTCGTCGACGCGCGTGTAGATGTCGTTCAGATGCGTCGGCGCGTCGAAGAGGTAGCTGGTGAGGAAGGCGATCATCGCCGGCTCGCCGCCGCCGTTGAAGCGGAGGTCGACGATCAGCGCGTCGGTATTGCCGACGAACGTCATCGCCGCCGCCGCCGTCTCGCCCCCCACCTCGGGCGGGATGAAGCCGCGGATGTCGATGTAGCCGATGTTCCCCTGCATCCGCTCCACTTTCTCGAAGCCGTAGTTCACCCGGGAGGCGAAGGCTCTCTGCTGCTCGAGCTGCTCGGCGGTGGGAGGCTGATTGAAGGGGAGATCGGGGACCGCCTGATTGCTGTAGCGGACGCCGAGGTGCTTGTCCTTGCTGACTTCGCGCAGGTCGGCGGTGAGCTTGTCGGCCAGCGCCTTGGCACTGGTGATCGCGTCGTACTCCCCCTTCGCGGCGCGCGCGCGCACGGCCTGCTCCATCTTCTTCGCGACGTCGGGGAAGACGTAGTACTGGTTGAGCCGGGCGAGCGAGCTCTCGATGACCTGCGCCCGCTCGGCGGCGGTGACGGTGAAGTCCGGCTCGGGCCCGAACTGCGCGGTGAGCGGGGTGGCGGTGACCGCGGCGAACAGCACGACTGCGGCAAAACGGGTGATGCCCTTCGTCATGGTGATGACCTTCCTCTGATGGAGCGGCCGGGCGAGAGGCGGCCGCCGTGGTGGTGTGACGGTCACTACTACGCTCGGGAGCGCGAAAAGTTCCAGCGGACCGGGGGGCGGCGCGGCCTGGCACTGTAAGGCATCGCCGGATCGCGCGTTTGCCGCTGCAGGAGGAAGTCGAAATGAACCCCCTTGCCGTCGTTGCCCTGCTGATCGCCGCCGCGCTGTCGTTCAGCGCGTGCTCCCCCGATACCGTGAACGCCCAGGAGGCGGCGGCCGCCCAGGCCTCCCCCGCCACGGTGGCCGTGCCGGTCGTCCGGACCGTCGCGATCACGCAGTCCTATCCCGCGCAGGTCGAAGCGATCGAGCGCGTCGAGCTGCGCCCCCAGGTCGCCGGATCCCTGGACGCCGTGAGCTTCAACGAAGGCGCGATCGTGTCGCGCGGGCAGATCCTGTTCCGCATCGACCGGCGGCCGTACGCCGCCGCGCTGGCGGAGGCGGAAGCCGCGCTGACGCAGGCGAAGGCCGACGCCGAAGCGACCGTGCGCGAAGGCGAGCGCGCCGCGAGGCTCGTGGAGAAGAAGGCCATCTCCCAGGAAGACGCCGACCGCCGCACCGCCTCGGCGAGCGTCGCATCGGCACGCGTCGCCGCCGCACGCGCGGCCGTCGAGCGTGCGCGCCTCAACCTCTCCTTCACGGAAGTGCGCTCGCCGATCTCCGGCCGCATCGGCCGCGCCGAAGTGACGCGCGGCAATCTCGTCTCGCCGGAGACGCGCCTCGCCGTCGTCGTCTCGATCGATCCGGTGTACGTGCGCTTCGATGTCGACGAGAACACCCTGGCCTCGCAGCTCGGCAACGGCCGCGGCAAGTGGCGCGTGGACTTCAACGGGATGCCCGCGCAGGTCGCGTTCGTCGAGAACGAGATCGGCAGCGGTACCGGCACGCTCCGCATCCGCGCGAAGCTGGAGAACCCGAACGGCGCGGCGATTCCCGGCATGTACGGCACCGCGAAGCTGACCCTCGGCGAAGAGAAGAACGCGGTGCTCGTCCGCGATGAGGCCATCGGCGCCGATCAGGGACAGCGCTTCGTGCTCGTCGTCGGCGAGAAGAACACGCTGCAGTACCGCGCCGTCACGCTCGGAGCGCGCGAAGGCGGGCTGCGCGTCGTCACGAGCGGCCTCACCGCCACCGACAGGATCGTCGTCAACGGCTTGTTCCGCCTCCGTCCCGGCATGTCCGTCGCGCCGCTGCTCACCTCGATGGAGAGCGCCGCCGCGATCGAGAAGAAAGGCTGATCCCATGCGCTTCGCGAAATTCTTCATCGACCGTCCGATCTTCGCGGGCGTCCTCTCGATCCTGATCGTGATCGCGGGACTGCTCACCGTGAAGTCGCTTCCGCTCACCGAATACCCGACCGTCATGCCGCCCACCGTGCAGGTGCGCGCGATGTATCCCGGCGCGAATCCGAAGACCATCGCCGAGACCGTCGCCGCCCCGCTCGAGCAGGAGATCAACGGCATGAACGGCATGCAGTACCTGTCGTCTCAGGCCACCAGCGACGGGCGCATGACGCTCACCGTCACGTTCGCGCAGGGGATCGATCCCGAGATGGCGCAGGTCGAAGTCCAGAACCGCGTCTCGCGCGCCGTGCCGCGGCTGCCGGTCGAAGTGCAGCGCATCGGCGTCGTGACGCAGAAGACCTCGCCCGACATGCTGATGGTCATCCACCTCACCTCGCCCGACGACCGTTACGACCTCGTGCACGTCCACAACTACGCGACGCTCCAGCTCCGGGACGAGCTGGCGAAGCTCGAAGGCGTCGATGACGTCCTGGTGTGGGGCGCCGGCGAGTACAGCCTGCGCATCTGGCTCGACCCCGACAAAGTCGCCGCGCGCCAGATGACGGCGACGGACGTGCTGCGCGCCCTGCGCGAGCAGAACGTGCAGGTCGCCGCGGGGGTGCTCGGACAGCCGACCGAGGTCGCCGGCCGCGCCAGAACGATCGCCGCTGCGCCGTTTCAGGTGGCCGTCAACGCGCAGGGACGCCTCAAAACGGCCGACGAGTTCGGCGACGTGGTCATCAAAGTCGGCGAGCGCGGCGAGATCGTCCGGCTGCGCGACGTCGCCCGCGTCGAGCTCGGCGCGAACCAGTACTCGCTGCGCAGTCTGCTGAACAACAAGCCCGCCGTCGGCATCCAGATCTTCCAGAGCGCCGACGCGAGCGCCATCGCAGTCTCCGACGCCGTGCGCGCCACGCTGGCCGCTCACCAGTACCCGGACGGGATCGAATACAAGATCGCGTACGACCCGACCATCTTCGTCCGCGCCTCGATCGGGAACGTCGTCAAGACGCTGCTCGAGGCCATCATCCTCGTCGTCATCGTCGTGCTCCTGTTCCTCCAGAGCTGGCGCGCGTCGATCATCCCCGTGGCCGCGGTGCCGGTCTCGCTCATCGGCACGTTCGCGGTGATGCACCAGCTCGGGTTCAGCCTCAACACGCTCTCGCTGTTCGGTCTCGTGCTCTCGATCGGCATCGTCGTCGACGACGCGATCGTCGTCGTCGAGAACGTCGAGCGCCACCTCGGCCGCGGCAAGTCCCCACGCGATGCGGCCGTCGCGGCGATGCAGGAAGTGACCGGCCCGATCATCGCCATCACCTCCGTGCTCGCGGCGGTCTTCGTACCGACCGCGTTCCTCAGCGGCCTCACCGGCCAGTTCTATCGCCAGTTCGCGCTGACCATCGCCATTTCGACGGTGCTGTCGGCGATCAACTCGCTGACGCTCTCGCCGGCGCTCGCCGCGGTGCTCCTCAGGCCCCATGGCGTGAAAGCGGATGCGCTGCAGCGCGGCATCGACCGCGTCTTCGGGAAGTTCTTCCGCGCGTTCAACCGCTTCTTCGACCGCAGCAGCGAGCGCTACGTCCTCGGCGTCGGCGGCGTGCTGCGCAAGAGCGCGATCGCGCTGCTCGTCTTCGCGGGCCTCATCGGCCTGACGCTCTTCGGTTTCCGCAGGACGCCGAGCGGCTTCGTTCCCGCGCAGGACAAGTACTACCTCGTCGGCATCGCGCAGCTTCCGAGCGGCGCCTCGCTGGATCGTACCGAAGGCGTGCTGCGCCGCATGACCGACGAGGCGCTGCAGCAGCCGGGCGTGCAGGACGTCGTCGGCTTCGCCGGCCTGTCGATCAACGGCTTTGCCACCGTGCCGAATGCGGCGGTCATGTTCGTGATGCTCGATCCGTTCGAGCAGCGCGCGAGCGAAGAGTTGTCGGCCAACGCCATCGCCGGTGCGCTCAATCAGAAGCTCAGGAGCATCGACGAAGGGTTCACCGCCGTCTTCCCTCCGCCGCCCGTCCCGGGCCTCGGCGCGACCGGCGGGTTCAAGATGCAGGTGCAGGATCGTTCCGGCCAGGGTTACGCGGCCCTGCTCGCGGCGACCCAGAAACTCACCGCCGCGGCCGCGCAGGACCAGCGCGTGGCCGGTCTCTTCTCCAGCTATCAGGTCGACGTGCCGCAGGCTTACGTCGACGTCGACCGGGCCAAGGCGAAGATGCAGGGAGTGGCACTCGGCGATCTGTACGAGACGCTGCAGGTCTACCTCGGCTCCGTCTATGTGAATGACTTCAACTTCCTCGGCCGCACCTATCAGGTGAACCTGCAGGCCGACGCGCCGTTCCGGCAGGATCTCGACGCGATCCGCCGCCTCTACACGCGCAACGCCGCCGGGGCGATGGTTCCGGTCGGCGCACTGGCCACGATTCGTCCGGACTCGGGGCCCGACCCCGTCGTTCGCTACAACGCCTATCCGGCCGCCGACATCACCGGCGCTCCGGCACCGGGCGTGAGCTCCGGGCAGGCCGTCGCGGCGATGGAGGAGCTGGCGAAGAAGCACCTGCCGCCGGGCTTCACCTACGAATGGACCGATCTGACCTACCAGCAGAAGAAGGAGGGCAACGCGGGGCTGCTCGTCTTCCCGATCGCCGTGCTCCTCGCGTTCCTCATTCTCGCCGCGCAGTACAACAGCTTCTCGCTGCCGTTCGCGGTCATGCTCGTCGTCCCGACCGTCCTGCTCTCGGCGCTCTTCGGCGTCTGGATCACGGACGGCGACAACAACATCTTCACGCAGATCGGCTTCATCGTGCTGGTGGGCCTCGCGACGAAGAACGCGATCCTCATCGTCGAGTTCGCGAAGCACCTCGAGGAGGAAGGCCGCAGCGCGAAGGACGCCGTCCTCGAAGCCTGCCGCCTGCGCCTCCGCCCGATTCTCATGACGTCGCTCGCCTTCATCATCGGCGTCGTGCCGCTCGTTCTCGCCGGCGGCGCCGGCGCCGAGATGCGCCAGGCGATGGGTGTGGCGGTGTTCGCCGGAATGCTCGGCGTCACGCTGTTCGGACTGTTCCTCACTCCTCTCTTCTACTACCTGATTCGCCGTCGCGCGCCGCGGCCGGAAGCCGTCGCCAGCGCGCAGGAGGTGCCTCATGCTGCGTAATCTCGTTCTCTCCCTCTCCCTGCTGACTCTCGCCGCCTGCGCGTCCGTAGGCGGCCGGTACACCCCGCCCGCCATCGATGCCGCGCCCGCGTTCGCGACTCCGGCCGTCGCGCTCCAGCCGGAAGCGGTCGCGGAGCCGAGGTGGTGGACGCGCTTCGAAGACCCGGCGCTGACGCATCTGGTCGAAGCGGCGCTGCGCGCGAACCTCGATGTACGCGAAGCGGCCACCCGCGTGGAAGCAGCGCGCGCCATCCGTTCCGAAGTGCGGCAGGCGTCGTTGCCCACCGGCGGCGTTGCGGTCGCGAACACCCACCAGAGCGTCGCCCGCGAGCGGAGCAGGTCGGCGTCCGCGGCGATCGACATCGGCTGGGAGATCGATCTCTTCGGCCGCATCCGCAGCCTCCGGCGCGGTGCCGAAGCAGAGCTCGGCGCTGCCGAAGCGCTCCTCTCGCAGACGCGCGTCGTGATCGTCGCCGAAGTCGTGCGCACGTACTTCCAGATGCGCGGCTCGGAAGAGCGCATCGCCCTGCTCGAGCGCTACCGCGCCGATCAGGCCGAGGTCGTGGAGATCATCGAGACGCGCGTCGAGGAAGGAGTCGATGACGACGCGGATCTCGCCCGCGCCCGCACGGTCCTCGCCGAAGACATGCTCGCGCTGGCGAACGAGCACCACAACGCGCGCGTCCTGCGCAACGCCCTGGCCGTCCTGATCGGCGCCACGCCGGGCCAGTGGCAGCCGCCCGCCGCGCAGACGGCAACCGCCCTCTCCCTGCGTCCGATCGCCATCGGCGACCCGGCCTCGCTGCTGCAGCGCCGTCCGGACGTCCGCGCCGCGGAGCGCGTGCTTGCCGCGCAGACGTCGGACATCGGCGTCGCGTCCGCGAGCCTCTTCCCGCAGCTCGACGCCGGAGGATTCTTCGGCCTCGTCGCCGGGACCTTCGGCGATCTCGGTGCTGCATCGGGCGAGACCTGGTCCCTCGGCCCCACGCTCTCCTGGGGCATCTTCGACCTCGCCCGCGTCCGCGCGCAGATCCGCCGCGAGCGCGCCGAAGCGGAAGGCGCGCTCGCCGCCTACGAGCGCACCGTTCTGCGTGCCCTCGAAGACACCGAGAACGCCTTCAGCGCCTTCGCCGCCGCGCAGGAGTCCCTCGCCGCCACCGACCTGCAGGTGCGCAACGCGCGCATCGCCGCGGACCTCGTGCAGGCGCGCTACGAAGAAGGCGTGAGCGGCTACTTCGAATCCCTCGACGCACGCCGCGCCGCGCTGCGCGCCGAGATCGCGAGGATCCACAGCATCGCCGCCCACCGCACGGCGACCGTCGACGTCTTCCGCGCCCTCGGCAGCGACCCGGCCGGCGTGTAACCTCCGGGGAACCGGGAGCGGGCTCCGACCGCCCGCTCCCGAGGAGGCAATCGTGGTGATCGAGTGGACGGTTGCCCTCGATGCGGTCGCCTGGGAGGAACTGTCGAACCTCTATCGCATCGCGCCGCCGGGGATCGAAGTGACCGAGGCTAATCTCTTTCTTCTGCGCCTTCCTGGATCACAAGAACGGCACCGGAGCCCGTAATCCGGGCGATGAACGGCGGTTCGGTGGCCGCGATGATCTTCAAGATCTTCGGGATCGCCGCGACGATCGACTCCGCCATCTCCACGCCGCTCATGTTGCCGCCCGTGAAAACGAACGCGCGGACGTGTGCCGCGACCAGCGCTCCGCGTTCGATCGGCCGCTTGCGAATCAGTTTGTCTTTCGTGAGGACCACCCAGCCCTCCTGACCGGCACGCGTGAGCCATTCCTCATCCGGCGTGTCCTGTGCGAACACGGAGTCATGTGTGATCGCAGCGACACCCGCGGCCATCAGGGCGGCGGCGAGCTTCCGGCCGAGCGAGCGATCGACGAAGAACGTCGGCTCAGGCGGCTTCGTAGCGGAGGGCTTCTTCGATTTCTTCCGGCGTGCGATCGTAATCCTCGGCCAGCGCGACGACCGAATCTCCAGCTTTCCACCGCTCGTGGATCACAGCTGTGGGGATTCCCGTACCGGCGATGACCGGCCGGCCGAACGCGATGCGAGGATCGATGACCACGAGACGCGGCGACTTCGCGACGTCAGCGCGCGTGGGCGGAAAGAGTCGCAGCGCCCCGCTCGGCCCCTTCTCGACCCGCTGCAGCACGCCCGCGAGCACCTCGTGAATGCCCAGCTGACCGCCGCGCGAGACGTTGACCACGTCCTCCGGCGACACCACGAAGAGACTCCGCGCGAACGCCGAGAGGTCGAGGTCCGCTAGCGGATGGCGCACGCCGGGATGCAGCTCACGCAAGGTGAGGAGATCGCGCCGGAGCTGCTGCAGCGGCAGCTTGTGCTTCCGTCGCAGCCCGCCGAGGACGAATGTCTCGACCAGGTTGTAAAACGAGAGCTGTCCCTGAGAGTCCTCCGGCAGGTCGATGACGCCCGGGACGTCCTTCCGCTCGCCAACCCACGCCCGCAACGTGCTGAGCGGCACTGCGGCATAACGCGCCGCTTCCACCAGCGGATACGCCGGGATCTCGCGCGGGTCGCGGTCGCCGTAGATTCGTGCTGCGGTTCGTGCCATCGGAGCTGAAGGATGCAACATCGTTGCACATGAGCGTGTGCAAGCCGTGGCCACAACAGTAACACGGCCGTGTCCGCCGCTACGCGGGCGACGCGATCTTTGTCCGCGGTGTGCCTCAGCACGAAGCCGATCCGGGTCAGTGATGGTGTGCGGCGGCGGCCGCCGGTTTCTTCTTCCCGCACGAACATTCGAGACATCCGTGATCGGCACATGTGCCGCACGACGTCTTGACCTGCTTCCGCAGCGCCTCGCGTGCGCGGAACACGCGCACCGAGGCGTTGTTCGGGGTGATGCCCGCTTCGGCGGCGAAGTCCTGAACGGGCGCGCCTTCCACGTCGATGCGGCGAAGGGCGGCTTCGTATTCCGGCTTGAGCGTGGAGGCCAGGCGGGACACGCAGCCGCAGATCTCGTCGTGCACCTCCGGCGGCGGCTCGACCGCGTCCTCCAGCTCGCGCGCGAAGGTCTCCAGCGCCCGGTTCCGGGTGCCGGTGCGGCGGTAGTGGTCGATCACCGCGTTGCGGAGCGTGCGGTAGAACCAGGCCACCGAGGACGTCTCGTCGCGGGCGTCCTCCTCCTTCTGCAGACTCTTCACGAACGCGTCCTGCAGGATGTCCTCGGCCAGCGCGCGGTCGCCGAGGCGGCGCTCGAGAAAGGCCAGGAACTGGCGGTGGTTGTCGACGAGCTGGAGCGTGAGATCTGGATTCATCGGACCTTCCTCCCGCAAGTGTAAGACGGCCGGCGGTGGTGCGTTAGCCCCTGTGAAAGGAGATGCACATGAACACCGTAACCGACCCCGTCTGCGACATGACCATCGACCCGGCCAGGGCGGCGGGCTCGTCCACGTACGACGGCGTGACCTATCACTTCTGCTCCCGCGGCTGCGTGACGAAGTTCGACAGCGCCCCGGCGCTCTACGTCGGCAACGCCACCACAGCCCCCGCTCCGGCGGCTTCCTGTTGTTCCACCGCCCAGGCGGGCGGCCAGTCCTGCTGCTGAACCCAACCCGGAGGAGATCATCATGAAGCACAACCACGCACACGCACACGCACATTCAGTTGATGAAGTCGTCGATCCGGTCTGCGGCATGACGATCTCCAAAGAGGACGCGGCCGGTTCGTCGGAGCACGGCGGCCAGACGTGGTTCTTCTGCAATCCGGGGTGCAAGGCGAAGTTCGACGCAAATCCCGCGGCGTACGGCGGCGGCGAGCGTCCGCAGCCGAAGCCCGCACCCGCGGGTGCTGCGGAGTGGACTTGCCCGATGCATCCCGAGGTCGTGCGGGACGGGCCGGGAAGCTGTCCGCTCTGCGGCATGGCGCTCGAGCCGCGCACGGTCACGCTCGACGAGGAGAACCCCGAGCTGGAGGACATGACCCGGCGCTTCCGGGTCAGTACGGCGCTGACCGTGCCGCTGGTGACCTTCGCGATGCTGCGCCACCTCCCCGCGGCGCACGACCTCCTCGGGCACGCGCTGCTGCAGCTCGCGCCGTGGATCGAGCTCGCGCTCGCGGCGCCGGTGGTGCTGTGGGGCGGCTGGCCGTTCTTCGAGCGTGCCTGGGCGTCGGTCGTCCACCGGCACCTGAACATGTTCACGCTGATCGGCCTCGGCGTCTCGGTGGCGTTCGGGTACAGCCTGGTCGCCACGGTCGCGTCCAATCTCTTCCCGCCGTCGTTCCGCGACTCGATGGGGCACGCCGGCGTGTACTACGAAGCCGCCGCCGCGATCGTGACGCTGGTCCTGCTCGGCCAGGTGATGGAGCTGCGGGCGCGCAGCCGGACGGGCGCCGCGATCCGCGCGCTGCTCGGCCTCGCGCCGAAGACGGCGCGCCGGGTGGAGGCGAACGGCCACGAACGGGACGTGCCGCTCGAAGAGGTGCAGCCGGGCGACCTGCTGCGGGTCCGGCCGGGCGAAAAGGTTCCGGTGGACGGCGTGGTCGTGGAAGGCACGACGAACGTCGACGAATCGATGGTGACGGGCGAGCCGCTGCCCGTGGAGAAGACTGCGGGCGACCGGCTCATCGGCGCCACGGTGAACGCGACCGGCTCGGTGCTCCTGAAGGCGGAGCGCGTCGGCGCGGACACGCTGCTCTCGCAGATCGTGAACATGGTGGCGCAGGCGCAACGGAGCCGCGCGCCCATCCAGAAACTCGCCGATCAGGTCTCGGCGTGGTTCGTCCCCACGGTGATCGCGGTCGCGCTGATCGCGTTCGCGGTGTGGGCGTTCGCCGGACCCGAGCCTCGTCTGGTCTTCGCCATCGTGAATGCCGTGGCGGTGCTCATCATCGCCTGCCCGTGTGCCCTGGGGCTGGCAACGCCGATGTCCGTGATGGTCGCGGCGGGGAAAGGTGCGACGGCCGGGGTGCTCTTCCGCAACGCGGAGGCGATCGAGGTGCTGCGCAACGTCGACACGCTCGTCGTCGACAAGACCGGCACGCTCACGCTGGGCAAACCGGAGCTGGCCTCGGTGTTCGCGGTGAACGGCTTCGACGGAAACGAACTGCTGCGCCTGGCCGCGGGCGTGGAGCGCGCCAGCGAGCACCCGCTGGCAGCGCCGATCATCGCCGGCGCGGAGTCTCGCGGTGCGACGGTGCGCGCCGCGACGGAGTTCGCCTCGATCACCGGCAAAGGCGTACGCGGAGTCGTGGATGGCCGTCGCGTGGGGCTCGGCAACCGGGCGCTGCTGGAGGAACTGCGCATCGACGCGCGCGATCTGGCCGAACGCGCGGAGCAGCTGCGCGGCGAGGGGCAGACGGTAATGTTCGTCGTCGTCGACGACAAGCCGGCAGGCCTCATCGGCGTGGCCGATCCGGTGAAGCAAACGACGCCGGACGCGATTCGCGAGCTGCAAGCGGCGGGACTGCGCATCGTGATGCTCACCGGCGACAGCGAGACGACCGCGCGGGCCGTCGCCAAACGCCTCGGCATCGACGAAGTGATCGCGGAGGTGCTGCCCGATCAGAAGGCCGGCGCCATCCAGCGCCTGCAGCAGCAGGGCCGCGTGGTGGCGATGGCCGGCGACGGCATCAACGACGCCCCGGCGCTCGCCCAGGCGGAAGTGGGCATCGCGATGGGCACCGGCACCGATGTGGCCATGGAGGCGGCCGGCGTGACGCTGGTGAAAGGCGACCTGCGCGGCATCGTGCGCGCCCGCCGCCTGAGCAGCGCGACGATGGCCAACATCCGCCAGAACCTCTTCTTCGCCTTCGTCTACAACGCCCTCGGCGTACCGATCGCGGCGGGCGTGCTCTATCCGTTCTTCGGTGTTCTCCTCAGCCCGATGATCGCGGCGGCGGCGATGGCGTTCAGCTCGGTGTCGGTGATCGCGAACGCGTTGCGGCTGCGGCGGGCGAGGATCTGAGACGCGGGTCGCCTCGGACTCCTTGACGGATGCGCGGTCGTCGCGCACTGCAGGGGGTCCTTCGCCGTCTACGCGGCTCAGGATGACAGGGGGCACGGGTGACGAGCTTTGCCGCTTGCGTCTAAAATATCTTCCGGATTTCAGGATCACGCTTTGCACGGACTCGTAAGCTCGATGAAACGCCGCACCATCGCCGCAGTCTGGATCACCGGCTCGACCGTGCCGCTCGTGCTGGCGACGGTGTTCGTGTTCGGCTGCTGCGTGCTGCCGTTCCATCAGGTCGCGCACAAGTTGATGCCGATCTGTGAGATGGCGGCGTCGATGATGCGTGGCGACCACGCGGCGCAGGAGCACGAGCACGAGGCCACTCCCCCTCCGGCGCGCGAGAAGCAGGAGCCGGTGAAGCGGATCGCGACCGAGGTACCGCTCGTGTTCCGTCCGGCGCCCGTCACCGCGGCCGGGCGAACGATGGCGTTCGACGCGGCGACCGGCTACCGCAGCTTCATCACCCTCGGCGCGGTGCGGTGCGACCGCGACGTCGGGCTGCACGTGCTCGTCGCCACCTTCCTCATCTGATCCCTCCTTGCCGAGGCGCACTGGCGTCACGGGCCGAGCTGTGGCCGCTGATCGCCCCCTCCCTGCGCCCTTTTCCTCCAGCCACCGAGTCCGTCGCTGTAAGGAGTCTCCCGATGATGCGTGATCAGGGCATGAACATCATGCGCGGAACGCTGCTGGTTGCCTCGGCCCTCCTCGTCTTCGCCTGCGGGCGGAACGAGACCACGGCGTCGAAGAGCGCCGCCGCGTACCGTGAAGCACAGGCAAAAGAAGCCCCCGTCGCCGCCGGCCATGACCATTCAGGGCATGGCGCAACGGCTGGGGAAAAGGCGGAGATGGATCATTCTGCACATGGAGGCGGAGGCGGAGGCGGAGGCGGAGCCGATCCGCACGCCGGGCACGACATGACCGCCTCCGGCACGATGGATCACAGTGCCCACGGTGCGATGGACCACAGCGCGCACAGTGCACACGGCGCGATGGACCACAGCGCGCACAGCGCACACGGCGCGGTGGCCGCCACAGACCACAGTACGCACGCTCCCACGCCATCGACGGCAGCACACGACCACCACGCCGGCATGCAACACGAAGAGGCCTCGCCGGCGGCGGCGCATGCACACGCGCAGCACCAGCAACCGCCCGGCGCGCCGGCGCATGCAGGACACGGCGCGATGCAGTCCGCCGCGGCCGGCCCGCCGAGTGTCGTGCTGCACGCGCCGACGTCGAACGCGGAGATGGCACGCACGCGCCCCGCCGCCACGCTGCAGCCGGACGACTTCGACGCTCCCGCGCCGATCGCCGTCGAGGAGGCGAGGAAAGCGGCGGACGGTGGCCGCGGACACGAAGGCCATGGCCAGCACAAAAAGGAGCATTGACGTGAGGAAGCGATTCCCATCAATCATCATCGCGACGGCCGCCGCGCTGTTCGTCTCGTGCGCGACCGTGCCTCGCGATGCGGGCCTGAGCGACGTGCAGCAGGCGGTGGCGACGCGCACGAATCAGGCGCTCGACCTTTCGGCACAGGCGAACGAGGAGCGGATGCGCGCGATGCTCGCCGACGAGCTCACGGCCGACGAGGCGGTGGCCATCGCCGTCGCCAGCAACCCGCGCCTGCAGGCCACGCTCGCGGAGCTGGGGATCGCGCGCGCGGACCTGATCGAGGCGAGCACGATCACGAATCCCGTGTTCGAGTTCGAGCTGCGCGTCCCGGGCGAGCCCTACCGCCCGTACGAGCTGCGTCTGGCGCAGTCGCTCATCGAGCTGATCCAGCTCCCGCGGCGGCGCGCCATCGGGCGCGCGGCATTCGACGCCGCGCAGATGCGCGTCAGCTCGGGCGTGCTCCGCTTCGCGGCGGAGGTCCGCTCGGCGTACTTCGATCTGCTCGCCGCGACGCAGCACGTCGCGCAGAGCCGTACCATCGTCGAGGCGGCGCGGACGGCGGCGGAAGTGGCGGTGAAGCAGCACCACGCCGAGAACATCACCGATCTCGATCTGGAGAACGAGCAGGCGCTGTACGAACAGGCCAAGCTCGATCTGGCGCGGGCGGAACGGGAGCTCCTCGTGGCCCGCGAGACCTTGATCCGGCGCATGGGCCTGCGCGAAGCGACGATGGAATGGCGTCTGCCGGAGCGCTTCCCGGAGCTGCCGGGGAGCGAACGCGATCAGCAGCAGCTCGAACAGCTCGCCGCGCAGCAGCGCCTCGATCTCGCGATCGCGCGCCGCGAGGTGGAGATCGCCGGGCGGAGCGTGCCCATCGCACGCCTGGCCGCCCTCGGCGAAGCCGACGTGGACGTGCACTACGAACGGGAACCGAGCGGGGAGCGCACCGCCGGACCGGGCATCGAGCTGCCGATTCCGATCTTCAACACCGGCCGTGCCGCGCGCACGCGGGCAGAGGCCGAGTACCTGCGCGCCCGGCAGACGCTGGCGGCGCTGGAAGCGGAGTCCTCGTCCCAGCTCCGCGCGGCTCGCGCGACGCTCGACGAAGCGCGCGCCCGCGTCGAGTACTACCGCGACGTGCTGCTCCCGCGGCGGCGCCGCATCGTGGAGCTGACGAAGCTCGAGCACAACGCGATGCTGGCCGGCATCTTCCAGCTCCTCCAGGCGCGGCAGAACGAAGCGGAGGCGCAGAGCGGCTTCATCGAAGCGCAGCGCGAGTACTGGAGCGCGCGCACCGATCTCGATCGCGCGCTGCAGGGCATCGCGGACGACAGCGCGGGGGATCCTTCGTCCTCTACGGGGCTCAGGATGACGGCGGAAAGAGGGGGACACTGATGGCGTTTTCACGTCGTGATCTTTTTTCATCCGGTGCGGCCGCGGCCATCGCAAGCCTGCTGACCGGGCGCCGCGCGCAGGCGCAGACGGGCGGCGGGAGCGGCCGCGATCGCGTCGGGACGCCGGCGCGCCGCACGAGCGGCCGCGCGCCGGTCATCACGCCGAACGTCGGGCCGTCATTGCCGTATCGCATGGTCGACGGCGTCAAAGAGTTCCATCTGACCGCCGAGCCGGTGCGCCGCGAGTTCGCCCCACCGAGCGCCCCTGGCGGAGCGGATGCGTTCAACGTGAACTGCTGGGGCTACAACGGCTCGACGCCGGGACCGACCATCGAGGCGTTCGAGGGCGACCGCGTGCGCATCCTGGTCACCAACAAGCTGCCGGAAGGAACGTCCGTGCACTGGCACGGCTTCATCCTGCCGAACGGCATGGACGGCGTGAGCGGCCTCAATCAGCCGAAGATCGCGCCGGGCGAGACCTTCGCGTACGAGTTCACGCTCAAGCAGACCGGCACGCTCATGTATCACCCCCATTTCGACGAGATGGTGCAGATCGCCCTGGGCATGCACGGTTTCTTCATCATCCATCCGCGCCACGCCGCGGAGCGCCGCGTCGATCGCGACTTCGCCATCTTCCTCAACGAATGGTTCATCAAGCCCGGAACGGCCACGCCCGACCCGACGGTGATGCTCGACTTCAACACCTTCACCTTCAACTCGCGCGTCTTCCCCGGCACGGACCCGCTGCTCGTGCGCACCGGCGACCGCGTGCGCATCCGCATCGCCAATCTCTCGATGGACTCGCACCCCATCCACTTCCACGGCCACAAATTCTGGGTGACCGGCACGGATGCCGGGCCGATCCCGCAGTCCGCGTGGACGCCGGAGAACACAGTGAACGTGCCGGTCGGAACGACGCGCGACATCGAGTTCGTCGCCGACAATCCCGGCGACTGGGCGCTGCACTGCCACAAGTCGCACCACGTCATGAATCAGATGGGGCACGACCTCCCGAACCTCCTCGGCATCGATCCGACGACGACGCAACAGCGGCTCGACGCGCTGACGCCGGGGACGATGGTCATGGGCACGACCGGCATGGGCGACATGGCCGAGCACCAGAAGATGATGGCCATCCCGCGCAACAGCATTCCGATGCGCGGCGGTGTCGGGCCTTACGGACCGATCGACATGGGCGGAATGTTCACGATCCTGAAGATCCGCGACGACATGGATTACGGCCGCGATCCCGGCTGGTACCGGCAACCGCGCGGCACGTCGGCGTGGAGGGTGGACTCGATGTCGACGACGCCGGCGCAGCAGCCGCCGGGGCACGAAGGGCACGGCCAATGAAGCGTTCGTTCCTCGCATGACGGGATCTCTCACCGAACTGGCCGGCCTGTTCCTGTGGAGCTTTCTCGCCGCGACGATCTTCCCGGTCGGATCGGAGCCGGCCTTGGTCGCGCTCACGCGCGCGGGCGAGCGCGTCTGGCTGCTCTTCGCCCTCGCCACGCTCGGAAACTACCTCGGCGCCTGCACGACGTACGGAATCGCGCGAGCCGCGGCGGCCAGGGCCGCGGCTCGCATGGAAAGCAGATCCGGCCAGCGCGCGACCCGCCTCCTGGACCGCTACGGCCGTCCCGCGCTCCTGCTGTCGTGGGTCCCCCTGGTCGGCGACGCGATCGTCGCGGCCGCAGGCATCGTGAAGACGCCATTCGTCCCGTTCTCGGTCTACGTGGTTCTCGGAAAAGCGGCGCGCTACGCGGTGGTCATCTGGGCTGCCCGGGAAACGCTGTGAGGCTCGCGAAGCGCCCTTGTCATGTAGGGCGCGGCTTCAGCCCGCCCCCTGGACGGGGAGGGGAACGCCGCCGCCCACGAGAGGGGCGGGCTGAAGCCACGCCCTACATTGGAGACAGCCCTCCCTAGCCTCCGCTGCCGACGCATAATTGCGCGGCATGCTGACTCCGGAGCAGAAGCAGTGGAGCCGGCAGTTTCGGGAGGCGCCGATCTCCGGTCCTCCGAAGCCGTGGCTGCATCTGACGACGCTGCGACCGGCAGCGAAGTCCTCCTCTTCGGCCGGGATCGAGAGGCGGGCTGACCTCGCGATTTGGAGTGCGGAGGGGGGTTGCACCACTTTCTCGAGCCCCCTCCCCTCTGCGGCCAACGGCCCGCGGTAGGATTCCGGCCATGCGATTCCGGGAAGCCGTCGCGGCCGAATTCGAGCGTCGACGGCTGCGCAATCGAAGGTACTCGCTCCGTCAGTTCGCGCGCGGCCTGGGGATCCATCACAGCACCGCGTCTCGCCTGCTGCGAGGATCCCGGCCCGTCCCGTCGCGAACGCTGGTGACCGTGGCGGGGCATCTGAGGATGTCATCCGCGGAGACCGCGGACTTTCTGGCGCGGGAGGATGTGGCCGCGGTCGTGGACGCGATCGGCCGGTCCCGGTTCCGGCCGGACTCCCGCTGGCTGGCGAGCGTCGCGGGCATCTCGGTGGACAGCGTGAACATCGTGCTGCAGAAGCTGCTCCGGACCGGCTCGTTGCGGATGGTGTCGAAGGAGCGGTGGGAGTTGGCGAGGGAAGGAGTCGAATGAGTGACCCGGTCGTGCAGTGGCAAATCGTAGCAACCAACCCGGACGCGGTCGCGACCTTCTACCGGAAGTTGTTCGGCTGGACGATCACGACGCAGAACGCGATGGGATACCGGGAGGTGGACACGGGCAACGGCGGGATGAAAGGCGGCATCTGGCCGTCGCCTCCGGACGGCCACAGCTTCGTGCAGCTGTTCGTTTCCGTCGCCGACCTCACCCGGTCGGTCGAGACGGCGGTCGAGCTGGGCGCGAAGGTGATCGTGCCGCCGACGGCACTCCCCGACGGCGACAGGATGGCGATCGTTGCAGACCCGAACGGCATGACGTTCGGGCTCGTGCAGGGTTCGGTTCCTCGGAGTTCCTCGGTTCCTCGGGGTTCCTCGGAGTGACGAGCGCTGCCCTCCACTCCGAGGAACCCGAGGAACACCGAGGAACCCGAGGAACCGAGGTATCGTCTCGCCTCACTCGTCTTTCTCGACTTTCCCCGTGTTTGCGGTGCGATGCTCGGTCACCTGAAAGCGGAGGAAGTCGTGGATGGCAGCCAGCGCCTCGGCGCTGCGGGTCGTGATTCGGATGCGCCCGCCGGCGTCGACGGACTGGTAGCGGTAGGCGATGTCGCCGCGGAGCTGTTCCATGCGCGCGACGCCATCGGGGCGGTAGCCGTGCACGAACGCCGGGGTCGAGAAGTCGGCCTTCTCGAACTGTTGCACGATCTCCCGGAGGTGGCCGCGGATCGCGGCGATGGTGGCGTCGTCGCCCTTGTCGTTCGCGCGGAGCTCGATCGCTCCGCCGTCGGCGAACAGGCGGAAGGAGTGCGTCGACTTCGTGTGCGGCATGCCGAAGGTGTCGTGGCGGCCGTCGACGTGGCGGCCGTGCTCGGCGCTCCCGTCCGCGCGGCTGGACTCCGCCTTCGCGGCGGCCATGTGCTGCGCGTGCATCGGGCAGGAGGCCGGGGCCTTGTCATCGGCGGCGGCGAGACCCGCGGAAAGAAGGACGAGGGTCAACGTGAGGCGGGTAATGCGTTTGATCATGAGAGCTCTCCATTCATGGGAATGATCGTTTCGAGAAGACGGGCGAAATCGCCGTCCTTCGTGTTGCGGAGGCGGTCGTCCCAGCCGGCGATCGTTTCGGCGAGGGACGCGCGGAGGGCGGTCAGTGCCGCGATGCGGTCGTCCAGCTCCACGAGCTTGCGCCGCGCGAGATCGCGCACGCGGCCGCACGGGGGCTTGCCGGCGGCCCGTTCGCGGAAGATGTCCGCGAGCTCGTCGAGCGAGAAGCCGAGGGCGATCGCCTTGCGGACCATCAGAACGCGCCGGACGGCGTCCGCGGGATAACGGCGGTAGCCGCTCCCGTCGCGGGACACGTTGCGGAGAACGCCCTTCCGTTCGTAGTGGCGAACCGTATCGACGCTCACCCCGGCCCGGGTGGCGACGTCGCCGATGTGCAGCAGCTCGGAATTCATCATGAGCAAGATACGGCCTGGAACCGGTTCGAGGGTCAAGAGGGCCGAGAACAACGTTCACACGGCCGCAACAGGCCGGAGCGCGGCGTGCCGTGGTGCTAAATTAGACATATGGAAAAAATGCCCCAATTCCTCCTCCTCGCAGCGGTCCTCACCCTCGTCCCGCAACTCGCCTCGGCCCACGAGCGCCAGGCGCTCCGGGTCGGGGGCAAGACGTACATCGTCGTCGTGGGGTTCTCGAACGAGCCGGTCTTCGTGGGCGACAAGAGCGGCGTCGACCTGCGCGTGCGGCTTGCCGATCCGAAGGCGCCCCTCAACTTTTCGTCGCCGAACGTGAAGGCGGTCGAGAAGCTGGAATCCTCGCTCCAGGTGGAGATCTCGGCTGGCGGCAGGAAGAAAGTGTTCGACCTCGAGACGGTTTTCCGCGATCCGGGTGCGTATCGCGCGCACTTCTTCCCCACCGCCGCGACCACCTACGGGTTCCGCATCTTCGGCAAGCTGAACGCGGTCCCGGTGGAGCTCACGTTCACCTGCCACGCGGTCGGCCATGCGGCGCCCGGGGAAGACCGGAGTGAGGTGAAGCTCTCGAACGGCGTGACGAGGATCTTCCAGGCCGGCGGGTTCGGGTGCCCGGCGGCGAAGGAGGCCGCGGAGTTTCCGTAGAGCGCGATTTGGAGTGCAGTGGCTAGCCGCGCAACGCTTCGATGGGCTCGAGGCGGGCGGCGGTGAGGGACGGGTAGAGGCCGGCGAAGAGGCCTACGCCCACCGCGAAGCCGGTCGAGATCATGACGCCAAACGACGACACCGGCAGGCCGGCCGGGAAGAAGCCGCCGATGAGCTTGACCACGCCCATGCCGAGGGCGAGGCCAAGGCCGGCGCCGAGGGCGGAGAGGGTCACGGACTCGACGAGGAACTGGATGAAGATCTCCTTGTCGGTCGCGCCCATGGACTTGCGGAGGCCGATCTCGAAGAGACGCTCGGAGATGGAGATCTTGAGGACGGAGAAGATGCCCACGCCGCCGATGAGCAGGGACACGGCGGCGATGGCGAAGAAGACGATGCGCCAGTTGCGGAGGATGACGTCGACCTGGACGCGCTCCCGGAGCATGTCCTTGCCCGCGTTGTCGATGCGGGTGTCGCGGATGCCGTTGTGGGCCTGGCGGAAACGGCCGATGGCCTCGTACTCGGCCGCGATGCTCTGCTGCGGCGTCTCGGTTTTGGCCAGCATGTAGGAGACGGCGTTGGCGCGGCCGAACATGTCGCGGTAGACGGTCCAGGGAATGTAGGCGCCGCCCATCTCGCGGAACATGTCGTCGTCGTCGACGAAGGTGGTGTCGAACTTCTGGCCCACGCCGATGACGGTCAGGCGGCGGCCGCCGAGGTTGATCTTCTGGCCGAGGACTTCCTCGCCGCCGAAGAGCTTGTGCTTGAGGTTGTAGCCGAGGACCACGACGGGCGAGGAGGTATCGACGTCCCGCTCGCTGATGAAGCGGCCGGCGATGGTCTTGCGGTTGCGGATGTCGGCGAAGTCGGGCGTCACGCCGTACACGTCGATGCGCCGCGTGACGTTGCCGCCGGTGACGACGGCACGGGTCTCCCCCACCGGCGCCATGGCCGTGATGTTGTCGGAGTCCTCGAAGGCCTGGAGGTCCTCGACGCGCAGCCCGCGCGAGAGGTGGGCCTTGGCCTTCTCCACCGGATCGACCGGCTCGCGCGGCGACGCGATGATCACGCCGTCGAGCCCGAGGTCGTCGAGACCTTTCAGGACGGAGTTGCTCACGCCATCGAGCACGGACATGACCACGACCAGCGCGAGCGTGCCGAGGATCACGCCGACGAGGGTGAAGAGCGAGCGCAGGGGATGCGCTTTGGTCTCTTCGTAGGAGGTGCGGATGGCTTCGGCGAGTTGCATGAGATTGCCAGCTATTCGGTTCGCAACGCTTCAATCGGATTCAGTCGACTGGCCCGGATCGCGGGATACATCCCGAACAGCAGTCCCGTGCCGGCCGCGAAGATGACCGCGGTCATGGCCGTGGCGGGGGTGACCACCGCGGGGTTACGGGTGAGCAGGGAGATGCCGTCGGTGAAGAACTTGCCGGCGATGATGCCCAGAAAGCCGCCGAGGACCGACACGATCACGGACTCGGTGAGCATCTGGAAGAAGATCTGCGCGGGCGTCGCGCCGACGGCCTTGCGGGTGCCGATCTCGCGCACGCGCTCGTTGAACGAGGCCAACTGGATGTTCATGATCACGATCCCGCCGACCAGCAGCGAGATGATTCCGCAGATCATGAAGGTGACGTCGTACATCTTGTTCTCGCTCTCGTTGCGGGCCAGGTTGGCGACGCGCGAGAAGACCTGGAAGTCCTTCACCCCGTGCTGGCGGAGGAGGATGCGCTCGATCTCGGCGACCGCTTCCTTGTGCCGGGCGATGTCCTTCATGCGCGCGTTCATGAACGAGATCTTTCCCTGCAGCAGCGGCTCTCCGCTGCGGGTCAGCATGGTGGTGAGGGGGATGTACATGAAGCGGTTCATCCACCGCAGCGCGTTGCGCCGGTTGTCGAAGCTGAAGTACTTCTCCTCCATCACGCCGACGACGAGGTAGCCCGCGCCGTTGACGATCAGGGTCTTGCCGATGGGGTTGTCGCTGCCGAAGAACTCCTGCGCGCGGGTGGTGCCGAGGACGACCACGCGCGCGGCGGTGGCCAGGTCGTGGTCGGTGATGAAGCGTCCCTGCCCGACCTTGTGGAAGCTCATCGGCGAGTACTCGGGCGTGACGCCCAGGACGCCGCGGCTCTTCTCGATCTCGCCGGAGCGGATGATCATGTTCGCGTCGGCGACGGGCGCGACGAGGCCGATCTCCTTCGCTTCCTTGCGCAATGCGATCGCGTCGGCGTACGTGAGGCCGTCGCTGGCGAGCGCCCTGGCGTCGAGGGTGAGGTTGCCGGTCTCCTTGTTGCCGATCCAGATGCGCTCGATGCCGCCGCTCAGGCGGTAGAACTTCATCGACGCTTCCTTGCCCGCGACGCTCAACGAGAACGTGGCCACGATCGAGCCCGCGCCGAGGATGATGCCGAACAACTGCAGCAGCGTGCGGCCGAGGTGGTCCTTCATGTCGAGGAAGCCGCCGATGATCGCTTCGAAGATGAGCATGGTGTGCCTCGGAGGCAGAGCGCAGAGCGCTCTAATCGATGTCGTCTCCGTTCACGATCAGACCGTCCACGATCTTGATCCTGCGCTGCGTCCGCTGCGCGATGGCCGGATCGTGCGTGACCAGCACGATGGTCTGGCCGTTGGCCGAGAGCTCTTCGAAGAGGCGGATGATGTCGTTGCCGGTCTTCTGGTCGAGGTTGCCGGTGGGCTCGTCGGCGAGGATGAGCGACGGGTTGTTGACCAGGGCGCGGGCCACGGCCACGCGCTGGCGCTGGCCGCCGGAGAGCTGGTTGGGGCGATGCTTCGCGCGATCCTTGAGGCCGACGCGGTCGAGGGCCTCGAGCGCGCGGGCGCGGCGCTCGTCGGAGTCGACGCCGGCGTAGAGCAGCGGGAGCTCGCAGTTCTTCCAGATGGTCGCGCGCGGGAGCAGGTTGAAGGTCTGGAAGACGAAGCCGAGCTTCTGGTTGCGGATGCGGGCCAGGGCCTTGCCGGACAGCGCCGCCACGTCTTCCCCATCCAGCCAGTACCGCCCCTCGGACGGCGAATCGAGACAGCCGAGGATGTGCATGAGGGTGGACTTGCCGGAGCCGGAGGGACCGATGATGGCGCAGAACTCGCCGCGGTCGATGCGGAGGTCGACGCCGCGGAGCGCCTGCACGGCGTTCTCGCCGGAGTCGTAGGTCTTGGTGACGTGCTCGAGCTGGATGAGCGCCTTGTGGACGCGCTCGGCCGAGGGAGGCTCGGGGGCGGTGGTCCGCCAGTTCTCGAATTTGAAGACTGCGCTCATTGGTTGCTCCAGCTCTTAGCTGTTAGCTGTTAGCTGTTAGCTCTTAGGAGAGGCCCGTCGCTCGTCGCTTCTAAGAGCTAAGAGCTGAGACCTAAGAGCTGCCTCCAGCTAGTCATCGTCCTCGTCCACATCCTTCTTCGTCATCGTGGGGTCTTCCAGGGCGATCTCTTCGCCCGGCTTGAGGCCCGCGAGGATCTCGACCTTCGCGTTGTCGGCGAGGCCGGTGGTGACCACGCGCTTGTCGAAGAACTTCTTCCAGGCGTCTTTCTCGGCCTGCTTCTGCTGGTCGGGGGTCTTCTTGGCCTTGGCTTCTTCGGTGAAGGCCTTGGGGTCGATGGCCTTCTTCACGTAGACGACTTCCTCGTCGTCGCGCTTGAAGATCGACTCCACCGGGACGGTGAGGACTTTGTCTCTGCGCTCGCCGGCGACTTCGATGTTGGCGGTCATGCCCGAGCGGAGCTCGCGGCCCTGGGCGTCGAGGCGGATCTCGACGTCGAACACGCGGACTTTGTCGTCGATGCGGACGGCCGGGGCGATGCGGTCGATCTTTCCGCCGAACGCGACTTTCGGGTAGGCGTCGAGGGTGATCTTGACGGGCATGCCCACGCGGATCTTGCCGATGTCGACTTCGTTGACGCCGGCCTTGACGATCATGCGGGAGGTGTCGGCGACGGTGAAGAGGATCGTGCCTTCGTTGAAGGAGGAGACGCCGGAGGTGATGCTCTCGCCGATCTCGACGTTCTTGGTGAGGACGACGCCGTCCATCGGGGCGACGACGTTCGAGCCGCGGAAGTCGGCGGCGGACTGGCTGATGGGGATGCCGCTCTTCTCGACGAGGGCGTATTTCTCGCGGGTCTTCTCGAACTCCTGGCGGGCTTCGAGGTACTCGGTCTCGACGTCGCGGTGCTGGGAGGTGGCCAGGAGGCCCTGGGAGAAGAGCTTGTTGTTCTCGTCGAACTTCTTCTTCGCATCCTGGAAGCGGATGGCGGCGGAGGCGACGGAGTTCTTGGTGTCGGCGATGCTCTGGGCCTGGTTGAGGTCGGGCTCGACGCGGGCGAGGACGTCGCCGCGGCGGACGACGTCGCCGTCGCGATGGATGATCTCGATGACTTTGCCGGAGAGGGCGGACTTGACGTCCACCTTGACCTCGGGCTCGACGGTCCCGACCTCGGTCACCTTGACCTGAACGTCGGCGACTTCCGCCTTGCCGGTCTTGACGGGCGACTCGGGCGGCTTCTTGTCCTTGCCGTTGGCCTTGATGGCGACGGTCCCGCCGATCGCGATGACCAGGAAGAGGACCGTGAAGATGGTGATTTTGCGTTTCCGCTTCGCGCTCATACGTGAACCTCCAGAGCTGTCTGGAGGCGTATAACGGGCGCCCGCGCAAATGGTTGCAGTTCCGTTGTTACATGTTTTCCTCCGTCCCACTCTGTGTCTCTGTGGTGAATGCAAGCGTCGTCCGAGGTTGTGCGCGTGCAGCTCGAGGCGCGCTGGTATTCACCACAGAGACACAGAGGCACAGAGTGGGACGGAGGAATCGGAATCAAAGTTGGCGCAACTGCCAACTGGGGTAGCTGCTGGCGTCGACCTTTGCGTGCGCCTGGGCGATCTTGCCGTTCTCGTCGATCACGTAGGCGATGCGGCGGGCGTATTCGTCTTTCGGCGAGTCGGCCGCGCCGTACGCGACGCCGACCGTTTTCTCGGTGTCGCAGAGGAGCGGGAAGGGGAAGTCGAACTTCTCGGCGAAGCGGCGGTTCTCTTCGACGCTGTCGAAGCTGACGCCGATGACCTGTGCGTTCTTCGCTTTGAATTCCTCGTCGAGGTCCCGGAACCCGGAACCCTCACGCGTTCAACCGGGGGTGTCGGCCTTCGGGTAGAACCAGAGGACGACTTTCTTCCCGCGCAGGTCCGAGAGCTTCACGCGGTTGCCGAGGTGGTCGACGGCATCGAAGTCGGGAGCGGGATCGCCAACGTTGAGCATTTGAGGTTCTCCTCTCATCATGGAGCGCACGATGCCGCGGAGGGACATGCGGGTATTGTAGCCGCGTGACGCTCGATGAGTGGAACGCACGCTATCGCTCCCGGGAGGAGATCGCCAGCGATCCCGCTCCCCTGCTGGTGCGCGCAGCGTCCGGCCTGGCGCCGGGACGGGCGCTCGATCTGGCGTGCGGCGCGGGACGGAATGCATCGTGGCTGGCGTCGCGGGGATGGGAGGTGGTGGCGATCGACGGGGCATCGGAGGCGGTCCGGCTCGTGCGCGAGCATGACCCGTCCATCGACGCTCGGGTGCTGGATCTCGAGACCGGCGCGGCGCTACCGTTCGACGCCGAGTCGTTCGACCTGGTGGCCATCCTCTTCTATCTCCACCGCCCGCTGTTCGCGGAGGCGCGCCGGGTGGTCCGGCGCGGCGGGATCGTGGTCAGCGCGGCGAAGATGCGCGGGACGTACCGCATCGCGCCGGGAGAGCTGGTGCAGCACTTCGAGGGCTTCGAGGTGCTGCATACGAGCGAGGGCGAGATCGCGGAGATCGTGGCGCGAAAGGCGTAGAAATGTCGGAGAGGCAACCGCGGTTCTCGGCGGCACGGAGGACCGGAATGCGGGTCGGAAGAAATGATGCGTGTCCCTGCGGTAGCGGGCGGAAGTTCAAGGCGTGCTGCGAGGGGAAGCGCTCCCGAGGGATGTCGAGGGGGCTGATCGCGCTGCTGGCGGTGATCGGCGCGATCGCCGCGGTCGGCGTCGTGGCCTCGATCCGCGACAAGGACGCGCAGACGGCGGCTTCGTCCGCACCCGCGTCCGCCGCGAGGACGACTCCGCGCCGCCAGCCGCCCGGCCCCGCGCCCGCGGGGAAGGTGTGGTCGGCGGAGCATGGCCACTGGCACGACCAGGCGTCGACGAGCGGCAGCCGGGCGCCCGTGCAGGCCTCGCCGGGGCAGGCCTCGCCGGTTCAGGTCTCGAGCGCGACGGTGCCGGTGAACCCGGCCGCGCGGAAGCCGCAGCCGCCGGGACCGGTCCCCGCCGGGAAGGTGTGGTCGGCGGAGCACGGCCACTGGCACGACGCGCGGACGCCGTAAGGCACGCTGGCGAAACGTGCGGAGCGCCGCCGGCGCTCCGCACACAGCCCCAACCCTGTCATCCCGAGCGTAGCGAGGGACCTGGGTGGGTGGGGCGCGAGGCATGTGTTCCGCGCCCCGCCCGCCCAGGTCCCTCGCTCGACGCTCGGGATGACAGGGGGTGCGCGCTCCGAGCGCGCGGCGAGGAGTGTTCATCGTTCTGTTTGCGCCCTCCGCTTGACAGACTTTGCATGGCGGGCCGATACTGCCAGCACACATGAACGTACTCCGCCAGACCGCCGCGTGTTGTTGTGCGCACACATCCGTGTCTGGACCGGGGTGCGCTCTGACCTAACGCACACACCAATTCGATTTCAATCGAGCCCCACCAGACGAGAGTCCGGTGGGGCTTTTTCTTTTATGGCAAACGATCATCTGAAAGCACTGGAAGCCGAGAGCATTCACATCATCCGCGAGGTGGTCGAGGAGTTCGCACGTCCGGTGATGCTGTACTCCATCGGCAAGGACTCCTCGGTCATGCTGCGCCTGGCGCAGAAGGCGTTCTATCCCGAGCGACCGCCGTTCCCGCTCCTGCACATCGACACGGGCTACAAGTTCCGGGAGATGATCGAGTTCCGCGACCGCTATCCGCGCGAGCTGGGATTCGAGCTGCGGGTGCACAAGAACGAGGCGGCGCTGGCGTCGGGGACGAACCCGTTCGCGGTGGGCACGCAGCTCTGCTGCGAGCGGCTGAAGACGAACTCCCTGCTGGACGCGTTGCGCGAGGGCGGTTACGACGCGGCGTTCGGCGGCGCGCGCCGCGACGAGGAGCGCTCGCGGGCGAAGGAGCGCATCTTCTCGTTCCGCGACGAGCGCGGGCAGTGGGACCCGCGCAATCAGCGCCCGGAGCTGTGGAACCTCTACAACTCGCGCATCGCGCCGGGGGAGAGCATCCGCGTGTTCCCGCTGTCGAACTGGACGGAGCTCGACATCTGGAAGTACATCGAGCTGGAGAACATCCCGGTCGTGCCGCTGTACTTCGCGAAGCTGCGGCCGATGCTCGTGCGCGGGACGTCGCTGGTGCCGGTGGAGCAGGACTTCGTGCCGCGCGGCAAGGACGAGACTCCCCTGCTCGTGCAGTGCCGCATGCGCTCCCTCGGCTGCAGCCCCTGCACGGGGGCGATCCCGTCTCAGGCGGACACGGTCCCGAAGATCATCGCCGAGCTGGTGTCGTTCCGCCGCTCGGAGCGCGAGAACCGCGCCATCGACCACGACACGGACGGCTCCATGGAGCTGAAGAAACGGGCGGGGTACTTCTAATGTCTCTTCTTCGATTCATCACGGCGGGCAGTGTGGACGACGGCAAGTCGACGCTCATCGGACGGCTGCTGTACGACTCGCAGAACGTGCACGAGGACCAGCTCGCGGCGGCGGGCGCGGCGAGCCGGCGGCGGTCGGCCGAGGGGATCGACCTGTCGCTGCTGACGGACGGTTTGCGGGCGGAGCGCGAACAGGGCATCACCATCGACGTGGCCTATCGCTACTTCGCGACGGACCGCCGCAAGTTCATCCTCGCGGACACACCCGGACACGAGCAGTACACGCGCAACATGGCCACGGCGGCGTCGACGGCGGACCTGGCCATCCTGCTGGTCGACGCGCGCCACGGGCTGCGCACGCAGACGCGGCGGCACGCGCGCATCGCCTCGCTCCTGGGCATCCGCGATGTGGTGGTGGCGGTGAACAAGATGGACCTGGTCGGGTACGACCAGGACCGCTTCCGCGGGATCGAGAGCGAGTTCCGCCGGTTCGCGGCGTCGCTCGATCACAACCCGCTGCGCTCGATGCGCTTCATCCCCCTGAGCGCGTTCGCGGGCGACAACGTGGTCAGCCCGAGCGAGCACATGCCGTGGTTCGAGGGGAAGCCGCTGCTGGATTTCCTGGAGACGGTGAACGTGCAGTCGCGCGGCGAGGACACGTTCTACTTCCCCGTGCAGACCGTGCTGCGCCCGGATCACTCGTTCCGCGGCTACGCGGGACAGATCGCGGGCGGCGGAATCAGCGTCGGCGACGAGGTGGTGGTCCTCCCCTCGCGGCGGCGCTCGCGCGTGCGCCGCATCGTGACGTTCGACGGCGATCTCGAATCGGCGCAGGCGCCGATGTCGGTGACGCTGGAGCTGGAAGACGAGCTGGACGTGGGCCGCGGAGACGTGCTGTGCGCGGGGGACGACCTGCCGGAAGTGGCCCGCGACCTGCGCGCCACGCTGATCTGGTTCGGCGACGCGCCGCTGGACACGCGCAGGTCGTACCTGGCCAAGCACACCACGCGTACGGTGCGGGCGCGGGTGACCACGGACGACGTGGTGGAGATGAACGGCATCGCGGACGTGGAGATCGAGACGTCCGCGCCGCTGGTGCTGCGCAGCTACGCGGAGAACCGCGCCGCGGGCAGCTTCATCCTGATCGACCGCGACACCAACGCCACGGTCGCCGCGGGTCTGGTGCATCACGCGATCGAGCGGCGGCGCCCGGCGGAATCCGCGGGCTGCGGAGTGGAGTGCATCTGTCCCTGCCACGAAGGCTCGCACTCTCACTCTCATTCGCATTCGCATTCAGGAGGGATCTCATGAGCGTCGTAGAGGTCGAGACCAAGGCGCAGCGGGTGGAGCGGCTGAAGCGGGAGAAGAATCCGTGGGAGGCGCTGGACGAGCTGCGCGCGTACGCGAAGCAGGGCCTCGAGGCCGTGCCGCCGGAGTGGATCGGCACGTACCTGCGCTGGTGGGGCGTGTACACCCAGGGCGACGGCCTGGGCGTCCTGGGCGGCGCGAAGGGCGAGGGAAAGGCGGCGCCGTACCTGATGCTGCGCATCCGGCTGACGAACGGGATCCTGCGCAGCGATCAGCTCCGCACGATCGCGCAGGTCAGCGAGCGCTATGCGCGCGGGGTGGCGGACATCACGGTGCGGCAGAACATCCAGTTGCACTGGATCCGCGTGGAGGACCTGCCGGACGTGCTGGACGAGCTGTGGAGCGCGGGCCTGACGACGATGGGCTCCTGCGGCGACGACACTCGCAACGTGACGGGCTGCCCTCTGGCAGGGATCGACGGGCACGAGCTGGTGGACGCGTCGCCGCTCGCGCTGGAGATCACCCGGGAGCTGGTCGGCAACGCGGAGTTCTACAACCTGCCGCGCAAGTTCAAGATCGCGATCAGCGGCTGCGGCGTGTGGTGCGCGTATCCGGAGATCAACGACGTGGCGGTGACGGCGGTGCGGCGCGGCAATGGGGAGGTGGGGTTCTCGCTGCGCATCGGCGGCGGGCTGTCGAACGAGCCGCACCTGGCGGTCCGCATCCCGGTCATCCTGAAATGGGACGAGGTCACGCCGGTGATCCGTGCGGTCGCGGAGATCTTCCGCGAGGCGGACGTGCTGCGCGAGCATCGGGACAAAGCGCGGCTGAAGTATCTCTTCCTGCGCCACGGCTGGACGGCGGAGACGTTCCTCGAGCAGATCGAAGCGCGGCTCGGCTACGCGCTCGAACGGGCGGCGAGCGAGCAGGTGCCGCCGGGGGTGTTCCGCGATCACGTCGGGGTGCACCCGCAGAAGCATCCGGGGCTGAGCTACGCCGGCGTATCGGTGCTGCGCGGACGTCTGCGCGCGGAGCAGCTCGCGGCCGCCGCGGACCTGGCGGACCAGTACGGGCTCGGCGAGGTCCGCACGACGAACATGCAGAACTTCCTCATCCCGCACGTGCGGAACGAGGAGATTCCGGCGCTGGTCGAGGAGCTGGCGCGGCACGAGCTGCCGGTGGTGGCGTCGGCGTTCGCGCGCGGAGCGGTGGCCTGCACGGGCATGGAGTTCTGCAAGCTGGCGATCACGGAGACGAAGTCGTTCACGCGGTGGCTGGTCGAGGAGCTGGAAGAGCGGCTGCCGGGGTTCGAGGAGCAGGTGCGGCTGAACGTCACCGGCTGCCCGAACAGTTGCGGCCAGCACTGGATCGCGGACATCGGCATCGAGGGGAAGAAGGTGCGGGTGAACGGACGTCTCGTGGACGCGTACTACTTCTGCGTCGGCGGCGGAGTCGGGGCATTCCAGGCCATCGCCCGGCCGGTGGGCTACCGCTGCGCGGCGACGGAGGTGCCGGACGCGATCGAGCGCCTGTTGCGGTCGTATCAGTTGCGGCGCTTCGCCCACGAGGAGCTGCGGCCGTTCCTGGCCCGTCACTCGGATGAGGAGCTGCGCGAGCTGCTGGCCGGAAGCCCGGCCGTGGAGTGCGTGGAGCGCGATCTGCCGGCGGCGCGCCCGCCGCACGGGTTGGAGGTATGACGATGTTGCAGCCCGATGCGGAGTTCTGGCCGGCCGAGGGACTGGTGGCGTGGGGACGCGCGCAGTTCGCGCCGGAGCTCGCGATCGCGTCGAGCTTCGGCGCGGAGGACGTGGTGCTGATCGACCTCGCCGCGCGCGCGGGCGGGGTGCGGGTGTTCACGCTGGACACGGACTTTCTCTTCCCCCAGACCTACGAGCTGATCGCGCGGATCGAGTCGCACTACGGCCTGAAGGTGGAGCGCTGCCGGTCGGCGCTGACTCCGTCGCAGCAGGCGGCGGAGCATGGGGAGGCGCTTTGGGCGTCGCGGCCGGATCAGTGCTGCAACCTGCGCAAGGTGGAGCCGCTGACGGAGAAGCTGGGCACGCTGCGGGCGTGGATCACCGGCATCCGCCGCGACCAGGCGCCGACGCGCGCCGCGGCGCAGAAGGTGGAATGGGACGCGCGCTTCGGCCTGGTGAAGCTCAACCCGCTCGCGGACTGGACGTGGAGCGACGTGTGGCAGTACATCCACGACCACGACGTGCCGTACAACCCGCTGCACGACTCTGGCTACCCGAGCATCGGCTGCACGTACTGCACGCGGGCGGTAGCACCGGGCGAGGACCTCCGGTCCGGCCGGTGGGCGGGGACGGGCAAGACGGAGTGCGGCTTACACGTGAAGTGAGTTAAGTAGGGTCAGAGCCGGAAACTTAACTTAAGCGGGATGGCGGCCGGGCGGCTTAAGTTAAGTTTCCGGCTCTGACCCTACTTAACTCACTTCATCCATTCGAAGACGCGGTAGTGCTCCCCTTCCATGCCCAGGCGTGCGTAGACCTCCTGCGCGGGCTTGTTGCGGTTATCGACGTACAACCGGATGCCGCGGATCGACGGCTCGGCCTCGACCATCGCTTTCACGTGCTGGTACAGGCCGGCGTAGACGCCGCGCCGGCGGAACTCGGGGATGACGTAGACGCTCTGGATCCACCACACCATGCCGTTGCGCCAGTCGCTCCATTCGTAGGTGATCATCAGCGACGCGATCGTCTTCCCCTCCGCCTCGGCCACGAAATAGCGTCCGTGGGACGGATTGGCGAAGACGGCGTGGACGCCTTTGGTGGTGATGTCGCGCACGAGGTCGAAGTCCTCGGTCTCCCGGGCCATGGCGATCTGGAAGTCGATGATGGCGTTCGCGTCGGAGGGCACGCCCTCGCGGTAGCGCACTTCGGTCATTGATATTCTCCGCCCGTGACGATATCAAAGGCCACCGAGCGGGCGTTGCTGCTGATGGCGGCGTCGGCGGTGCTGTTCGGGGCGATGGCCTTCGCGGCGAAGCTGGCGTCGGCGCGGCTGTCGGGATCGCAGGTGGCGATGATCCGCTTTGCGACGGGCATGGCGCCGGCGCTGCTGATCCCCCGCTATCGCCGCAGCGCGTTCACGTTCACGCGGTGGGACCTGCTGCTCTATCGCGGCTTCTTCGGCGGGCTGGCGGTCCTGTGCTACTTCATCGCCATCGAGCACATCAACGTGGGCGTGGCTACGCTGCTCAATTACACGGCGCCGCTGTTCAGCGGGATCTTCTCCATCGTCTTCCTGCGCGAGCACATCAGCCCGAAGGTGCTGATCCCGATGCCGGTGGCGCTGGCGGGCGTGTTTCTGGTGGTCCGGGCGCACGCGCGCCCCGGCGACATCCTCGGCTTCGGGACCTGGGAACTGGTGGGCCTGGCGTCGGCGGTGCTGTCCGGCGCGGCGGTGACGGCGATGCGCGCGGCGAGGCAGGGGGAGAACTCGTGGGCCGTGTACACGAGCTTCTGCCTCCTGGGCACGCTGCTCACCGCACCGCTGGCTCTGATGACCTGGAAGAACCCGACCGCGGAAGAGTGGGGGTCGCTGGCGGCGACGTCCATCTTCGCGATCGGCGCGCAACTGCTGCTGACGTTCAGCCTGCGCTGGGTGGACGCGATGACGGTCGGCGTGATCTCGCAATTGGCCGTGGTGGTGGCCATGCTCCTCGGCGTCACGCTGCTGGACGAGCATCTGTCGGCGATGGCGGTCGCAGGCGCGGTGCTGACGATCGGCGGGGTGGTGGGCGTGGTGTACGTGACGTCGTGGGCCAAACGCACCGTCGTCGCTGCGGATGAAGTGGCGCCGGAGGCCTGACGCAGTCCCGTAGCCCTGAGCGAAGCCGAAGGGCCGACTTAGCAGCAACGCTGAATGTTCCACCGGACGCCGCACGTGCACCGCGCTTCGTGCACGCGCCCCGATGGTGCTAACGTGACCCTTCGACTTCGCTCAGGGTTCGGGAGACGAATCATGAAAGGCTGTGCCCGCACGTGCCTCCTGCAGCTCCTCGGGTGGGGCGTCGCGAGTGCGGCGTTCTTCGTCTACTTCCGCGGTCTCGGCGAGCTGCCCGCCATTTACTGGGCGGCGATTGGCGCCGGGCTGTGTGTGATGCTCGCGATCGGGTACGCGTGGGCGATCAAGGATCTGGCCCGCGAGCGCGGGATGCTGCTCGAGGCGGCGCACGGCGCGCCCCCGCCGGATGGGGCGTGGGTGGCGGTGAGCGGGAAGATCCACTCGATGCACTCGCTCACCGGTCCGCTGTCGGGCGAGGACGTGGTCGCATATCAGTACAAGATCTCGCGGACGGAGCGCAGCGGGAAAAGCAGCTCCGACGTCACGTACTACGACGGCAAGGCGCTGGTGCCGAGCACGATCGCCACCCGGCACGGGTCCGTCCGGCTGTTGGCAGTGCCGGCGTTCGACACCGGCGCGGCGCCGCTGGGGCGCTATGTCGAGACGGTGGAACGCGCGCAGCAGTACGTCGCGGCGACGCCGTTCCAGTCGAACCAGACGCCGAAGACGGAGCGCATCGGCATGGAGCACGAGTCGACGGACGACGACGGGAGCTTCCGCGTCGACAAGCGCTGGTTCCCGGACCGCGACGTGGACCTCAACGGCTTCCAGTTCGAGGAGAAACACATCCGGCAGAACGAGACCGTCTGCGCGTTCGGCCTCTACTCGCAGCACCGCGGCGGGATCATCCCCCATCCGAACTGGGCGAAGCAGACGCGGGTCATGCGCGGCGACGCGAACGACGTGGCCAGGCAGATCCGCAAGCGGATCACCAAGTACGTGATCGGGATCGTGTGCTTCAGCGCGGCGGCCTACGGGATCGTGCTGATCTACGCCGCGAACGCGCCCGCTGCTTGACGAGTACGGCGGGATCTACGCTTGCATCTCTCGTCCACTCACCAGAATTAACGCTTGCGCGGAAACGAAATGGTAGCGATACTACTATTCGTAGGTAGCGACACTACCACCACGTAGCTTCAGCACACCCCGGGACAGGAGGAGCCGAATGAGTCTGTTCAATCCCACCGCCTACTCCCTTCTTCTCGCGCTCTCCGGCAGGGTGCCGGCCGGAACCACTCCCGGACTGGACCGACTGCTCGCCGAGCAGGATCCCGACGGCACAATCCGTGGCGTTGCCGTCTTCGGCGCCGTTCCCACCACCGAGCAGGTCCGCGCCCTCGAGCGGCTCGGCCTCGCCGTGCAGCCGATGCAGTATGTCGCGCTGGCGGACGTCGCCGGTTCCGTGCGCGCGATGCAGGCCGCGGTCGTGGAAGGCATTGCGACCGATGTCTATCTCGACGAGCGCCCGCAGGACAGAAAGCCCGTTCGTTCCGCGCATCGGTTCGCGCGAAACACGGGGCAGGTCACCAAATCCGAGTCCCCACGCGATGCCGTAGTCCTCTCGATGTTTCGATGAGCCGCCTCACGCCGTCGCGCTCCGTCCCACCCAGGGTCTGAGTGGGACGGAGAGGACTTCAGCGGCGGATGGAGAAGTGGACCGTCACCGTCAGGTACGAGTCGACCGCCTTGCCGGCGTAGGTCGCGGGCTTGTACTTCCACTGCGGGAGGACGCTGAGCACCTCGCTGTTGAACGGCGCCATCGACGCCGGCACCACCACTTCCGCGTTCCGCACGCTGCCGTTCTTGTCGATGATGCAGCGGACGATCACCGTCGCGGACAGCCCGACGCGCTGGAGCTGCGCCGGGTAGCGCGGATCGACCTTGCGTACGAGCACCGGCGCGACGACTTCGTGCGGCTGGTAGACCTTCTCCTCCACGGGCGCCTGCGCGATGGGCAGGTCGACGGCGGCGGGCGGCGCGTCGAGACCGCCGATGGATTTCTCGGTGCCCCAGGGCACGCCGATCGGGCCTTCGACGGTGCCGGCCGGATTGGTGCTGGTGTCGTCGCCCGTACCGGTCGACGCGACCGGGGTCACGGTCTCGGGCACGAGCGAGGGCGCGGTCACCTGATTGGCGGGCTGCGGCGCGGGCGGCTTCACCGCGGGCTGCGCCGCCGGCTTCGCGCCGCCGTTGGGATTGCCGAGGGGCGGCGGGATCTGCACGGTGGCGAAGACCGGGGCGCGGGAGTACTCGTCGGGGGCGACGGCCGGAAAGTCGACGGACGCGATGCTCACCGCGACCGCACCCACCACGATGGCCGTATGGGCAATCACTGAAACGCTGAGTAGACTGAGCCGCCCGGTTGCGGCTTGGGCTTCGGCACGAACGACGGAAGTCTCGAACATCTGATGCCTCCTGTTTCCTTCGAATCGTTCGATGCCCTCACCCACCCGCGCGAAACCGGACGCTGAAACGGACAGGTGAACATGCGAGTGACGATCACGACGGACGGAGGCTTCACGGGACGCGGCATCGGCAGCAGGACGGCCGAGGTGGACGACGAGCTGCTGCGCGGCGCGGAGGCGTGGGCGGAGGTCTACAAGGCCGATCGCGGCGCAGACCTGGTGACCTACACCATGACCTTCGGGGAGAAGAAGGTGACCTGGACGGAAACGGCGGAGATCCCGAAGGACCTCCGCCGCGTTTTCGAAAGCGTGTGGACGTGATTACGGCTTGGTCGTGCAGAGCGTGAAGCTGCCGCTTCCGCTGTACGCGTACACGCGCCAGCGGTAGGTGCCGGCGGTGCCGTTGTACGAGACGTTCTCCGTGGAGGTGGACGTCTCACCCGCGGCGACGCTGCTCCAGGTGGTGCCGCTCAGCTTCTGCAGGTAGAGGTCGAAGTCCGTGCCGCTCGGGCCGGTGAGCTTGCCGGTGTGCGCGCCGCTGACAGCCGACACGTACTGCGTCGTGTAGTAGTTCGCGCCGGTGCCGCTGAGCGAGCCGGTGATGCTCGTGCAGGCGGCGGCCGCGGTGTACGTGGCCTTCAGCGAGACGCTCGCGTAGCTCGAGTACGCGTAGATGCTGATGTACCAGTCGCCGGCGACCGGGTTCGTGACGCTGACGGTCTCGTTGTTGCCGTTGAGGTACGGGCGGTAGTCGTAGCTCGAGGACGTCGGCTGCGCGCCGCGCTTGACGTACATGTCGCCGTCGCCCGTGCCGCCCGACATCACGATGTCGAGCTTCGTCTGGCCGGAGGGAACGGTGATCTTGAAGTGCTTCCAGCTGCCGGTGGAGCCGGAGAGGCCGGTCGCCGCGACACCGTTGGTGAGCACGGTGACGGTCGAGCCGCCGCCCGGGGTTCCCGGAACGCCGACGGCGTCCCACGCCTTGTGCACGGTGTTGTTCGCGGCGGCGCCGTAGAGGTCCGTCGCGGCCTGGGCGGTCGCGTTGCGCGCGCCCTCGAAGTTCGTGCTGGAGTTCATGTAGACGGTGAGCGCGCGATACCAGATCTTCGCGCCCATGTTCAGCGACGTCGCGGCAGTGAGGTCCAGCGCCGGAACGACCACGGTGGTCTTGCCGCGGGGGTGCGTGCCGCCCGTGACCATGAGGTAGAACGCGAGGTTGGCGATGCCGCTGTTGCTGTGCACACCGCCGTAATCAGCCGTGCCCGTGTAGCGCGTCGGGTAGTAGTCGTAGTCACCCGCGATCGCCGGGTCGTTCATGGTGCGGAGGGCGTCGCCGGCGGTGGCGGGCGTGTAGCAGTCCTCGCCGACCTTCCACGTCAGGGAGCTGACGCTGCCGTAGCTCCACGACTCCGCGGCGACGCCGAGGATGTCGGAGGTGGCTTCATTGAGCGCGCCGGACTCGTTCTGGTAGACGAGGTCCGCGCTGTAGTCGGTGACGGCGTGGGTGAGCTCGTGCGCGACGACGTCGAGCGCGCGGGAGAACGGTCCGAACTGCGTGCCGTCGCCGTCGCCGTAGACCATCTGCGAGCCGGTCCAGCCGGCGTTGTTGTAGTTCGAGCCGTAGTGGACGCTCGAGGTCATGGTCGCGCCCGCGCCGTTGTACGAGTCGCGGCCGTGGATGGTGGAGAAGTAGTTGTAGGTCACGCCGGCGTAGTCGTGCGCCTTCTGGATCGAGACGTCGGTCGTGGTGCCCGAGGTCTCCTGCAGGACGAGCGTGCCGGGGAGGGTCTGGGTGTAGTTGGCGTTGTGGGTGCGGCGGTTGCGCGCGTGCTGGATGATGGCGTCGCGCATCACGGCGTCGCCGGTGGTCGCGTCGGCGTAGATGATGTCGAGGGCGTCGAGGCCGTTGTCCTTGTGGGAGGCCGTGGCGCGCCACGCGAGCGAGGCGTTGCCGCGCTCGTTGACGACGTAGACCAGGCGCGGCTTGTCGACGTACGACGGGCTCTCGATGCCGTACTGGGACACCGCCTGCTCGATCGCGGTCCACGCGTCGACGGACGGGTGGCGCGGGAGGTCGCGGCCGGAGACGGCGCGGCCGTTCATGGCCAGGACGTTGCCGGCGGCGTCGGAGTGCACGATGTACTCGGCGCCGATGACCGGCAGGCCGTTCACGCGCTCCTGCATGCGGACGTGGGTCTGGCCCAACTCGTCCCGGAAGGTGTTGAGCGGCTGGAAGTCTTCGCCAGCGTCCATCTTGAGGATGCCGGGGGCCTGGCTGCGAAGGAAGTCGCGGGACGCGGCTTCGATGCTGCCGACCGGCAGCTTGCCGAGCTGGCCGGTGACGAAGGTGGGCACACCCTTGGAGTCGACGTTCTTGACGACGACCAGGCGCGCTTCGGATAGATCTTTTGCCAGCGCCGTCGAGGCGCACAGGAGGAGGATCGGGAGGAGCTTCTTCATTCAGTTTCCTTTCGTATTTCTCGGGGGAAGGCGGGCGGGCAGTAAGGCAACCGGGCTGCCAGCAGCTAAGTCATTGATTTCATTAGAGGACAGTTTCGAAAGGACTAGAACCTGACCCGCTACGGTCCCGTAAACGGGTCAATTCATGCTCCGGTGGGTCCGTTACTGATGGCATGGATCATTCGTAGAGGGAAGGGAATGAAGAAATTGATGCGCGATCCGGAGCTCGAGGCCCTGGTGCGGGAGCTCAACGAGGGCGAAAAACGAAGCTCTGACCCCACTCGGGACGCGAACCCTACTTCCGAGGGGTCCCTTTCCGAGGGGTCAGACCTTCGTTCTTCTTCCGGGTCTTCTTCCGAGGGGTCAGACCTTCGTTTTTCTGCCGGCGTCGGCGAAGAACGAAGCTCTGACCCCATTCGGGAGGACCGGTTGGAGGGGCTGTTGATCGAGGCAGCGCAGCGGGGGGCGAGCGACCTGCTGCTGGTGGCGGGAGTGCCGCCGGTGTTCCGGATCGGGGGGCGGCTGACGCGCAGCGGGGAGGCCCTCGGCGGCGAGGACGTGCAGTCGCTGCTGGCGCCGGTGGTGACGGCGCGCGTGCGGGAGAAGCTGGAGCACGACGGGGCGGCGGATTTCACGCTCCGGCTCGCCCGCGGGGCGGGCAACGAGGATCGGCGCGCGTGGCGGTTCCGGGTGAACGTGCACCGCCAGCGGGGGACGCTGGCGGCGGCGATCCGGGCGCTGCCGACGGAGATCCCGACGCTGCAACAGCTCCGGCTCCCGGCTTCGCTGGCGGAGTTGGTGAAGCCGACGCGGGGGCTGGTGCTGGTCTGCGGACCGACGGGCTCGGGGAAGTCGTCCACACTGGCGGCGCTGGTCGGCGAGCTGAATCGGGCGGACTCGCGGCACATCATCACGATCGAAGACCCGATCGAGTACGAGCACCGCAACGCGTCGTCGATCATCGAGCAGATCGAAGTGGGACGGGACACGCCGTCGTTCGCGGGCGCTTTGCGCGCGGCGCTGCGGCAGGACCCGGACGTGATCCTGGTCGGCGAGATGCGAGACCTGGAGACGGTGTCGACGGCCCTCACCGCAGCGGAGACGGGCCACCTGATCCTCTCGACGCTGCACACGAGCGACGCCGCACAGGCGATCCATCGCATCATCGACGTCTTCCCGCCGGTGCAACAGGCGCAGGTGCGCCAGCAACTGGCGATCAGCCTGAATGCGATCGTGGTGCAGCACCTGATGCCGCGTGCGGACACGACCGGCCGTGCGGTCGCCGTCGAGGTGCTGTTGAACAACCAGGCGGTGCGCAATCACATCCGCAACGAGAAGCTGCAGCAACTGGCGACGGAGATCACGCTGGGACGCCGCCAGGGGATGATCGCGCTCGAGGAATCGCTCGCTCAGCTCGTGCGGGATGGCCTGATCACGGCGGACGACGCGCGGGTCCGGTCCTCGCGTCCGGACGAGCTGGAGTCGATGCTACGGACGTTTCCTGCCGTGCGGTGATCCGCCGCCACGCGATTCGCGCGCATCTCCGGGGCTTCGATGATGCGCACAGTGTCCGGCGGGTTTTCGATTGCGCCGGCGATCGCGCGCACGACCTGCGCGAGCTTCACCGGATAGAGACGCGCGGAGGTGTCGCGGTCGAAGAGGCTCCAGAGCCAGTACGCCGGCAGGAGGGCGTACGGCCAGCGGTGACCGGGGCCGAGGACGTACCAGGGGCGGACGAAGGTCGCGGCGAGGCCGGCGCCGCGCACGAGCCGCTCCCCTTCCGCGCGCACCGCGACATAGGCCTTCATCGCCGGAGCGGGCATGGCCACGGAGAGGTAGACGAAGTGGCGGACCGTGCTGCCGGCCACGGCGCGGACGGACTCGCGGATGGACGCGAGGTCGACGGTCTGGAACTCCTTCGCTTTCGCGGGCGAGGGGTGGGCGACGCCGACGAGCTGCACGAAGGTGTCGCTGGGCGCGATCTGGTGGGCGAAGGAGATCGCGTTCAGCGCGTCGCCGACGACGGGCTCCGCGCCGGCCGCCAGCCTGCCGGCCGACGCCGGACGCACGAGGGCGCGGACGGTATGCCCACGCCCGAGGAGCTCCGGGATGAGATGACGTCCGATGTAGCCGGTGGCACCCGTGAGGAAGACGTTCATGCAACGTCCTACGCATGCGGCCCGCGTTCGGATGTTCAGAACGCGGCTTTCAGGGAAGACGTCGCGAGGAGAAGAGAAAGAAGAACCAGGAGAAGAAGAAGCCCGAACCGCATACGCATCGCCCACCTCCGTTGTTGGGAATTGCTGAACGGAGATCAAGCTAAGTCCCGCCGGAAAACGCGGAAAGGAAAGGTGATAGCGGGCGGATGGTCAGATGACCCATGCGCGGCGGACCCGCGTCACCGAGGTGGGGTCAGACCTTCGTTTTTCGGTTCCGCTGAACGAAAAACGAAGGTCTGACCCCGACTTTGCGGATCGAAAAACGAAGGTCTGACCCCGACTTTGCCAAAAGTGTCATCCCGAGCGTCGAGCGAGGGATCTGGGCGGGGCGCAAAACACATGCCTCGCGCGCCGCCGTCCGGGTCCCTCGCTACGCTCGGGATGACGTTGGCCTACCAGGCGATGCCGTAGTCTTCGCCGTGGTTGGAGCTGCCGCCCCACATCGTGCCGTGGGCGCGGTCGAACCAGATGGCGTTGATGGGGCCGGATGTGCGCTCTTCGAAGGTCATGTCGTAGCCCATGCGGCGCAGCTCGCTGCGGACCCAGGCGGGGGTTTGCTCGTTGAGGAGGATGCGGCCGGGGACGGACTGGCGGTCGCCGAGCCACTTCCGCACCTGGAAGGTATTAAAGTTCGCGGCCTCGGACGCCTCCTGTGGGGTCATCCCGAACTCGACGACGTTGAGGAAGAATTGCAGGAGGTTCTGGTCCTGCGTGTCGCCGCCCTGCACGGCGAAGGCGAGGTAGGGCGCGCCGTCTTTCAGCGCGAGCGTCGGGGTGAGCGTGACGTGCGGGCGCTTGCCGGGCTCGATGACGTTGTACGGGTTCTGCGCGGGGTCGGTGTCGAAGCTCTGCGCGCGCTGGCTGAGGCCGATGCCGGTCTTCCCCGCGATCACCGCCGGCATCCACGCGCCGCTGGGGGTAATGGATACGACCCAGCCTTCTTCGTCCGCCGCCTCGACGGAGGTGGTCCCGAGACGGAAAGACTCGTCGAACTTCGCAAGGGCGGTGGGGGTGGCGCGCGGTTTCGCGGCCGTCGCGCTCCAGTTCTTCAGCAGATCGAGGAACGGGTTTTTGTCGCGCTGGTAGGGATACGGATCGCCCGGCTCGATCTTCGGATCGTTCTTCTCGGGATTGATCAGCTTCGCGCGCTCGCGGGCATACTCCTTCGACAGCAGTCCGAGGACCGGCTCGGCGGGCGGAAAGTACGGATCGCCGTAGTAGAAGTCCCGATCCGCGAACGCGAGGCTCATGGCCTGATAGACGGTGTGGATGTAGCGCGAGCTGTTGAAGCCCATCGACTTGAGGTCGAAGCCCTCGAGGATGTTCAGCATCTGCAGCATCACGGGGCCCTGCGTCCACGAAGTGAGCTTGTAGACCTCGACGCCCTTGTACGTCGTCGACACCGGCTCTTCGATCTGCACCTTCCACTTCGCCAGATCGTTCGCCGTGATCAGACCGCCCTGCTCCTGCGTCGAGCGCGCGATCTCCTGCGCGATGTCGCCTTTGTAGAAACGGTCATAGGCGGCGTAGATCGCGTCCCTGCGCGACTTGCCGCGCTGCAGCGCCTGCTGCTCGGTCTCGACCAGCTTGCGCAGCGTTGAGGCGAGGTCGGGCTGGCGGAACATCTCGCCGGCTTTCGGCGCTTCGCGTCCGGACGCATCGGCCGCCCGCAGCAGGATCGCCTTCGAGTACGGCCACTCCTTGATCTTCGCCTTCTGCCGCTCGATCCCGTTCGCGAGCTGAGCCTCGATCGGGAAGCCGTCCGCCATCTGAATCGACGGCGCGAGGACGTCCTTCAGCGACAGCTTCCCGTACTCCGCGAGCATCACCATCAGCCCGCCCGGCGTGCCCGGCGTGACCGCCGCAAGCGGGCCGTACTCGGGCGGATAGGGCATGTCCTTCGATTTGTAGAACTCCGCCGTCGCACCGGTCGGCGCGACGCCGAGGGCGTTGATGCCGATGACCTTCTTCTCGCGCGGGTGATAGATCAGCGCCTGCGTCTCGCCGCCCCAGCCGAGGGTGTCCCACATCGTGCAGGCCGCGGCGAGCATCGCGGCCGCCGCGTCGACGGCATTGCCGCCCTTCTGGAACATCATCGCGCCCGCGGTCGCGGCGAGCGGCTTCCCGGTGATGGCCATCCAGTGCGCGCCGTGCAGCGGAGGCTTCTGGGTACGCATCTGCGCGGCGAGCGGCATTGCGGCGAGGAGCACGAGAAGCGTAACGCGGATTCGCATGCGCAAATCGTATGCTACGTTCCATGAGATTCATCGCAGTCGCGCTGGTGCTCCTGACCGCGTGCGGCAACGGCGGCGCGCAAACCGCTCCGCCCGTCACGTCCGCGAAGATGCCGCACTACGAAGTGCGCGCGGACCGGCTGCCGAAGCCGTATCACACGTCCAGCGCAGGAAATCCGCCGCGGGTCGTCGACCGGCCGGCGAATGCGAAGCTCACCGTGCCCGAGGGGTTCCGGGTCTCGCTCTGGGCGACGGACTTCGAGGACCCGCGCAACATGGTCCTCGCGCCGAACGGCGACGTCTTCGTCGCGGACATGAGCGGCTCGAAGGTCCACGTGCTGCGCGACACCAACCGGGACGGCACCCCCGACTCGCGCTGGGTGTTCGCCGAGGGGCTGAATCGTCCGTTCGGACTGGCGTTCCGCGGGAATCACCTCTTCGTGGGCAACACCGACGCGGTCGTGCGCTTCGACTACAAGGCCGGGCAGACGACGGCGAACGGCAACGCCGTACCCGTCGCCTCCCTCCCCCGCGGCGGACACGCGACGCGCAACGTGATCTTCAACCGCGACGGCTCGAAGATGTACGTCGCGGTCGGATCGGCGTCCAACGTCTCCGACGAGACCGACGAGCCGCTGCGCGCCGCGATCACGGAGTACAACCCCGACGGCAGCGGCAAGCGCACCTTCGCCTCGGGCCTGCGCAATCCCATCGGTCTGGCGTGGAATCCGGCGAACCAGTCGCTGTGGACGGTCGTCAACGAGCGCGACGGTCTGGGCGACGATCTCGTGCCCGATTACGCGACCGAGGTGCGGAGGGATGCGTTCTACGGGTGGCCGTTCTCCTACATCGGGCAGAACGTCGATCCGCGCCGCGGCGAGCGCCCCGACCTGGTGAAGAAGACGGTCGTGCCGTCGGTGCTGATCCAGGCCCACTCCGCGCCGATCACGATGGCGTTCTACGAGGGGACGATGTTCCCGCAGCAGTACCGCGGCGGCGCGTTCGTCACGCTGCACGGATCGTGGAACCGCACGGTGCGCACGGGCTACAAAGTCGTACACATCCCCTTCCGCAACGGCCAGCCGGCCGGCGGCTACGACGACTTCCTCCTCGGCTGGGCGCCTGACCCGAAGGAGCGCACGGTGTGGGGACGCCCCGCGGGGCTGCTGGTGCTGCGCGACGGATCGCTGCTGGTGAGCGATGACGGCGCCGGCGTGATCTGGCGAGTCACGTACGGAAAGTAGTCACCCGGCGAGCTCATTTCTCGCACCCTCCTTGCAATCACTTCCTCGTGTGCGAAAGCACCAGAAAGGAAGCTTGGCATGGGACGCAATGCAGAAACGAAATCGCGGGGACTCGGCCGTCTACGGCGGGCTGCGAATGCAGTGAAACGCGCATTTACGCGCGGTCGCGGACCGGAAGAGATCGCTGAGCCCGTGAGTGCGGCAGCGGCTGCTCCCTCTCCCAATCATGGGCAGCGCGCGGCACAGGGTGAGCCGCGAGTGGCGCGGACGACGAGGCGCGAGGCGGACATCCCTCTCGACGTGCTCGATGGCGCCTATACCCCGCCAATGACGAGCTCGAAGGCGTCGTTCCGCAGCGACGGCGCGGACCATCATCAGGACCAGGAGTTCAGTCGCGGCGTCGCCGACGCGGACTGGAACGACGAGGACCATTTCACCAACAAGTCGGGGGATCCGCGCATCGGAACGCGCGGGCGAACTTACGAGGCCAACGAGTCTCGCGACGAACAACGCTGAAGTTGAGGAGGAAAGAGTATGGACCAGCAGAATCCGACAAACAATGATTGGGGCACCGGGTCGACCGGCTCTACCGGTGGCGGCTCGACCGGGGGCAGCATGGGCGGCGGCATCGGCTCGACCGGGTCGAGCAGCGGCGGCACGGGTTTCGGCAGCGACACGAACATCGGCAGCACGAACAACATGGGCGGCTACGGTGTCTCGAGTGCGACCGACACGGGCCACTGCCCCACCTGCGGCCAGTCCCGGGGCGGCGGCCTGGAGCAGTTCCTCGGGCGCCTCGGCATCAACGAGGACATGGTGAACAACCTGAAGGGCCAGTTCCAGAACGTCGACATCGACGAGTACCTGAACACCGCCCGCGACTATCTGAAGGACGGCGGCTCGAAGGCGCAGACGTACGCCAAAGAGAACCCCGGCAAGGTCGCGGCGGGCGTCGCGGCACTCGCGCTCGGCGCGGGTCTGCTCTACGCGGCCGTCAATCGCGACAAGTAGTTGAAACTCGCCTATGACTCGGAGGGCGACGGGCCTCTCGTCGTCCTCCTTCACGGCTTCCCGCAGTCGCGGATGACGTGGAAGGACTCTCTGCCCGTGCTCGCGCGGGCGGGCTTTCGCGCCGTCGCCCCCGACCTGCGCGGGTACGGCGATTCCCCGAAACCGAAAGGCGTGGACGCCTATCAGGCCAGCGAAGTGGCCGCCGACGTCGCCGAGCTGATCGAGTCGCTGAGCAGCGTGCCCGCCATCGTCGTGGGCCACGACTGGGGCGCGGTCATGGCTTGGTACCTGGCGATGGCGCGTCCGGAACTGGTGCGCAAGCTCGTCATCCTGAACGTGCCGCATCCCGCGGCGATCGCGCGGGAGCTCCGCCGCAGCACGAAGCAGAAACTGAAGCTGCTGTACCAGCTCGTCTTCCGGTTGCCGGTGCTGCCGGAGCTGGCCATGCGCCTGTTCACCCGGATCCGGCGCGACAGCCTGACGCCGATGTTCAACTACTACCGCGCGGTGCCGCGCTCGCGCGGCACGCTGAAGAAGCTGTTCCGCCGCATCGACGTGCCGGTGATGATCGTATGGAGCGAGCGCGAGCCGGTCTTCAACGCCTCCGCGATCGAAGACCTCGGCGCATGGGTGGCAGATGTGCGCATCGAGCGCATCCCCGGCGCCGGGCACTTCGTGCAGCAGGACGCGCCGGCGCGGGTCCACGAGCTGCTGCTGGATTTCATCCGCTCCTAGAAAAAAGGCCGCCCGAAGGCGGCCGTTCACACGACGCGATGCTTGCGCGTCAGCGGTTCTTCTTGGCTTCCATGGCCTTGCGGAACGCGAGAGCCATCGCGGACTCGCCCGCGTTCTCGTCGTTGCGCTCGTCCATGAACTTCGTGTACTCCTCGCGCTCCGCGGCGGCCTTCGCGGCCTCGTGGCTGAGCGAGATGCGCTTGCGCTGCGGGTCGATGCTCATGATGCGGACCATGAGCTTCTCGCCCGGCTGGTGCACCTGCGACGCATCCTGGCCCGGCGCGACGTTGATCTCGGAGTTCGGGATCAGGCCCGTGAGGCCCGGCTCGAGCTCGACGAAGACGCCCGGCGCGGCGCCGTGATCGACGGTGCCTTCGACGACGCGGCCGATGCCGTAGCGCTGCGAGGCGGTCTCCCACGGATCGTTCACGGCCACGGCGCGGAGGGACAGCGAGAGGCGCTTCTTCGACGGATCGACTTCGCGCACCCAACCCTGCACGCTCGTGCCGATGGCCACTTCCGCGTCGCCCGGCTTCACGCCGTGCGGGAGCTGCGAGACGTGCACGAGACCGTCGACGCCCGGCTCGACCTCGACGAAGTAGCCGAAGTCGGTGGAGCGGACGATGCGGCCGGTGAACTCCGTGCCCGGCACGTAGCGCTCGGCCACGTCGTACCACGGGTCCGGCTCCTGGTCCTTCATCGACAGCGAGATGCGCTTGCCGTCGTTCTCGATCTTGATGACCTTGACGCGGACTTCCTGTCCGATCTGCACGACGTCCTTGGGATCGGTCACGCGGCGGCGGCTCATCTCCGAGACGTGGAGAAGACCGTCGACGCCGCCGAGGTCGACGAACGCGCCGAACGGGGTGAGGGTCTTGACCTTGCCGGTGAGCTCGGCGCCCGGAACGATGCGGTTGCGGGTCTCGGCCGCGCGCTCGGCGGCCGCTTCCTTGAGGAGCACCGCGCGGGAGACGACGATGCGGCGTCCGTCATCGGACAGCTCGGTCACGCGGAACTCGATGGTCTGATTGACGAACGCGTCGGGGTTCTCGATCTTGCCGAGGGCGATCTGTGAAAGGGGGCAGAACGCGCGCAGGCCGCTGATGTTGACTTCGAAGCCGCCCTTGTTGCGGCCCGTGACCTTGCCTTCGACCGGCAGGCGATTCTCGAACGCGCCGCGGAGCTGCTCGAGCGAAGCCCGTCCCTTGATGAGTTTCCGGCTGACGCGGATCTCGGCGCCGGTCTTGACGACCGTTGCTTCGATCTGGTCGCCGACGTCGAGACCTTCGAGCTCCGCAGTGTCCATCACGGCTTCGGACGGACCGCCGTAGGAGATGTAGGCGTCTTCGCCCGAGATCGACACGATGGTGCCGCGGAGCAGCTCACCCTGCTGCGGGGTTTTCAGGTCCAAATTCTCCATCGCCTCGGCAAAGGACGTAGCCTCGGCGCTCTGGTTCGACTGACTCATGGGAGTTGCGTTACCTTTCAGTGATTGGTTCTCGGTCGTGAGAACGGTTGGGACGCGCATCTTACTCGAATTTGGGAGCAAGGTCACGACCGAGCGAGACGGACAACGAGGGGGGCCGGCAAAAAATTTTCCCCGCTGAGCTTGACGCTGCGGAGGCCCGAACCGAGATTGAATTCTGCCTTCAGTCCGGATGCGCCACGCACGATGTCAACGGGCTGAAGCGGCGCCTCGGGATGCATGGATGCCGGGGTGACGATCCGGATGCTCCTCTGCAGCTGTCAACGGATCGTATCGGTACCGGAGGATGGCAGAGGCCCCCCGGGACGACGTCGGTTCGGATGCCATCTGGTGGCTGTGAACGAACCGGGAAACGGGCTCGCGGGACCAGAGGCCGCGAGCCTCTCTCTTTTCCCGGACCCGCCTACTCCACCCGGAACGTCACCCGCTGCAGCACGGGCTCGGCCGCCCCGTAGGCGCGCAGGTTGTGCCCCTTGTCCAGGGCCTGGATCCAACCGATGGTCCAGAGGCCTTTGGCGGCGTGCTTCGGGACGATGATCCGTCCCGTGAAGTTCTGCCCATCGGTCGAGGGATCGAAGGAGAACGGGATGCGCTGGCCGCTGGTGGCGCCGGCCGGGATGGCCTGACCGCTGAGGCTCGCCACGCCGCAGGAGTCGTCCTGCACGACCGCGGCGATGTTGATCGTCCCGCCCTCGGCATTGGACACGACGTTCGGGCTCACGGCCAGGGCGGTGATCTGCGGCGGCCCGGCGTCGCATTTGTCGCCTCCGATGTCGAGGACGACCTGGCTCACGAACTGGTTGTCGGCGCGGAAGGTGGCCATGTTGTTGGCCTTGTCCTGCACCTGGACCTGCTCGAGCTGCCAGGCGCCGCAATCGAGGCAGGCCGGCGGCGAGACGGTGCACTCCCACGAGCCCCCGGCGCCGGGACGGCAGCCGAAACCGATGCGCGCCTGCTTGGACGGGCTGACGAAGACGCCGCTGACGAGTCCCACGCCGGACTTCTCGTCCTCGGCCTGCACGAAGACCGTGTTGCGCTCGCCGGCGGTCATCGAGCGCTTCTCGAGGTACACGCCGCGCAACACCGGCGGCGCGGAATCCGAGGTCGAGGACGAGACGCGGAACTTCGCGGAGATCGGCAACTGCCCCGAGGTCTGGTTGATGTTGACGCTGTTGTTGGCGTTGTCGCTCAGGGTCAGGTATTTCACGACCCAGTCGCCCTCGGCCGCATCGGCCGGGACCTTGATGCGCGCGACGAAGCGGTCGCCTTCCCCTTCGCGCTGGCAGGCGAAGCCCTGGAGCGCGCCGCTGGGGCTGGAGATGACGCCGGAGACGCTGCGGACGCCGGAGAGGTTGTCGGTGACGTACGCGGCGAGCATGGTCTCGCCGTTGTCCTGCACCTGCGCGGGGACGAACTCCGCGCCCATGAGCTGCGGGGGAGTGACGTCGGTCTCGGGATCCTGCTCCTCGCGCGGCTTGTCCTCGGTGGGCTTCGTCGAGTCGTCTCGCGGCGGCTGCTGTTGTTGCTGCTGCTGGGGCGGATTCGGCTGCGGCGGCTTCGGTACGACGGCCGCCGGCGTCTGCGGCTTCGGCTTCATGCCGAGCGCGTTGGCGATCGGGCTGACGACGCGGTCGAGGAAAGACTCCTTCGGGGCGGCAGGCGCTACGGGGGCGGCGGGGGGCGGATTGCGGAGGAGCTCGTTGTAGCGCTGCTGGCGGAGGGCAGCCCTGGAAGAGGCCGTCGAAACCGCGCCGCTGGGGTCAGCGTCAACGATGGTGCCGGTCTCAGGCGGGGTGTCGGGCGAAGAGTTGGCCGATGCCGTGACGTCCGAGGGGCGGGCTGGCGCCTGCCCCAGGTTTCCGCCGGTCTGGTCTTCGATCTGATACGCGCTGAGGCGCACCCAGACCGCGATGCCGAACACCACCACGAGGGCGGTGAAGAACAGCGGCAGGAACGACCGCTTCAATTGACCGCCTCCGGGCCGGCGTCGATGATGGTCGGGTCGGACATGATGACTAGCTCTAGAGCACGCGCGGCGTGCCTCTTGTTCCCACTGGCTCTCATTGTTGCACGCTCCGGGGCCGGACAAAGCACGATCCCGGACGGGTCCGAAGTCTCGACGATCGTCATCCCCATTCGGACGAATCTGGCGCCGATCTCGTCACAGATCGAGGCGCGGGTGGAGAAACGGTTCGACGGGAAGGTGCGGGAGCGGGGGATCGACGTGCGCTACGAGGCGGCGCGCGAGCCGATCCGGTTGACGATGGTCGGCGCGGGCCTGCACTCGTCGACCACGGTGAAGTACGCCATGGAGGCCTGCCGGGGCCGCTTTCCGTGCATCTCCTGCGGCTTCGGCGAGGCGCGGCGGGTGGCGGACATCAAGCTGCACACGAAGCTGGACTGGGACCCGGGCTGGCGGCTGCGCTCGGCTACGACGGTCTTGCCGGTGCACTACGCGAAGCGCTGCGAGGTGACGTGGCTGGGCATCGACATCACCCGGCGCTTCGTCGCGCCGCGGATCGAGGCGCAGCTCGCGGAGGCAGCGCGCATCATCGACCGGAACGTGCCGGCGCTGACGAACATCCGCCCGCAGGCGCAGCAGATCTGGACGGCGCTGCAGGCGCCGGTGGAGCTGGCGCCGCGCACGTGGCTCGTGCTCGAGCCGTCGGAGGTAGGGCTGTCGCCGATCACGGGATCGCAGGCGCTGGTGAACACGACGCTCGCGCTGCGGGCGACGACGCGGGTGGTGGTCGGCGAGAAGCCCGCGGTCGCGGCGCGTCCGCTGCCGGCGCTGAAGCAGGCGCCGGCGGACGCCGCGCCCTCCATGCGCGTGCCGTTCGATCTCCAACTGCCGTACGAGGAGGCGAGCCGGGTCGCGACGCGCGACTACGCCGGCCGGACCTATAAGGTGAACGGCCGCGATCTCACCGTGTCGTCGATCCGCCTGCTCCCCACCGACACGGGGCGCGTGCTCCTGGAGGCGACGATCGACTATCGCGGCGGACGGCTCCGCAATTACCGCGGGCTGGTGTTCCTCGAAGGGACACCGCGGTTCGATCCCGCGACGCAGTCGATCGTGGTGCCCGACCTCGATTACTCGCTCGACCCCGCGCGCCGAGGCCTTTTCGCCCGCATCACCGAGCGCGTTGCCCACGACTCCATCCGCGCCAGACTCCGCGAGAGCGCCCGTTTCCCCCTCGGCCCGCGCATCGCCGAGGCTCGGGCGGAGATCACCCGCGCGCTGACCCGGGAGCTCGCCCCCAACGTGAGCCTGCGCGGCCGCGCCGACGCCATCGAGCCCCAGGCGGTGCGGGCCCTGGCCGGCGGCATCTCCGTACACATCGTCGCGACCGGCGCCGCGGAGGTAGTCATCCGCTAGGAGTCATCCGCTAGGGGTCACACCTTCGCTTTTCGCTACACCGCTAGGGGTCACACCTTCGTTTTCGTTTTCATCCGTTGGGGTCACACCTTCGCTTTTCGTTTCGAAGACCGAAGGTCTGACCCCACCTTCCGAAAGGGAGTCCTATACGTCGTACCGGTCCTATTCGTCCGATCAATCCCCGCGAATGTGGTCGAAGAACGCGTCGCTGGTGACGGGCCGACCGAGGAAGCGCTCGACGAGGTCACGGGCCGGTTCTTCGCTGCCGCGGCTGAGGATCATCTCGCGGAAGCGGCGGCCCATCTCGCTGTTCATCAGGTCCGCGCCGAACACGGAGACGAGATCGAGGGCGATCACCTTGGCCCACATGTAGCCGTAGTAGCCGGCGGCGTAGCCGGAGGCGATGTGCTCGAAGGTGCCGGGGAATTGCGTCGGCTCGACGTAGCCCATCGGCGTCTCGCCCTCCATCCGCGACCACATCTCCAGCGCCTTGCCGGGATTCTCGCTCGAAAGCGCCATGTCGAAGGACGCGTAGAGGAGCTGCCGTCCGTAGTCGATCCCGGAACCGACCTTCTTCGCGTTGTTCAGGCGCTCGACGAGCGACTCGTCGATCCGCGGGCAGTCCTTGCAGTGATTGCGCAGCAGCGAGAGGCTCTCCATCCGGCTGGCCCACTCCTCGTACATCTGCGACGGCGCCTCGACGAAGTCGCGCTGCACGCTCGTCCCCGCGTGGGCGAGGTAATGCGTCGTCGACAGCACCCCGTGCAGCACGTGCCCGAACTCGTGCAGCAGCGTCTCGAGCTCGTCGTGCGTGAGCCCCAGGCGGTCGAAGTTGGTGACCAGGACGCTGATGGGATTGCGTCCGCTGCGGCGGCTCACGCCACGCACCGGCCACGCCGCGGCGTGCTTGTATTTGCCGTCGCGCGGGTAGAGATCGAGGTAGATGCCGCCGGCGTGAGCGCCGGTCGCGGCGTCCAGCACGTCGAGGTAGATCACATCCTCGTGCCACACCGGCACGTCGGCGCGCTCGAAGCGGACGCCGTACAGCCGCTCGCTGATCTCGAGCATCCAGCGGACCGTGGGCTCGATCGGGAAGAACTTCCGCAGCTCTTCCTGGTCGATTGCATAACGCCGCTCGCGCAGCCGCTCGCGATAGAAGGAGACATCCCAGCGATTGACGCGCGCCTGTTCGGGGGTCGAGCCGGTGAGCTCCGCCTTCAGCTCGGCCAGCTCCGAGAGATCGCGCAGCTCCGCCTCGGTCACGACGCTCCGCACGTCCTCGAGGAAGCGCTTGACCGTGTCGGGGTTCTCGACCATGCGCCGCTTGGTGATGTAGTGCGCGAAGCTCGGCACCTCGTAGAGATCGGCGATCTCCTTGCGCAGCGCGACGATCTCGTCGAGGACATCGAGGTTTCGCGGGGTGCCGCGCATCGTGTTCGCGGTCCAGTAGCGCCGCCGAGCGTCTTCATCGAGCGCGTTCATGAGGAACGGGACGTAATCCGGATAGTCGAAGCCGACCACGATGTTGCCGTTCTCGTCACGCGGGACTCGGTCGAGCCAGGACTGCGGCAGCCCGCGGCACTCGTCGGGCGTGAACGTCAGCCGGGTGGCGTTCTCGCGGATGTTCTTGGCGAACTCCTGCCCGAGCTCGGTGAGCCGCTCCGAAATCTCCTTGTAGCGTTGCCGCTTCTCGGGCGGCAGCGACACACCGCTGTCCTCGAAGGACTCCAGCAGGTGTTTGCGCAGCTCGCGCGAAGCGATCGACTTCGGCACGACGCGCTGCACGCGGTCGTAGAAGGCGTCGTTCTGAAAGACGTCCGTGAGGAAGGTCGACTCCTGCACCAAGGCGACGTCGGCGGCGTCGCGCACGCCAGAGTCGGGATGGACGCTGTTGAGGAGCGAGATCGGCCCGAACGCGTTCTCGAGCACGGTGGCGGTGTCGTCCCACACGTCGAGAACGTTCTCGACGGTCACGGAATCGAGCGGAACCGATTCGATGCGCTTCACGAGCTCGCGGGCACGGTCGACCGCACGCTCGCACGCTCGCGTCACTTCGGAGGCATCCAGGATCGGGATCGTTGCACGTTCTGCGGATTCGCGCCGCGGAAGGGTGTCGATGGTCATACGCGGGGGCGCCATTCTATGGCGAAAGGGGTACACAGCAAATTGCGTACATGCACAATCGCGTGAACCGTTGCTGAGTCTCCTGATGGCCGCCTTGATGGAACGGAGGCCTACCGGAGAAAATCCCTACCTGGCCGTCAAGAGCGGATAAGGATTGATCGGCTCGCCCTTCCACCATTCTTTCGTCGAGGGCAGGATTTCGACGGAGAAGTGCAGGTGCGGCGTGCCGCGGGTATTGCCGCTGGTGCCGACGTAGCCGATGACGCTGCCCTGCTTGACGACGTCTCCCTCAGCCAACCCGTCGGCGTAGCGATCGAGATGGGCGTAGTAGTAGGTCCGCTCCTCGTCGCGATCGAACTGATAGATCGTCAGCCCGCCGGCCTTGCTCGTGAAGAGCTTGCGGATGGTGCCGTCCACCGAGGCGATGACGGGCGTCCCGTGCGGCGCCAGGATGTCCATGGCCCGATGGATCCGGCCACCGCTCCGCGCCTCGGCGAAGCTGTCGCGAAGGTCGCCTGCCGTCACCCCCTCCACCGGGATCCAAGGGGTCACACCTTCGTTCCTCGCCATTCCAGCCGACCCGGGGGTCAGACCTTCGTTCCGAGCGTTCCGAGGGGTCAGACCTTCGTTTTTCGCCTGACGCGAGGCCGGCGACGAAAAACGAAGGTCTGACCCCTTCTGGCGCGGGGCGCCGAGCGCGACGATCACCGCCGCACCCAGAAGCCACCCGGCGACGAGCACTCCAAACGTTCTCACGAGCCCGATAATGGCGGAAAGCATGCCCGAACTTCCCGATGTCACGGTTTATCTCGACGCGCTCCAGTCGCGCCTGCCAGAACGCGTCCTCCATAAGCTCCGGCTCGCCAGCCCCTTCGTCCTCCGTACCGTAGACCCCTCCCCGCGCGACCTCGAAGGAAAGAAAGTCACCGGCCTCCGGCGCCTGGGCAAGCGCATCGTCCTCGAATTCGAGGACGATCTCTTCCTCGTCATCCATCTGATGATCGCCGGCCGCTTCAAGTGGCTGGCCCCCGGCGCGAAGCTCCCCGGCAAAATCGGCCTCGCAGCGTTCGATTTCGACAACGGCTCGCTCGTCCTCACCGAAGCCGGCTCGAAGCGGCGCGCCTCCATGCACATCCTCCGCGGAGAGGAAGCCCTCCGCGAGCACGACCGCGGCGGCCTCGAGCCTCTCACGATGACCGCGAACCAGTTCATCGAAGCTCTGACCCTCGAGCGGCACACCCTCAAGCGCGCTCTCACGGACCCCCACACCTTCAGCGGCATCGGCAACGCCTACTCGGACGAGATCCTCCACCGCGCCCGCCTCTCCCCGGTGCAGATGACCACCAATCTGGACACCGAAGAGCTCGACCGTCTCTTCCACGCCGTCCAGGACGTCCTCAACGAGTGGATCGAGCGTCTGCGGAAGGACACCGGCGACCGCTTCCCCGAGAAAGTGACCGCATTCCGCCCGGAGATGGCCGTGCACGGCCGCTACAACCTCCCCTGCCCCGACTGCGGCTCGCCCGTGCAGCGCATCGTCTACGCCGAGAACGAAACGAACTACTGCGCGCGCTGCCAGACCGGCGGGAAGCTCCTCGCCGACCGGGCCCTGTCCCGCCTGCTGAACGTCGACTGGCCAAAATCGATCGACGAGCTGACCTGAGCGTCCTCTAACGTTTCCCGAATCGGCGCGTCTATGCCTACAGACGACATGCTGCAAGCGGCCCTGACCACGGTCCTCCATCCGGTCCCCAGCTCCTCCTCCGGAGGCGAGGACCGCCGCATCGCAGCCGCGTGCGCTTCGGGCGACGCGAAGATCTTTGAAGAAATCTACCGGCGCTACGGCGACCGCATGAAGAGCATCGCCTGGAACCACCTCGGCAACGTCTCGGACGCCGAGGATGCGGTCCAGGAGACGTTCCTGAAGGTGCATCGGGCGGCGTCGACCTATACCGGAGAGGCCTCGTTCTCGACGTGGATGTTCCGCATCCTCGTCAACACCTGCTACGACCTGCTCCGGAAACGCAAACGCCGCATCGACGAGGCGCCCATCGACGAAGTCGTCGAGCGCACCTCGCCGAGCGTCGACGACGCCAAGCGCATCACCCTCCGCAAGCTCCTCGACGAGCTCCCGGAGCAGCGGCGCAGCGTCTTCACCCTGTTCGAAATCGAAGGGCTCTCGCACGCCGAGATCGGCGAGATCCTCGGCATCAGCGAAGGCAACTCGAAGTGGATCCTCTTCGCGACGAAGAAGGACCTCCAGACCAAGTGGAAACAACGATGACCATCACCTGCAATCAGATCGACGACCTCCTCTTCGACGGCTCGCCGCTGGCCATGGAAACGGCGGCGCGCCACGCGGCGGAGTGCGATGCGTGCGCGGAGACGCTGGCCGCGTGGAACGAGCTGTCCGTCACTGCCCAGTCGATGCGCACGACCTGGCAGAACGACCTGCTCTGGCCGCGCATCGAGCGTGCGATCCGCGAGGAGAAGAAACGTCCGGCGCCGCGCTGGCTGCGCCAGGCCGTCGCTGCCGCGGCGATCATCCTCGGCCTCGGCGCACCGCTGTTCTACACGCTGCGGGTGCAGTCGCGCGAGGCTGCATTCGACCGCACGATCATCCGCGTGAGCGCGCTCGACGAAGTGGAGCGCGCGGAGCGCGACCACATCCGCGCGATCGAGAACCTCGAGAAGGTCGCCGAGTCGAGGCTCGAGGACGCGGAGTCGCCGCTGATGATCTCGTACAAGGAAAAACTGATGCTGCTCGACGACGCCATCGACGAATGCGAGGCGAACATCGAGAACAACCGACAGAACGCACATCTCCGCAAGCAACTGCTGGCCATGTATTCGGAGAAGCAGCAGACGCTCGTGGCCGTGTTGAGAGAGGACTCCAATGTCTCCAATCCGTAAGTTTCTCGCGCTCGCGCTGCTCGCGCTGGCAATTCCCCTGTTCGCCGCAGACGACGACCGCTTCGAGCTGAAGTTCGGCAGAGATCTCCCCTTCCGCGGCGGTCGCGTCACCATCGAGCACGGCTTCGGACCGCTCGTCGTCCGGACGCACGCCGGCAATGACGTGCAGGTGCGCGCGACGATCCGGTCGTCGGACGATGAATTCGGCAAGCAGATCCGCATCGTCACGTCGGCGGAAGCAGGCGGCGTCACGGTACGCACCGAGTACCCCCAGACCCGCGGCTTCAGCCCGCGAAACCTGTCGTACTCCGTGGACATGAGCGTGATGATCCCCGCGAACGCACCGCTGACCGCGCGGAACCTCTTCGGCAACATCGACGTGCGCGGGCTCCAGACCGCCAGCACGATCGAGAACAAGCAGGGCTCGATCCAGTTCGCGGACGGCCGCGGCGCGCACACGATCGGCAATGCGTTCGGCGCGGTGAAGGTCGAGGGGAACCAGGGCAATCTCACCGTGACGAACACCAACGGCTCGGTCGACGTGCGCAACGTCGACGGCGTGCTGAACGTCGCGAACCGCTTCGGGTCCGTCGACGTCGCGGACGTGAAGAATGCGACGACGATCGTCAACGCGAACGGCTCGATCGCGGCGATGGACATCGGCGGCTCGCTCAAGGCCACGAACGCCTTCGGGAACATCAAGGCCTCGACGATCACCGGCTCGGCCGACGTCACCACCAGCAACGCGCAGGTCCAGTTGTCGAACGTGAGCGGCGCCGCGGTCGTGCGCAACTCGTTCGGCGCGGTGGTCGTGGAGACGGTCCGCGGGAACCTCACGGTCGACGGGCAGAACTCCAAGGTCGAGGTCAGCGACATCGGCGGCGACGCGAAGATCGACACCGCATTCGGCGGCGTCACGGTGAAAGACGTGACCGGGCGGGCGACGATCACCAGCGCCAACGGGAACATCGTCGCCAGCGACATCGGCGGCACCCTGGATGCGGAGGCGCGGTTCGGCACCGTGCAGGCCGAGCGCATCCGCGGGGGGACGAAGATCAAGAGCGCGAACGGCGGCGTCACGCTCACCGATCTCAGCTCAGGCGCGCAGGTGACGGCGACGTTCGGGCCGGTGTTCGTGGACCGGGTCACCGGTCCGATCGCGATCGCGAACGCGAACGGCTCGATCTCGGTCGCGGGGCTGCGCAGCAAAGGCTGTCAGCCGCTGGCGCTGACGACGAGCTTCAGCTCGATCAAGGTCACGCTCCCGGCCGAGTCGGGGTATGACGTCAACGCCCGCACGTCGTTCGGCCGCATCAACAGCGACCTGCCGGTGAAGACCCGGACGTTCGCCGAGTCCGCGCTCGTCGGCACCATCGGCTCGGGCGGCTGCCGGCTCGATCTGGTGAACGCGAACGGCAACATCACCATCGGGAAAGAGTGATCCTTCCCGAGCGCCGTCGAGGGCTCAGAAGGTACGGCGGTACGTGAAGATGAACGAGCGCGGAACGCAGTCGCGGATGGGGGGCGAGAACTTCGCCCCCTTGATCTCGCGCTCGGCGAGAAAGCCAAGGGCGTCGTCGCCGGTGCCGTTCGAGAGGACCTTCGTCGCGGTGACGACCCCCTTCGCGTTGACCGCGGCCTCGACGACCACCATGCCGTGGGCGCCGCTGTCGGAGAAGGCGAGCATGGGTGTTTCGGTGAAGGCGTAATCGGAGTCCGCGGGACAGCCGGATCTCTTTTTTGCCGTCGTTCTGGCCGGTGCGCTTCCGCTGCTCACGAAGCGCGACGCGACCCACCCCGTTTCGCCGCTCGCGAGCCGCACCTTCACCCACGCGTCGTCTTCACGGAGCACGTCGAGCGCCTGCCCCTTCTTCACCTGAGTGACGACGCCGGCCTCGGTCGACGCCTCCGCACGGACGTTCAGCGCGGACGCGGTCACGCGCACCGTGCCGATGACCTTCTCCCCTTCCTGCGCTTCCCGCACGACCGCAGCCCGCGGCGCAACCGGCTCCGGCATCGGCTCGGGCGGGGGCGGGGCGGCACAGCGGCAGACCACGATCAGCGAGAGGGCAAGGAGGACCCGGCGCATGGGCGCGCGATCATACGACATGGGGTCACACCTTCGATCATACGACATGGGGTCACACCTTCGTTCTTTACGACGTGGCGACGTGGGGTCACACCTTCGTTCTTGGTTCATTCCAACTCTTCTGAGGTCACACCTTCGTTCTTCTCTATCGATGGACTCTCTACCGAACGTAGAGCCTCCACCCTAAAAGATTCCATTCCGAGGAGTTACTCGCGCTTACGAGCCACCGTTGAGTAGATTTCCGCAATCGTTCGCGGCGCCGAGGGATCCTCGGTGCATGGCACGACCGTTACGTCTCGAGTTCCCGGAAGCCACGTACCACATCACTTCGCGAGGCAACGAGCAGAGGAACATCTTCTACACCGACGACGATCGCCTTGCGTTTCTTGCCCTGCTCGGCGATGCAGCTCGCCGGTTCGCCTGGAGCATCACGGCCTGGGTGCTGATGACGAACCATTTCCACCTCGTGCTTCAGACGCCGGAGCCGAACCTCTCGAAGGGCATGCAATGGCTCAACGGGACTTATGCGGCCTGGTTCAACCGGCGGCACAACAGAACCGGGCACCTGTTTCAGGGCCGGTTCAAGGCATACGTCATCGACAGGCAGACGTACTACTCAGAAGTGCTTCGGTATGTCGTCCTGAATCCCGTACGCGCCCATCTGGTGCAGCACCCAGCAGATTATCGTTGGTCGAGCTATCGCGCGACGGCAGGCATCGATGACCCCGAGGCATGGTTCGATGCCGCGGCGGCGCTCGAATCGTTCGGCGGCATTGGTGAAGTCGCCCGACTCGCTTATCGGCAATTCGTACTGGACAGGATCGGGCGCCAGGAGCCCCTGTGGCAGGCTCTCATCCACGGCATCTTCCTCGGTACCGACGAATGGGCGAAACGGATGCGCACGCTCACGGAGTCGAAGCCGCGTTCCACCGATCATCCGAAGCCGCAGCGTGCGGTCGGCCGGCCCGTGATGAGCCAGATCATTACCGCGGTCGCTGCGGCGGCCGGGAGACGGCCGGAAGCCATCCGCACCACGCGTGGCGACCCACTCCGGTCGCTGGTCGCATGGATCGGCTGGAATGAAGGCTGGATCACGCTACGCGGCATCGCAGCCTCGTTGCGATTACGCAGCGAAGGTCACATCTCGAATCTGATCCGGCGGTGTGAGCGAATGTTTGCTTCAAACGGCAGCTTACTGGGGCAGCTCGATGTCGCGCTGGCACTCCTGCGCTGACGGTCCCTCCTACAGCGTCCTTCCCACCGCCGGAACGATGATCCGTAATTCGTCCATCAGACGTGCAAACTGATCCGGATAGAGCGACTGCGGCCCGTCGCAGACTGCCTTCTCGGGATCGTGATGCACTTCGATGAGGAGACCGTCGCCGCCCGCGGCCACGATCGCGCGCGCGACGGGCATGACCTTGTCCCGGCGCCCAACGGCATGCGACGGGTCGGCGATGATCGGCAGGTGCGAAAGCTTGTCGATCACAGGGATCGCCGAGATGTCCAGCGTATTGCGCGTGTACGTCTCGAACGTCCGGATGCCGCGCTCGCACAGGATGATGTCGTAGTTGCCGCCGGACATGATGTATTCGGCGGCGAGCAGCCACTCCTGGATGGTCGCGCTCATGCCGCGCTTGAGCAGGATCGGCTTGCGGATCTGGCCGAGTGCGCTCAACAGGTTGAAATTCTGCATGTTGCGGGCGCCGACCTGCAGGATGTCGACATAGTCGAGCATCTTCTCGATCTGCCCCAGTTCCATCACCTCGGACACCGTGGCCATGTTGTTCTCATCGCCGGCGGCGCGGAGGAGCTTCAGGCCCTCGACGCCCATCCCCTGGAACGCATACGGCGAGGTCCGTGGCTTGTATGCGCCGCCGCGCAACACGCGCGCCCCGGCGCGGGCCACGCGTCGCGCGGTCTCGAACATCTGCGTCTCGTTCTCGATGGTGCACGGGCCGGCCATCACCACGACCTTGTCGCCGCCGATCTCCACACCCCGCGCATTGACGACGGTCTTGTGCGGACGGAAGGTCCGCGACGTCAGCTTGTACGGCTCACTGACGCGCACCACTTCCTGGACGCCCTCGAACAGCTCGAACTCCCGCGGGTCGATCGTGTCGACTTTCCCGACGATGCCGAGGACCGTCTGGTCGGATCCGGTGGAGCGATGAACGTCGAATCCTCGCGTAATGAGCTCGGCCACGACATGCTCGATGCTCGGGTCGGTAGCGTGTTTCTGCATCACGATGATCATGAATTCTCCTGTGCGCTCTCGCGCTCGACACGGCGCGATTCGTCGATGATTCGTTCGAAGAGACGGCGGATGGCCGCGTCGTGCAGCGGGCCCTCGGACGTGCGCTCGACGTGCTGCAGCACTTCCTTCTCCCGTTCGGGCGCGTAGATGGGCAGGGAGAGGTGGCCTTTGATCTCGCCGATCTCGACGGCGTACTTCGCCCGTTGATTGAGGAGCTTGACCAGCACCTCGTCGACGCGGTCGATGGCTTCGCGGAGGCGGTTCAGTTCGGCTTCGGCATCGAGCTGGTTCATCGTGAAAAAACCTCTTCCCCCGACAGGAAGAGGGTTTCGATGTGCCGTTGCCGGTCGAGCGCCCCTTCGCGTCGGGGCGCACGTTTGCCCCGCGCTACCTAAAGTAGCGGTAATACGAATACGAGAAGCGCGAGGCGTTCATTGAGGCGATCAGGGTAGCAGGCCGCGGCGCGAGCGGCAAGCAGGGACGAAAAACGAAGGTCTGACCCCAATTAGCGGGGGGCGAAAACGAAGGTCTGACCCCGACTAGCGAAATACGAAGGTGTGACCCCCTGCGCTACACTCGGCGCCCGATGCCCACGCAATGGTGCTCGGTCCATCCGGACCGTCACGCTTTCGCGCGCTGCATGACCTGCGCGAAGACGCTCTGCCAGGAGTGTGCGACGCAGTGGGACGGGATCTGGCATTGTGCCGCGTGCCTCGCGGCGAAACGGGGGGCGAAGGTCGAGCGCTCGCCCGTGTTCTCCTGGATCGCCGTCGTCGTCCTCACCGCCGTCTGCCTCTTCGGCGGCGCGCGCCTCATGGTCTGGGCGGCCGCCCTCCTCGCGGGACTGTTTTCTTGATCCGCGCGCCGCTCTCCATCACGTCCGTCCTGGATGAGGCGACCGAGGTCGTCTCCATGACGGCGGCCCCGTGGGCCGGCGTGCTCGTCGCGACCGCCCTCCCCTACCGCTTCCTGCAGGCGCTCTTCTTCGACCAGTTGATCGAGGTCGGCAAGGACGCCTCCCAATACGGCCGGCTCCTCGGCGGCACCGCGAACCTCATCGTCGCCGCCATCCTCCTCGCCCTCTGGGGCCGCGCGGTCTACGCGCGCGCCTGCCGAGTGGCCCTGGGCCGCGGCATGACGCCCGGACGCGAGGTCTGGCGCGTTCCCGCCGCCGCACTGATCAGCTACTTCCTCACATCCTCCGTGCTCCTCGTGGCCGGCACGCTCAGCGCCCTGACCTGCTTCGGGCTCTTGATCGTCTCCATCGTCGCCGGACTGGCCATCGGCACGATGGAGCTCAACGAGCGCGTCAGCGTCATCGAGCCATTCCGCCTGATGCGCCGCTACACGCGCGCGGCGACGCTCATCGGGATGAGCTTCGTCTTCTTCTGCGCCATCTTCGTCGCCCTCGTGAACATCGCCGCCGCGTTCGGACTGGCCGTCTGGGCGCTGAGCGCCCTCGGCGGATTCGACGCACCACGCTGGGAGCTGCTCTTCAGCGGGAACAACCGCCGTTACATGCTGATGCTCGTCGCCGGCGCGTTGATCGCCGTCGAGCCGTTCTGGGTCGCGGCGCACGTCGTCTTCGTCCGCAAAGCCGGCGCCCAGGAGCGCGGCGACGACCTTCGCGCCTGGTTCGAAGAGCTCCGGAGGCCCGCATGAGCCGCGCGGTGCTCCGCTGGGCCCTCCTCCTCCTGCTCTCAGCCACGAACGCGGCGGCGATGCCCGTCCACGACTACATCGCCACCCTGGAGCGCATCGACGCCCTCCTCGCCGCCAACCAGCCCGACGCCGCGAAAAACGAAGCTCTGACCCTGAAGGATGTGGACGTTACGTGGGCGAAGGGGAAGTTCCGGGCGGATCCATCACTCCTGGCGGGGATCGCCAAGGGTGAGCGCGCGCAACTCGTTGCAACCATTGCCGAATTGCGGCGGGCCAGCGGGATGAGCGCGGCGCAGGCGGACCGGCGGCTCCTTCAGCAGATCGCCGCGGAGCAGGAGCCGCCGGAGTTGCCGAAGGGCGGGGTCGTGCCGACGAAGCTGAACCGCGACGTTCCCCTGATCGAGCGCATCGCCAACGCCATCTCGGACATGCTCCGGTGGATCCGCAAGAAGCTCGATCAGCTCCTGGAATGGCTCTTCGACCTCCTGCCGCGGCGCCGCGACGCCGCGGGCCGGCCGACGGCCGGGCTGCACTGGATCGTCTGGGCGGTCGTCGGCGCGATCCTCCTGATCATCCTCTACCTCGCCTTCGACGTGCTGCGCCGCTCCCGCGCGCGCGGCCCGGTCGAGGTCGAGACCAGCGCGCCGATCGGGTCGAAGCAGGATGAAGATCCGCTCTCGCGCGGCTCGACGGAGTGGGAACGGTACGCCGTGGACCTCGCCGGCGCCGGGCATTTCCGCGAGGCCATCCGCGCCTGGTACCACGCCGTGCTCGTCACCTGTTACGCCGCGGGCATCCTGCACTTCCGCAAGGGCCGCACGAACTGGGAGTACATCGCCTCGCTGGCGCCGTCGCTGGACTGGCGGCCCGACGTCATCGAGCTGACGCGCCGCTTCGAGCAGGAATGGTACGGCGCGCTGCAGAGCACGCGCGACGCTTACGACGCGTGCAGCGAGCGTGCGCAGTCGGTCCTCGACGCGCTGCGGCGAGGTGAGGCATGAGGCGCGCGCTGCCGCTGCTGCTCGCCATCGCCGCGTTCTTCGCCATCGGCGTCGTCTGGATCGTCAGCGATCAGCGCGCGAGCGAGCGCGTCTACGACGAGTTCTCCTCCGCCAACACCTCCGACAAGGGCCTCTCGCAGGCGCAGGCCTACCTCGCCCGCCGCGGCAAGGCAGCGATGCTCACCCGCCCCCTCGGCCGCGAGCCGATCGAGCAGGACGCCGTCGTCTTCCGCCTCACGGACAACCTGCCGCTGTTCTTCGACCCCGAGGACCTGGACGACGACCAGTTCGGCCCGCCGCGTCCGAAGGAGAAATCGCTGCTCAACGACGCCGAGGACGCATTCGTGCGCCGCGGCGGACGGATGGTCATCGGCGCGCACATCGGCCTCCTCCCGAGCATCGCGCCGGCCGAGAAGAAAGCGGTGAAGGTCTTCCCGGTCTGGCCCGGCGTCGACACGCTGCAGGTGCCGGAGCTCACGAGCTCGTTCCTCGAGCTCCGCCCACGCATGCACGCGGTGTTCACGGCCGGCGATCGCGTGATCGTCGCGCGCGAGCGCATCGGCCAGGGAGACTTGTACGTCGTCGCCTGGCCGGAGATCTTCCAGAACGCGCGCCTCGCCGAGGCGCACCATCTCGCCCTGCTGATCGCGCTGGCGGGCAGGCGCCCGGTCTACTTCGACGAAGTCCTGCACGGCATCGTCAGCGGCGACGGCGCGCTCGAACTGATGAAGCACTGGAACCTCGGCCCGTTCCTGGTGATGCTCTGCGCCATCGCGCTGCTGATCTTCTGGCGCGCCGGACGACGGGTCGGGCCGCCCGAGGAAGACCATCGCGAGATGCGGTCCGACGCGATCGATCTCGTGCGCTCGCTCGCGGCGCTGTACCGCGACGTCACGAAGAAGCACGAGGCCCTGAAGCTGTACCACGAGTCGCTGACGCGCACCGTCGCGCACACGAGCGGCCTGCGCGGCGACGCGCTGCGCAAACGCGTCGACGACCTCACGGGCGGGCGGCGGACGATGGAAGCGATCAACGAAGGATTCGAGAAACTACGAAGTCTCAGAGTCGCAAAGTCGCAAAGTCGCAAAGGGGGGACGGCGTCCTCCTTGCGACTTTGAGACTTTGAGACTTTGAGACTTCCGACAGGGGAAAAAGATGCAGACCATCCAGGAACTAGCCACCAGGTTCGCCGCCCTGCGCGAGCAGCTCGACCGCGTGATCATGGGACAGCCGCGCGTGAAGGCGCTGGCCATCACCTCCCTCGTCGCGGGCGGGCACATGCTGCTCGAGGGCGTGCCGGGCACCGGCAAGACCCTCCTCGCGCTGACGCTGGCCAAGCTCCTCGGCTGCCGTTTCCGCCGCATCCAGTTCACGCCGGACCTCATGCCGTCGGACCTCGTCGGCGCGAACATCTTCAACCAGAAGACGCAGGAGTTCGCCTTCCGCGCCGGCCCCGTCTTCACCGACATCCTCCTCGCCGACGAGATCAACCGCACGCCGCCGCGCACGCAGGCCGCGCTGCTGGAGTCGATGCAGGAGAACGCCGTGACGGTCGACGGCGCGCGCTACCGCATCTCGCCGGTCTTCACCGTCTTCGCGACGCAGAACCCCGTCGAGTTCGAAGGGACGTATCCGCTGCCCGAGGCGCAGCGGGACCGGTTCCTGTTCAAGATCAACATCGACTTCCCCGAGGCCGCGGACGAGGCGAAGATGCTCGAAGCGTACGCGGCCGGACGCCGTCTCCACGACGAGGTCATCGCCTCGCTGCAGCCGGTGATCTCGGGCGAAGAGCTGCTGCAGGCGCGGAAGACCGTCACGACGCAGGTGCGCGTCGAGCCGCACATCATCCGCTACATCCAGGAGCTCGTGTCCCGCACGCGCCGCGACGAAGCGGTGCAGATCGGCGCGGGACCGCGCGCGTCGCTGGCGCTGCTCGAAGCGAGCCGCGCGACCGCGGCGCTCGAAGGACGCGACTTCATCACGCCCGACGACGTGAAGTCGCTCGTCGCACCCGTCGTCGCCCACCGCATCACCCTCAGCCCCGAGGCCGAGATGGAGGGACTGGCCCTCGAGGACCTGCTGCGGAGGATCTTCGATCAGGTGGAGGTACCGCGGTGATGAAGCGCTCTGAACCATGCGTCCCGGCCCGCTCCTGATCCGCCTCGCCGTGCTGCTCGCGGCCGCGTCGCTCCTGGTGAGCGTCGTGCCCGAACTGTTGTGGCTTCTGCTCGCGGCGGCCGCGCTGCTGCTCGTGGCGGCGGTCATCGAGGCGCTCGTGCTGCGGCGCATCGTCTTCCGCGTCGAGCGGCAGGCGAAGCTCGCCGTTCCGCTGGACGAGCGCGAGACGGTCACGGTGCGGCTCACCACCACCGCCCGCCGCTCGCTGCGCCTGCTGATCCGCCAGCGCTGGCCGGAGCTCGTCGAGCCGCGGTCCAGCGTCGTCCACGCCATCATCCGCGCGGGCGAGGCCCTCGCGGTCGACATGAATCCGCGCGGCATCGCGCGCGGCACGGCCACGGTCGAGCCGCTGTACATGGCGGTGACGATGCGGGGGCTCATCGAGCGCATCGTGCGCGCGGGGGAGACCTCGACCGTCCACGTGCTGCCGAACCTCCACGCCGTCGGCCGCATGCACAAGCGCCTCAACCACTACGCCCTGCGCTCCCTCGGCGCCCGGCAGTCGCCGCGCATCGGCAAGGGGCGCGAGTTCGACCGGCTCCGCGACTACGTCCGCGACGACGACTATCGCGACATCGCCTGGAAGTCCTCCGCGCGGCACGGGCGGCTCATCGTCCGCGAGTTCCGCATGGAGCGCAGCCAGGACATCCTCCTCTGCCTCGACCGCGGCCACCGCATGGCCGCGCGCGTGGAGCAGATCACACGGCTCGACCACGCGGTCAACGCCTCGGTCCTCATCAGCTACATCTGCAACCGCATGGAGGACAAGACCGGCATCGTCTCGTTCGACACCGCGGTGGACAAAGGCCTGCCGGGCGGACGCGGCGCCGCGCACCTGCGCGCGATCACGGCGTACGTGACGCAGCTCGAAGCGGCGTACCGGCACACGGACTACCTCGCCCTCGCCGCCAGCCTGCGCCGCCGCCTGCACCACCGGACCCTGATCCTGATCCTCACCGTGCTCCCCGAGCGCGAGGAGCGCTTCGACCTGCTGCGGGCCGTGGACATGCTCGCGCCGCAGCACCTCCCGCTCTTCGTGACGCTCGCGGACCGCGACCTCAAGGCCCAGGCCGACCTGCTGCCGTCGAACGATCGGGAGCTGTCGCAGACGCTCGTCGCACGCGACCTCTGGCTCGGCCGCGCGGAGCTCACCCGCGAGCTGCGCGCGCGCGGCGCGATGGTGGTCGAGTCGACGGCGGTGGACTGGGGCGTGGACGCGGTGAACGCCTACATCGACGTGAAACGAAGGCAGATGCTATGACTGCAGGGCACAGGGGGCAGGGCGCAGGAGGCAGGAGTACGATGCCATCCGAGTTCCTGTGCCCTGCGCCCTGTGCCCTGCGCCCTGATTCATGAACATCGAGCGCTTCCTCGCCGAACGCCGTCCCGTGTGGGACGACCTGAACGTCCTGCTGAACAAGGCGGAAGGGGTCGAGCTGTCGCGTCAGGAGATGCACGAGCTGGTCGAACTGTACCGGCGCACGTGCTCGGACCTGAACCGCGCCCGCTCGTACACCGCGAACCCGGAAGTCCTCGGCCACCTGAACCAGCTCACCGGCCGCGCGTATCGCTTCATCTACCGCGCCGCGCACGAGACGCCGATCTGGGGCACGTTCGTGAAGCTGGTCACGCGCGAGATTCCGGCCGCGTTCCGGCTGCAGCGTGCGGCCGTGCTCTTCGCGGCGGCGGCCTTCATCGCCGGCGCGCTGTTCGGGTCGATCGCGGTGCTCGTCGATCCCGCGAACGGGGAGCGGCTGATCCCGCCGGACTTCTTCAGCGAGAGCCCGCGCGACCGGGTGGAGAAGATCGAGCGCAACGAGGAGCGGATCGACGACGTGGAGAAGGCGCTGGTGTTCGGCGCGTCGCTGTATACGCACAACATCAAGGTGGCCTTCCTCGCCTTCAGCCTGGGAGCGCTGACGATCGTTCTCGGCCTGGTGATCCTCTTCTACAACGGCGTGATCCTCGGCGCGGTGGGGACGATGTACGTCCTCGACGACGTGTCGGTGTTCTTCTTCGCCTGGGTCGGTCCGCACGGCGCGCTGGAGCTGCCGGCGATCATCTTCGGCGGCGCGGCGGGCCTGGTGGTCGGACGCGCGCTGCTGATGCCGGGCGACCTCACGCGCGGGGCGTCGCTGCGGCGCGTGCTGCCGTCGGTGTGGCGGATGATCATCGGCGCCTGCCTGACGCTCGTCCTGGCGGGCCTGATCGAAGGGTCGTTCTCGCAGTTCTCCGCGAAGACCGTCCCGTACGCGCTGAAGATCGCCGTGGCGGCGCTGCTGTTCGCCGGGCTGATGGCGTACCTGTTCCTGCGGAGGACGCGCGAGTCATGAGCGCAGTGGTCATCACCACGCCGGAGCACGTCCCCATCCGGCTGGAGCCGGCGGGCGCGGGGAGCCGCTTCCTGGCGACGCTGATCGACGCGTTCATGGTCACGGCGATCTCGACGACGCTCGGATCGCTTCTGTTTCTGATCCTCCCGAACGGGATCGCCGCGGCGCTGCTGATCACCATCAACTTCGTCCTCACGTGGGGATGGCACGTGTACTTCGAGACGAAGAAGCAGGGGCGGACGCCGGGCAAGCGCGCGCTGCGGCTGCGGGTGATCGACTCGCGCGGGCTGCCGGTGTCGCTGTACCAGTCGCTGGTGCGGAACATCGTGCGCGCGCTCGACTTCGCGCCGGCGTTCTACGGCATCGGCGCGATCGCCACGCTGCTCTCCCCCACCCGCCGCCGCCTGGGCGACGTCGTGGCCGATACTCTCGTCATCCGCGACGTGCAGCCGCTGGCCTACGAGGGGCGGCTCGCGTCCGACCGCCGCCACAACTCGCTGCGCACCCCGCGCGTGCTCCGCCTGATCCGCAACCGCATCAGCCTCGAGGAGCGGGAGTTCCTGCTCACCCTCTGCCTGCGCGCCGACCGGATGTCCGCCGCCGCCCGCTATGACCTCATGCACGACGTGGCGAACGAGTACCGGCGCAGGCTGGACGTCGAGGAGGAGTCGCTGAGCGGAGAGAACTTCGTACGCGATCTCACGGCGGTCCTGTTCAATCCCCGGGAAGACGTACGGTAGGATGTAGGGGTCCGAAAGGAGCTCCAATGATCTGCCGGAACCATGTCGATGTCGCCGAAGGTGTGCGCCGCTGCTCGCGCTGCGGCGGAACGTACTGCCCCGATTGCCTGGTCACGATTCAGGACCGCCCGTTCTGCGCGACCTGCAAGACCGAACAGCTCATGGACGTGCGCTCGGGCGTCGACCGCACGCACGTGGTCTACGGCGGCTTCTGGCAGCGCTTCGGCGCGTACATCATCGACTACATCATCCAGATCATCCCCATCTACGCCATCATGGGCGTGGCCATGCTCCTGGTCGGCTTCAACGGCACCGGCAGCGACATCAACCCACTGTTCTTCCTCTCCTACATCCCCGCCTTCTTCATCCCCATCTGCTACGAGGCCGTGATGCTGCAGAAGAAGGGGCAGACCGTGGGCAAAATGGCGCTGCGGCTGAAGGTCGTCCGGCCGGACGGCTCGCGCATCACCGCCGGCCAGGCCTGGGGCCGCGCCGTGATGCGCCTCCTCCTCGGCTGTCTGATCATCGGCGACTACATCCCGTTCTTCTTCACGGACGAGAAGACGACGCTGCACGACCTGGTCGCGGGCACGCGGGTGGTCGAAAGCTACTAGTGAGCGCCATCTACTCCGGGCCGCAGTGCCCCTCGTGCGACGCGCCGCTGGATCTGGAGACGCTGCACGCGGGCGGGATCACGTGCACCAATTGCTGGACGGACTTCGAGGCCACGCCGTTCCACCCGCGCGACCGGCGTCACGAGGCGGTGCAGGTGGTCACGGAGACGCCCGACGGCACCGCCGCCGCGTGTGCGAACCACGCCCGCAACGCGGCGGTGACGAGCTGCTCGCGGTGCGGCCTGTTCATCTGCGCCCTGTGCGACATGAACGTCGGCGAGGGGTCGTTCTGCCCGTCCTGCTTCGACCGCTCGCGCGACCAGGCTGCCATCTCCGGCAGCAACACGAGGTATCGCGACTACGCGACCATGTCCATCTCCGCGGCCGTGGTCAGCCTGCTCTGCAGCACGTTCTTCCTGCCGATCGGCGCGTTCGCCGTCTACTGGGGGATCAAGGGAATCCGCCAGCGCCGCGCGGAAGGGACGACCATCGCGGGCCCCGTGATCGCCATGATCGTCGGCGGCCTGCAGACCATCGGGCTGCTCGTGGTGTTCACCATGCTGATCGTCAGCCTGCTGACCGGGGCGAAGTCATGACGCCGGCGCGAACGCTGCTGCGCCGCTCGCGGACGCCCATGGGCAGCGACGCGGCGTTCCTCACGCCGGACGGCATCGACGTCGACTCGACGCAGAACTACGAGGTCGTGCGCCGCAAGGTGTTCTTCGACGACGTCCACCTGGTGACTCTGCATCGCGAGCGCGGCATCGCCTACCTCGTCGTCACCGGCATCGCCGCCGCCTTCTTCATCGGCATCGCCATCCTCATCGTCGCCATCGACACCGACGGCTGGCCCTGGGCCCTGCCCTTCCTCGTGGCCGGCCTCGCGTTCCTCGTGGGCTTCCTCATCCGCATGGCGCTGGGACGCGACGTCATCACCGTCTCCGGCCGCCGATCGAAGGCCGTGCTGCGCTTCGGATCGCTGCGCAAAGACCGCGCGCGCGAGGTCTACGGCCAGATCTGCGCCGCCGTACGGCGCGGACAGAGCGCGATGGCACCACCGCCATCCGCGGAGCGCCCGTTGCCCCCGGACGTGCCGATGCCGCCGGATCTGCCGGCCTAGGCAGAGGTGTCATCCTGAGCTGCGTAGACAGCGAAGGATCTTCTCCTCTGCCACGTGGAAGGTCCTTCGCCGTCTACGCGGCTCAGGATGACACTTCATGCACTCGTCACCGTGCTCCGGATAGCTTCCGCGCCTCGGCCAGCATCTCCTCCACCCGCGCCCGCACGCGATAGTCCTCGGCCAGATTGCGCCAGCGCACGACGCCGTTGCGGTCGAGGAGGAATTCGGCGGGACGGGAGACGTCGCCACCGCCTTCTCCCGCGCCTTTGTGCAGGAGGTCGTACCGGCGGATGACCGCGGCATCGCGATCGGAGAGGATCGGGAACGTGTAGCCGGCCTTGCGCGCCAGCTCGGCCGAGACCGCAGGAGCATCGACGCTGATGGCCACGGGCTTTACGCCGAGGCGTTCGAACTCGGGGAGCTTTTCCTGAATACTCCGCAACTCGGAGTTACAGAAGGGTCACCAGTAGCCGCGGTAGAAGATCAGCAGGACACCATTCGAGCCTTGCCGCAGGTCGCTCAGTGCGACCGTGCGGTTCTGCGTATCCGGTAGTGCAAACGCGTGCGCCTGCTGTCCGACCGCGGGAGCGCGACCGGACCGCGGCAGGTCGCGCGAGAAGACGGTCACGAGGAACACGAACACGCCGATCACGACCAGCTCGAGCACCGCCACGATCGATGCGAGAGTCTTCCGCGGTGCGCGCCGCCAGCCCGCGACGAGCAGCGCGGCCGCGATCAGGAACAGGAGGAACGGGACCCACGGAACGTCGCGCGTGACCGGAAACTGCGAGAAGAAGCCGTAGTAGCTGAGGAACGCCACCACCGAGAGAAGCAGACCGCTCCAGAGCGGCCAGTTGAACCGACCTTTCATGGGCTGAGGATGATAGCAGCGGCTTAAACTGGCGCCGTCCATGCCGCGAAACCGTTCCCTCTTCGCCACCATCGCCCTGCTGATGCTCCTCGGCTGTGCCGCCGCGCGGCCTCCCGGCACGTTCGCGGACTCCGGTCCGCTGCACGCGAACACGCTGCGGCTGAATGCCGACGGCACGTTCTCGTACGAAGCGTGGTCCGACGGCGGCGGCATGTTCTGGCGGGCCGAGGGGACGTGGCAGTGGCTCGAGGGTGACCGGTTCGCCACCGAGATCGCGAAGGTCACCCTCGGCTCCGAGGACTTCCCGCCGCTGGCGCGGTATCAGGTGTGGCGCGTGACGGGCCGCGGCGTGCTGCGGGAGTCGACCCTGTTCAAGCCGAGGAGCGAATGATCTGCCGGAATCACGCCGACGTCGAAGAAGGAGTGCGCCACTGCGCGCGCTGTGCGGAGCCGTTCTGCCCCGATTGTCTGGTGACGATCCAGGGACAGCCGTTCTGCGCCACGTGCAAGACCGAGCGGCTGCTGGACGTACGCTCCGGCGTCGACCCGATGCGGCTCACCTACGGCGGCTTCTGGCAGCGCTTCGGCGCGCAGGTCCTGGACGGCCTGATCTTCGGCGTGCCGGCGTACGCCATCTTCGTCGTCGTCATGCTGTACGCCGTGCAGGTCATGCAGCAGAATCCGGGCGGTCCGCCGCTCGTCATCCTCCTCGCGTACGTCCCCTTCTATGTCTTTCCGATCCTCTACGAGGCGCTGATGCTGTCGATGAAGAAGGGCCAGACCGTGGGCAAGATGGCGCTGCGGCTGCGCGTCGTGCGGCCGGACGGCTCGCACATCACCGCCGCGCAGGCCTGGGGCCGCGCGGCCATGCGCCTCATCCTCGGCTGCCTCGTCGTCGTCGACTTCATCCCCTACTTCTTCACCGACGAGAAGACGACGCTGCACGACATGGTCGCGGGGACGCGGGTCATCGAGACGACGTAGGGCGCGGCTTCAGCCCGCCGCGCCCCGCGTCGTCGAATTCAGGCCAGCACTTCCGCGAGCGCGTCGAAGCGCTCCGCCCACCACGCTTTCATCCGGTCGGCCGTCGCCTTGTCCGGCAGCTTCGTGTGCGCGAGGGCAACAGAGCTTTTCGACTCGCCTTTCTCGAGGAAGTTGAGCTCGACGACGGTGTCGTCGCCCATGCGCAGGCGCATCCGCTTGTTGACGGAGGAGCTGCGGACCTCGACTTCGTCCGGCAGCCAGTGCGCGCGCACGCGCGCGGTCGAGAAGGCCTTGTAGAGCTTCGCCACGGGGACGGCGAACGTGCGGCTCTTGCTCGCCTCGAACCCGCCGCCGCGGCGCTGGCCGATCGCGCGCAGGCCGCGGATGCGCTCGTAGCCGACGGTCACGGACTGGGCCCACCAGCCGGGGATCCCGAGGGACGCCACGTACTGCGCGATCTCGCGGTGCGGCTTCTCCGCCGATTTCTCGGCATCGAGGACGCGAACCCACTCGCGCCAGTCACGGCCGGTGTTCTTCTTGATGGCCTCGTCGCTCATGTCCGCGAGCGCGGCGTAATCCGGCTCGGGAGCTTCCTGCTTTTTGACGAGATAGAGGCGGGCGGTCGTGTAGGACTCACCGGTCTTCTGCATGCGCGCGCGGACCACGCGCTTGAGGTCTTTCTGCTTCGGCATCACGGTCTCCTTCGTGTCACACGCGAGCAGGAGCTCCCCAGCAGCGCCGCCGCGCACGAAGGTTCGTCATACCGATCCGGGAGTACGCCCCCCTTTGCCTCGCGCGAGGGCCTTCGCTGGGGGAAAGCCGCCGAGGTTTGGCGCGGAACACCGCCGGGGGAAATTTACGGCAGGATCGAGACTGGCGCAAGTGCTCTCGCCATGAAGTCTCCGTGCTCTCTGTGATCTCTGTGGTGATCGGTTCTCTTTCGCGTGGCACGCGGGGTCGATTTACCACAGAGACCACAGAGACCACAGAGGCTTCGCCGCGAGAGCTTTGTGCTCCGCGGAGACGGTAAAGTGTCGAAGAAGGACACCAATGGCGCTGACTTCCACGATTTACAACGCTTCGGTCGAGCTGTCGGACATCGATCGCGGCGTATACGAGACCCTCGACCTGCGCATCGCGATGCACCCCTCGGAATCGCCGGGCTACCTGGCAACGCGACTCCTCGCCTATTGCCTCGAGTACACCGAGGGGATCGAATTCACTTCCGGACTCTCCGATGGGGATGAGCCCGCGATCGTCGTCCGCGACCTGACCGGCCGCCTGCAGGCCTGGATCGAGATCGGCGCGCCGGACGCCGAACGCCTGCATCGCGCGAGCAAGCTCACGGCCCGCGTCGCCGTCTACACCCATCGCGACCTCCGCAACCTCCTCGGACAGCTCGAAGGCAAAAAGATCCATCGCGCGGCAGAGATCCCGATCTACACCTTCGGCCGCGGCTTCATCGACGCGCTGGCGGAGCGGATCGGACGGCGCGTGCGCATGTCTCTGTCCATCACGGAGCGGCACCTCTATCTCGACGTCGACGGTACGTCGCTGACCACCGTCGTCGAGGAGCACCGGCTCCCCTGACCTTGGAGTGCGCTCAGTATCCGGAATCGATGCCGGAAACATCCGAGACCGATGCCGGAGGCATCCGGGACCGATGCCGGAAGCATCCGGGACCGATGCCGGAAGCATCCGGGACCGATGCCGGAAGCATCCGGGACCGATGCCGGAAGCATCCGGGACCGATGCCGCAGGCATCCGGGACCGATGCCGGAAGCATCCGGGACCGATGCCGCAGGCATCCGGGACCGATGCCGCAGGAATCCGGGACCGATGCCGCAGGAATCCGGGACCGATGCCGCAGGAATCCGGGACCGATGCCGAAGGCATCCGGGACCGATGCCGGAAGCATCCGGGACGACCACCGGATTCGTCTGGGATCGCCACCGGGTTCGTCCGAGATCGATGCCGGGTTCGTCCGGGATCGCCGCCGGATTCGTCCGGGATCGCCACCGGGTTCGTCTGGGATCGCCACCGGGTTCGTCCGAGATCGATGCCGGATTCGTTCGGGATCGCCGCCGGGTTCGTCCGGGATCGATGCCGGGTTCGTCCGGGATCGATGCCGGGTTCGTCCGGGATCGATGCCGGGTTCGTCCGGGATCGATGCCGGGTTCGTCCGGGATCGATGCCGGATTGGTCCGGGATCGATGCCGGATTCATGTGTCATCCCGAGCGTCGAGCGAGGGACCTGGGTGGGTGGGGCGCGAAACACAGACCTCGCGCCCCGCCCGCCCAGGT
>DASUSN010000182.1:0-11558 GCA_036375075.1 Thermoanaerobaculia bacterium | reverse complement strand
CCGAGCCGGAAAACGGCGCGGTGCGCGCCGGCGATGAGGAGATGACACTGCCTCTGCGCCGGAGGCGCGACAGAAGGTAGCCGGTGGCAAGCGCGGAGCGCGCAGCCACCGGACCAGGGTCGCCCCCATTTTCGGCCCCGGAGGGGCCGCAGAAGGCGTCTGGCGCCCCTTCGGGGCGCGCAATCTTCGCGATCCTATCCGGTGGCTGCGCCGCTTCGCGGCTTGCCACCGGCTACCTTCTTCTGTCCCTCCGGGACGTGTGCCGCCCCACCCCGCCCAGGTCCCTCGCTCGACGCTCGGGATGACAAGGGCGCGCGGCGTTACCCGGGAACGTCTTCGACGAGGCGCATCCGCTCTTCCCGCGTTCCGTGGACCTCCACCACCCGCGGGCGCCCGCTGACGAACAACGAATACGGATCGGTGGTGATGAGATCCAGGAGGCGCTCGTTCATCGCGTCGCGCAGCTCGAGGTCCTCCGATTCCGGCGCGGCGATGCCATCCCTGTCGTTCAGCGGCAGGACCACGAGCAGGTCGAGGTGCGCCATCCCTTGCGCCGCCAGCTCCGCCGCCGATCCCGCGATCTCGCAATCGCGTCCCGCGCGCCCGAGGTCGGCCAGCGCGAGGATGTACGCCAGGAAGTCGACAGGACTCCGCTCGGCGATCACGTTCGCACCGGGCACATGCCCCTGCAACCGTTCGACAGAAATCTCCAGCTGCCGGTAGAAGTCGTCGATGCCCGGCTCCTCCGCCGCCTCCTCCAGCCATTCATACGGCTCCGGCTCGTGGAGGTACTCGCGGTGGGCCGCCAGGAAGTCGTCGATGAGCGTGCTCTTGCCGGAGCAGTGGGTACCGGAGACGGCGATCCTCACGCGTCGCCGGTCTTCTTCGCGGCGGCGGCGCGCCTCCGCTCCGTCTCCTCCTTCGGAGGGACGGGCTTGCCGTAGGACGACAAGTGCGCGGCGGCCATCGCTTCGAGGTGCGGGCGCACCTCTTCCGCATGCGCGGGATCGTGGGAAAGCTCCTCCGCGGTGTAGTAGACGTCCAGGGCGGACTCGTAGGCCTTGGTCCGGGCCTCCTCGATGGCGGCATGGAGGTCGGTCGAGAGGGTCTCCAGCGCGTCGACGACGGCAGCGGTCTCGAACTCCTCCATCGTGCGGGCTGCGACGCGGGAGGTCTTTTCCGGCCGGCGGGGAGAGGGTTTCAGATGCGGGATCGAGCTGCGGATCTCCGCCAGCGTACCGAGGATCTTTTCGGCATCCAGTCGTTTGTTCTTCTTCATCCGCGCAGTCCTCGTTTTACAAAGGATAGATTACGGCATGCGGCCGCCGCCCGGTTCCTCGGAGTTCCTCGCCGGGTTCCTCGGAGTTCCTCGGAGTTCCTCGGGTTCCTCGGCCGAGGAACTCCGAGGAACCCGAGGAACCCGAGGAACCGGGCGAGGGGAAGGGCATGCGATCATCCGAAGCAATGCCGCAGCGCTACGTCGTCTCGAAATTCGTCGCCGTGTCGTGGGCAGACGGCAGCGTGCAGATTACGTCTCCCGTCGCGCGGGAGACCTTCACCGGCGACGCGGCTCTGTTGCACTTGCTCTCCACATTCGCCGTGCCCCGAACGATCGAGGACGCCGAGGCCACGGTGATCCGCAAGTGGATCGACGCGGCGATCCTCGTCGACGCGGATGTTCCCGAGCCGGCCGCGCTCCATCACTGGGATCCCGCGGCTCTCGGACTGCACGCGAGCTCGCGCGACAAGACGTTCCGCAAAACGCCCGGCCACACCACGCCTGCCGTGGCGCCGCGGCGGTTCGAGACGACGATTCCGCTTGCGCCGGCCTCCGAAGGCACCGCCGGCTGCGATCTCGCTGCGCTCCTCGGCGCGCGGCGTTCCCGGCGCGCCTGGGCCAGCACCCCGATCCCGTTCCAGGCGTTCTCCGACCTGTTCTGGCTCAGCGCCCGAAATCGCGACGATGCCCGGGGGAGTGTGTCCCGTCCCTACCCTTCCGGCGGCGCGGCCTACTCCCTGGAGCTGTACCCCGTCCTCGCGATCGACGCCGTCGAGACCCTCTCTTGCGGCGTCTACCGCTACCTCCCGGAAGCTCACGCCCTCGAGCTGATCTCGCCGTTCGACGTCGACGCGCGCCCCTTCCTCGCCGGCGCGGGAAGTGCGGCCGGAACCGCGCCTCCGCCCGTGGCCATCGTCATCACCAGCCGTTACGCGCGCCAGAGCGAGGAGTACAACCGTCTCGCCTACAGCCTCGTGCTGAAGGAGGTCGGGGCTCTCTTCCAGACCCTCTATCTCGCCGCCGAATCCCTCGGCCTCGCCGCCTGCGCCCTCGGCGGCGGTATGCCCGCGGGCCTGCTCGCGAGTCTCTGCGGGACGACGGAGCTCGAGGAGCCGGTCGTCGGCGAACTCATGATCGGGGCAATGTAGGAGGCGTCAACGCAGGCCGGTCGCGGTGTAGAGGGTGGACAACTGGCGGGAGTAGCCGTACGCGAAGGACTGTCCGTCCGGCATGAGCAGGAAGGGGCCCATGCGGAACACGCCGTCGAGGTCGGGCAGCGCGAACTTGCGATGCAGGCGGCGCTCGCCGGTGACGAGGTCCACGGCATGGACCGCCGCCGGGACCTGCAGGCTCGGAAACACGTAGAGCTGCCGCCCGTCGCGGCTCCAGCCGCCGGGACGATCGCCGGGCAGCACGCCCGGCGCCGGACGCGCCGTGCCTCCCGCGAGCGGATACAGCCAGGCCTTGTTGGCCTGATCGAAGACCAGCAGCGACTGTCCGTCCGGCGAGAGCGGCTTCACCGCGCCTCCGCCCACGGAGTTGATGAAACCGATCGCCGTGCCCGGGGGCGTCAGGGGGCGCGGCGCCCCGCCTCCGCGCGCCTGGATGAACATGCGCGGCCCCTGCGGCGTCCTGGCGTTGATCAGGATCCGGCCGTCCGGCAGCCAACCGGCCCAGAGGCAGTCCAGATCGTTCGGGAGCACCTCGGTCTTGCCCGCACCGGTGGGCAACAGGATCAGCTCGCGCCTCTTCCCGGCGGCGCGCAGCGCGAGGACGACGCTCTTGTCCGGCGAGAATGCCAGCGCGACCCCTTCGCCGAGGCGGACGGCCGGGGAGTCGTCGGTGGCGCGCATGAAGATCGTCGGCTTGTACGCGACGCCCTCGTTGAACTCGGTGAACAGGATCTCTTTCCCGTCCACGGAGACATCCGCGAGGATGGACGCGTCGAGCCAGGAGAGATCGCGGTCCTCGCCGCCGGACTGCACGACGATGCCGGCCTGATTGGAAGTCAGGGCCATGAGGACCGCGCCGTCGCGCGAGATGTCGTGCAGCCACGGCCACCCCGGCGTGCGCATCACCATCCGCTGCCGCCCCTCGAGGTCCACGGCGTAGATGGTCGGCACCTGCTGCGCGTCGGGCGGGGTCGTGAACCAGATCTCCTTGCCGTCCGGCGTCCACGCCATGCCGCGCGCGAACACGACGGCGCTGGCCAGCGTCCGCTTCTTCCCGTCGAGATCGATGACCACGACCTCGCTCTTCTGGCCGTCGGTGCGGACGTTCAGCGCGACCTGGTCGCCTTTCGGCGAAACGCGCAGCGCGAAGACGATGCTGGGGCTCGAATACACCACGCGGCCGAGCGGAAACTCGAGCTGCTGCTCGCCCTTGTCGTTTACCCGCCACACGGCCATGCGCCCGTCCGGCAGCCAGTCCGCCAGCATCACGCGGTCCATGACCTCGCGAGGCGTACCGCCGAGGACCGGAGCTACGGCGAGCGTCCCGCCGCCGGTCCAGTCGTAGAAGCGCGCGTTGAGCAGGACCGCCATCTCGCCGCCCGGCGAAATGGCCGCGAGTTCGGCGTTCGGGATCGCGACCGCCTGCGACTCGGGGCGATCGGTCCGCAACATGTGCACGCGCAACGGCTGCCCCTTCCAGCTCGCCGAGTACACGACCGTCTCCCCGTCCGCGGTGAACCGGGCCGACGGAATGAGGCCCGGCCGGAACGTGAGGCGTCGGAACGATGGGTCGGCCGCGGGGCTGGTCCACGGCTTCCAGTAGGCAAGCGCCGCCACGGCGAGCAGCAGGGCGGCGACGACGGCGGCGGCCGGCAGGAAGCGGCGGTACGACGGCGGCGCCAGCGCGGGGGGCATCCCGGACGGGGCCCAGGTGATCTCCGCGCAGGTCTCCAGGTCGAAGACGAGATCGTTGGCCGTCTGGAACCGCGAGTCGGGCGACTTGGCCAGGCAACGCGCGACGATCCGGTACAACACCGGCGGCAGGTTCGGCACGAGCTCCCGCAGGTCCGGCGCCTCGCAGTTGAGGATAGCGGTCATGGTCTCGAACGCCGTCTCCGCCTCGAACGGCCGCTTGCCGGCGAGCATCTCGAACAGCACCACTCCGAACGAGAAGATGTCGGAGCGGGGATCGAGCTCCAGGCCGCGGGTCTGCTCGGGCGACATGTACGAGACCGTCCCCAGCGTCATGCCGGGCGTGGTCAGTTTGGTCGACATGTGCGTGAGCTCGCGCTCGTTGCGGAGCTGGTGCGCCAGCCCGAAATCGAGGATCTTCACCCGGCCGTCGCGGGTGATGAAGACGTTCTCCGGCTTCAGGTCGCGATGGACGATGCCCTTCTCGTGCGCGGCGGCGAGGCCGCGCGCGATCTGCGTCGCGTACTCGAGCGCCTTGCGCGCCGAGAGCTTCCCGTCGCCGAGGGCCTTGCCGAGGGTCTCTCCCTCGAGCAGCTCCATGACGACGTACTCGACGCCGTCCTCCGACCCCACGTCGTAAACTGCGACAATGTTGGGATGATTGAGCTGGCTGATGGCGCGAGCCTCGCGCTGCAGGCGTTTCAGCAGTTCCGAATCGCGCGCTTCTTCGGGCAGGAGCACCTTGATCGCGACGTCGCGGCGCAGGCGCGAGTCGCGCGCGCGATAGACCTCTCCCATGCCACCCGCACCCACCAGACTGATGATCTGATACGGCCCGAGACGGCTGCGCGGGGAAAGGGCCGTGGCGCTCATGAGCTCCCGCGGAGCCGCGCTTGAGCGAGTGGCGGCCGAAGCTTCGCGCGGACGTTCGTGTGCTGGGCGAGACCCTCGTCGCGCTCGACGGAGGGTCGGGCGTGGAACTGCTCGAAGGCCGTCTCGGTGCCGCGCTTGCTCATGTGCTGAACGGGGAACTCGCCGTATCGCAAATCATAGCGCAGATAGGGGGATCGTCCGACACGCTGGACGTGCTCTATGAGCTCGACGATTTACGAAAGCGTGACCTGCTGGAGCCGGAAGAGCCGGGCCCGGGCGCCGCAGATCCGTCGATCCTGCCCGTCTCCGACTATCTCGACGCGCAACTGGAGGCGGTGAACCGCGAGGCGCTGCAGACGGGACGGCCGTGGATGCTGGTCCGGCCGCGCGGCACGATCGTCTGGATCGGACCGGTGTTCGTCCCCGGCCGCGGCCCGTGCTGGGCGTGCATGGCCGCGCGGCTGCGCGGCGTGCGGACCGCGTGGCAGTTGCCGGAGCGGCCGCCGGACGATGCCCCGGCCGTTCCTCCCGCAGATCCACCGTCGACGCGGATCGCCCTCGACCTCGCCGCGCTCGAGGCCGCGCGTCACATGCGGCAGCCGGACGCCCCCTCCCGGCTGCTGACCTTCGACACGCAATCGCTCGCGCAGAAGGCGCACGTCATTCTGCGCAAGCCCGATTGCGAGGCGTGCGGCGATCCGGCGGCGCCGCGCGAGCTCCCTCCCCTGGTCCTGCGGAGCCGGCCCAAGGTCTTCACGCTGGACGGCGGCCATCGCGCCGTGGCGCCGGAACAGACGTACGAGCGCTACGCGCATCTCGTCAGTCCGCTGACGGGGATCGTGCAGGAGGTCCGGCGTGCCGACGGCGACGCCGGCGCCCTCAATACGTTCGTCGCCCGGCACAACTACACGCTGGACGGCCGGAAGCCGCCCGATCGCAGCCTCGGCAAGGGCATGACGGCGGCCCAGGCGCGCACGGGCGCATTGTGCGAGGCGCTGGAGCGGTATTCCGGCCTGTATCGCGGCGACGAGCCGCTGGTGCGGGCGACGTTCCGCGAGCTCGGCGACGAGGCCGTGCATCCCCACGCCTGCCTCGGCATCAGCGACCGGCAGTACGCCGCGCGCGAGGAGTGGAACCGCCAGGGGTCGGGCCCGGTGTGGATTCCCGAGCGGTTCGACGAGGACGCGGAGACGGACTGGGCGCCGGCCTGGTCGCTCACGCACGGCCGCCGACGCTATGTGGCGGCGGCGTACTGTTACTACCGCCACCCCCACGGTGCGAACGCGTTCGCGCACGCCGATTCCAACGGCAATGCGGCGGGCACTTGCGTCGAAGACGCCATCCTGCAGGGATTGCTGGAGCTGGTCGAGCGCGATTCCGCGGGGATCTGGTGGTATGCCCGCGCGCGCCGTCCGGCGCCGGCGCTGGAAACGCCGTACGTGGAGGCGATGCGGCACGAGCACGCCGCGCGCGGCCGTCGATTGTGGCTGCTCGATCTGACGACCGACCTCGGCATCCCGGTCTGCGTGGCCCTCTCCGCCGGCGAGGACCGCGATCTGTTCCGCCTCGGATTCGGTGCGCATCTCGACCCCGCCATCGCCGTCACGCGGGCCGTCACGGAGGTCAACCAGATGCTCGCCGCCGGCAGCAGGACGCGCCGCGTTTACAGCGGAACGCTCGAGGACCGGACGTTTCTCGAGCCGCACGGGTCCCGCGAGCTCTCCACGGCGGCGGCGCCGTCGGACGATCTCCGCGAGGACGTCCTGGCGTGTACCCGCGTCCTCGCCGCGTCCGGGCTGGAGGTGATCGTGCTCGACCAGACACGCGAGGACGTCGGTCTGCCCGTGACGAAGGTCATCGTCCCGGGCCTGCGGCATTTCCGGCCGCGTTTCGGGCCGGGGCGCCTGTACGACGTGCCACTGCGGCTCGGCTGGGTGGAGCGGGCTTTGCGCGAAGAGGACCTCAATCCTTCCCATCTCAACGTGTGACGGCCCTGTGCTTGACGGTCACCACAGCGCGGCGCAGAATGCGTCCGGGTACTTCAGCTCCACATTTTGTCGTCATTTCAGGCCGCGGTGTCAACGCACGGAGGAGAGCCATGCCTATACAGAGCGCGAAAGATTTCATTGAAAAATGCAGCAAGGACGAAGCGGTCCGGAAAGTGGCCCGCGAGCGCTTTCAGGACATCGACAAAGTCGGCCACGAGCATGGGCACGACTTCACCAAAGACGAGTTCGCGCACGCCATCCGCGAACGGAGGATGGCTGAGTCAAACAAGGAGGGCGACGGGCCGTTCTGCCAATGCCCTCAGACCGAAGAGCTGTGTGTGTGCACCCCGGAGTTCTGTCAATGCCCCGGCCCCCAGTTCTGCCAGTGCGGCACCCCGCCCCCTGGCAAGCCCTAGCCGGCCGGAGGGACGGGCAGCGGCGTATAGACGTGTACCTCGCCCGGGCCGTACGCGTAGAGCTTCGCCGCGGCAGAGTCGGCGACCGGTACTTTCGTGACCTTTGCAGCAGGCCGTCTCAGGACGGCCGTATTGCTCGCCGGATTCCTGCCGCGGCACGGCTGCACGACCTCGGTGAGCTGGGTATGCGCCCGGTGACTGGCCGTGCCGGTCCAGATGGAATCGGCGGCACCCGGCTGTGAGTCCGGCGCGAGGGTGTCGTACTGGCCGTCGCAGTTGAACACCAGGCCGCTGCCGCAGGCGACGATCGACGGCTCCTGGATCTGCATTCCGGACGACGGGACGAGGTGGATCTGGACGAGCTCGTTCTGCGGGATGCGGTTGCGGCGGAGCCGCGCCTGCAGATGGTCGAGGCAGACTTCCACGCCGAACTTGATCCCTTTGATGGTGAAGATGCTGTAGTCGTCGAAGGCCCTGCGCTTGTTCTCGCCCTTGTTCTCGTGGATGGGGGGATATCCCGTGCTGTCCTCCGCGAGCGCGTTCCCGTGGAAATTCAGCACGAAGTCTTCGTTGGACTCGAATTTCTTCTGGATGCTGAGGCCCTCGGGATAGTCCGGGTCCGGCGGGCCGCCCGCCACCACGAAGCTGCGATTGGCCACCTCGTACACGGGGTCGTCATGGCAGTAGGCGGTGTATTGGTCCAGGGTCGTGTTGATGAAGCTCGCGAGCTTCTGGTCGTCGTGCGCGCTCGAATACTGCCAGGCGTCCGCGAGCGCGATGGCGAGATTCTCGCGGACGCGGGCCTTCAGGTCGCGCTTCCGGTTTCTGCCCCGGCGATAGCCCCCGACGGTGTTGACGATGGTGCCGGCGACGAACAGCCAGTCTTTGAATGCCGCGGTGGAGACGCGTTTCGCGAACCGCTCGCGGAAATAGGTGAACTCCCCGGCGTCGTACGCGCCGCGCGCTCCGCGGAAGGAGAACTCGGGCACGACGAAGATCTTGAGCGTCGACGCCGAGCGATCGACCGCACCGCTCTTCAGCGTCTGCCGGACGGCGCTCATGGTCAGCGCGATCCGGGCGTCGATGTCGGCGGTCTCCGGCTCGATGCCTTCGTACCGGCCCTCCACGAAACAGGGCGTGCCCGGATCGCCGATGTCCTCCACGGTCAGCGGGATGCTCGGAATCGCATATCCGATGAACTGCACGGACGTGTATGTAGCCATCGCAGCACCTCTTCAAATTGTGATGGGTGGACCCGGGCACACTTTAGCCCATCGGCGGGACAATCCGCAGAACGGCATCCGTCTCGCAACGGCTGAGATCGAAGGAGAGTTGCATGGCCGCAAAAAAGGCAGCGAGAAAACGCGAACTGATCGAACCGACCCCCGGAGACAAGCGCTTCGTCCGCCGCGACAAGGAAGGAAAGTTCAAGGACGTCGTCGACGTCGGCAAGTCTCTCGCGGCCGACCGCCGCAGCAAATCGAAGACGGTCGTGAAGCCCGGCCAGGGCGACAAGGGCGACGTGAAGAGGTCGGCCTCGACGAAGAAATCGTCCGCGAAGAAATCGACGGCGAAAAAATCGACCTCGAAGAAATCAGCGGCGAAGAAAAAGTAACGCGCGTCCGCCAAATGTAGGGCGCGGCTTCAGCCCGCCTCTCGGACGGGGAGGGGGAACGCCGCCGCCCACGAGGGGGCGGGCTGAAGCCGCGCCCTACATTACGCCCGCCGCTACAAAGACTCCGCGAGCTCTCCCACGATCCGCAGACAGGCCTCCAGCGCCGCGCCGGGCTTGCCCGGCCCTTGCGCCATCACCAGCTCCACTTCCCGGCACGGGCCCGCGATCGGCCGATACACGGCGTCGCGGTGCGAGAACGCCGCGATCGACTCGGGCAGGATCGCCACCCCCAACCCCGCGGCCACCAGGCTCACGATCGTGTACCACTCGCTGGCCTCGGTCACGAACGCGGGCGCGAAGCCGGCGTCCATGCACAACCGCGTGATGGCGTCGTGCAGCGACGGCGCGGCGTCGCGGCGGAAGCCGATGAACGGCTCGTCCGCCAGCTCCGCCAGCGGCACGCGCTTGCGCCTCGCGAGCGGATGCTTCGCCGGCAGCACGGCGATGAGCGGCTCGCGGCGCAGGACGTCGATGCGCACGCCGGGATGCGTCACCGGCCCGCGCACGAACGCCACGTCCAACTGGCCGAGGCGGACTTCTTCCAGCAGCTGCGCGCTTGCGCCCTCGCGCAGCGCGAGGAACACGTCCGGACGCTCCGCCCGCAACCGCAGCACCAGCGGCGGGACGACGGCGAACGCCGCGGGATTGAGGAACCCGATGCGCAGCAACGCCACCTGATTCGCCGCCGTGCGCCGCGCCGCATCCTCCGCGTGTGTGAGCTGCACCAGCGCGCGGCGCCCGCTCTCCAGCAGCGCCTGCCCCGCCGGCGTCAGCGCCACGCCGCGGCGGTTGCGCGTCAGGAGCTGGCATCCCAGGTCTTCTTCGAGGCGGCGGATCTGCTGGCTGAGCGCCGGCTGGGCGACGTGCAACCGCTCCGCCGCCTTGCGGAAATGCAGCGTCTCCGCCACCGCGAGGAAGTACTGCAGGCGGCGCACGTCCAGCACCGGTGAGATCACGGCGCGATCACAGACCTCTCGAATCGATATTGGACAGCGCGCATCGGCAGTTCTTATAACCCGGACCATGATTCTCGTGCTGGCGCTGGTCCTGTCAAACGCCGTCGTTCCGCGCTACGAGCGCGTGCCGTGCGCGGCGGAGGTCGCAACGGACGAACGGATCGAGTGCGGCGCGCTGATCGTGCCGGAGAACCGCGCGAAGAAGGACTCCCGCGCGATCCGCCTCCCGGCCATGGTCTTCCGCAGCCGCGCGGAGAAGCCCGCGCCCGATCCGCTGGTGTTCGTGACCGGCGGTCCGGGCAACAGCAACACGTCCGGCAAGCGCTCGGGCAAGGACCTGCCGTTCCTCGACCAGCGCGACTTCATCCTCCTCGAACAGCGCGGCGCGAAGCTCGCGGAGCCGGCGCTGGAGTGTCCGGAGATCAACCGCGTCCGCGGCGAGATCGCGGCGGGCAAGCTGCCCGACGCCGCGATGATCGATGCCGCGAAGGCGTGCCGCGCGGCGCTGGTCGCATCGGGCGTGGATCTCGACGGCTACACCTCCATCCAGAGCGCCGACGACCTCGAAGACCTGCGCAGGCTCCTCGGCTATGGCCCCTGGAACCTGCACGGCGTGTCCTACGGGTCGCGCATGATCCTGACGTACCTGCGCCGCCACCCGGCGTCCGTGCGGAGCGTCGTGCTGGATTCGGTGCTGCCGCCGGAGGTCAACTTCGACGAAGTATCGGCGATCAATCTCCTCCGCTCGCTGAACGTGATGTTCGACGCGTGCGCGGTCGACCGCGAGTGCGGCGCCGCGCACCCGGCCCTCCGCCGGCAGTTCGCGGAGCTCGTCGCGCGCGCGGACCGCGAGCCGCTGCCGCTCGGTGTCGAAGCGAACGTCCGCGGCGCGCAGGTGGTCGACGCCATCTACTCCGCCCTGCACAATCCCCACGCAATCCCGATGATCCCGCGCGTCATCGCGAGCGCGGCGAACGGCAACTACACCGCGCTGCAGCAACTGGTCCGCGAGAACCTCGGGCCCTCGCGGTCCACGTGGGGCCTGCGGCTGTCGGTCTGGTGCTCGGAGGAGATGCCGTTCGAGGATCCCCAGCGCGTCGCCTCACAGGTCTCCCCCGCCCTCGGCCTCGGCGGCATCGACGAAGGCGCGGCCACGCCGGCGCTGTGCCGCACGTGGAACGTGGCGCCCGCGCCGGCGGTGGAGAACGAGCCGGTGCAGAGCGACGTCCCGGCGCTGATCTTCTCCGGGGAATTCGACCCCGACACGCCGCCCGAATGGGGCCGCCGCCTGCTGGACGCGATGCCGAACGCCCGCTTCGTCGAGTTCCGCGGCCGCAGCCACGGCGCGGGCTTCAACGCGTGCGGCGCCGGGATCGTCGCGGCCTTCCTGCGCGATCCGCGGGCGCCGCTGGCGGCCGACTGCGCCCTCCGCACCCGCGGCGCCCGCTTCGGAAAGTAAATGTAGGGCGTGGCTTCAGCCCGCCTCCCCCTGGGAGGGGCGGGCTGA
>DASUSN010000181.1:0-17253 GCA_036375075.1 Thermoanaerobaculia bacterium | reverse complement strand
GCTTCCAAGAAACTCGTTGTTCGCGAGCCACAAGCTGCTTGCAATCAACATCTTGCGATCTGCTATGAGTCCGACATACTCAAGCAGGTTTCTTTCTCTCAGGCGCGGCGCAGCGTGCCGTCACCTGCTCGGGATGACACGTGATGCGTCATCGTTAGGAACATGTCGCGTTCGCCGCTGTTTAGCATTGCGCCCACGATGAAACGCCTGGTTCTCGTCCTCGCGCTCGTTTCGCTCGCCGCTCCCACCGCGCTCGCCCGGCGTACGCGTGTGGTTCACCATCCGGCGGAGTCGTGCTCGTTCCAGCTCGTGCCGGTGTGGGGAACGGCGGCTGTGCCTGCTGCGGGGCAGACGCGCGGGATCGTGTTCATCTACGGCCAGACGGCGAACTGCGCGCAGTGGAACGGGTATTCGCCCGTCGACTGGGTGACGGTCGAGGCCGCACCGATGGACGCGCAGCCGGCGGCGTATGTGACCGTCGCGCCGAATCTCGGCGCGGAGGCCCGCAGCACCACGCTGATCATCGCCGGCATCCGCCTCGACCTGACTCAGGAAGGGGCGCCGACGCTGACCAGTCCCAACCTCGTCACGAACGGCTCCTTCAACACCAGCATCGACGGCTGGATCTGGTACACCGGCCGCTTTCCGAACGGCAGCGGCACGGTGTCCTGGTCGCTGCTCGACGCGAACGGCAGCCCGTCCTCGGGCTCCATCTCCGTGCGCGACAACGGCAGCAACCTGGCCCTCCAGCGGCTGCAGTGCCTCGTGGTGAACAAGGACACGCGCTATCGCTTCGGCACGAAGGTGCGCACGAGCGCGCCCAAAGAGCGCGGCGACGGTACGATCGCGCTGTTCCTGTACAGGACTCCCGACTGCACGGGCGAGTTCGTCGAGAGCGAGACGCGCCTTCTCTCGCCGGCGCAGCCGAACGTGTGGCAGGACTACTCGTTCACCATGCGCACCGGGTCGCGCACGCAGTCGATGATTCTGATCATCGCCAGCGGCGCGGTGATCCATCCGTTCGAGACGCTGTTCGACGACGTCTTCGTCGAGCCTGAGCAGTAGCTGGCAGGGCGCTCTGCTACGACGCGGGATTCGGCGCCGCGAGGTGCATGAGCTCCGGCGCGTGCAGACGCGGGCCCGCGTAGCCGCGCACCGCGCCGAAGGCCGTTCCGCGCTCCCACTCTTCCCGGGCCGCCGCGATCTCCTCCGGCGTCCGCGCCACGAAGTTCCACCACATCAGGACCGTCTCGGGGAACGGCTCGCCGCCGAGGAGGAGGAAGCGCGCGCCGTTCGCGCTCTGCATCGACAGGTCCCTGCGCCCCACGCCGAGGTAGTACAGGGTGTTCACCGCGAGCGGCTGCCCTTCCAGGGTCGCGTCGCCGTCGAGCAGAAAGATCCCATGCTCGAAGGCCGGATCGAGCGGCATCTCCAACTCCGAGCGCGCGTGCACGCGCACGTCGGCACCGAGTCCCGGCTCGTAGAAGATGTCCGCGGAGCCGCCGCGGTACTCGCGCTGCGGCACGCGCGGCACGTGCGTGAACGACGGCGCCTCGTGCCTTTGCGCCTCGGGCAGCGCGACCCACAACTGCACGCCGTTGAGCCGCCCCTGGTTCGATGCCGGTGTCTCCTCGGCGTGAGAGATGCCCCTCCCGGAGGACATCACGTTCACCGCGCCGGGGCGGGCCATCGCTTCGAACCCGAGGCTGTCGCGGTGCAGGACCTCGCCTTCGAGGAGCCACGAGACCGTCTGAATTCCGATGTGCGGATGCGGCGCGACGTCCATCGGCTTCTCGCTCGTAAACGACAGAGGCCCATAGCGGTCGAGGAAACACCACGCGCCGATCAGCCGGTGCGCGCGCACGGGCAGCGCCCGCCAGATCTGCAGCGGTCCGAGATGCGTGGAGCGGGCGGGATAAGTCTCGAAGGCCATGGGTGCTGCGCCGAGTATAGGTGGTTCACAACGTGCACAAAGAGCGGGCATGCGCACCGCCGTTGCGCTTCTCGTGCTCCTCCTCGCCACCATCGCGAACGCCGACGCCTTTCGGATTCTCGATGATCCCCAGGACGCCGCGCAGGCGCGTGTCGACATCCTGCAGCAGGCCGAGTCCGAGATCCACGCGATGTACTTCCTCGCGCGCAACGACCGCATCACCCATGTTGCGCTGGCACTGCTGCGCGACGCGCGCCGCCGCCGCGTTCCCAGCGTGCGTCTCGTCGTCGACGCGACTTTCCAGCACATCCCGAAAGCCGTCCTCGCGCACCTGCGCGACGAGGGCGTCGAAGTGCGCGTGTATCACCCGTTCACACTGCGCCATCCGAGCTGGGTGTTCCGGCGCATGCACGAGAAAGTCGTGATCGTCGACGGCGAGCGGTACATCGCCGGCGGGCGCAATCTGGCCGAGTCGTACTTCGGCATGGCCCGGAAGAAGAACTACGTCGACCGCGACGTGTACATCGAAGGCCCATCCGCCGCGGATGCCGATCGTCATTTCTCGAACGTGTGGGCGAGCGCGCACGTCGCCGACCTCAAAGTGCGCGTCTCGGACCGGGAGAAGCAGCTCGCCGCCCGCATGCTGGACGAGGCCTTGTGCGACAGGCTGGTGAAGCTCGACACGGGGCGCGACTGGTCCGAGGGTGCGCCGGAGATCGACGTCGTCAGCTTCTGGCACGACCCGGTCGACGAGGGTCCGCGCGTGGCTTCGCATCTCACCAGGGCAATCGACGAGGCGAAGACGTCCATCGTCATCGAGTCGCCGTACCTCATTCCGTCGAAGCACTTCCTGGAATTGCTGGAGCGAAAGTCGAAAGAGGGCGTCTACGTACAGATCGTGACGAACTCGCTCCGCTCCACGGACGGCCTGCTGCCCCAGGCGGCGTATCTGAAATACCGGCGGCGCCTCGCGCGCGCCGGCATCGACGTGCGGGAGTACAAGGGGCCCGATCCGCTGCACGCGAAGAGCGCGGTCATCGACGGCCGCCTCGCCCTCATCGGCTCGTACAACCTGTCCAATCGCTCCGAGCATCTGAACACCGAGGTGATGTGCGTCGCCGCCGACGAGGCGGTGGCCCAGGAGCTCCTCGAGTCCATCGACGCCCACCTGCAGAACGCCTGGCGGATCCACGGAAATGGAAAACCCGCCCGCCGGGAGCGGTATCCTCTCGTGTCGAGGGCGAAGGTCCTCCGTGCCTGGGCGGCCCGGTTGCTCGTCCCGATCGTCGAGAATCAGATGTAGGGGGGAAGTGATGAAGAAGCTCCTGGTGGTGATGGGACTCTGTGTGTCCGCCGCTCTGGCGTTCGCACACACCGGCCCGGAGACCCTCAAGATCGACGCCGCCGCGAAGAAGCAGCCGGCGGTGCCGTTCCCGCACGGCAAGCACTCGAAGACGATGAAGTGCGACACGTGCCACCACACGAACAAAGGCCTCACCGCGGAGAAGGCGACCGCGGAGACGAAGATCGCCAAATGCTCGGCCTGCCACCTCGACCCGAAGGGAGACGTCCCGTCGATGCGCGAGATGAGCATGACCAAGAACCCGTTCCACCTCCGGTGCATCTCCTGCCACAAGGAGCAGAAGAAGGGACCTACCGGGGTGTGCACGGGATGCCATAAGAAGTGAGTTCCTCGGGTTCCTCGGTTCCTCGGAGTTCCTCGGAGTGAAGGGGAACAGCCCTCCGAGGAACCCCGAGGAACTCCGAGGAACCCCGAGGAACCGCCAGTAGTGGTACGCCCTCCGCATAAACCTTCCGCTTGAATGAATAGCCATTCATAATGTGGTGTTTCACGGGCAGGGAGGCACACACGTGCAGTTCTTCGACTCCATTCACGGTCTCTATCTCCAGAGCTACACGGTGCTCTGGGCGATCGGCGCGGTCGTCGCGCTGCTGATTCTCGGGTTTACCGGCGCGCCCCTGATCCTGTGGGCGGTGCTCGGTGCGGTGCTGCTGGTCGGTTTCGGCGCGCCGCTCTGGCTCCTCGCGGCGTACGCCGTCGTGATGGCCGTCTTCCTCATCACGCCGATCCGGCGCGCTCTGGTCTCGAGCGTCGTCATGAAGATCCTGGCTCCGGTCATGCCGCCGATCTCCGAAACGGAGCGGACGGCGATCGAGTCGGGCTCGGTGTGGGCGGAGGCGGAGCTCTTCTCCGGCAAGCCCGATTTCCGGAAGCTGATGGCGGAGCCGTATCCGTCGCTCACCGCCGAAGAACAGGCGTTCCTGGACGGCCCCGTGAACGAGCTCTGCTCGGTCATCGACGACTGGGAGGTGTGGGAATCGCGCGAGCTGCCGCAGGCGGCGTGGGACATCATCCGCCGCGAGCGGTTCCTCGGCATGATCATCCCGAAGGAGTTCGGCGGCCTCGGTTTCTCGGCGCTGGCCCATAGCGAAGTGATCATGAAGCTGGCCACGCGCTCCATCCCGGCGTGCATCACGGTGATGGTGCCGAACTCGCTCGGTCCCGCGGAGCTGCTGCTGCACTACGGCACGCCCGAACAGAAGCAGCGGCTGCTGCCGCGGCTCGCTTCCGGTGACGAGGTTCCGGCGTTCGCGCTGACGGAGCCGGGCGCCGGCTCGGACGCGGGCTCGATCGCGTCGCATGGCACGCTGTTCAAGGGCGACGACGGCAAGCTCTACATCCGCCTGAACTGGAACAAGCGCTACATCACGCTGGCCGCGATCGCGACGCTCCTCGGCGTGGCCTTCAAGCTGCGCGATCCGGACAATCTGCTCGGCAAGGGGGAGGACGTCGGCATCACCTGCGCGCTGGTCCCGACCCATCTGCCGGGCGTGGTCATCGGGCGCCGCCACGATCCGCTCGGGACGCCTTTCTACAACTGCCCGACGCAGGGCAGCGACGTGGTCGTGCCGATCGACGCGGTGGTCGGCGGCGTGGAAGGCTGCGGCAAGGGCTGGCGGATGCTGACCGAGTCGCTCGCGGCCGGCCGCGGCATCTCGCTGCCGGCGCAGTCGACGGGCGGCGCGAAGATCGGCACGCGGGTCATCAGCGCGTACGCCTCGATCCGCAAGCAGTTCGGTCTGCCGATCGGAAAGTTCGAAGGGATCGAGGAGCCGGTCGCGCGCATCGCGGGCTTCAACTATCTGCTCGAGGCGATGCGCCGCTACACCCTCGGCGCCATCGACCAGGGCATCAAGCCCGCGGTCGTGACGGCGATGGCGAAATACAACGCCACCGAGATCGGCCGCCGCATCATCAACGACGCCATGGACGTAGCGGGCGGCTCGGGCATCTCGCGCGGACCGCGCAATCTGCTCGCGCACTTCTACATCGCAACGCCGATCGGCATCACCGTCGAAGGCGCGAACATCCTCACGCGCACGCTCATCATCTTCGGACAGGGCGCGCTGCGCGCACACCCGTACGCGCTCGCGGAAGTCGAAGCGATCGCCGCGCGCGACCTGAAGAAGTTCGACCGCGCGTTCTGGGGCCACATCGGCCACATCGTGCGCAACCTGTCGCGCGCGGTCGTGCTGTCGCTCACGCGCGGTCTGCTGGCGGGCAGCCCGGTCGGCGGCAGCACGGCGCGGTACTACCGGAAGCTCTCGTGGGCCTCGGCCACGTTCGCGATCATGTCGGATATCGCCATGGGCGCGCTCGGCGGCTCGCTGAAGCTGAAGGAGAAGCTCACCGGCCGCTACGCCGACGTCCTGTCGTGGATGTACATCGGCACGTCGGTGCTGCGCCGCTACGAAGCGGAGGGACGCCGCAAGGAAGACCTGCCGTTCGTGCACTTCACCATGAACCACGCGCTGTACGAGATCCAGAAGGCGTTCGACGGGATCTTCGGCAACCTGCCGGTGCCGGGCCTGACGTGGCTCTTCGCCGGACCGCTGCGCATGTGGTCGAACCTCAACGCGCTCGCGGGTGAGGCCAACGACAAGCACACGCACAAGATCGCCACGCTGATCCTCAGCGACAGCGAGCAGCGCCTGCGCCATACGGACGGCATCTACGTGCCCGACAACACCGTCGAGCAGCTCGGCCTGCTCGAGGAGACCTTCCGCGCCGTCAAGCGCGCGGAGGAGATCGACCGGAAGGTGCGCGCCGCGGTGAAGGCGAAGACGCTCGCCAAGGCCAAGGGCCGCGCGCTGTACGACGCCGCGCTGGAGAAGAACGTCATCACGGCCGACGAGCACGCGATGCTCCTGCGCGCCGAGGAGCTGCGGGCCGCGGCCATCCAGGTGGACGACTTCTCGCAGGACGAGTACCTCTCGCACAGCGCGAGAGGCGTGCTGCACGAGGTCGTCGCCGACGTGGCGTAATTCCCGGCCCAGAATCGTCGCGGAGAAAAAAAGAGATGACCACATCGCCGGTGGTGCTGCGCGCGCGAGGCTCGTTCCGAACGGAAGTGGAGGCCGGCCCCTATCGCTGGGTGCTGGACGAGCCCGCGGACGTCGGCGGTACGGGCGAGGGGCCTACGCCATACGACATGCTGGCCTCCGCCCTCGGCGGCTGCACGGCGATGACCCTGCAGTTCTACGCGAAGCGCGAGAAGATCCCGCTCGAAGGCGTGGACGTCACCGTGACGCACGACCGCCAGTACGTGAAGGACTGCGCGGACTGCACTTCGCAGTCGGGCTACATCCATCGTTTCCGAGTGGAGCTCGCGCTGCACGGCGATCAGCTCACACCCGAGCACCGCGAGAAGCTGGCAGTCATCGCGGGCCGCTGTCCGGTCGCGAAGACGCTGCAGAACGAGATCCGCATCGACAAAGTCGTCGTCACGGCGTGATCCAGCTCGAGGTCGTCCTCTCCCCGCGTCGCCGCGGGGAGAGGGACTCACCGGCCGAGTGCGTAGGCCTCGGTCCGGCGTCCGTCGAGATCCCGCGGTCCGCGAAGCCCTCGCTCGAAGGCCGGCTCCGGCGTAAACCGCTCGTTCCCGGGTTCGCCGTATACCTCCGCGACCGTCTCGACCATGAGCTGGAACTTGGCCAGCAGGTTCCGCTGGGCCGTCTTCGACAGGCCGTGGAGATCGTCGAGCAGGCGCCTGGCCGCCGTCTCCTCTTCGTCGAGCTCCCACGGGGCGATCTCCCTCTCGATCCTCCCGCCGAAGAACTCCACCTCCGACAAGCCATACGTTGCCAGGAGGCGCTCGAGTTGGGCCAGTTTGAGCGAGCCGATCCGTTCGCCCGTCTCGAACGAGCTGATGGTCTTCTCCCCCACGCCGGAAAGGCGTGCGACGTCCTTCTGGGTCAGGCCGCGCAGGCGCCGGAGCTCACGAAGTTTCAATACAAGATCCATGGTGCCCTGTTCCTCCATTCGATGCACACAGGATATCAGAAGGAGTAAAAAGGACAAAGAAGGACAGAGAAGGAGACACTAAAAATGTGGTCTGTCGGGCCACTTCTCCTGGGGACGCAGGGATTTTTGGGCGGGATCCGCGGATTGACAGGGACCAGCTAAGGACGTACAAGTACCAAAAGGGACTTACAGGGACAGCCCAAATCGCTACGATCCGGAGGCAAGACGGTGGTTCCGACGACAGACAAGTGCCCCTGGTGCGGCAGCACCATCACCCATGCGAAGTTCCTCCAGATCCAAGCGGCCATCCGCGAGGACGAGCGGAAGAAGCTCGCCGACGCCGAGAAAACGCTGCGGGCGCAACTCGAGAAGGAGATCGCCGTGCACGCGCAGAAGCTCATGAAGGAGCGCAAGGCGCTCGACGCTGAGCGCGCGAAGATGACGAAGCAGATCGAGCTGGTGAAGCAGGACCTCGACCGGCAGAAGAAGAAGGAGATCTCCGACGTCCGCCAGATCCTGCAGAAGGACCGCGAGGCCGCGCTGCTCCGCAAGGACGCCGAGTTTGCCCGCGAGCGCGAGGCCCTGCAGAAGAAGATCTCCGACATGAGCCGCCGCGTGAAGAAGGGCCTCGACGTCGGTGAAGGCGGGGAGATCGACCTGTACGAGGAGCTTCGGGGCGCATTCCCCGACGACCAGATCACGCCGATGAAGGGCAAGAGCGGCGCGGCGAACCTGCTCCACGACGTCCGCTACAAAGGCAAGTCCGCGGGCAAGATCCTCATCGACGCCAAACCGCGGGGCGCGTGGCAGCAGGCGTTCGTCACCAAGCTCCGCCAGGACCAGAGCGACACCGGCGCGGACCACGCCATCCTCTCGACCACCATCTTTCCCGCGGGCAAGCGCGAGCTGTTCATCGACTCGGGCGTCATCGTCGTCGCGCCCGCGCGCGTCGGCGCGATCGTCGAAGTCCTGCGCAAGGCGCTGATCGCCATGCACGCCGCGAAGCTGAGCGACGCGGAGCGCGCGGACAAGGTGAGCCGCCTGTTCCGCTTCATCACCTCCACGACGTTCAAGCGCAAGCTGACCGAGGCGTCGGACCTCGCGGGCGAGGCGCTGCAGATCGACGTCGACGAGAAGCGCGCCCACGACAACGTCTGGAAGAAGCGTGGCACGGTGCTGACGCGGATCAAGAACGTCCTCCGCGAGATCGACACTGACGTCGCCGCCATCCTCGAGTCCCGCGACGAGCCGCCGCCGCTGAACGTCGTCCGGCCCGCCGCATTCCGGGTGAAGGAATGAGCACCGCCGCCGCCATCCAATGGCAGGAGCGCCGCCTCGGCCGCACCATCCTGCGCACCTATCGCGACACGCGCGATCTGTACGACGTGATCCCCAACGAGCGCCAGCCGCGCATGGGCCCGAAGGAGGACCTCGAGCTGCAGCGCCAGATCGAGGCCAACGAGGGGATCTTCGAGCCGCTGCTCGTCGAGCCGCATCCGGACCTGCAGGGCAAGCTCCGCATCATCGACGGCGACCGCCGCTGGACGAACTCCAAGGTCCTGGTCGAGGTGCAGAAGAAGGACGTGTACCGGCGCATCCCGCTCGAGATCACCGACCGCACCCTCACCGACGACGAGCGCCTGCGCGTGTGGATCTACATCCACCGCCAGCGCAAGGAGTGGGACGCGAAGGAGAAGGAGATGGTCGCCTACGGCCTGGTCGACATCGTCGGCCGCGCCAGCGCCGCCAACATCCTCGGCGTCACGGTCCGCGAGCTGGACAAGCTCGTGGAGATCTACGAGCTCTCCGAGAAGCTCACGAACCTCCCGGAGCCCGGCTCGTCGATCACCTGGGCGCGCGAGATCAAGAACATCAACAAGAGCCTGCTCACCCCGTCGGTGCTCGACACGATCGTGCAGAAAGTGAACGACAACGAGATCACGAACTCCAAAGAGATCCGCAAGCTCCGGGTCGTCCTCCGCGACCCCGTGGCCAAGCAGCGGTTCGTCGAGGGCGAGAGCCTCGAGGCGGTGATGGACACCCTCGCGCCGCCCGAGGCGCCGAAAAAAGGGACCCTCGCCGGCGAGATCGAAGAGCTCACCCAGGCCCTCAAGCGCCATCCCTGGACCACCCTGGTCGACAAACGCGGCGACGCGGAGTTGCTGCGGCGGGTGGAGGAAGCGGAGAAGCTCCTCCACGACATGCGCAAAGTCCTGGGGTGATCCCCCTTTCGTATTCGCACGTTCGCGCGACGAAGCTACCGAATAGGAAAGCGGAGGCGATTGGAGGCCGTCTCAAATGTAGGGCGTGGCTTCAGCCCGCCCCTCTCGTGGGCGGCGGCGTTCCCCCTCCCCGTCCGAGGGGCGGGCTGAAGCCGCGCCCTGCACTTGAGACGGGACGTGGGCTGGTGCGGCTATATTCGCCTCATGCGCGCTGCCCTCCTGCTGCTGCTCGTCTGCCCCTCACTCTTCGCGTCCTCGCGGTACGACCTCGAGGTGACGACCGCGAAGCTCGATAACGGACTGACGATCCTCGTCAGCCGCGATCCTGCCGTGAGCGACGTTGCGGTGGAGCTCTGGTTCCGTGCGGGGAGCGCGGACGAAGCGCCCGGGCAGTATGGTCTCGCCCACCTCTTCGAGCACATGCTGCCGGGCGCGACCCGCGTGCTTGCGGTGAACCGCCCGCTGTTCGACCGCGACCGCCTCGACTCGAACGGCGCGACCGCGACGGAGTACACGCGCTTCGTCGGCCGCTATCCCGCGACGAGCCTGGAAGTGCCGATCGCCGTCTTCGCCGACCGCATGGCCGCGTCGCCCGATGCGATCACCGAGGCCGATCTCGCAAAGCACAAGCAGACCGTGCTCGCGGAGTTCCGCAACGGTGCCGGACGCACGTGGGACGCCGCCGTGCTGGAGCCTGTGCGGCGCGCGCTCTTTGGCGCGGGTCACCCGTACGGTCACTCCACCATGGGCTCCACGCTCGACGTCGAGGCGGCGACGCTCGACGGGATGCGCCGCTGGTTCCGGCGCTACTACGGAGCCGCGAACGCGATGCTCGTCGTGGTGGGCAACGCCGATCCCGCGCGCGTCGTCGAGCTCGCGCGCAAACACTTCGGGTCGATCCCCCCGGGCTCCGCGTACGCGGCCACCGCGACGGCAGTCGCTCCGCTGCCGGAGCGGCGCTTCTTCGACGTGTCCGCGCCCGAGGCGACGCCGGCGCTGGATCTCTACTGGCGCACGCCGCGCTGGGGCGATCCCGCACGGCAGGACCTCGCGATCGCGAAGGAGCTGCTGCGCGAGCGGCTGCAGCAGGAGCTCGGATGCGAGGCGCGGGACGTCGAGGAGCTCGAAGCGGCGGCGGGCGGCATGATGTCGCTGCGCGTCCGTTGCGGAGATGCCATGCGCGCGTTGGCGATCCTGGACGGCTTCCTCACGTCGGCTCCGTCCATCGACGCCGCGCGCGAAGCGCGCCTCGCCATCTACGGGGACGCCCTCGGCCGTCTCGGCTGGCGGCCCAGCCGCGCGCAGCTCCTGGGCGAGGGGCTGTGGCTCGCGGGCGATGCGCGGACGTATCTGCGCCACATCGAGCGCGTCTCGTCCGTGACGCCGCAGCAGGTGATGGCGACCGCGCGCGAGTGGCTGCGCCATCCGCTGGTCGTGCGCATCGCGCCGGCATCCACGACGGCGGAGGTGGATCGTGGCGCCCCGCTCGACGTCCCGGTGCCGTCGATCGCCGTGCCCGCGGACGTCGAGGACGGAATGATCGGCGGCGTGCGCCTTCTCAGCGCGCGCCGCGCCGCGCCCATCGCGATCGCGCATCTCGTGCCGCGCGACGGTGCCGTCCTCTCCGTCACCGCCACGCCTGCAGCATTCGATCGCGAGCTGCGCGCGCTCCTGAAACGCGCGGCCGGAGCATTCGATCTCGTCGTGGTCGGCGACATCGAGCGCGAGCGCGTCTCCGCCCGGCTCCGCGAGCTGCCCCCGATGCCGCCTGCTGCCGCGGTGGCCGACCCGCCTCCCTTCACGCCGAAAGCCGGTGCGCCGCAGACGACCCTCACCGCCGTCCTGACCTTCGCGCCCGATGCGAGCGTAGCGCGCGTCGCCCTCGCGGCCGATCTGCTGCGGGCCCGGCTCAACGAGCGTCTGCGGGAACAGGAGCGGTGGGTATACAGCGTCGGCGCGAGATTCGAGCGTCGCGGCGGTGCACCCGCGATCGTCATCGAGATCCCGGTGCGCGACGACCTCGCCGTACGCGCGATGGAAACGACGAAGACGTACATCGCCGCCCTGGCAACCGAGGCGCTCACCGCCGCCGAGGTGCCGCAGGTGCGCGCCGCGGAACTGCGCCGCCTCGCGGCACTGGCGTCCGCGCCGTCCGACCTCGCCCAGGCGCTCGTGAACATTCTCCGCACCGGCGAGCCGTACGAAGACTACACACGCACGCATCAGGCCCTGTTCGAGTCCGCCGCGGAAGGCCAGTCCCTCGATCTCCCGGTGCCGGCCCGCATCCGCTGGACCGCCACTGGCGACCCGGCGCGGGTCGACCCGCTCCTGAGCGGCAGAACGCCGTAATGACGTGCTCGTCACGATCGTACGGGCTGCTGTCGCGCTCCCTTGGTGCGAACGGCTGAGCTTCCAAATGTAGTGGAATTACGACCACCACCCGCCCGTTTCGATAGGTCCCTACACAATCAGCAACAGTCCGTACACGCTGTTGACAATCTTGGTGGTCTGATCCCTTTCGCGGTCTTCCAGAACATCGGTTTTTTCCCAGCAAGGCTGTAACCGCGCAGTAGCGGCGGGACGGGTGTCGCCTCATCGCAGTGCGTCCATGTGTGTCGCGGTGTCGGCCGCGACAGGTAAGTTCGCTGTCCAACAATCCTTTGGAGGTCTCTCTTTGAAGAATCTCGTGTTGTCGTTGGCCGCAGTCCTCGTTGCGGCTTTTCCCATGGCAGCTCAGGAAGAAGTTCTCGCCCCGCTTCCGTCCGTCGACGGCGAGCGTACGGCCATCCGATTCGTGACCGATGAAGACGGCGAGCGTCAGCTCGTCGGCAGCGACAACTTCCCCTCGCCGCGGGCGACTGAGAAGGCCGCGCTGCGTCGCGAAGCCGTGAACCAGCAGATCGCGTCCGGCCGGAAGTCGGGCAAGACGCACCAGGTCGCGCGCGGGCAGTACGTCGACTTCCCGGTCGAGCGCACCGACCGCGTCTTCGTCATGCTCGTCGAGTTCGGCACGCAGGGCGGCTGGATCACCAGCCCGTCCAATCCCGGCCTCGCGCAGACGACGGGTCCGCTGCACAACACCATCGCGCAGCCGAACCGTGCCATCAACAACACCACCATCTGGCAGCCGGACTACAGCCGCGAGCACTACGTCGACATGTACTTCAACCAGATGGTCGAGTACTACAAGGCGCAGTCCTCGGGCCGCTACACGTTCAACGGCGACGTCATGCATTGGGTGAAGGTGCCGTTCAACGGCTCGCGCTACGGCGCGAACGCGCTGGGCGACGCCACGATGTGGACGCTCATCTCCGACACGATCAACACCTGGACGGCAGCGCAGCTCGCGTCCGGCAAGAGCCTGCAGGAAGTCACCGACTACCTGAAGACCTTCGACATCCAGGATCGCTACGACTACGACAAGGACGGCAACTTCGAAGAGGCCGACGGCTACATCGACCACTTCCAGATCGTGCACGCCGGCGCGGGTGAAGAGACCGGCGGCGGCATCCTCGGGGCCGACGCCATCTGGTCGCACCGCTGGCAGGCTTTCTACAATCTCGACACGCGTGTCGGCGCCGCGGCGCAGGGCCCGTCGTTCAACAAGGACGGCGGCGTGCAGTTCGGCGGCGGCTGGGGTGCGAACCCGACCGGCACCACGCTCGGCTCCTCGGGCGGTCATGTCCGCGGGATCACCACGGCCTCGAACGTCGCCACGGTGGCGAACGCGTACGCCGTGACCCCGACCGGTATCTGGGTCGGCGACTACACCGTGCAGCCGGAGAACGGCGGCCTGGGCGTGTTCGCGCACGAGTACGGCCATGACCTCGGTCTGCCGGATCACTACGACACGGCCGGCGGCAACAACGCCACGGGCTACTGGACGATCATGTCGAGCGGCTCGTACCTCGGCACGGGCGGCGAAGACGTCGGCGCGCGTCCGGGCGACTTCAGCGCGTGGGACAAGCTGCAGCTCGGCTGGCTCACGTACGATCAGGCCACCCTCGGCCAGTTCTCGATGCACAAGCTCGGACCCGCGGGGTTCTCGACCAAGGCCGCGCAGGCGGTCGTCATTCCGCTCCCGGCGAACCAGAACTTCAAGTTCGAGTTCGACGCGCTGGCCGCGTCCACCGCGAACGGCAAGGCCTGGGTCAGCGGCTCGGCCAACAGCTATGAAGCGACCATGACGCGCACGATCGACGTTCCGGCGACGAGCCCGACGCTGTCGATGCGCATGGCTTACAGCATCGAGGCGAACTGGGATTACGCCTACGTCTCCGTCTCGACGAACAACGGTACGTCGTGGACGAATCTCGCCGCCGCGGGCGTCACCACGAACACCAACCCGAACAGCCAGAACGCCGGCAACGGCATCACCGGCACGACCTCCGGCGCGTGGCGCAACGTGTCGTTCGACCTCACGCCGTACGCGGGCCAGACGGTCCTGCTGCGCATCCGCTACTGGACCGACGCCTTCACGTTCAACTGGGGCATCGCGGTCGACGACATCACCGTCGGCAGCTTCTCGGACAATGGCGAGACTGCGCCGAACGGCTGGACGCTGAACAAGTTCGTCACCTCGGCCGGCAAGGTCGTGACGAACAAGCCGCACTACTACATCGCCGAGTTCCGCCAGTACAAGGGCTACGACACCGGCCTGCAGACCGGGCCGTACGCCGGCACGGGCTACCTGAACGGTATGGTCGGCCACTATCCGTACCAGGACGGCCTGCTCATCACCTACGCGGACTCGGACTGGAGCAACAACAACACGTCGGTGCACCCGGGTGAGGGCTTCGCGCTGCAGATCGACGCGCGTCCGACGCCGCGCACGCGCCTCGGCGTGCAGGAGCCGGGCTCGGATCGCTTCTGGAACTTCTCGCCGTGGTCCACCACGGTGCAGACGTTCGACGCGACGTTCGGCCTCGATCCGACCGACGCCATCACCATGCCGTTCGTCGGCACTGTGTCGCCGCTCCCGGGCAGCCCGGCCGGCACCCCGAATCGCCGCGTGCAGTTCTCGATCGACTTCCCGTCCGAGCCTGCCGTTCCGATGTTCAACGACGCCAATCCGTACTGGTTCTCGACCAAGCCGGACGCGAGCGTCATCATCCCGGCGTCGGGGACGACCATCCGCGTGATCTCCACCAGCGCGCATGATTCGTTCATGCACCTGCAGGTCAACGGCAACTGATCTCGCTTCATCGCTGCAATCGAAAGGCGGAGCCGCAAGGCTCCGCCTTTTTTTGGTTCCTCGGAGTTCCTCGGGTTCCTCGGAGTTCCTCGGGGGAGGCAGGGCGTGCACGACTTCTGCAGCGCGACGTCTGCGACGGAGTCACGCATGAATGTTCGTCTTCTTTCGGTGGCCCTGGCCGCTGTCCTGATCCTCGGGTGCACCGGCACGATGGGCACGTCGCCGGCGGCATCGCCACAGACCGCAACGCCGCAGGCGGCGTCGGCGGCGGGCTTCAAGAATCTCCAGGTGCTGCCGCGCGACATGACGCGCGACCAGTTGCTGGCGGTGATGCGCACCTTCACGCGCAGCCTCGGCGTGCGCTGCAACCACTGCCACGTCGTCACGGCCACCACGCCGAAAGAGGAGCTCGACTTCCCCGCGGACACGAAGGAGGAGAAACGGATCGCCCGGGTGATGATTCAGATGACCCGCCAGATCAACGGCGAATGGCTCGAGCGCGTCGAGCAGATCGAAGGGCACCACGAGCCCGAAACGGATTCCTCGGCCGCGCCGCAACAGCGCGTCGGTTGCTGGACCTGCCACCGCGGACACCCCGAGCCGGAGATGCCGCCGCCTCCGCCGCCTCGCGACGCGCCTTCGCCGCCGAGTCAGTAGGCGCGTTTCAGCGGCGCGAGCGGCTGGACTTGTCCGACCATGGGCGCGCGCGGACCGCGGTCGCTTCGTAGACCGTCAGACGCTGTCCGTCGATCTCCCTGCCATTGAGGCCGGCGATGGCGGCGCGGCCTTCCTCGCGGGTCGCGTAATCGATGTACCCGAATCCCTTCGACTTTCCGCCGACGAGATAGCGCGCGATGTTCGCGGCCTGCGGCTTCCCGAACGGCAGGGCCAGCTCGTAGAGCTGCGGGTCGGTGATCCAGTCAGGCAGGTTTCCTATGTACAGTCGCATATGCGCGCATTGTGAACCTTCCGCGGCGCAGAAAGCGCGGGAACCTCGATCCCGGCGCACAACTTGCTCCCGCATGCTTCCGTTTTGCTACGTTTTGTTGTCGCGGTCGTGCTGTTGGCGGTTCTCGATGTGCGGGGTCAGGAAGTCCGTGAGCTCTCGCTCGAAGAAGCGCTGGCGATCGCCACGGCGACGAGCGAGGACCTGGAGATCGCGCGCGCCGGAGTCCGCCGCGCCAGCGCGAACGTCGATCGCACCGAGTCGCAGCGCAAGCCGCAGGTGAACGCGTCCGCGTCGTACCAGCGCTCGCTGGCCAGCCAGTTCGAGGGCCTCGGCGGCGACGAGCAGCCTGAAGTCCCGCCGGAATGCCAGGGCCCGTTCACGCCCGATCCCTCGCTGCCGCTCGAAGAGCGCGTGTCGATCCTGGAGCGCCGCATCGGCTGTCCGCAGACCGGCGGCTTCGGCGGTCTCGACTTCTCGCAGCTCGGCTTCGGCGCGCCGAATACATGGAACTTCGGGCTCTCCTTCAACTGGCCGCTCTTCACCGGCGGTCGCGTCGAAGCGCAGACGCGCGCGGCGGAACGGCTGGAGGAAATTGCCGAGACCAACGTCGAGTCCGAGGAGGCACGGACGCGGCTGGATGTGACCACGGCGTACTTCGACGCTCAGCTCGCGGCGGAGCTCGTCGACATCGCCGAGACGAGCCTCGCCAATGCCGAAGAGACGCTGCGCATCACTTCGCTGCGCGCACGCGAAGGCGCGCAGGCGGACTTCGACGTCCTGCAGGCGCGCGTCACGCGGGACAACCAGCGGCCCGTGCTGATCCGCCGGCAGACACAGCGCGAGCTCGCGTTCGACCGCCTGCGCGCGCTGCTCGACCTCCCCGAGGATCAGCCTCTGCGCCTGACGACCCCGGTGACCGCGGCCGCCGCGCGCGCCGCCGGCGCGGATGTCGACGTCGCCGCCCGCACCATCGTCCAGCAGGCCCGCCTGCGGCTGGAAGCGGCCGAGCAGCAGCTCGACGCGGCCGAAGCGCAGAAGATGCCGACGCTCACCGCGCAGTCGCAATACGGCCTCGTGGCCTACAGCGACAACATTCTTCCGGACCTCGGCGGCTTCCGGAAGAACTGGACCGTCGGCGCGTCGGTGCAGCTCCCGCTCTACGCGGGTGGACGCATCACCGCGGAGATCGAGAGCGCACGGGCGGACGTGGCGGAGGCCGAGGCGCAGCTCGATCAGATCACCGAGCTGGCGACGCTCGACGCCTCGGCCGCGATCGCCGAGGTGCGCGCCGCACGCTCGGCGTACGAGGCCACGGAAGGAACCGTGGAGCAGGCCGCGCGCGGCTACGAGCTGGCCCAGCTTCGTTACGCCGAGGGCGTGTCCATCCCCCTCGAGGTGCAGAACGCGCGGCTGCTGCTCGAGCAGGCTCGCGCCAACCGCGCGCAGGCCGCGCGCGATCTCTGGATCGCGCAGACGCGGGTGGAGCTGTTGCCGCTGCTGCCGCTGCAGGTGTTGCAGCCGATGCAGCCGATGGGAGGACAACCTTGAGATCTCCGTGGAGCGCCGGCGGCAATGCAGGGCGTGGCTTCAGCCCGCCCGCCCCCGGGGGAGGCGGGCTGAAGCCACGCC
>DASUSN010000180.1:0-13497 GCA_036375075.1 Thermoanaerobaculia bacterium | reverse complement strand
GGAGGGGCGGGCTGAAGCCACGCCCTACATTGGGTTGCCGAAGGAAAGCTCCCAATCCGGACGCCGCCTCTTCCTCGTCACGAAGACCGAGACCGGCAACGAGCTGTGGCTCGACGTCCGCGGCCGCTTCAAGCGCTTCCTCCTCCGCCCCGACAGCGCCGGCGGCGACACCCTCATCGCCATGCCCGCCGGCGACTTCCCCATCGAGCCCGACTACCGCCGGGCCGAGGTGCCGAAGCGCTGGCAGGGACGGGTCACCATCAACGACAGCGGCGCTTACGAAGTCGTCGAAGGAAGCTGGCCGCGCAAACACCTCCGGCTCTGGTTCGCCGGCCGGGTGATGTCCGGCGAGTGGACGCTGGAGAAGATCGACGCGAGCGACGCGCACCGCTCCTGGCGGCTGCGGAAGTGACGGCCGACTGCGTTACGCTCCGCCCGTGAGTCCAGTCCGGAGCCCGCGGTACGTCAAGCTGTACTCCCGCATCGTGACGGGCGTCGGCCGGCGGCTCCCGCGGCCGGTGAAGAACATCCTCAAGAAAGTCTGGAACCCCTGGCCGCTGCGGGTCGAGATCCCGGCCGTCGCGCCGCGCGCCGACGCAGCCGGGCCGGCCACGGTCGACGTCCTCTGCTTCGGCATCGACGCTCCGCAGGAGCTCGCGGACGCCGGCCATCGTGTCTTCGCCTTCGAGACCGTGCCGTCCCCGCGCATGCTCGACGGCCTCCGCCGCGAGCGCGGCATCATCGCCGCCGTCTCCATCGTGCAGGACCCCGCGTGGATGCCGGCGGCCGAGGAGGCGCGGGCGCGATTCGGCTGGCCGATCGTCCACGAAGGCACGCGCGACGCGATCCGCGACGCGCACCCGAAGGTCAGCATCGTCGTCGTCACGTACTTCAACCGCGAGCTGACCCGGCTCTGCCTCGACGCGGTGCTGCGCACGGCCCTGCACCCGCACTTCGAGATCATCGTCGTCGACAACGCCTCCACCGACGGCACCCCGGAGATGCTCGAGGAGTACGTGCGGCGCCACGACAACATCCGCGCGATCCTCAACCGCACGAACCGCGGCTTCGCCGCCGCGAACAACCAGGGCCTCCGCGCCGCGACAGGTGACGTGCTCGTGCTGCTGAACAACGACACCGTGCCCGCGCGCGGCTGGCTCCCGCGGATGCTGCGGCACCTCGAGGACCCGCGCACCGGCATCGTCGTCGCGGTGACCAACTTCTCCGGCAACGAGTCGCGCATCGCCGTGCCCTATACCACCCTCGACGGCATGCCCGCCTTCGCGGAGGACTACGCGCGCGCGAACGAGGGCAAGTCGTTCGACATCGGCGTCGCGGCCATGTACTGCGTGGGCCTGCGCCGCGACGCGTACGACAAGATCGGCCCGCTCGACGAGGAGTTCACCGTGGGCATGTTCGAGGACGACGACTACTCCCACCGCGCCCGCCTGGCCGGCTTCCGCGTCGTATGCGCGGAAGACGTCTTCGTCCACCACTTCGGCCAGGCGTCGTTCGGCAAGCTCCCGAAGGCGGAGTACGACGCCATCTGGCGCCACAACCAGGCGCACTACGAGCGGAAGTGGGGCGTGACCTGGACGCCACACGCGGGAAGGTGACCCGGACGGAGCTCCGCGGAGTTCCTCGGAGTTCCTCGGTTCCTCGGAGTTCCTCGGAGGGGGGCCCCCCGCCCGTTCCTCCGAGGAACTCCGAGGAACTCCGAGGAACCCGAGGAACCGCCTCTACGCGCCTCTACGCCCGGTACTGCGTCTTCTTGAGGATGGACGCCAGATCCGGCGTGCCCCCGCGCAGGCACTCCGTCACCAGCGTCTGCAGCTCGTCCTGCGCCACCGGCTTGTACAGCACTGCCGTCACCAGATGGCGGTCCGCCTCGCTGACGCGCTGGTCGACGAAGCCGGTGATGATGAACAGATAGTGCGGGCGGGCCCCCTCGCGACCGCGCAGGAAGTCCAGCACCTCCCAGCCGTTCAGCCGCGGCAGGTTGAGGTCCAGCAGGGCGACGTCGTAGCGGCACGTCTTCATCGCCTCGATCGCCTCCCGGCCGGTCGCGGCGACGTCCGCCTCCACGCCGATACGCGTGGCCATCCGCTGGTAGAGCACGCGGAACGGCGGCTCGTCGTCGACCGCCAGCACCCGCCGCCCGCTCCAGGCGCCGCGGTGCTGGTACGCCTCCAGCGCGTCCCGCAGGGCGGCCGGCGACTCGTAGCGCTGCCCCGGCGCCTTCGACAGCGCGCGCATGACGATCTTCTCCAGCGCGTGAGGCACCTGCGGCGGCAGGTCCCGCGGCGCTTCCGAGCACGCGTTCAGCATCACCTCCGCCGGCGAGGCGCCCCGGAACGGCAGATGTCCGGACAGCGCCTGGTAGAGGATGGTCGCGAGCGAGTACACGTCCGACGCGGGCGTCGCGGGCTTGCCGAGGATGCGCTCCGGGGCGGCGTACGAGCCGTAGCGGGTGCGGTCTGCACCCGACGGCGGCGCGACCTCCACGCCGTCGTCACCCACCAGGATCGCCGGCGGCGTCAGCTCCCCGTGCACGTCCGTGAGCGCGGAGGCGGCGGCGCAGGCCACGCGCACGGCCTCCTCCACAGGCATCGGTCCGGAAGCCAGGAGAGACGACAGGGGATTCACGGGCATGTTCTCGATCAGGCGGCGCGATTCTATCCGCCAATCACGCGGCCGTGACCGCGTGGTGGCTGGTCTGGCGCAGGATGGTTTGCAGGTCGGGCACAGGGCCGCGCAGGCATTCCGTCACCAGCATGCGCAGCTCGTCCGGCGCGACCGGCTTGTACAGCACCGCGGCCACCATCTCGCGGTCGGCCTCGCTCACGCGCTGGTCCGTGAAGCCGGTGACGATGAAGAGGTGCCGGGGGCGCGCGTCCTCGCGCGTCCGCAGGAAGTCGAGGACTTCCCAGCCGCTGAGGCGCGGCAGGTTGAGGTCGAGCAGGGCCACGTCGTATCTGCGCGATTTGAGCGCCTCGATCGCGTCGCGGCCGCTGGCCACGATGTCCGCTTCGACGCCGATGCGGATGCTCATGCGGTGGTAGAGCTCGCGGATCGGCGCGTCGTCGTCCGCGGCCAGGATGCGCCGCCCGCTCCATACGCCCAGATTGGCCCACCCGTCGAGCGCGTCCCGCAGCGCGGCGGGCGACGCGTAGCGCTGGGCCGGGTCCTTCGCCAGCGCGCGCAGCAGGATCTTCTCCAGCGCGTGAGGGACCTGCGGCGGCATCTCCTGCGGCGACTCCGAGCACGCGGCCAGCATCACCGCCGTCGGCGACTCCCCGCGGAAGGCCGGGCGCCCGGCGAGCACGTGATAGAGGATGGCCGCGATGGAGAAGACGTCCGAGGCGGGCGTCGGCGGCTTGCCGAGAATGCGCTCCGGTGCGGCATATTGCCCATAGCGGGCGCGGTCGGCGCCGCTCGGCGGGAGGATCTCCACCCCCCGCTCGCCCACCAGGATCGCCGACGGCCACAGCTCGCCATGCACCCCGCCGAGCGCGGCGGCGACCTCGCGCCCGATGCGCACGCCGTCCTCCACAGGGATCGGCCCGGAAGCCATCAGGATCGAGAGAGGGTCCGCGGACATTTTGGCGGACTGGCGTGCATCGAGCGTGCCGCTCCCGGAGTGCTAGGACCTATAGGACGAATAGGACCTATAGGACTCCGCGGTCCTATTCGTCCTATAGGTCCTATTCGTCCTATTCGTCCTACCTCACCGACTCCATCCCCAACTCTCTCAACAGCCACGCGTAATCGTGCGCGTCCTCGCGGAGCTTGTCGTACCGCCCCGAGGCGCCGCCGTGGCCTGCGCCCATGTTCACGCGCAGCAGCAGCGTGTTGCCGTCCGTCTTGCGGTCGCGCAGCAGGGCCACCCACTTGGCCGCTTCCCAGTAGCCGACCTGGCTGTCGTTCAGCGACGCGCGCACCAGCATCGCCGGATACGCCTTGCGCTCCACGTTCGAGTACGGGCAGTAGCTCTTCATGTAAAAGTACGCGTCCGGCTCGTTCGGATTGCCCCACTCGATGTACTCCTGCGTCGTGAGCGGGAGCGTCGGGTCGAGCATCGTGTTCATCACGTCCACGAACGGCACGTACGCGAACACCGCCCGGAACAGCTCCGGACGCAGGTTCACCACCGCGCCGACGAGCAGTCCGCCCGCGCTGCCGCCTTGGATGACCAGCTTCTCGCTCGACGTATAGCCCGCCTCGATGAGGTGCTCGCACACGGCGATGAAGTCGGTGAAGGTGTTCTTCTTCGCCATCATCCGCCCCTGCTCGTGCCACTCCTTCCCCATCTCGCCGCCGCCGCGCACGTTCGCCAGCGCCCAGGTCACCCCGCGGTCGATCAGGGAGAAGCGCCCGTGGCTGAACGTCGGCGACATCGACGCGCCGTACGAGCCGTACGCGTAGACCGCCAGCGGATGATTGCCGCGCGGATCCAGGTCGCGCCGGTGGACGATCGAGACCGGGATGCGCGCCCCGTCCGCGGCCTCCACGAAGAAGCGCGCTACCGCGTAGTCCGCCGGGTCGTAGCCGCCCAGGACCTCCGTGCGCTTGAGCAGCGTCTGCGCGCGCGTGTCGAGGTCGTAGTCGTAGACCGAGGGGGGGGTGATGAAGGACTCGTAGCTGTAGCGGTAGACGGTCGCGTCGAACTCCTCATTGAAGCTCGGCGCCAGCGTGTACGCCACCTCGGGGAAGTGCACCCGGTGCACGGCCGCCTTCTGCCCGCCTTCGTCGCGCAGGTCGTAGATCTCCAGCTGCGACAGCCCGCCCTCGCGCAGCCGCACGACCATGTGATTGGCGAACAGGTCGATCGTCTCGATGCGCACCGGCTCGCGGTACGGCACCAGCTCCCGCCAGTGCTCCTCCCGCGGATCGGCTACCGGCGCGGTCACGACGCGGAAGTTGATCCCGGCGTCATTGGTGAGGATGTAGAAGCGGTCGCCGCGATGGTCGGCGTAATACTTGTGATCCTCGCGCCGCGGCGTCAGGACCGCCGGCTCGCTCTCCGGCGCCGCAGCCGGCACCAGCCGCACCTCGCTGGTAGTCTTGCTGTCCGAGACGAGGAACAGCCACTCCCCGCTGCGCGAGCGGTCGACGAACACGTCGTACAGGTCGTCCAGCTCCTCGAACACCAGCGCGTGCTCGCTCGTGCCGAGCTGGTGGCGGTAGACCCGGTACGGCCGCTTGGCCTCGTTCTCGACGCTGTAGAAGAGCGTGGCGTTGTCGCCCGCCCACTCCACCGTCTCGACGTGCTCCGCGAGGCCCTCCGCCGTCACTCCCGTGCGGAGGTCCTTCACGTGCAGCCGGAACTCCCGGTACCCGCTGTCGTCCGTGGTGTAGGCCAGCAGATGCCCGTCGTCCGAGACCTGCATCTCCCCGACGGCCATGAACTCCTTCCCCTCGGCCAGCACGTTGACGTCGAGCAGGACCTCCTCGTCGGCCGAATCCCGGCGGTGCCGCGCGTAGATCGGATACTGCCGCCCCTCTTCGGTCCGCGAGTAATAGAACCACCCGTCCTTGCGGAACGGCACGTTCATGTCCGTCTGCTGGATCCGCCCCACGATCTCCCGGTACAGCCGCTCCTGCAGCCCCGCCGTCGGCTCCATCACCGCGTCGGCGTAAGCGTTCTCCGCCTCGAGATAGGCGATCGTGTCCGGGTCGGTCTTGTCCCGCAGCCACGCGTAGTCATCCACGCGCGTGTCGCCATGGAGGGTAGACGTCGTGCGGACTTTCTTCGCCACCGGCGGAACGTCCGCGTTGGGAGCCTCGAGAGCACTCATGAGGAAATGACGCGGTGGGTAAGACGGGCGCGAGGAGGAGAATTCCCGAGGGGATGGAGAGTGTCGTGGAGCGCCGGCGTCCCCGCCGGCTGGCGTGGCGGCGTCCCGCGCCGCCACCTGGGCGGGCGGGGGAAGGAGGTGAACTTGCGCCGCGCTAACCCTCGGCTGCCGCCCTTTGCAGTGCGGAGGCAATCAATCGCCTCCGCTTTCCTATTCGCACGCCTGCCGCGCTGAGGCAACCGAATCTCAAAGCGGAGGCGGTCGGTTGCCTCCGCACTCCAAACGCCTGCTCATACGGCGCTGGGACGAACCGCGGCGACGCCGCTTCGCGGAGCCTCCTTCACCGCGATCACCGCGGCAGCGCCTCACCGTGGCTTCACGTAAACTCCAGCGGCATTGGGCGGATGGATGGACGTGGCCGGCGACATCATCAGCGGCTGCTGTGGCACCGCCGTTCTCCTTCTGCTTCTGGCATTGGGCGTTGCCTGGATCGGCGACAAGCTGTGGTTACGCCGTTTCCGTCATCAGAACGCCGGTAGAGTGTTCCTGCTGGCGTCTCGCCGGCATGGTTGGTTCGAATTCATCACGAACAACGTCGAGCCCTCCCTCCCTGGCGACGCGCATGTTGCATGGCTCTCCCGCGACCACGTCGACCCGCTTCACCGTGCGTTGCGCCTATCGTCACACCCCGACGTTCCGCGGCCGATCCTCGTTTATGTCACACGGCGCCACCTCCGCGCGGTCTCAGTCCACGATGCGCTGCTGGCGTTCAAAACGTCGGCGCGCCGGGATGTGACCGTGCAGAGAGAAGTCGGCGCAATCGTGACATCTGCCTTAGTACGGCTGAAGGCACGCGACGAATGGTGGCGCGGTGCGGGCGCCGGGTAGGCTCCCGCACAATCTGGTACAGAGACGCGAGAAGGACGTCGTGGGCGTCGTGACGCGAGTCGTCGCCGGAATGCATGATTCCCGGCTCTTGTCTGCTCACGGTGGCTCTTCCATCGGACCGGCGACTCATAGGATGTGACAGATGCCACCCCTGATCGAGAAGCGCGTCACCAAGTACGACCCTGCGCGCCGGAACGCCGCGGGACAATATCTCTCCGAAGAGTGGACGTCGTTCGGCGACGTCGGCACCAGCGTCACGCTCGAGGAGTACCAGCAGTTCGAAACCGGGTACATCACGGCGGCACTCGAGCTCCTGCGCGGATCCGGATTGTCCGGACTGCGCGTTGCCGGTCTGGAGAATCCTGCGAATCATGCAATCCCGTTTGACGAAGGCACCTGGCTGACTCTCGACGCGCTGGAAGAAGCGTTCCGCCTGGTGCTGCGCGAGCAGATCTGGTGTCGATTCGAGGACGACTCCGGAGCTTTCGTTCACTTCGGGTGGGACTACTCCATGTACGTCGGCGTCACCCGGACGACTCCACGCGCGATCGCCGCCGCCGAACGGCTCGGGCTATTCGTCGAGGACTTCCCGTCTCCCTATCGCGAGACTGCCCGATGAGTCGCCCCTACTCCGCAAACGACCCCTTCTTGATCTCTCCTGCCGGCTCGTAGGCGGCCAGGATGACGCCAGTCGTGGCTATCTTGGAGTCGGCGAGCTTCCAGCCTGCGGCGGGCGCGCCGTCGGTGAAAAGGCGCTTCCCGGAGCCCACCGTGACCGGGAAGGTCCAGAGGTACATCCGGTCCACGAGGCCGTTCGCGAGGAGAGTCTGGATGAGGTTGCCGCTGCCGTGCACCCAGAGGTCCGGCGCGTCGTCGTCTTTGAGCTTCCGGAGCTGCGGCACGACGTCCCCGGTGATCAGCGTGGAGTGCTGCCAGGCCAGCTCCTGCGGCGAACGGGACACGACGTACTTCCTAGTCTCGTTGAAGGGCTGGGCGACCTCGGGGTCCTTGTCCGTTTTCGGCCAGAACGCCGCGAAGATGTCGTAGGTGCGCCGGCCGAGGAGGAGCTCGAAGGGCTCCGCCATGAACGTATCCATGGTCTGATCCATCACGTCATCCCAATACCCGAAGGACCAGCCGCCGTGCGCGAAACCGCCGGAGGTGTCCTCCTCCGGTCCGCCGGGCGCCTGGTAGACACCGTCGATGGTCAGAAAGGTCGTGGTGATGATTTTGCGCATGGTCTCGACTATAGCGCGCGCCCGCTCCTCGACGCTGGGTCATCCCGAGCTCCCTACAGCGTGGCGCTGAGGGAAGCCGTCTCGATGTAGGGCGCGGCTTCAGCCCGCCCCTCGGACGGGGAGGGGGAACGCCCCACCCACGAGAGGGGCGGGCTGAAGCCACGCCCTACATTAGAGACAGCTGTAATCGCATCCGCTTTCGAATTCGCACGTTCGAGCACCGAGGCTACCGAATGAGAAAGCGGAGGGACCGCACGGGGGCCATGGGGGTCACACGATCAAATGCAAATCCCCGAACTCGTGCCAGAGGTACTTCTCCGCCAGCGCCGCGGCGTACGCCTTTTCCACGTGCGCGCGGCCGGCCAGGGCTTCGAGCATGGCCAGGTGGGTGGCTTTGGGCTCGTGCAGGCCGGTCAGCAAACCGTCGACCGCGCGCAAGGGGCGGTCGGGGGTGATCACGAGGTCGGTCCAGCCTTTGGAGGCGATGACGCGGCCGGAGCGGTCGGTGCTGGACTCGAGGGCGCGGACGACGGTGGTGCCGACGGCGATCACGCGGCCGCCGCGCTCTCCGGCCCGGCGCACTTCCTCGGCCGTGCGGGCGGGGACTTCGTAGGCCTCCTCGTGGGGGCGCTCGTGGGATTCGAGGCTGGCGACGCCGGCGTGCAACACGAGCTTGGCCAGGCGCACGCCGCGGCGGCGGAGGCAGACCAGCAGCTCGCGGGTGAAGGCCCGGCCGGCGGAGGGCATCTCGGCGGACCCGGGCTCGTCGGCGAAGACGGTCTGGTAGGCGTCGAGGGGGAACGGCCGGTCGATGTAGGAGTAGGTGATGGGCCGGCCGTAGCGGTTCAGGTAGGCGCGGAGGTCGCCGACGCCGTCGAAGCGGGCGATCCAGAGGCGCTGGGAGTCGCGGTACGGGGCGAGCAGCGTAACGGTCACGCCGCCGGGCAGCGTCTGGACGCGATCGCGGGATCCGCGGGGCTCGACCAGCACCAACCCGCCGGGCAATGGCGTGGAGATGTGGAGGTCGTTCACCGCGGCGGGCAACGTCGCGGTCGTGTTCAGCACGACCAGGTCGCCCGGGCGGAGGAACTTCGGGAAGTCGCGGAAGTGCGCGTGGGTGACGGAGTCGTCGTCGCGGGACGTGACCAGCAGGCGCACGTCATCCCGCCCGCTTCCGCGCAGCTCCGCCGGCTCGCGCGCTTCCAAGTCGCGCGGGAGCTCGAAGTCGTAAACGGTCATGCCGCCTCCCCCAGCGCCTCTTCGACGAGGGCCGCGATGCGGGGCGCGACGGACTCCGGCGGCGGGAGGTGGGAGACGTCGCCGCCGCCGATGGCGTCGCGGTGCATCTGCGTGGCCATCTCGCCGGGGTCGACGATCTCCACGCGCACGCCCGTCCCTTCCAGCTCGACGGCGAGCGTCCGGGAGATGTGCTCCAGCGCGGCCTTGCTCGCGCCGTAGCCGCCCCAGCCGGGGTACGCGTTCGCCGCCGCGTCCGAGCTGATGTTGACGATCAGGCCCTCGCCGCGCTCCTTCATCCGCGGCAGAACGAGTTGCGCCAGGTGCAACGGCGCGACGGCGTTGACCTTGAGCACCCGCAGGAGCGCGTCCCACGGGTAGTCCTCGAGCTTCGGCATGGGCAGCGGGCCGAGCTCGGAGGCGTTGTTGATGAGGACGTCCACGGGGCCGGCGGCCCGGGCCAGATCCTCGGCGATTTCAGAGATGTCGCCCGGAACGGCGACGGCGCCGAGCTCCCGGGCGAGCTCCTCCAGCCGCTCCGCGTTGCGGGCGTTGAGAACGAGACGGTAGCCCCGCGCGGCCAGCAGCCGCGCCAGCGCGCGGCCGAGGCCCTGGGAGGCTCCGGTGATCAATACGGTTTTCATACGGAGTAAAATGCCGCCAAACCAATTCCAAAACCTCGTACGAAAGGACAGGGGCCTCGCCGGCCTCGCCTTCAGGAGACCTCGCCCATGAAACGCGCCCTGCTTCTGCTGCTGCTCCTCCTCACCACGCCCGCCTTCGCCATCGAGATCCAGAAGGTCGACCTCGCCACCATCGACGACGACGCCATCGAGCTCGCCGCGCCCGTCTGGAACGGCGCGGACGCCGGTCCGATCCTCGTCGGCAAGTTCGAGTCGTCCTTCGACCGGAAAGTGGCGAGCAAGCTCGCCAGCGGGTTCCGCAACGCGATGATCCCCAGCTACACCGTCGCCACGGACCTCGACCTCGGCGAAGTCCTGGCCGCGGCGCTGCGCAGCGAGGGGACGAAGCTCGGCCTGACGATGATGGCGCCGCAGGAAGGAAAAGCGCCGCAGTGGACCGTCGACGGCACGATCCGCGACGCCAAGATCGACATCCAGCACATGGGCTACGGCTCGCTGCTGCTCTACACGTACCTCGACGTCGACGTGCGCGTGACGAAAGCGGGCGAGCAGCCGGTGACGCACCGCGTCCAGCCGGCGCGGCTCTTCGTCATGTACCAGGGCGGCATGGGCATGGGCGACGAAGTGCGCTCGTCGCTGGAGAAGATCCTCCTCGTCGGCACGCACCAGATCCTGGCCCGCCTGAACCGCGAGCACTTCCGCGCGCCCGTCCTGCCGGCGGTGGAAGCGAAGCTGGCCGGGCTGAAGAAGGTCACCGACCAGGAAGGCGACCTGCACGCGATCGGCGTCGCGGGCGCGCCGGGCGCGGGCGCGGCGCTGGCCGCGCGGCTGGAGAAGGAGAACGACGAGAACGCGCGCACCTCCATCGTCTACGCCCTCACGAGCCTCGGCGCGGCCGAGCACGTGCCGCTGCTGGCGCGGCGCTTCGCGGCGGAGGACGACGACGTCCGCTACGCGACCGTCATCGCTCTGGCCAACGCCGGCACGCCGGAAGCGCTGGCGCTGATCCGCGAGAAGGGGCTGAAGGACAAGACGGTGGTGATCCGCAAGCTGTCGGAGCGCCTCCTCAGCGGGCGATGATGCCGCGCTGATGGGCGATGCTGACGGCCTGGGCGCGGTTCTCCGCGCCCAGCTTGTTGAAGATCGACGTCATGTGGAACTTCACCGTGCGCTCGGCCACCTTCAGGGCGGCGGCGATCTCCTTGTTCGACTTCCCTTCCACGACCAGGCGCAGCACGTCGCGCTCGCGCGGCGAGAGCCGCGGCGCGTGGGCCAGCGCGGCGACGCGCGGCGCGATGCGCGAGTCGAGGTACATCTCGCCGCGCGCGACGGTGCGGATGGCGCGCTCGATCTCTTCGAGCGCCGCGCCTTTCAGCAGATAGCCGCGCGCGCCGGCGCGGAGGACGGCGTCGATCTGCTCGTCGCTCGCGTACGCGGTGAGGACGAGCGCCGGCACGGTGAGCCGCGGCAGCACGTCCACGCCGCTCAGGCCAGGGAGCTCGAGATCGAGCAGGACCACGTCCGCTTCGAACCGCGAGCCGAGAAGCTCTTCCGCCGAGCCGAAGGACGCGGCGATGGCGAAGTCCTCCCGGCGCGCCAGCGCGGCGACGAGCCCCTCGCGCACGACCGGATGATCGTCCACCACCACGATGCGGATCATTGCGGCACCTTGACCACGACCTTCGTCCCCGGCCGCGACGCGATCCGCAGCGTCCCGCCGGCGAGCCGCGCCCGCTCGCGCATGCCGCGCAGCCCGTGGCGGTCTTCCCGCACGCGGCGGGGATCGAAGCCGATCCCGTCGTCCTCGATCGTCAGCGCCGCCGCACCCTTCGTGCAGCGCAGCGACACGGTCACGTTCTTCGCCCGCGCGTGCTGCTGCACGTTCGCCAGCGCCTGCTGGGCGATCCGGTAGAGCTCCGCCTCGACCGCCAGCGGCAACGCACAATCCGCGGAGGTGTCGAGCGATACGCGGATGCCCGACTGCGACGTGAACTCGCGCACCAGCAGCGCGAGGGCCTGGGCCAGCGGCTTGCCGGCCAGCGGCTCCGCGCGCAGGTTCATCACCGAGCGCCGGGCCTCTTCCAGCGTCGCGCGCGTGACGCGCAGCGCCTCCTCGCTCTGGCCCGCCTCGATCTGCAGGGCGATGGCGGTGAGGCTCTGGGCGATGGTGTCGTGGATCTCGCGCGCCAGGCGCGTCCGCTCGTCCGCCCGCGCGTGCGCAGAGCTCTCCTCCGCGAGCCGCGCGCGCTCGATGGCCACGCCGAGCTGGAACCCGATCGTCGACAGCAGCCGCAGCTCGCGCGCGGACAGGCGCCGCAGCTCCGGCGCGGTGATGTTCAGGATGCCCAGCGGTTTGTCCTGGAAGAAGAGCGGCACGGACGCGTGATGGGCGATGTTGCGGGTGAGGTCGTCGCGGTGCTCGTTCACCGCCGGCCGCAGGCGGCTGCAGCCCATCACGTCCACGTTGCGCGACTCCAGCTCCCCCGCGCGGAACTGCTCGATGCACCAGCACGACGAGCCCGTCATGCGCACCGGCTCCTGCAGGAACGGCGGCAGGTTGCGCGCGGCCGCGCTGTAGATGTGGCCCGTCTCCGGATCGACGAGCCACACCCACCCGGTGTCCAGATCGAGCTCGCGGGCGATGACCTCGAGCGTGCTCTCCAGCGCCGCCTGCACGGTCGGCGCCGAATTCAATGCCTCGGCGATGGAGGCGATGATCTCGAGATCGCGTTTCACGCGAGGGCCATTATGGCGCGATCAGTCTCCACACCTGCTCGCGCGGCGTGCTCCACTCCGACATGTCCCGCAGGCGCACCGAGAAGCCCTGCATCTTGCGCGGCTCCATGGTCTCGTTGGCCGCGATGATCGCTTCCATGTCGCCGAGGTCGTGGAGGAAGTACCAGACCATGTGAGTCCAGTCCGCGGCGCCCGGGACGCCGTGCGTCGACAGGCCCCACATGTCCACCGAGCCCTTGCCGGCCAGGTCGGTGAAGAGCGGCTTCGCCCATTCGTTGAAGAGCGCCACCGCGTCGGCCTCGCGTCCCGGCTTGATCTTGTAGACGTCGGCGATGATGTACTTCGGCTGGGCCTTGGGCTCGTTCTCCGACTGCACGATGTGGCGGAGGATGACGTCGCGCATCCCGCCGTCGCGGATGGACATCGACAGCTCGCCCATCCGCTTCGCCATCTGCGGCGTCATCGAGGCCTCGGCCTTGTCGATGGCCTGGTCGATCGCCTCCGCGCCGCTCCAGTCGGGCATGGCGATGTAGAGCGCGTGCGACCACGGCTCCTCGACCTGCGTGATGGGGATGGCCAGCCCCCAGCTATGGAGCTTCCCGGCCTTCTGCAGGCCGTCCAGGACGGGCTTGAACTGCTCGCGCGCGAGCTGCATGAACTCGGCGCTCTTGCCGCGCTCGACGTGGTAATAGCGAAGCCAGGTCATCTTCGGCAGCGGAGCCTGCGCAAAAGCGCTGAGCGCGGTGAAGACGAGACACACCAGGAGCAGGAAACGACGCATAGTCCCTCCGATTGTTCGTTGTTTTGTGAATCCCGCGCTGTTTACGGGGCGGAGGGGGGATCGGATGTATGGAGCGCGGCAACGCAGCGAAGCGCAGTTGCCGCTGTCCACATTCATGTAGGGCGTGGCTTCAGCCCGCCCCTCCCGGGGGAGGCGGGCTGTAGCCACGCCCTACA
>DASUSN010000179.1:0-7409 GCA_036375075.1 Thermoanaerobaculia bacterium | reverse complement strand
AGGACAGCGGCAACTAGCCGTTGCCGCACTCCACATGCCTTCTACGCCAACCCGTCGAGGAATGCCCCCAGCGCTTCCTCCGTGAACGCCAGCACCTCCGCCTGCGTCTTGAAGACGAACTGCCGGCCGATGGCGAGGCTGGCGATGCCGTGCACCTGCGCCCAGGCGATGCGGGCGAGCGAGCGAGTGGGGCCGGCGCGGAGCTGGCCGGCCTCCTGACAGGCGGTCACGAGCGCGACGAGGCCGGCGAAGGCGGTATCCGCGGCTTTGCGCGCGTCCGGATGGCGCTTCTCGTCCAGATCGGTCGCGAACATCACCTTGAAGTGCTCGGGGCGCTTGAGGGCGAAGGCGACGTACGCGCGCCCGCCGAGGAGCAGGCGCTCGCGGGGCGTACCTTGCGCGCCGTTCGCGCGCTGCATGTCCCTCGCAAGGATCGCGAACCCCTCCTCGGCGATCGCGGCGGTGAGATCTTCCTTGTCACGGAAGTGGCGATACGGCGCGGTGTGCGACACGTCCGCGCGCCGGGCGACCTCGCGCAGGGTCAGCCCCTCGGCGCCGGCCTCGCGGATGAGCTCCACCGCTCCCCGGATCAGGGCGGCCCGCAGGTCCCCGTGGTGATACGTTCTGGCGGCCATGTTGACAATGGTAACATGGGGACTTATGTTTACGGCGTAAACATTGGAGGTTTGGATGATTCCCTTGATCGTCGTAGCGATCGTCTTCACCACGCTCCGCACCGCCGGGGCGCTCGGAATCCGCGCTCTCCGTGACTGGCGTCTCTGTCTCCGCTGGGCGCTCGCCGTGATGCTCCTCGTCACCGCCTCGGCCCACTGGGGCGGGAAGCGCGCCGACCTGATCGCGATGGTGCCGCCCGTCTTCCCGCAGCCGGAGCTGCTGGTGACGCTCACCGGCATTCTCGAGCTCGCGGGCGCGGCGGGCCTGGTCTACGCCCGCACGTCGCGCGCCGCGGCGGTCTGCCTCGCGCTGCTGTTCATCGCCATGTTCCCGGCGAACATCTACGCGGCCCGGCAGCATCTGAGCATCGGGGGCCAGCCGGTGACCGAGCTGCCGTTGCGAACGGCCATCCAGGTCGTCCTCATCGCGGCTTCCATCGCCATCGCCTGGAGGAAGCGTGAACCGGCCGCCGCGGGTACCATGGAGACATGCGCCGCTTCCTGAAGGTGATGGGGCTCCTCGCCGCGATCGTGGGCGCCATCGCGATCGCCGCGAGGCTGCTCGTGCGTCCGTCGAATGAGCGCAAGTGGACCGTCGATCAGGCCGTGCTGCCGATCGCCGAGATCGCGCCGCCGTTCGTCACGGTGCGCAACATCCGCAACTTCGCGTACGAGACGGAGAGCCGGTACACGCCGGCGTACTACGACAAGACCTTCGACCTGCGGAAGCTCGACTCGGCGTGGTTCATCGTCGAGCCGTTCGGCAAGGGCGGCGCCGCGCACACGTTCGTCAGCTTCGGCTTCGCCGGCCGCGACTTCCTGGCCATCTCCATCGAGATCCGCAAGGAGGAAGGGGAGAGCTTCTCCGCGCTCAAGGGCCTGCTGCGGCAGTACGAGATCATGTACGTGGTCGGCGACGAGCGCGACCTGGTGAAGCTGCGCACGAACTTCCGGAAGGACCCGGTGCACCTCTACCGCATCAACGCCACGCCGGAGCGTATCCAGTCGGCGTTCCTGTCGATGCTGCGCCGCGCCAACCACCTGCGCGAGAGCCCGGAGTTCTACAACACCGCCACGAACACCTGCACGACGAACCTCGTGCGCCACGTGAACGAGATCACCCCCGAGCGCGTCCCCTTCAGCCCGGCCGTCCTCCTCCCCGCGTACTCCGACCGCCTCGCCTACGACCTCGGCCTCATCGACCAGTCGCTGCCCTTCGCCGAAACCCGGCGCCGCGCCCTGATCAACGCTGCCGCGGCCCAATACGCGGACGATCCGGAATTCTCACGCCGGATCCGCGGGCTGTAACGCTAGGCCGCCTCGGCGCCGCGCACGCAGTTGCGTCCCGCGGCCTTCGCCGCGTACAGCGCGCGGTCGGCCCGCCGCACCAGCGCTTCCGGCGAGTTGCCCGCGGCGTGGGTCGCCGTGGCGACGCCGCAGCTCACGGTGACCCGGAGGTTCGCCGACTCGAACGCGATCACCAGCTCCTGGATGCTCTCCCGCAGCGACTCGGCCACGCGCGTGGCCGTCTCCGCGTCGGTGTTCGACAACAGGATGGCGAACTCCTCGCCGCCGATGCGCGCGGCGACGTCCGTTCCCCGCGAGGCCAGGTCGCCGCTGCGGCGGATCCGCTGCGCGAGCAGCCGCGCCACCTGCACCAGCGACGCGTCGCCCGCGGGGTGTCCCTTCGCGTCGTTGAGGTGCTTGAAGTGATCCAGATCGAGCAGGATCAGCGACAGCGGCTGCATCGTCCGCGACGCGGCTTCCCACGTCTGCGCCATCGCGCGGTCGAAGTAACGGCGGTTGGGGATGCCCGTCAGCTCATCCAGCAGCGACAGCCGCTCGAGGTGATGGTTCGCGTCTTCGAGGTCGCGCGTCCGCTCATCCACCAGTTCGCGCAACCGCTCCGCGTGCCGGGCCAGCGCCCGCGTGCGCAGCTTCACGATCAGCCAGACCAGCCCCGCCGCGACGAGCAGCCCGAGGAGGATCATCCACGGCGTGCGGTACCAGGGCGGGTGCACGGTGAACGACCACTGCGCCTCCTCGCTCGTCACGCCCGTGGCGCCGCGCGAGCGCACCCGGAACGTGTAGCGGCCTTCGTCGAGATTCGTGTAGTCGATGAACGGGTTCGCGGACCACTCGCTCCATGCGGAGTCCGCGGGGTCGAGGCGGTACTGGTACGCGACGCCCGCGCGGTACGACGCCGGCGCGAACTCGATGCGCAGCCGCCGGAAGGCGTACCGCAGCTCCGTCGCGGCGTTCGTGATCCCGTCGGACACGATGGTGTCGTCCGTGCCGGCCACCACGCGGCGGATCAGGGGCGCCGGCTGCACGACCGCGCGCTCCGCCGTGTGCGGCGCGTAGCGGAACAGGCCTTCCGACGTGGCGAACCACATCGCGCCGTCGACGTACTCCATGACCTGCACGTCGATGCCGATGCCGCTCAGCGGCCGTGCCTCGCGGGCGTACGCGTTCTTCATGCGCACCACCACGCGCGGCGGATCGCTGTTGATCCACACGTTCCCCGCGCCGTCCTCGGTGATGCGGAAGAACTGCGGCGGCGACTGGATGTGCCCGAGCACGGGGTCGGGGACGAGCTTCCCGCCGGGGCCGAGGCTCTCGATGGCGCCGGGGTTGCGCACGAAGACCATCCGTCCGCCGATCGACGTGACGTCCGTCTCGCCGCTGCCGTACCGCGTGACCCGGCCGTCCGGCGCGATGCGCACGACGCCGTCGAACACCGTCCCGGCCCACAGCGCGCCGTTCTGCTCGACGAGGCTGCGGGTGTAGCGCGGCGAGCCCGCGACCTTGCCGCCGTAGCGCCAGCCGGAGCCGTCGCGGTCCAGCTTCGCGACGCCTTCGCGGGTGGCGAGCCAGATCCGCGACGGGCGGCCTTCCGCGGGGAGCATGCTGTAGACGACCAGGCCTTCGGTGCCCGCCACATGCACCGGACCGGCATCGCCGCGCATCCGGTAGAGGCCTTCCGCGGTGCCGATGAGCATCTCGCCGCCGCTGCTCAGCAGCGACCACGCCGGTGCGTCGATCCCCTGGATGCGGCGCGCGCCGCCGGGGGCCTCGTCGAGGACGTACAGCCCGCGCATGGTCGCGATCCACAGCTTCCCGTCGTGCTCCAGCAGGCTCCGCGTCGATCCCCGCAGGCCGCGCCGCACGTCCAGCACGGTCACGGGCGACGCGAGATCGACGCGCACCAGCGCGCCGTAGTAGGCGAGCCAGAGGGCGCCCTCCCGGTCCGCGAGCGCACACAGCAGGATGTCGTCCGGCAGGCCGGCGGCGGGGCCGAGGATCTCGTCGATGGCGCCGTCGGCGCGGAGGAGGAGGAGCCCGTCTTCGCGCGTGCCGATGGCGATGCGTCCGTCGCGCAGCGAGGCCGCGTCCGTGACGCGTTTCCCCGCCAGCCACGCCGACGCCTCGGGGGCAAACGGGGTGGCCACGCCGTTCACGAGCGTCTGCAGGCCGCCGCCGCGGACGGCGGCGACGATGCGTCCGTTCGCGGTGAGGGCCGCGTCGAGGCGCATGCCCGCGAAGCCGGCGGGGACGAGTCCGTTGCGCTCGACGCGCAGCAGCCCGTCGCCGCCCCAGAGGTGTACGGCGCCGTCGATCGTGCTGCAGCGCAGCGGGGTGCCCGTGCCGGGATGCTGCGCGATCACGCGCGGCGCGCCGCCGTTCCACTCGATCGCGAAGCGCTCCGTGGCGAATACGAAGCCGCGCCCGGCCGTGCAGATCCCGCGGACTTCCCCCACGTCCCGCGCCTGTGGCGGGAGCTGCTCGACGAGGGAATGATAGGCGAGGGCGGTGTCGAGATATCCCAGTTCGCCCACGCCGCCCGCCGCCACCACGCCCGCGCTGTCGCTCTCGATCGCGAACACCGCCGAGTCGTTCGGCAGCGCGACCGTCCGCCACCAGGCGCCGTCGTAGGTGATCACGCCGGAGAGGTTCCCGAAGTACAGGATCCCGCGCGGGTCCTGCGCGATGTCGAACGTCTGCGCCCCGCCGCGATGCAGCGACTGCGGGAAGACGTTCAGCACCGGCAGCCCGCGATGCTCCGCCCGCGCGATGGCGGCGATGGCGAGCATGACGCCCGCAACGACGGCTCTCCTGACGCTCGTCATGGGATGCCGCTAGTTTAACCGTGGTCTCGAAATGTAGGGCGCGGCTTCAGCCCGCCCCTCGGACGGGGAGGGGGAACGCCCGCCCACGAGAGGGGCGGGCTGAAGCCACGCCCTACATTTCGAGACCATAATCCGGGGTGCTGATGGCCTTCGATCTCCTGGCCCGCCTCCGCATGCGCAATCCGATCGTCCTCGCCCCCATGGGCGGCGGTCCGGGCACGCCGCTTCTCGCGGCGGCGGTTGCGAATGCCGGCGGGCTCGGATCCCTCGCGGGTGGCTATCTCACGCCGGCGCAGATCGCGGCGGACGTCGACCAGACCCGCCAGCTCACCAGCGGCCCGCTGTGCGTGAACCTCTTCGCCGGCGGCTATCACCGCAACGTCGACCGCGACCCGCAGCCGATGCTGCGGATTCTCAGCGGCGTCCATCGCGAGCTCGAGCTCCCGGAGCCGCGCCTCCCGGAAGTGCCGCCCGATCCCTTCGACGCGCAGCTCGAAGCGGTGCTGCGCGCCAAGCTGGACGCGTTCAGCTTCACCTTCGGCATCCCCTCCGAGGAAGCGCTGCGCGCCCTGCGTGCGGAAAACATCCTCACCATCGGAACCGCGACCACCGAGCACGAGGCGGTGCTGCTCGCCGACGCCGGCATCGACGCCATCGTCGCTCAGGGCTCAGAAGCCGGCGCGCATCGCGGCACGTTCGCCGGACCGGTGGCGGACGCGCTCATCCCGACCTTCGACCTCGTCCGCGGCATCGCGCAACGCGTGACGCCACCGGTCATCGCCTCCGGCGGCATCATGACGGGCGGCGACATCGCCGAAGCCCTCGCCGCCGGCGCCATGGCCGTGCAACTAGGGACGGCGTTCCTGGCCTGTCCGGAAGCCGGTACCGCCCCGGCGTATCGCGACGCCCTCCTGCGCGGCACCGGCGAAGCCACCACGATCACCCGCGCCTTCTCCGGCCGCGCGGCACGCGGCCTGCGCAACCGCTTCATCGAGCTCCTGGACGGGCGCGAGGACGCGATCCTCCCATTCCCGGTCCAGAACTCCCTCACCCGTCCGATGCGCGCCTCGGCCGCGGCGCGCGGGAATCCGGGGTACCTGTCGCTGTGGGCGGGGACGGGCGTGGGCCGCATCCGGCCCATGCCCGCAGCGGATCTGATGGCTACGCTCCTCGCGGAGCTGCGTTAGTCCTCCTCGAACCGCACCCGCACGTCCTTGACCTCCACCTCGTCGTCCTCCGCGGGCTCGAGGATGAGGTAGTCGCCTTCCAGGCCTTTGCCGTCGATGGTGAACGTCCGGCCTTCGCGGGGGATGTCGAGGGCGTATTCGAGGATCTCGTCGTCGATGCGGATGCGCAGCTCGCCGCCGGCGCGCGTGCCGATGTCGTCGCGGGCGTAGAAGCGGATGTTGTTCACCGGGCGGCCGTAGAGAGCGATGCGGATCCGGGCGCGGCTGCCGCCGCACTGGTTGCCGCCGATGCAGCCGCCTTCGTCCGTGATCTCGCGGGCGCCGCCCCGGGGACCGCCGCCGCGCGGGCCGCCGCGGCGTCCGCCGCGTCCGTACAGCACCTCGATGTCCTTGACCTCCACTTCGTCGTCGTTGCTCGCCTCGATCACCAGGCGCGAGCCGTAGAGGTTGTCCACTTCGATCTCGTGACGCTTCCCGGAGCGCTGCACGTCGATGTACGGGTCGATGACCTCGTCGTCGATGCGCACGCGCAGGCGGCCGTCGGCGCGCTGGCCGATGGCGTCGTGCGCGGAGAAGCGGACGCCGAGGATGGGGGCGTCGTCGAGGGCGATGGTGATGCGGTCGCCCTTCCGGCCGCAGCCGTCGCCGCCGATGCAGCCGCCCGCGGAGGGATACCCTTTCCACCCGCCGTCGATGCCGCGGGGAACGCGATCGTCGCGGCGCCGCTCGCGGCGCGCGTTCGCGTAGAGCACGCCGACGTCGCTGATCTCGACCTCGTCGTCATTGACGGTCTCGAAGACCAGGAAGCGCCCGCGCAGCTCGTCGACCTCGATCGTGAACGTCTCCCCGCGGCGGGGGACGTCGATGTAGTCCCGCACCGTGTTGCCGTCGATCTTCACCCGCAACACCCCCTCGGCCTTCGTGCCGATCTGGTCGTGCGCGCGGAAGCGCACCGCGACCACGGCGCGGTCTTCGAGGGGAATGCGCAGCCGGCGCTCCTTGCAGGTCGAGCCGCCGATGCAGCCACCGCCGCCGCTGTGCAGGCTCCACTCGCCGCTGTCGCCGCCGCGGCGGAGATCCTCCTGCCCGAAGGCGATCGTAGTAATCAGAAGAGAAAGCCCGATGACGAGCCGTCGCATGATGAATCCTCCGGGACGCATTCTATGCGGGCGGTACGCCAGCGGGTTCCTCTCTGCGCGCCACGCGTTGCCGCGCGTTTGTGTCATCCGGGCGCGACGGTCGTGTCCGCGGGAAAGGATGAAGGATGGAAGGATGAAGGATGGAAGGATGAAGGACGGAAGGATGAAGGCGGGAAGGAGGAAGGATGCCTCGCCCGCCTTGTCATCCCGAGCGTCGAGCGAGGGACCTGGGCGGGTGGGGCTCGAAGATCATGCCTGCCGCCCCGCCCGCCCAGGTCC
>DASUSN010000178.1:0-2681 GCA_036375075.1 Thermoanaerobaculia bacterium | reverse complement strand
CAGCAGTCGCGTGTGCGATCGCCGGTAGCCCCGGTAGAGCAGTACGGCACAAGCCACAGTGGTGAGGGCGCAGAGCACGTATACAAGATTGGCGAACATCATCCTCCTCACCGTTTGAGCCGGAAGGCGTCTGCGAAGCTGCGAAGCGGATCGGGAGTGGGTGCTCCCACGATCGCAGTGACGGCCGCAGGGTCATCGGCGTAAACGGTGTCGAGCTCGGCGAGGAGTGCGTCGAGCGCCGCGTCCGCCGGCTCGTAGCGGTACCGCGGCAACCCCGTCGCCTCGAACAAAACGAGGCCGGAGGAGGCCAGCAGAAAAAGGCGCATCGCGGCCGATTCCGGTGCTGACTGGAGCTCCGCGGCCACCTCGGTGGCCGTCCACGAGCGACCCGGGTTACGGCGCAACAACAGCACGATCTCGATCTGATCGGTCGTCGTGAGTCGTTGCTGCAGGAGATCGCGCAGAGTCTGGCTGATCTGAATCACTACACCGTCACTTAAGCAGATGGTATACCACACACGTCTCCCCGACAGCGCTCACGACAGGTAGCCGATGGTACACCATACAGTGGCTACCGTCTTGCAACGTCTCGGCCTCGTTGGAGGCACGCGCATCCGCCACGTGAAACGCATGTGAACCCTGGATCCACCCACCATCGACAGCACCCGAGCCGGTACGCACCACCGCTCTCCTCCTCTCCTGCCGGCAATCGTTCGAAGCCGGTCCGGCGCAGCACGGCGCCGCGGAGACGGTGTGCCGGTCTCGGGAGGCCGCTGTGGGTCGTTGCGTTCGCGCTCACGTTGGCTTCATGCAGTCCTCCCGCGGTCCAGAACGTACGCGCGGACATTCAGCGTGGCGGGACCGCGGGAGTGCCGTCGTTCGCGGACGTGGCGGCGCGCGTGCTTCCGGCCGTTGTCTCGATCTCGACCGAGCGCGTCGTCTCGGCAAGCGATGTGCCGGCGCATCCCTTCTTCGGTGCTCCTCGGGAAGGGGTGATGCGCGGTGCGGGCTCCGGATTCGTCATCTCCGGCGACGGCTTCATCGTCACGAATCACCACGTGGTGGAAGGCGCGACGGGCGTCGACGTGCGCATGTCGGATGGCGAGAAGACGTACACCGCGCGCGTCGTCGGCCGCGATCCCGAGACCGACATCGCGTTGCTGAAGGTCGATGGCGCCGGTGTGCTGCCCGCCCTCTCCCTCGGCAATTCCGACGCCGCGCGTCCCGGCGACTGGGCGATCGCCGTGGGCAATCCCCTCCAGTTCGCGAATACGGTGACGGTGGGCGTGGTCTCGGCGAGCGGCCGCTCGCTCGGCTTGAGCGATGCCACGGCTGCCTTCGAGAACTTCATGCAGACGGACGCGGCGATCAACCCCGGCAACTCCGGCGGGCCGCTGCTGAATGCGGCGGGGGAGGTGATCGGAATCAACACCGCCATGCGCGCCGCGGCGCAGAACATCGGCTTCGCGACACCGATCAACACGCTGAAGCGCATTCTCGACGAGCTGAAAAGGGAAGGCCGCGTTCGCCGCGGCTATCTCGGCGTGACCGTGGCCGAGATCGACGAGCGGTACCAGGCTGCATTCCGGCTCCCGACATCCGACGGCGTCCTGGTGCAGTCGGTGGAACCGGCCGGTCCTGCTGCGCTCGCCGGCCTTCGCCGAGGCGACGTCATTCTCGAAACCAACGGCACGCGCATCGACAGCACGCGCGAGCTGATCGACACGATCTCGTATGCCGGCCCGAAAAAACCGGTGGCGCTGCGGATCATCCGCGACGGCCGCGAACAACGTCTCACCGTGACGACCGGCATGCGTCCCGGCGCCGTCGAGGAACCCGAAACCGAGGCAACCGGCGGGGAGCCGAAGAACCGCATCGGCATCGCGGCCGGGCCGCTGACGCCGGAATTGCGCGAGCGCCTCGGCCTTCTGCCCGAGGTGCGCGACGGCGTCGTGGTCGGAGACGTGAAGGCCGGCTCTCCCGCCGATGACGCCGGCATTGTCTCCGGCGACGTCATCGTCGAGGCGGATGGCCGTGCCGTCGCCAGCGTCGAGCAACTCCGGATGTTCGTCGAGAACGCCCGGTCCGGTCAGTACCTGCGCCTGTACCTCGTTCGTCCGGTCTCTCGCGGAGCGCACGCATCGTTCTACGCGGTCGTCCGAATGCCATGAACAGAGAGAGGAGCATTCCGATGAAGCGTTCCCGTGCTGCCACGATCATCGTGCTCCTCCTGATCGCTGCGCTTGCGGCTTGCCGCGATCGTGAGGAGCCGAAGAGCGACGTCGATCAGGTCAGCAACGTCGGGCCCGCGGCCGGCGAGCGCGCACCCGTACCGTCCGATCCCGTGATCGAAGTGCAGATGGGCAAGGGCGTGACGGCGAACGGCACCGTCCCCGAAAACGCAAGAACCGACGACTTCCGCGCCGGCGACACGATCTTCATCACCGCCCGCCTGCGAGGCCTCGAGGGGCAGCCGGTCACGGTCGCGTGGTTCGGGCCTGGCGATCTGTCCGCCGGCAGCGAGACCGCGACCGTGAAGTCCGACGGCACGATCTACTTCACCAAAGCCGACACGTCCTCGTGGATTCCGGGCGACTACCGCGTCACGTTGAGCGCCGGCCCGCGGACGCTGATCTCCGAACAATTCCACATCCTGGGAAGCGAAGCGGCGGTCATGCCGC
>DASUSN010000177.1:0-34320 GCA_036375075.1 Thermoanaerobaculia bacterium | reverse complement strand
GTGGCGGCGCGGGACGCCGCCACATCAGCCGCCGGGACGGCGGCGGTCCGGGTTTTGAGACAGCCTCCAATCGCCTCCGCACTCCAAATGAAATCGAGCAAAAAAAGAAGCGGCGGGCCGAGGCCCGCCGCTTCAGAAGCGAACAGCTGGATGGAAACTTACCGAGGGCCGACGACGCCGAAGTTCGGATCGGCGATCGTCGGGGAGACGACCGAGATCGAGCTGCGGACGGTGTCGTTCATCAGCCACAGGGCAACGGTGCGGGTCGTCGAGGCCTGCCAGATCAGGTCGGAGTCGCCGTCGCCGTTCATGTCGCCGACACCCACGAGCTGCCAGGGGGCGCCGGTCGTCGGGGTGATGGTGGAGATCGATGCGCGGACGGTGCCGTTGGTCGTCATGTGCCACGCGGCCGTGGTGTAGGTCGGGCCGTGGAACCAGACGATGTCGAGGTTGCCGTCGTTGTTGAAGTCGCCCAGACCCTTGATCTGCCAGTTCGCATCGGCGATGACCGGGAGCGTGTGGATCGAGAGGCGGACCCCCTCGCGCATGGTCCACACGGCCGTCGTGAACGTGCCCGAGTGACGCCACATGATGTCGGCGTAGCCGTCGCCGGTGATGTCACCGACCGCGACCACCTTCCAGTTGGCATCCGGGATGGCGACGACCGACTCCGTGCCGCTGAGGTTCGCCCCGTTCATGTACGCGATGTACATGCTGAAGTCGACCGCATTGCGATAGAGGAGATCGGCGCTGCCGTCGCCGTTGAAGTCCGCCACGCCGACCATGCGCCAGTTGCCGCCGGTCTGCAGCAGGTCGACCGACGAGTCGAAGGCCGTGCCGTTCATGCGGTAGACCCTGGTGTCGCCGGTGACCTCGTTGCGATACACGATGTCGTTCTTACCGTCGATGGGCGCGCTGAAGTCGCTCTCGACGGTGTCGTCATCCATGATCTCGACCGTGGCTACCGAGGCACCGAGGACGGCGGCGTTCACGTCGGACAGGACGACCGTGAAGATCCGCTTGCCGGAGATGTCGGAGTTGTCGTTGAGGGTGACGTCGAACGTGCGGGACGTCTGGCCCGGGGCGAACGTGATGGTGTCGCTGTCGCTGACGAAGTGCACGCCGCCCGTGGCGGTACCGGACACCGTCTCGACTTCGACCGAGGCCTCGCCGCTGGTGTTGCCGCCGGTGCGGGTAATGGTGAGCGTCACCGTGCCGGCGTCTTCACGCTTCCAGTACAGGGTCGGGTTGAACGCGATCGTGGAGCCGGTGAGGACGTTCTGCACGACCGTGTTGTACGCGCTGGCGTAGGTCGACGTGCCGCCGTAGTACGCGGTGATGGGGTGGTTGCCGCCGGAGAGGGAGCTGGTGGTGAACGCAGCCACACCGCCGGAGAGGGCCACCGAGCCGAGGCTGGTCGCGCCGTCGTAGAAAGTCACCGAGCCGGTCGGCGTGCCGGTGGCGGCCGACACCGTGGCGGTGAACGTCACCGAGGCGCCGATGTTCGACGGGTTGACGGAGCTGACGATGCCGACGGTCGTGGAGACCTTGGAGATCGTCTGCGCGAGCACCGCCGAGCTGGACGCAGTGAAGCCCGGGGCGCCGGCGTAGCTCGCCTTGAGCGAGTGCGCGCCGACCGAGAGGGTGGACGTATTGAGCGTGGCCACGCCGCCCGACAGAGCGACCGTGCCGAGGTTGACGGCGCCGTCGAAGAACGTGACGTTGCCCGTCGGCGTGCCGCCGGCCGAGGTGACCGTCGCGGTGAGCGTGAGCACGGAACCGAACGGCGAGGGGTTCGCGCTGGTGGTCAGAGCGGTGGACGTCGCAACCGCGCAACCCGGATCGCCGACGACGGTGGCGAACGGAGTCTCGACCACGCCCGTGAAGGCGATGTTGTCGACGTTCCAGCCCGGCGCACCGGCCGCGTTGTCGCTGCCGAAGCGGAAGCGGATGCGGACCGTGCTGCCCGGCGCGATGGCCTGGGTGAGGGACGTGTGCGTGTTGCCCGTGCCGATGAACGCCGGACGGGTCTTCAGCGGGTTGAGGTTGCCGGCGTAGTTGGTGAGCGTACCGTTGTACGCGGGGCCGCCGATGTCGGTCCAGGCGCCGCCGTTGACCTGCATCTCGACGACGCCGCCGTCGAAGTTCGGCAGCTCGAAGGACCACGAGTGGTCGAACTGGACGTTGACGCTGCCCGACCCGTCGACGGTGAAGACCGGCGAGAGGAGGCGCTGATCCGAGGGACCGCCGGCGTTGTCGACGTGCCACTCGCGGTCGAGCGGGGTGACGATGATGCGCGTCCAGGGGTTGTCCTGGCCGAGGGTCAGGTCACTGTCGAGGGTCCACGGCGTGCTCGGCGCTTCGACGGTGTCGGTCGCCGACGAGGCCGGGACCGGGGCCACGTTCGCGCGGAAGCCCTGGTTCAGCGTACGCGTGCCCGCCAGGGTGGGGTCGTAGACGTCGATCTGGAAGTCGATCTGCTGGATGCCGCTGATGCCGGCGGCGTACGCAACGGTGAGCGAGCCGGTGACGGTATCGAGCGGATCGGACGACGGGAAGGAGATGATCGTGCCGTTCGGGAACGACACGCCCGGGGTCGAGCTGCTGATCGTGCCGATGGTATTGGTGAGCGGCTGGGTGCCGACGTTCTTGAACGTCACCGTCAGCTTGCCGGCCTCGCCGCTGTCGAGCGTGCCGTCCGCATCGCAGTTGGCCACGCTGTCGTCGAGCGACGTGCTGACGAACGAGATCTCCGGCATCACGTCGAAGTTCTCGACCGTACCGACGTGGTTCGTAGAGAAACGGTCGGCGGCGATGGCGTTCATGCCGGCGCCGCGCTTGGCGAAGGCCTGCCAGAACCCGGCGTAGTCCACCGAGTCGGTCGCATACGCGGCCGCGAGGACGGCGTCGCGCGCCTCGAGGTACGTCGGCGAGTTCGGGGTCATGGCCAGCGAGGCCACGTAGTACTGCTTCATGCGGTCCTGCGCCTGCTGGAAGGTGAGGCGCGGATTCGGTCCGAGGGTGTCGCGGAGAAGAAACGCGTAGCACTCCCACATCATCGTCGCCCAGACCTCGCCGCTGTTGTGGACCTGCGAGTTGACGCCGCCCGTGGCGATCGGGGGACCGGACGGGAGCGGCTCGCCGTCCACGATGTGGCGCAGCGTCAGCGCGTTGTAGTTGGTCATGTCCGTCGAGTACGGCGTGCGGCGGATGCCCAGGTAGTAGCCGTGGTTGGCCACGCCGTTGTACGGAGAGCCGCTGGTCGCGTAGGTGGCGATGGCGTACGGGCCGTTGAAGGTGGAGTTGCTCGGGGTGAGCACGTCGTCGGCACGGACCGTGAGGAGCATGGCGTTGAAGTCGCCCCAGCCCTCACCCATCGCGCCGCCCTGCTGGTTGTTCAGACCGAGGGCGTTGCCGATCAGGCGGTTGCTGATGAAGTGACCCCACTCGTGGAAGACGATCTGGTTGTCGAGGGCGCCGTCGCGGTCGGCGACGCGGAGCAGGCGCGCCGTGACGGTGTTCGCGCCGGCGAGCTGCGTCTTGATCGGAGCCGCCGAGTTCCAGGAGATGACGGCGACCGGCTTGGTGTGCGTGGCGTTCAGGCCGGTGATGTTGGCCACGGCGTTCGCATTCGCGGGCGCCGAGTTGTAGACCATCAGCGCGGCCGCCGCGCCGGTGGCGTGGATGCGCGTGATGCGCGTGCCGAAGGCGCAGCCCGTGCCGTCGGTGTTGTCGAAGTCGAACATCGCGATCTTGCCGGCCAGCGCCGCGGCGTTGGTCACGGTGCACGCGCTCGGCGAGTTGCTGAACGTGGCGATCACGATGTCGCTGTTGATGTCGAAGTTGCGCACGCCGGTCTGCGAGATGCCGATGCGGATCTTGCTCGCGATTCCCGCCGGCGCCTGCACGTCGAGCGTGTTGGCCAGGTTCGGGAAGTTGTACATGCGCATGCGCGGACGCGTTCCGTCGGAGGGCGTCAGCATGTTCGCGTTGTTGAAGCTGGCCGTGTCCTGCACCTGCGACTTGATGTCGTCGTTGCCCAGACCGCCGCGGCCGAAGTTGTTCTTCTGACCGTTGCGCGCCAGCTCGGTGAAGCCGGAGTCGTAGTACCAGTCGTGCAGGAAGTTGATGTTGTAGAAGAGCTGCACGATGGCACCCTGACGCGCGCCGGCGCTGAACGCGTCGACGTCCGGCGTGGTCGTGTGCAGGAACTGGTCGGAGCCTGTGACGAGCGCGCGGTGGTCGCCCGTCGGCGGATCGACGATCGGGCTCATGACCGGACCGTATCCGTTGTCCACGTTGCCGGCGGCGTTGACCAGGTTGACGTACGCGTCGGCGTTGTTGCCGTTCGTGTCCGTCGCGCCCGGCGCGAGCCACGGGTCAGCCTGGCTGAAGGGGAAGTACGGCAGGGTCACGTCCTGCGGCGCGACGAACGAGTGCTGCGCGCCGTCCGGAAGCGGGATGAGCTTCGGATGCACGCCGTTGCCGGCGGGCGTGTCGTACGGAATGCCGGTCACCGGGTCCGCCCACACGCGGTAGGTGAAACCGCCCGCGGGAAGGACGTTCGCCGTATGGCCCGCGGCGGTGGCGGCGTGGTCGATCAGGTTCTTGCGGAACAGGATGGAGCCGTCGACGGCCGAGATCACGTACGCGTACGCGCTCTCGTCGTACTGCGTGTCGAGCATCACCTCGCCGGTGGCGTTGTTGGTGATGACCTCGACGAAGTACGCCGGAATCAGGCCGTCCGGCACGTGGAAGTACACGCGCTTCATGCGCACCGGCTCTTCCAGCACCACGCCCGGCACGGGCGAGAGGAAGTTGTAGAAGTCATGGCCGTCGCGCGTGAACGCCTTCACGAGCTGCGCGTTGCCGATGTCGTTGAGGGCGGCGTCGCGGAGCGCGTTCGTGGCCGCGTTCGGCGCGGCCAGCGACCAGTCCATCCCGCCGCCCTGCGCGGCCGGGGTGTTCTGGCTGCTGATGTAGCCCGTCACGGCGATCGCGTCGAGCTGCTGGTTCATCACGACGTTCAGCTCTTCGCGGAAGATGTCCACGCCGTTGAGCTGCTGCTTGAACTTGACGATGACCGGACCGCGGCCGGTGTTGATCACCATGTCCGCGACCGCCGCCAGCACGTCCGCCGGAGCGAGGTTGTAGACGTCCGCGAGCTCCGCGAGATGTCCGCGCGCGGCGGCGATCTCCGGACGCTCCGGCCCGTTCGGACGGGGACGGCCCGACAGTTCCGCGTCCTGGCTCAGCCAGAGGAACGTCGGCACACCGAGACGACTCTCGGCCTGGATCTTCGACCCGGCCCTGAGCAGGTCGCCAGCCTTGGCGGCGAGCGCGGCCTGCGGGCTCCGGCCCGGCTTGGTGGCACCGAACGCATCAACGTTCGGCAGGTTTTTGGCGAATGCGCTGCCTGCAAGCAGCACTGCCACGACTAACGTCAAATACGACCGCACGCGAAATGTCATGGATTTCCTCGACTTAAAAAAAGAAAGGTGTTGCGAAACCGACCGTTTTTGGAGAGTGGACGCGTGATAGTAAGGATTAGGATTGTGGCGGTCAACCCCAATTGGATCGGTTTTGTTGCCGGTTCTTGAAGTTTTTGTTGCTGAGGGCGGCACTTTTCTTGACAACCCGGCAACCGGGACTTAACGTCGCGCCGCGTCCATGAAGGTCTCCCCCGACTCGATCGTCGTCGTCTCGAAAGATCAGATGGCCTCCGACGTCGCCGGCGAAACAGTGATCCTCGGACTGACGGCGGGGAGGTACTACGGGCTGGACGCGGTCGGCGCGCGCGTGTGGCAGGTCATCCAGACGCCCACGCCGTTTGCCGACCTGCGGCGGACGATCGTCTCCGAATACGACGTGGAGCCGGAGCGCTGCGAGGCCGATCTGCTGACTCTTCTGCAGAAGATGGCCGACGCCGGTCTGGTGGAGGTTCGGAGTGCGGGCGCTCCGTGAGCTCTTCCGCCGCGGTACGGCCGAGCGGCGCCTGGTGATGCAGGCGCTCGTGGCCGTGCCGGCGGTGCGGCTCGCGCTGTGGCTCCTGCCCTTCCGGATCGTGCGCCGCCGCGTAGGCCGGGCTGCCGCCCGCCGCGCCGAGCCGACCACGCCGCAGCCCGCCGTCCGCGCGGAACAGATCGTGTGGGCGGTGATGGCGGTCTCCGCGCGCGTCCCGCGTGCGACCTGCCTCACGCAGGCGCTCGCCGCGTCGCTGCTGCTGCCGCGCTACGGCCACGATGCGACGCTGCGCGTGGGCGTGGCCAAGGACGAAGCCGGCCGTCTCCGCGCGCATGCCTGGCTCGAGAGCGGCGGCGTCACGATCCTCGGCGAGCCCGAGCCCGGCGCGTTCCAGCCCCTGCCGCCGGTGGCGCTTTCATGAGCGGAATCGCCGGGGTCGTCCGTCTGGACGGCGCGCCCGCGGACGCAGGACCTCTCGCCGCGGCGATGGCGCACCGCGCTCCGATCGCGGTCCTCCATGCTCCCGGCGAGGACATGCTCGCGGTGGACGCCCGCATCGACAACGGCCTGTCCGTCCGCGATGCCTGGCAGAGGTGGGGCGAAGACTGCGCGCCGCACCTCGAAGGCGATTTCGCCTTCGCCGTATGGGACGCGCGCACGCGCACGCTCTTCTGCGCGCGCGATCCGTTCGGCGTGAAGCCGTTCGTCTATGCGTTCCTGCCTGGGAAGCTGTTCGCGTTCGCCAGCGAGCCGCGCGCGCTGCTCGCCCTGGACGCCGTCCCCCGGGACGTCGACGAGCAGCGCGTCGCGGACTTTCTGGAGCTGCGCTTCGAGGACGCGGAGCGGACGTTCCATCGCGCGCTCCGCCGCCTGCCGGGCGGCTGCACGCTCACGCTGCGCGACGGGAAGGTCGAGATCCGCCGCTACTGGACGCCGCGGAACGTGAAACCGTTGCGCCTGCGCGGCGGAGACGCGGCGTATGCCGAGGGCTACCGCGAGCACTTCGTCCGCGCCGTGCGCGAGCGGATGCAGGTGGACGATCCAGCCACCCTCGGCGCGATGCTCAGCGGCGGCCTCGACTCCAGCGCGATCGCGTGCGTGGCGCGCGACGAGCTGCGGGACGCCGGCCGCCCTCCCCTGCCGGTGATCTCCTGGATCTTCTCCGACGCCATGGAGGCGGACGAGCGCGAGTACCAGCAGGCCGTCATCGCGGCCGGAGGGATGCGTCCGCTGACGCTCGACTCCGCACACAACACTGCGTCCCCGTGGACGGACCTCGAGCTCCTCCTGCCGGACGGGCCGCCGTACGCGCCGAACTTCTATCTCAACACGGAGGCGGCGAAGCTCGCGCGGGCGCACGGCATCCGCGTGCTGCTGGACGGCCTGGGCGGCGACGTCACCGTGTCGCGCGGCGAATCGCGTTTCGTCGAGCTCTTCACGCGCGGGCGCTTCCCGACCCTCGCGCGCGAGCTGCGCGCGCTGGCGGCGCGCCGCGGCACGTCGGAGTCTCTGCCGCGGTTGTTCGCGGCGAAGGTCGCCCTTCCGCTCGCGCCCCATACCCTGCTCCGGCTTCTGTCGCGCATCCGGCGCCGCCAGTACACGCGGGGGCGCCGGTTCCTCTCCGTGCGGCAGGAGCACCTGTTCCAGCTCGAGGCGCCTTTCCTCGCGGAAGGGCTGGAGCTCTTCGACCGGTTGCTCTCGCCTTTCGGCATCGAGGGACGCTATCCGTTCTTCGACCGGCGCCTGACGGAGTACTGTCTGTCGCTGCCGGCGGACCAGAAGCTCGCGGACGGCTACTCGCGCATCGTTGCCCGCCGCGCGATGGAAGGCGTGCTTCCCGACTTCGTCCGCTGGAGGGCGGGCAAGGGAGCGCCGGGGATGCACATCCTCTCCGCTCTCCGGGCGAGCCTGCCGGAGCTGGACGAGCTTTTCGGGCGCGATGCCGCGGTCATCGAGCGCTGGGCCGACGTCGACGCTCTGCGCAACAGCCGGGAGACGCTGCGGTCCGGAGGGAGGATGGATTTCAGGGAGGTAATCCGTCTCTGGAGCGCTGCCGTCCTCGCCCGGTGGCTCCGGCGGCAGTGACGCGCACAAACCGCTTGTGGCGCCCGAATTTCGCAGTTAAGATCCGCGCACTTCAGATTGGCTCAAGAGGAGACCGCGAATGGACCAACCCATCAACGCCACCGTCGCCGAGACCATGCCCGCAGAGCGGAAGCCGTACAGCACGCCGACGTTGACCGATTTCGGCTCGTTCGCGGAGATCACCCAGGGCGCCGTCAACGTCGGTGCCGACATCGGCATCTACTCGTAGACAGCGTTCGCTACGGAGCCGTCTCTCGAACCGGGTTCGGGAGACGGTGAGCCTCGATCGCGCTCGCCCCCCTGAACGAATCGAGCGGTGTCACCCGCACGACCTCGAATCCCGCCCGCTCCAGCAACGCACGGTACTCGTCCTGCGTCCGTTCCCTGCCTCCGGTGAGCAACAGCATCTGCAGGTCGAGCGTGAATGGATCGGCGAGCATCCCCGGCGCGATGGCGGTGGCTTCCGCCCGCGCGGGCAGGAGCACCTCCACGATCACGACGTCGCCAGCGCACGCGCGGAGAATGCGCACCGCCTTCTCGTCGTCCCAGTCGTGCAGGATCCAGGACAGCACGTAGACGTCGCCGGCCGGCAGTGACTCGAAGAAGTCCCCGGCCTCGAGCTCGACGCGGCCGCCGGTCTTCTCCCGCGCCGCGGCGATCGTCTCCGGCCGGTCGAAGAGTACTCCCTGCAGCTCCGGCCGCGCGTCGAGCAGGCGCAGGAGCAGCGCGCCGTTGCCGCCGCCGACGTCGACCACGCGTCTGGCTCCGGCGAAGGTCTCCAGGGCCGCGATGGCCTCGCCGAGGCCGCCGGTCGTCGCGCTCATGCGGGCCGCGAAGGCCTCCGGGTCCACGCGCTCGAAGAACGGCCGGCCGTGGAGCTCCTCGTACGGCGTGCTGCCGGTCTGCACGGCCGACAACAAACGGCCGGCGACGCTCCACAGGCCCTCCCCCGCCCGGATCGCGCTGGGGCGCATCGACCGAGGATGCGCGGTCTGCAGCCATTCGGCGAGCCGGTTCAGCGCGAAGCGGCCGTCCTCGCTCTCGACGAACACGCCGGACGATGCGAGGTAGCGCAACAGGCGCCGGAGCGTCGGCGCATGCGCGCCCACCCGCCCGGCCAGCTCTTCCACGGTCCGCGGGCCGAGGGAGAGGTGATCGGCGATGCCGAGCTTCGCCGCGACGTGGATCGCCTGCGTCCGGACCGCCCCGCCGATCAGGTTCCGCATCGTCGCCTCGGCGACGGGATCGAGTCTGTCGAGCAGAGAGGCCACCGTCTGCATACAATTCTATCCGCGTGTCCCTGCACCAGGCCTTCGCTCTCACCATCGATTCCGAGATCCCGCTCATCGAGCTTCCGGCCGGCGAAGGCGCGCCGGACGTCGTGGTCGCCGTCGGGCCCGTGGAAGGCGCGCCGGCGCCGTCCGAAGGCTGGACGGTCATCGCCGCACCCGGCGAAGTGCGCGGCTGGATGCCCCAGGGCGGCGCCTTTCACGTGCGCGGCGGACGGGAGATCCTCGTCGAGCCGATCTCCGGCGCCGACCCGCGCGCCGTGCGCCTCGGCATCGTCGGCCCCCTCCTCGGCGTCATCCTCATGCAGCGGGGGCTGTTCGTCCTGCACGCGAGCACGGTCGCGATCGACGGGCAGGCCGTCGCCTTCTTCGGGCCGTCCGGCCGCGGCAAGTCGACCCTCATCGCCGCCTTCACGCGCGCGGGACATCCGCTCATCGCCGACGACATGACCGTGATCGACACGTCCGGCGTGCCCCCGTTCGTGCAGCCCGGCTTCCCGCGCGTCAAGCTCTGGCCCGACTCCGCCAGCGCGCTCGAGCACGACGTCGAAAGCCTGCCCCTCATCCACCCGGAACGGACCAAGCGATCCGTCCAGTTCCCCGAGGCGTTCCACCGCGAGCGGCTGCCGCTCGCGCGCTGCTACCTGCTCGAAGACGGCGACGCGGAATCGTCGGCCGAGATCGCGCCGCGCGAGGCCGTCCTGGCGCTGATCGGCTCCACCTACCAGGCCTTCTGGCTGCACCAGACCGGCTCCTCGGGGCCGAACCTGCTGCACTGCGCCGCGCTCGCGCGCAGCGGCGTGGTGCGCCGCCTGCGGCGGCGGCGAACGTTCGAGGCGCTCCCCGAAGTGATCCGCTTCGTGGAAGACGACGTCCGCGCGTCAGTCGTGGACTGACCGCTTCTCCACGATGCCGAACAGCCGCTCGCGTTTGCGGTGCAGCGCGACGGCCGAGGCGATCGCGCGCGGCCGGATCGCCGCGCCGAGGACGCGCTGGAGGCGATCGACCTGGCGCGCGACGCGGACCGGAATGCCGCGCACACCGCGAGGCGGAGTCACCGTCCGGCCGGCAACGTGATCGTGCACGGGCACGGGCACGTTGCCGGCGAGGGCGTAGGTCACGCGCTGTGGAACGGCGGCCGTGTCGTGGACCCACAACAGCTCGGCGGCGATCGCCAGAGCCGAGTCCGGCGGGCGGCGATCCGCGAACGCGCGCGGCAGCGGCGCGCCGAGCAGGACGTGGGCGAGCGTGCCCGTCAGCACGATCCATTCGGCCAGCCCGCGCCGTTCCCACTCGGGGATCAGCGCATCCCAGTCGAGCGGCTCGCTGCGGAGCAGCAACGCGACGTCCAGCAGAGACCGCAGCTCGCCCTCGAAGCGGTGGTGCTTCGACATGTGCACCGCCACGTGCGCGAAGAACTCGCCCCGCTCCAGCGCCGGCAGCGTCAACCCGTGACCGACGTCCACCCGCCGCGCCTGCGGCCACATCGCCGCGAGCGCGTCGCGCTCGTTCGGCAGAGAGTCCAGCATCGTGTGCAGCTCGATGCTCGGTCCCCCCGGATCGTCATGGATCAACGGCGGCTCCTCGCCGGCCGGGAGCGACACCCCGATGAACCGGTCCGGCACCGAATAGCCCGCCGTGCGCATCGCACTCGTCGCCCGCGGCAGATCCTCCGCCGCCACCAGGAAATCCAGGTCCGTCATCGTCCGCGAGGCCCGGTCCGGATACACCGACGCCGCCAGCACCGGCCCCTTGAGCACGAGAAAGCGGACACCCGCCGCGGTCAGCGCTTTGTCGATCCTCCGCAGCTCCACGCCCCGCCGCAGCTCCCGCATCACCCCGTGCCGGTAAGCCGCGCTCAGCGTGTCCCGCACGACAGCCGGGAGAGAAGCGCCGTTCAGCCGGAGAAACAGGAAAGGATGCAGCTTCTTCGAGGCGATCGTGAGAAAGGCGGCAGGGTCCACGTCAAACGGCACATCCTTCCCGCTCAGCAGCTCGAGCAGGAGAAGCCGCTCGCGGCGATGCTCCTGGGGGATGAGATCGGCGCGATCCATGGGCCGGGGCATTTTATGTCACGCGATCGGCCGCAATGCCCCGGCGGTCAATATGGAGTGCGTGGGCGGCGCTCCGCGGCGGGTTACGCGCGGTAGTAGTCGCGGTACCAGCGGACGAAGGCGGCGATGCCGTCGGCGAGGGTGGTGGTGGGGCGGAAGCCGACTGCCGCCTCGAGCTCGCTGACGTCGGCCATGGTGGACGTCACGTCGCCGGGCTGGAGGGGGAGCAGGTCCATCTCCGCTTTGCGGCCCAGCGCCTCCTCTAATAGATGGATGCAGTCGAGCAGGGGCACTGGCTGGTTGTTGCCGATGTTGAAGACGCGGTACGGCGCGTTACTGGCCGCGGGATCAGGGTTGGCGGGATCGAACGACGGATCGGGGGCTGCGGGGTGGTCGAGGACGCGCACGACGCCTTCGACGATGTCGTCGATGTAGGTGAAGTCGCGGATCATCCTGCCCTCGTTGAACACCGGGATGGGCTCGCCCGCGAGGATGCCTTTGGTGAACTTGAACAGGGCCATGTCCGGACGGCCCCACGGGCCGTACACGGTGAAGAAGCGCAGGCCGGTGCAGGGGATGGCGAAGAGGTGGGCGTAGGTGTGCGCCATCAGCTCGTTGGCCTTCTTGGTCGCGGCGTAGAGCGAGACGGGGTGGTCGACGGTGTGGTGCTCGGAGAACGGCTGGCGCTCGTTCGAGCCGTAGACGGAGCTGGACGAGGCGTACACGAGGTGCGCGGTGCGCACGGCGCGGCAGCCTTCGAGGATGTTCAGGAAGCCGGTGACGTTGCTCTCGGTGTAGGCGTGCGGGTTGATCAGCGAGTAGCGCACACCCGCCTGCGCGGCGAGGTGGATGACGCGCTCCGGCCGATGTTCGGTGAAGAGCGCGGCCATGCCGGCGGTGTCGGCGATGTCCATGCGCTCGAAGCGGAAGCCGGGCAGCTCGCGGAGCATGCGCAGGCGCGCCTCTTTCAGCGACGGATCGTAGTAGTCGTTGACGTTGTCGAGGCCGACGACGGTCTCTCCCCTCTCGAGGAGCCGTTTGGAGACGTGGTAACCGATGAAGCCGGCGGCGCCGGTGACGAGGACGGGCATGGCGTACAGAGGCGGGATTCAATCATGGGATGCCGGGGAGGCACAACGAAGCAGAGTGTTAGACTCCCGCGCCGAGATGCCAGGGGGCGCGACGCTCTATTCGCGGTGGGGAAAACGCGTGTTCGACCTCGTCGCAGCCGGCGCCGCGCTGCTGGTGCTGTGGCCGTTCCTGCTGGCCATCGCGGCGCTGGTGAAGCTCACCTCCCGCGGACCGGCCTTCTTCCTCCAGGAGCGCCTCGGCCGCAACGCCACGACGTTCATGGCCTGGAAGTTCCGGACCATGACCGACAAGCCGCGCGTCGCGGACACGCTGTACTACACCGGCGATCCTTCCGAGGTGACGCTGGTGGGGCGGTTCCTGCGGCGGACGAAGCTCGACGAGCTGCCGCAGGTGTTCAACGTCCTCCGCGGCGAGATGTCGATCGTCGGCCCCAGGCCGCAGTTGCCGAAGCAACTCGAGGAGTTCAACGAGGACGCGAAGCAGCGCCTGCGCGTGCGGCCGGGGCTCACGGGCCTGGCCCAGGTGAACGGCAATACCGCGCTGACCTGGCCGGAGCGCTGGCACTACGACGCGGAGTACGTGCGCACGCTGTCGTTCATCCTCGACTGCCGCATCCTCGCAAAGACGATCGCGGTCCTGCTGCACGGCGAGGAGCGGTTCACGCGGAAGCCGCCGGCAAAGGAGAGGCCGCAATGAACATCGTGCTCGCCGGAAGCGTGAGCTTCTCGCGCGTGACGCTCGAACGCCTCCTCGCCCATGACGCCAACATCGTGGGCGTCCTCGGCCTCGCGGAATCGAAGTCGGCGGGCGTGAGCGATTACGCGCGGCTCGACGGCCTCGGCGTTCCGTACATGGACTTCGAATCGATCAACGCAACGGGCGTGGTGGAGAAAGTGCGCGAATGGGCGCCGGACGTGATGTTCGTCGTCGGCCTCTCGCAGCTCGTGAAAGCGGAGCTGCTCGCGATTCCGCGCATGGGCTGCATCGGCTTCCACCCGACGCATCTCCCCCGCGGCCGCGGCCGCGCGCCCGTCGCCTGGATGGTCTACGACGCGAGCCCCGGCGCGGCGTCGTTCTTCCTGATGGACGAGGGAACGGACTCGGGTCCGCTGTTCGTGCAGGAACCGTTCGCGATCGGCGAGACCACGACGTCGGAGGAGGCGATCGTCATCGTGCGCGAGGCGATCGCGCGCGCTCTCGACCGCTGGCTGCCGCGCCTGCTGGGCGGCGAATGGAACCCGGAGCCGCAGGACGAGTCGCGCGCGTCGTACCTCGGCAAACGCAGTGCGGAGGACGGGCTGATCGAGTGGTCGCACTCCGCGGTCGAGATCGACCGCCTGGTGCGCACGGCGGGTCGTCCGTATCCCGGGGCGTACACGTACGTGGGCGACGCAAGGGTGCTGATCTGGCGGACGTCCATCGAGCGCAACGTGCCCTTCCGCGGGGTGATCGGGCGCGTGCTGAAGATCGAGGACGACGGGGCGCTGCTGGTGCAGACCGGCGACGGTCTGCTGTGGGTGCACGAGCTGGAGATCGCCTCGGCCGAGACGCGTCCGCGGATCGCGGTGGGGACGCGGCTGGGCTATGCGGCGCAGGACGAGATCTTCGCGCTGCGGCGGCGCGTGGCGGCGCTCGAAAAATTGTTATCCTCGCGCGGCCAATGAACATCCTCGCCGTAGTCGCTCACCCGGACGACGAGCTCCTCGGATGCGGAGCCACTCTCGCGCGCCTCAAAGCCGAGGGACACCGCATTTTCAGCGTGGTCCTCTGCGGCCAGGCGGACGCGCGCACGGACCGCCCGCCCGACCTGGAAAGGTATGCGAAAGAAGCGGCGGAGATGGTGGGCATCGAAGAGACGATGGCCTTCGGCTTCGGCAACATCCGGTTCAATGTGGTGCCGCACATCGAGATGGTGGCCGCGATCGAGTCGGCCATCGAGCGGTTCCGGCCGGAGTGGGTGTTCACGCTGCACCCGCGCGACCTGAACATCGACCACCGGGTGTGCTACGAGGCGACGATGGCGGCGGTGATGCTGCCGCAGCGGCTGTCGCGGCAGAACATGCCGCCGACGATGATCCGCCGGGTGTCGCTGTGCGAGGTGCTGTCGTCGACCGACTGGGCGCCGCCGACGGAGCCGGCGTTCCAGCCGAACGCGTTCGTGGACGTGTCGTCGACGTTCGCAAAGAAGATCGCGGCGCTGGAGCACTTCGAGGGCGCGATGAAGCCGTTCCCGCACTCGCGGAGCGTGGAGAACGTGCGGCACCTGGCGCACGTGAGGGGGGCGCAGGTGGGGGTGGAGTTGGCGGAGGCGTTTGTGGTGGTTAGGGATGTTTGGGGTGCGTAGGACGTATAGGACGAATAGGACGAATAGGACGAATAGGACGAATAGGACGAATAGGACGAATAGGACGAATAGGACGAATAGGACGAATAGGACCTATAGGACTGTCCTATACGTCCTATTCGTCCTATAGGTCCTATACGTCCTATCCCTCGCTTTTAACCGCATCCGCCCACCCACGCCGAAGGTCATACGCCGGCACAAAGCCCAGTTCGCGCTGGATCTTGTCGCCGCGGACGGCCACGTCTTCGAGGTACTTGTCGAGCAGCGCGCGGGTGACGGGCGGGCGGATGTGCGCGAGACGCGCAACGCCCTCCACCAAACCAACCCCGAGGCGGATGGGCGCCACCGGCAGCGTGAGCCGCGGCGGCCTGCGGCCGACGGCGGCGGCCATGGCGTCGATGATCTCGCGGACGGTGTGTACCTCGCCATCCGTCACATTGAACACGCCCGTCTTCGCGTGGGTCGCGGCGAGGGCGACAGCCCGGGCGACGTCGCGGTCGTAGACGAGCGTGCGGCGGTTGGAGCCGTCACCGACGCGGACGAACCGCCCGCGCTGCATGGCGCGTAACAACCGCTGGTAGTTGCCTTTCACCCGCGCGCCGTACACCGCGGCAAGGCGGAGCACGACGCCCTTGCCCGACGCGAGCACCACGTTCTCCCCATCGAGCTTCGTCTGCGCGTAGATCGTGTCCGGGCGCGGCGGCGTGCTCTCGTCCACCACTTCGTGCAGGTTGCCCCCGTACACGTTGATCGTGCTGCAGTACACGATCCGCCGCACCCCCGCCTCGGCCGCCGCGCGCACGACGTTCTCCGTGCCGCCGGCGTTCACGCGGCGATACAGCTCGTGCAGCTCGGGCGGCGGGTTGTTGATGTGCAGCAGCGCAGCCGCGTGGACGACGACGTCCGCGCCTTCGATGGCGCGGCGCATGGCGTCGAGGTCCGTGACGTCGCCCTGCGCGCGGCCGAGGCCGCGGACATCGAAGCCTTCGCGCGCGAGCTCGTCGACGATCGCGGGACCGATCGCGCCCGTCGCGCCGGTGACGACACACTTCATGACGTCCTCCTCGCCGCGCGGCGCAGGACTTCTTCGTATTGCGGGATGACCTTCTGCTTCGTCAGCCTCTGCTCGAGATACTCGCGCCCCGCCTCGCCGTATTTTTCGCGCGCGGACTCCGGCATCGCGGCCAGTTCCCGCAGCGCGTCTACGAGTTGCTGCGGCTCGTCCGGCGGGACGATCACGCCCGCGCCGGCGTCGCGCACCAGGTCCGCGGCCGCGCCTTCCATGGCCATCAGCACCGGCTTCCCCGCGGCGAGGTACGCGAGCGTCTTGGTGGGAATCACGTAGCGCGACAGCTCCGAGCGGCGGAGGTGTACGAGCAGCGCGTCGGCCGCGGCCATGAAACGCGGCATCTCGGTCATGGGCTGGCGGTCGACGAACTGCATCCGGTCCTCCCCCACTCCCAGCTCTTTCGCCAGCGCCACGAGACGGGCCTTGTCCGCACCGTCGCCGACCATGACGATGCGGATGCGGTCGGCCGCCGTCAGCAGCGACGCCGCGCGCACGACGGTATCCAGTCCCTGCACCATGCCGATGTTCCCGGCGAAGAGCGCGACGAACGAGTCCCGCCAGCCATGCGCCACGCGCGTGGTGCCGCGGTCGTCGGGGCCCGCACCGGCGAAGATCGACTCGTCGATCCAGTGCGGCATCACCGTGACCTTCTCCGGCGGCACGCCCTTGCCGATCAGGTTTCCCCGTGCACCCTCGGTGACCACGAGGATGTGCTTCGCGCGGCGGTAGACGAACTTCTCCAGCCGCGCCATCGTCCGCACGACGAAGCCGTCGCGCAGCATGCCCGAGAGCACCGCCGTCTCCGGCCAGATGTCCTGCACGTCGTAGACGAAGGGAATCCCGCGCAGGCGCGAGATCAGCCACGCCGCGACACCGATGGTCAGCGGTGGATGCCAGACGTACATCACGTCCGCGCGGCGCATCAGCAGACTGCCCAGCGGCGCGGAGAAGACGAACGACCAGTAGTTGACGAGGCGCTTGACCGCGCTCGTGCCGTGGTACGGATACTCGTACGTCCGCCGCACGGGGATGCCGTCGATCGTCGCGCGCTGCATCAGCCCGAGCTTGTAGCCGTCGTACAGATCGCCGGACGGGTAGTTCGGAAACCCGGTGATGACCTCGACGTCGTGGCCGCGGTCGCGGAGCTCGCGCGCGAGCTCGCCGGCCTTCGGGACCGGCTCCGGATCGTAGTACTGCGAGAGGATCAGGACGCGCATGTGGTTTCAGCCCCGAGCGAAGTCGAGGGGCCAAGTTCGCATCTGCCACGCCTGTGGATCGTGCAGCGCAGGTGCTAACACGGCCCCTCGACTGCGCTCGGGGCTGAAGGCGAAGCCAACGCGTGATCGTATCCGAGGACGATGCGGGCCACCGTGGGGGCGACGCGCGGCTCGAGATATTCGGGCGGCGGGTTCCAGCCCTTGTTCATCGTCGTCGCGATCTTCACCGCCGTGAGGATCATGTCCGGATCGGCACCCGAGAGGATGTTGCTCCCGCACTCCACGGTCTCCGGCCGCTCGGTGACGTCGCGCAGGGTGACGTTGGCGATGCCGTAAATGCAGCACTCCTCCTGCACCGTGCCGCTGTCGCTGAGCACGCAGAAGGCGCTCTTCTCCAGCTTCACGAAATCGAAGAAGCCCAACGGCGGCATCATGCGGACGCGGTCCGAGCCCGGCGTGAGGCCGTGGCGCGACAGCGCGTCCGCCGTGCGCGGGTGCACGCTGACCACCATCGGCTTCGCGTACTCGTCCGCCACGCGCGCGAGCGCGGTCAGGAACGAGTCCAGGCGCGCGGGTTGATCGACGTTCTCCGCGCGGTGCAGCGTCACCAGGAAGAACTCCCCGGCTTGCACGCCGAGGCGGTCGAGGACGTCGCTCGCGTCCACCTGCGGCGCGTAGTGCTCCAGCACCTCGAAGATCGGGTTGCCGGTGACGAAGATCCGCTCGCGGGCGATCCCCTCGCGCACGAGGTTCTCCTTGCTGCGGTACGTGTACGGCATCAGGACGTCGCTGGTGTGGTCGATGACGCGGCGGTTGATCTCCTCCGGCACGCGGTCGTCGTAGCAGCGGTTGCCCGCCTCCATGTGGAAGACCGGGATGCGCATGCGCGCGGCCACCATCGCCGCCAGTCCGCTGTTCGTGTCGCCGAGGATCAGCAGGCGGTCGGGCTTGTGCTGCGTGAACAGCTCCTCGGCGTTCGTGAGGATCCCGGCGATCTGCCCGGCCATCGAGCCGCGCACGCCCATGTAGTGGTCCGGTTGGCGAACGTTCAGCTCGGAGAAGAACACGTCGCTGAGCGTGGGGTCGTAGTTCTGGCCGGTGTGCACGAGGACGTGCTCGCACAGGCCGTCGAGCAGAGGGATGACCCGGCTGAGGCGGATGATCTCCGGCCTCGTGCCGAGGATGGTCATGACTTTCATACGTTCTTCAGGAGACGGCGCGCCGCTCCGGGCGGCGGGCCGCGTAGTCGCGGTCGATCAGGTGCGGGGCGAGCAGCTCGCGCAGGCCGTCGTGGTCGAGGGTGATGCGCTCCGACGAGTACTCGTCCGTCAGCGCCGGCTGGTCGATGCGCGGCCGCAGCTCGGGCAGCATCGGGCAGATCACGTAGTACTGCCCGCGCTCGATGGTGCGGTAGCACTCCTCTTCCGAGACCATGATCTCGTGGATCTTTTCGCCCGGGCGGATGCCCGTCACTTCGATGCGGATGTCGCGGCCGTCGATCAGCACCTCGGCGAGGTCCGTGATCTTCGCCGCCGGCACGCGCGGAATGTACGTCTCCCCCGGCTGCGCCTCGAGCACCGCGGCCAGCACGGTGTCGACCGCCTGATCGAGGCTGAGGAGGAAGCGGGTCATGTCCGTGGTGGTGATCGTCACCGGGCCGCCGTGCGCGATCTGGTCGATGAACAGCGGCACGACCGAGCCGCGCGAGGCGATCACGTTCCCGTAGCGCACGCAGGCGAAGCGGGTCTTCGGGCTGTCGAGGTTCGCCGTGATCAGGATGCGCTCCATCATGGCCTTGGTCATGCCCATCACGTTGATCGGCTTGCAGGCTTTGTCCGTGGAGATGCCCACCACCGTCTCGACCGGCGTCGCGTTCTCCCGCACCGCGCGCACGAGGTTCTGCGCGCCGAGGATGTTCGTGGCCACGGCCTCGCTGGGGAAGTACTCGCACGACGGCACCTGCTTGAGGGCCGCCGCGTGGATGACGACGTCGACGTCGCGCAGCGCCTGCACGAGCGAGGCGTAGTCGCGCACGTCGCCGATGCGGAACTGCAGGAGGTCCTGGAAGTTCCGGTAGATGACTTCGTCCGTGGCCGCCTCTTTGTGCAGATAGGAGAGGCGCATGTAGTGCTGCTTGGCCTCGTCGCGGGAGAAGACGACGATCCTGGCCGGGCGTCCGAGCTCGCCGGACAGGAGCCGGCGCACGACGCATTGTCCGAGCGAGCCGGTGCCGCCGGTCACGAGAATCCGCTTGCCTTCGAGGTTCGTCACCTCATGTTTCTCCATTCGTCGTAGGGTGTCGGGTCCGCGGCCATCGCCGCGACGAGCGCGGGCCAGGGTTCGGGTGACCATCCGGTGGCCTCGCGGAAACGGGAGCTGTCGAGGCTGCGATCGATCCGAACCGCGGACGAGGGGCGAATAATAACATTCGCGCCGTATGCGTCGTTGAGCAGATTGAGCAGCGAGAGCTTGTCGATGGGCTCGGTGGAGACCTGGTAGAGGCCCGTCAGCGCGGGGTGATGCTCGATGAGGTCGCCGATGAGATCGGCGAGCTGCAGTGTGGTCAGGCCGCTGAAGATCGCCTTCTCGTAGCCGTCCACCTGCCCCCCGCGGTTCTTCAGGAACCACTCCACGAGCCCCGAGGCGCCGCGCAGCTCGCGGCCGATGATGGAAGTGCGCAGCGTCAGCGCACCCGGGCCGGAGACCTCTCCCAGAAACTTCGACCGCCCGTACAGGTCCTCGGCGTCGGAGGGGTCAGTCTCGCGGTACATCCCCCGGCGGCCGCTGAAGACGCAGTCGGTGCTGATGTGGAAGAGGCGGGCGCCCGCCTTCGCGCAGGCCGCGGCCAGGCGGTGCGGGAGGAGGGAGTTGATGGTGATGGACGGGACGGCGTCGTGGGCCTGGGGGAGCTGTTTGATGATGCCGACGCAGTTGACGACGGCGTCGGGACGCTCGTCCGCGATCAGGGTGTCGAGGCGGTCGAGGTCCGTGACGTCGATGCCTTCGATGACGCGTTGGGGGTCGAAGAGGCCGAGCGGCGCGTATTCGGCGGCCGTGCCGCGGAGGGTGACGCGCGCGTCGAAGCGCGGCGAGAGGCGCTGCCAGACCTTGTGGCCCAGCATGCCCGCCCCGCCGAGGATGAGGAGACGTGTGCTCATGGGCGCGCATTGTGTCCGATATGGGTGGTTTTGTATGTCATCCCGAGGAGCGATGGAGGGGGTATCCTTTAGTACGTCCCCAAAAATGAAAAAGGCCGAGCAGGGTCCTGCCCATATCGAAGATACCGAGCTCGTTCTCGAGGAGCTCTTCCGCCATACGCCCGTCGGCGTGGTGCTGACGGACATGTTCGGCACTGTCCTGGACGCGAACGCGGCGCTCTGCGCGATGCTCGGCTACGACCGCACGGAGCTGATCGGCTGCAACTTCACGGACGTCAGCCATCCCGATGACGTCGCCGACGTGCTCGAGCGCACCGACGACCTCCGCTTCGGGCGCACCGGCAACTACGTCGTGAACCGCCGCTACCTGACCCGCACGGGGGAAGAGATCCAGGCGAAGGTGTCGGTCTCGATCGTCTACTCGAAGACGCGCGAGCCGGTGTGCGGGATCGGGATCATCGAGAACATCACCGAGCGCGTGGCGATGGAAGCGGCGCTGCGGCAGAGCGAGATGCGCTACCGGCGGGTGCTGGAAGACCAGACGGAGCTGATCACGCGTTGCCTGCCGGACGGCACGCTCACCTTCGTGAACGCCGCCTTCTGCCGCTACAACAACGCCACCGCCGGCCAGCTCCTGGGCACGTCGCTGTTCGCCTGCATGAACGCGGACGAGCAGGAGATGGTGCGCGCGAAGTTCGCGGCCCTGAGTCCCTCGAACGCGGCCATCACGGACCAGCACTGGGTCATCGCCCCCGGCGGGGTGTTGCGCTGGCACGAGTGGACCGACCGCGGGTTCTTCGACGCGGACGGCCGCCTGGTCGAGATCCAGTCCGTCGGCCGCGACCTCACCGAGCAGCACGAGGCGCAGCAGAAGCTGGTGGAGAGCGAGGCTCGCTACCGGCGGCTCTTCAACTCGCTGCCCGTGGCGGTGTGGGAGAACGACTGGGGCGACGTGATGGCGGAGATCCGGCGCCGCGATCTCGCCTCGCCGGAGAAGTTCGCCGCCGCGGTCGCCGCCGATCCGAAGGTCTACTACGAGCTGGGGACCATGGTGCGCAACACCGCCGTCAATCCCGCGGCGCTGGCGATGGCCGGAGTCTCCACGCAGGAGGAGTTCGAGCGCTGGCTGGCCACGGCGGCCACGCGCGAGTCGGCGATCCGCTGGTCGGCCACCGTGCCGGCGCTCATGTTCGGCGACTCCAGCTTCATCATGGGCGAGTACACGCTCGTCCGCGCCAACGGCGAGCCGATCGACGTGCTGGTGCGCATCGCGCGCGCGGAGAACTGGGGCGAGAGCTGGATGACCTATCCGATCGCCGTGGACGTCACCGAGCGCAAGCGCATCGAGCGCGAGCTCATGAACCAGCAGGAGCTGACCGAGCGCGCGGAGGCCGCCGCGCACTTCGGGAGCTGGGAGTGGAAGCCGGCCGACGACTCGATCTACGGCTCCGCGGAGTTCTGGTGCATCCTCGACGGCAGTCCCGACGGTGCGAAGCAGCGCCCGGCGCGGGAGTGCATCGCGCTGCTCCATCCCGAGGACGCGCCCGAGGCCTGGGAGTTCTGGACCTCGCTCCAGCACCCGTCGCCCGAGCCGCGGCCTCGCGTGCTCGACGTCGAATACCGGGTCCGGCGGCCGGACGGCTCGCTGCGGCTGGTCAGCGGGCAGACGTTCGCGACCTACGACGAGACCAACGCCATGGTCCGCGCCTTCGGCATCCTGCGGGACGTCACGGACGTGAAACGCGCCGAGGAGGAGCTGGCGCGGCACCGCGACGAGCTGGTGCGCGCGGACAAGATGATCACCCTCGGCATCCTGGTCTCGGGCATGGCCCACGAGATCAACAACCCGAACCACACCATCGCGCTGAACGCGCCGCTGGTCCGGGACGCGTGGCGCGAGGTGTCGGAGCTCGTCGACCAGTTGGCGGCGCCGGGTCAGGACGTCCGCATCGGCCGGATGCCGTGGGCCGAGGCGCGGCCCGAGGTCACGGACATGGTCGAAGACATCGAGACCGCGTCCGAGCGCATCCGCTACATCGTCTCCGAGCTGCGCAACTTCGCCCTGGACCAGGATCCCGGCGACCGGCAGAGCGTCTCGGTGAACGACGTCGTGCAGTCGGCGGCGCGGCTGGTCGGCAAGCAGATCGCCCGCGCGACGCGCCACTTCGACTGCGACCTGCCGGAGCGCGTGCCGCCGATCCTCGGCAACGCGCGGCGGCTGGAGCAGGTGGTGGTGAACCTGATCATGAACGCCTGCCAGGCCCTCGAGCACGAGGAGCAGGCCATCCGCGTAACCACGGGGGTCGAAGAAGGGCGCGTATTCGTCCGCGTGCGCGACGAGGGACACGGCATCGCGCCGGAGCATCTGCCGAACATCCGCACGCCGTTCTTCACCACCAAGCGTGCACAGGGCGGCACGGGACTGGGCGTACCCGTGTCGGATCGCATCGCCAAGGAGCACGGCGGTGAGCTGACGTTCGAATCCGAATTGGGCGGCGGCACGACGGCGACGTTGTGGCTGCCGCCGGCAAAGTCATGAACGGACTGAATGCGGTGACGATCCTCGTCGTGGACGATGAGGAGGCCGTACTGAACGCCGTCCGCCGGACGCTGCGCGCGGCGGGCTACGACCAGGTGCTGGTCTGCCGCGATCCGCGCGACGTGGAGCCGCTCCTCGACGCGGAGCGCGTCTCGCTGATCCTGCTGGATCTGATGATGCCGCACATCGGCGGGCGCGAGCTCCTCGGGCGCATCATGGCGTCGCATCCGGAGATTCCGGTGGTGATCGTCACGGCGGAGCAGGACATCCGCACGGCCGTGGAGTGCATGAAGAACGGCGCGTACGACTACCTGGTCAAGCCGTCGGGCGGACCGGAGCTGCTGGCGGTGATCGGGCGCGCGCTGGAGCACCGCGAGCTGTGCGAGGAGAACGCCCGGCTGCGCGCGAAGCTGCTGCGGGCGGACCTCGCCCATCCGGAGCAGTTCGACGAGATCATCACCGTGGACCCGGCGATGCACGCGCTGTTCGCCTATCTGGAAGTCATCGCGCCGGGCTCGAACCCGGTGCTGGTCAGCGGCGAGACGGGCTCGGGGAAGGAGCTGTTCGCCCGCGCGCTGCACAAGCTGAGCGGACGGCGGGGGCAGTTCTGCGCGGTGAACGTGGCGGGGCTGGACGACACCATGTTCAGCGACACGCTGTTCGGCCACCGGCCCGGCGCGTTCACCGGCGCGGTGGGCACGCGGAAGGGGATGATCGAGCAGGCGGCGCGCGGGACGCTGTTCCTCGACGAGATCGGGGACCTCTCGGAGGCGGCGCAGGTGAAGCTGCTTCGCGTGTTGCAGGAGCGCGAGTACTACACCCTCGGCGACGACGCGCCGAAGCGGCTGGACGCGCGGATCGTCGCGGCGACGCATCAGGACCCCGCGCGGCTGCGGCGCGATCTGTACTACCGCCTGCGGACGTATCACGTGCGCATCCCTCCCCTGCGCGAGCGGACGGGCGACCTGCCGTCGCTGGTCAATCATTTCCTGCGCGAGGCGGCGCACGATCTGCGGCGCAAGCCGCCGGTGGTGCCGGAGCGGTTGTATCTGATGTTGTCGCGGTACGAGTTCCCCGGAAACGTGCGCGAGCTGCGGGCGATGGTGTTCGACGCGGTGGCGCGGCACACGGGCGGGCCGCTACCGGTGGAGCCGTTCATGGAGTCGATCGGGGTCGCGGACGCCCCGCCGGAAGAGCCGCGGATGGCGAGCGGGGACGTGGTCCCGGAGGCGGCGTGGCGGGAGCTGGAGCGCCGGAACCTGTTGAACGCGCTGGAGCGGGCAAACTGGAAGATCTCGGGCAAAGGCGGAGCGGCGGAGCTGCTGCAGATCAAGCCATCCACGCTGGAGTCGCGCATGAAGGCATTCGCCATCGAGAAGCGGTGACTATCGCCTCCTCCGTCCCACTCTGTGCCTCTGTGTCTCTGTGGTGAATACCCACGTGCCTCGCTCGAGGCATGTGCTCATTCACCACAGAGACACAGAGGCACAGAGTGGGACGGAGGAGGCGGACGGCGCGGCTTCTCGGGAAAAGTCACGAAATCTCGGGGATTCCGGCAGATTCCAGGATCGCGTACTCCAACCATAACGCGCGACAGATCAAACACTTCCCCCCCACCCACCCCGTGGCGGCCACTTTGCCCATAGGCAGGCCAACATGCAGCTCGACGCTCGATGGCTCGCCACCCATGACCCGGTCACCGGACTCCCCAACCGCGGTTACCTCCGCGAACAGCTCGCGCAGGCCGTGGGCTACGCACGGCGCCTCGATGAAGACCTGGCCGTGCTGGTCGTCGACATCGACTCCTTCCGCAACGTCAACGCCGCCGTCGGCCAGGCCGCGGGCGACGCGCTCCTGGCCGCGGCGGCCGAGCGTGTCAAACGCTGCGCCCCCAACCATCTCGTCGCGCGCACCGGCGACAACGAGCTGACGATCCTCGTCGTCAACGAGTCGTCCGCGTCGACCCTCGAGCTGGCGTCCGCCGTGCTGGCCGCGTTCCGCGAGCCGTTCACGGTGCTGGAGCGCGACGTCCACGTCACCGTCAGCATCGGCATCGCCGACCTCGCCCGCGACGGCGAGGGCGCCGACTTCCTCCTGCGCGGCGCCGCCGCCGCGCTGCGCCGCGCGAAGGAGCTGGGTGGCAACCAGCGCCATCACTCCTCCACCGCGCTGACCGTCGCGGAGCTCGAGCGGCTGCACATCGAGCAGCGCGTCCGCCGCGCCATCGTCGAGGGCGAGCTCTCGCTCGTCTATCAGCCGCAGGTCCGCCTGAGCGACGGTGCCGTGATCGGACTGGAGGCGCTGCTGCGCTGGAACCGCGACGGCCGCACCATCCCCGCCGCCTCGTTCATCCGCGCCATCGAGCACAGCGCGGTGATCATCGACGTCGGCGAGTGGGTCATCGGCGAGACCTGCCGGCAGATCGCCGCGTGGCGCCGCCACGGGCTGGACGTGCCGCGCGTCGCCGTCAACATCGGCGCGCGCCACTTCCAGCAGCCGCGCCTCGTCGACACCATCCGCGGCCTCCTCGCGCGCCACGGCGTCGAGGGCGGCGCGCTCGAGCTGGAGATCACCGAGACCACCGCCATGCACGACGCCGAGGCCACGGCGCGCACGATCGACGCGCTGCGCGCGCTGAACGTGGAAATCACCATCGACGACTTCGGCACCGGCTACTCCTCGCTCGCCTATCTGAAGCGCTTCGCCATCACCGGGCTGAAGATCGACCGCTCCTTCGTCGCCGATCTCCCCGACTCGCGATCCGCCGCGGCCATCGTGAACGCGATCGTCGCCACGGCCCACGCCCTCGACCTGCGCGTGGTGGCCGAAGGCGTGGAGACGCGCGAGCAGGCCGGGCTCCTCGCACTGTCGCGCTGCGACCAGGCCCAGGGTTACCTCTTCGCCGCACCCATCGCCTCGGAAGACATCCCGGCCTGGCTGCAGCAGGCCGGCAAGGAGACGACGCTTGTCCCGTAAAAAGATCCTGCTCGTCGACGACTCCGCCACCGTGCTGATGATGGAAAAGTTCATCCTCCGCAACGATCCGTACATCCTCATCACCTCCTCGAACGGCGAGGACGCTGTCCGGAAAGCCGCAGCCGAGAAGCCCGACCTGATCCTGCTCGACGCGGTCATGCCGCGCATGAGCGGCTACGAGGCGTGCCAGCTCATCCGCGACCAGGAAGGATTCCGGGACATCCCGATCCTCCTCGTGGCGGCGCAGGACGAGGCGGCCCTCGTGGAGATCGGAGCGATGGTCGGCTGCACGGACTTCATCACCAAACCCATCAACGCCCTCGAGCTCCTCGCCAAAGTGCGTACCCTCCTCGGCACCCCAGGGACATCGTGATACCCGATCATCTTCCCGCGGTTGCGGACTTCGGCTTCACCGCGCTGACCGAGCACGACCTCGGCGCGGTGATGACCGAGGCGTGCCACCTCGTGCGCAGCGTGATGGGCTGCGACGCGGCGGTGATCCTCCGGCACGACGCGGAGCACGACGTCGAGACCGCGCAGGGCTACCGGAGCATCCTCCGCGTCGCCATCGACGGTCCGTACGAGCCGTACGGCACGCTCAACGCGCTGTCGCGCGCTCCCCACGCCTTCACCGAGCGCGATGAGGGGTTCCTCCGGTCGATCGCGAACCTCGTCGGCGCGGCGATGGCGCGCCGCGCGGCGGAGGACGAGGCCAACCGCGCGGCGCTGGAGCGCGAGGCGCGCCTGCAACTCATCCTCGGCAATCTGCCGGTGATCATCTGGACGACGGACCGCGACCTGAACGTCACCTCCCTCGGCGGCGCGGGGATGCAGATCTCGACGGACGTGCCGGCGACGCTGCAGGAGCTGATGGGCGCCCGCGACTTCGCGGCGGAGCTCAGCCTGCCGCTGGAGGGGCGGGCGGTGACGCTCCGGACGCGGATGATCGAGCGGGACGTGCGCGCGCGCGTCGAGCCTTTCCGCGACGCGGACGGCGCGATCGTGGGGACGGTGGGGATCGCATACGACGTCACCGAGCACATCGCCGTCGAGCGGGCGCGCGAAGAGCTGCTGGAGGTGGTGGCCCGCTCGGCGGAGGAGTGGCGGGAGACGTTCGACTCCATCGGCTCGGCCGTGCTGCTGCTCGACGGCGAGCATCGCATCATCCGGCTCAACGCGGCCGCCCTGGCGCTCACCGGCCAGCCGCACTATCGCGACGCCGTCGGCCGGCCGGTCGGGTCGATCTCCGGGCTGTCGCTCTGGTGCGAGGTCGTCGGCGCCGCGATCCGCTCCCGGGGCAACGAGGCTCCGGTGACGCTGCGGGCGCGCACGGGCGAGCGGCGCTGGGACGTGGTCGTCACCTCGGGCGCCGCGCACACGACGGTCGTGATCTCGGACGTCACGGCGATCGCGCGGATGGAGGAGAACCTCCAGCGCAGCGAGCGGATGTCGTCCATGGGCACGCTCGTGGCGGGCGTCGCGCACGAGGTGCGCAATCCGCTCTTCGGCATCTCCGCGACGCTCGACGCATTCGAAGCGCGCTTCGGCGACGAGCAGTTCCAGCGATACACGCGCGCGCTGCGCGATCAGCTCCAGCGCATGAACGAGCTGATGTACGACCTGCTCGAGCTCGGACGTCCGGCGTCGAGCGTGCTCTGGCCCGGACCCGTCGCGCCGGTGGTGACGACCGCGCTGTCGTCCGTGCACATCCTCGCGGTGCGCTCCAACGTCATCCTCCGCACGCACATGCCGGCGACCCTGCCCGACGTCCCGATGGACCGGCCGCGTCTCCTGCAAGTGTTCGAGAACCTGCTCCGGAACGCCATCCAGCACTCCCCCGCCGGCGCCGCCGTCGAAGTGCATGCCGCGCAGGAAGCAGATGGCGTGGTCATTCGCGTCGAGGACCGCGGGCCCGGCTTCCGCGACGAGGACCTGCCGCGACTGTTCGAGCCCTTCTTCACCCGCCGCCGCGGAGGCACGGGCCTCGGCCTGTCTCTCGTGCGGCGCATCGTCGACGATCATCACGGGCAGATCGAAGCCCGCAACCGCGAAGGCGGCGGCGCATCCGTGCGCATCGTGCTGCCCGGAGGACCCATCCCCACGTGAAAAAGACCATCCTGGTCGTCGACGACGACCGCGTCATCCGCGAGTCCATTGCCCTGTATCTGGAAGCGAAAGGATTCGCCGTGCTGGAGGCCGCCGACTGCGCCGCCGCGCAGATCGTCTTCCGCTCCAAGCGCCCCGCGGCGGCGATCATCGATTACGCGCTGCCGGACGGCGACGCGCTCGAGCTGCTGGAGCGCTTCCGCAGCGTCGATCCCGACTGTCCGGTCATCGTGCTCACCGGTCACGCCTCGGTCGATCTCGCCGTACGCGCCATCCAGGAAGGAGCGAGCCACTTCCTCACCAAGCCCGTCGAGCTGCCCGCGCTGCAGGTCGTCCTCGAGCGGGCGCTGGAGACCGAGATGCTCCGCCGGCAGGAGACGGCGCGCAAGTCGGGACCGCGCCCGCGCACCGATCCCTTCACCGGCCGCAGCGCCGCCATTCGCGCGCTGGAGGCGCAGGTGCGGCGCGTGATCGCATCCGACGCCCCGATCCTCATCCACGGCGAGACCGGCACGGGCAAGGGCGTGCTCTCGCGCTGGATCCACGCGCAGAGCCGGCGCGGCGACGGCCCGTTCGTCGACCTCAACTGCGCGGGCCTGAGCCGGGAGTTCCTCGACACGGAGCTCTTCGGCCACGAGAAAGGCGCGTTCACCGGCGCAGTGGGAACGAAGCCGGGACTGTTCGAAGTGGCGCACGGCGGGACGCTGTTCCTCGACGAGATCGGCGACATCGACCCGCAGCTGCAGCCGAAGCTCCTGAAAGCGGTGGAAGAGAAGCGGTTCCGGCGCCTGGGCGAAGTGCAGGAGCGCGTGGTCGACGTCCGCCTGATCGGCGCGACCCACCGCGACCTCGCCGCCATGTCCCGCGACGGCAGCTTCCGCCAGGACCTCTTCTTCCGCATCAGCACCTTCCCCATCACCGTGCCGCCGCTGCGCGAGCGCGTGGAGGACATCCCGCTCCTCGTGGAGAACATCTTCGAGGAGCTGTCCCGCGCGATCGGCCGCCGGCGTCCGGTGCTCGACCCTGCCGCCCTGCGCATGCTGGAGCGTTATCCCTGGCCCGGCAACGTGCGCGAGCTGCGCAACGTCCTCGAGCGCGCGCTGCTGCTCCTCGACGGCGACGTCGTGCAGCCGCAGCATCTCGTCCTGCAGTTCACCGGCATAGCCTCCGCCGCGAGCGGCGGCGACGATCTCCACCTCACCCTCGAACAACTGGAGCGCAAGCACATCGAGCGCGTCCTGGCCGCCGAGGCGGGGCGCGTCGACCGCGCGGCCCAGCGCCTCGACGTGCCCCGCAGCTCGCTCTACCAGAAGCTCAAGCGCTATGGGATCCCACGATGAAGACCATGCTCATCGCCGACGACGAAGAAGTCATCACGTTCGCACTGGAGGCGTACTTCACGCAACTGGGGTACGAGGTCCAGATCGCGGCGACGCGCGAAGAAGCCCTGGCCCGCATCGGCCGCACGGCCTACGACATCCTCGTGGCCGACCTGCGGCTGTCCGGGACCGGAGGCACGGAAGGCCTGGACGTGATCCGCGCCGCCCGCCACCGCAGCCCGCGCACCGTGATCCTCCTCCTGACCGCCTACCTGCTGCCCGACGCGGTCGAGGCCGCAAAGGCCGCCGGCGCGGACCTGGCCGTCCAGAAGCCGCGCCCGCTCCCCTTCCTCGCCCAGGCCATCACGCTCCTGCTCGCCGGGCGGTCGTGACCGTGGTGCGAATACAAACGCTAAGAAGCGTGTTCCCTTCATGTAAGCGTCGTGTTCCCCCCATTTGCCCCTGACGACGCCACTCCGCGCGACATGGACCATGTCGCTTCCGCGTTTGGAAGGCTAGCGCTCTCCGAGCAAGGTTTTTCAACCCTCAGCCACAGGAGAGTGCCCACATGAAGACCCCGCCCGTGAAGAAGCAGGTCACCAAGAAAGTCCCGGTCTCGGCGAACAACATCGCCAAGGCAGCCTCGAGACTCCTTTCGCAAAGGCTCGTCTCGACCGAGGTCGAGTACATCCAGCGCACGCTGGGCAACTCGTCCACCCAGGAAGAGCTCGACGCGAACGTCCTCGCCGTCCGCAAGCTCCCGTGGGCCAGCCTCGTCCTTCCGGAGGCCTGAGGCCGCCGCGCGAGGCGCGATGTCGCCGCGTAGATTGCAGTGACATTCGCGCCTGAAGCGCGTATGGTGAACCCCTGTCGAGGAAACTTCCTCGCTCTTCAGTCCCTCTGAACTAAGTCAGAGCCTCTGGACTCACCCCTCTTAGCTTTCTTCTCCCCAGCGCTGCGCATGCCGGTTCGGATCGAGGCGCGCTGAGCGCGGTGCACGCGGGAGAAACAGCCGGATCCCCGGCAGGAGCTCCAATGAAATTGTACGTAGGCAATCTCTCCAGGCAGGTCACGGACGCGCAGCTGAACGAGCTGGCGGCGCCGTATGGCGCGCCGGTCTCGGCGCAGGTCGCCACCGAGCGCTCGAGCGGCGAGTCGAAAGGGTTCGGCTTCGTCGAGTTCGGCTCGGACGACGAGGCCCGCGCCGCGATCGCCGGCCTCGATGGCCGCGAGGTCAACGGGCAGGCCCTGAAGGTCAACGAAGCGAAGCCGCGGCGCTAGACCTGCCGCATCCGCCCCTCGGGCGCCTTCTCCCCGCACCCGGGGAGAAGGTCTCCGGTCCCCACAAAGGAGACGCTCATGAGACTCACCCAGCAGGACGCGATGGCGGTCACGATCGAAGACCTCGGACTCGCGGCCCGGGAACGGCTGCGCGAGCGGCTCGAGCGCGCGGCCGCGCTGCAGTGCGCCGAGCACGGACAGCCGGTCGTGGCCGTGACCATCCACGGCCGCGAGAACGGCTGGTTCGACGCGCGCTGGACGACCTGCTGCGAGAAGCTCGAGCGGCAGGCCGCGGCCATCGTGAAAGACCGCTGTTGACGCGCCCGGCGCGGGCCGCGCGGAGAGGACACCATGACTGATGAGAAACGCATCCGCCGGGTGGCGGTGCTCGGCAATCACCTGCCGCGCCAATGCGGCATCGCCACGTTCACGACCGATCTGAGCGACGCCATCTCGATGGTGGGACCGGACCTGGACTGCTTCGTCCTGGCCATGAACGACGGCCGCCAGAAGTACGCCTATCCCTCGCGCGTCCGTTTCGAGCTCGCCGACAACGACGTCGCCGCCTACACGCGCGCGGCCGACTTCCTGAACGTCAACGCCGTCGACGTGATCTCCGTGCAGCACGAGTACGGGATCTTCGGCGGCAAGGGAGGCAGCCACCTCCTCACGCTGCTGCGCGAGCTGCGCATGCCCATCGTCACGACGCTGCACACCATCCTGGCCACGCCGAACCTGCATCAGCGCCGGGTGATGGACGAGATCGCCGCGCTCTCGGATCGCCTGGTGGTCATGACCACGGGCGGTGCGGAGCTGCTGCAGCAGGTCCATGGCGTCGACGAGAACAAGATCGACGTCATCCCGCACGGGGTGCCGAACGTCGCATTCGCCGGCAGCAAGAATCGCCTGGGCGTGGACGGCCGGCCGCTCATTCTCACGTTCGGCCTGCTCTCGCCCGACAAGGGGATCGAGCACGTCATCGACGCGCTGCCGACGATCCTCTCCCACTATCCGGACGCGGTGTACATCGTCCTCGGCGCAACGCACCCGCACATCATCGAGCGCCAGGGAGAGACGTACCGGCTGATGCTCGAGGACCGCGCCGCGCGACTCGGTGTCGCCTCCAGTGTGATCTTTCACAACCGCTTCGTCAGCCAGCCGGAGCTGTCGGAGTTCCTGGCCGCGGCCGACATCTACATCACGCCGTACGTGAACCCGGAACAGATCACCTCGGGCACCCTGGCCTACGCGCTGGGCGCCGGGAAGGCCGTCATCTCCACACCGTACGCATACGCGAAGGAGCTGCTCGCCGACGACCGCGGCATCCTCGTGCCGTGGAACGACTCGTCCGCGATCGCCGCGGAGATCGTCGGGCTGCTCGACGATCCGGAGAAGCGGATGCGCCTGCGCACGCGGGCCGCCGCCCATGGGCGGGCCATGTTGTGGCCTTCCGTCGCGCATTCGTATCTGCGCACCTTCGAGCGCGCGCGCACCGAGCAGGCCGAGCGCCTGCACACCGCCTTCCACGCGCGCACGCTGGCCACACGCCCGGCCGAGCTGCCGCAGGTCAACCTGGACCACGTCCAGATCATGAGCGACGGCACCGGCATGTTGCAGCACGCCACGTTCAGCGTGCCGCGTTACGACGAAGGCTACTGCCTCGACGACAACGCCCGCGCGCTGATGCTGATGACGCTCATCGAGGAGTCGGGAGCGGATGACCCGCGGGCCGTGCGCACCCTGGCCTCCCGCTATCTCGCCTTCGTCAACCATGCCTGGAACGGCTCGCTCAAGCGCTTCCGGAACTTCATGTCGTACCCGCGGCTGTGGCAGGAAGAGCAGGGCTCGGAAGACAGCCACGGCCGCGCGCTGTGGGCCCTCGGCACGGTCATGGGATGCTCCGCCGATCCGGGACGCAACAGTCTGGCCGGCGAGCTGTTTCACGCCGCGTTGCCCGCGGTGGCGGCGTTCAGCAGTCCGCGGGCCTGGGCATACGCGCTCCTGGGCATCGAGCAGTACCTGCACGCCTTCGAAGGCGATCGCAACGTGCAGCATGCGGGACGCGAGATCGCGGATCGCCTGCTCGGCCTCTTCCGGCGCACCGATCAGCCGGAGTGGCCGTGGTGCGAGCCGCGCGTCACGTACTGCAACGCGCGGCTGCCCCAGGCGCTCATCGCCACGGCTTCCTGGACCGGAGACTCCGCGATGGCGGCGACCGGCATCCGTTCGCTCGAATGGCTGATGACGATCCAGCAGACGCCGGACGGCTACTTCGCTCCCGTGGGAACGAACGGCTTCTTCGAGCGGGGCATGACCGCGGCGGTGTTCGATCAACAGCCCGTCGAGGCCTGCGCCACGGTCTCCGCGTGCATGCACGCCTTCCGGACCACCGGTGACCATCGCTGGGCCGAGCACGCGCGCCGCGCATTCACCTGGTTCCTCGGCCAGAACCAGTTGCAGCAGCCGCTCTACGACCCGCTGTCCGGCGGTTGCCGCGACGCGCTGCACGCCGACCGCCTCAACGAGAACCAGGGCGCCGAGTCGACGCTCTCCTTCCTCCTCGCGCTGATGGACATGCGCGCGGACGAGGTGCGCTGGAACGCGATGCAGATCCCGGTGAGCGAGCCGTCCGAGGTGTTGATGGCGGTGAGCGCGAGACGCGTGTGATGCACGGCATCCAGCACGAAGTCCTCTTCCGGCGCAATCACGGCAACCCGATCCTCACGGCGGCGGACTGGCCATACCCGGTACACACGGTCTTCAACGCCGGCGCGACGCTGCTTCCCGACGGCACGACGCTCCTGCTCTGCCGGGTCGAAGACCGCCGCGGACACTCCCACCTCTGCGCGGCACGATCGGCCGACGGCGTGAGCGAGTGGATCATTGACCGCAAGCCCACCCTCTCGGCGGATCCGGAGAACCATCCCGAAGAGTTGTGGGGGATCGAAGACCCGCGCATCACCTTCGTCCCCGACCTCGGCCGCTACGCCATCGCCTATACCGCGTTCGGCAAAGGCGGGCCCGGTGTCTCGCTCGCGCTCACCGAAGACTTCGTGCACTTCGAGCGCTGCGGCCTGGTCATGCAGCCCGACGACAAGGACGCCGCGCTCCTGCCGCGCCGCATCGACGGCAGGTACGCGCTCGTGCATCGTCCCATCGCCGACTCCGGAGCGCACGTCTGGATCTCGTACTCGCCCGACCTGCGCAACTGGGGCGGCCACCAGATGATGCTCCCCGCCCGGCGCGGAGGCTGGTGGGACGCGAACAAAGTGGGACTCTCCCCTCCGCTCATCGAGACCGAGCGCGGGTGGCTCATGATCTACCACGGCGTGCGCCACAACGCCGCCGGCAGCCTCTATCGCCTCGGCGTCGCCCTCTTCGACCTCGAACGCCCCGAGCGCCTCCTGCTGCGCGGAGACGAATGGATCTTCGGCCCCGAGGCCCCGTACGAAACGCAGGGCGACGTCGCCAACGTCACCTTCCCCTGCGGCTACACCATCGCCCGCGACGGCGACACCGTGAACCTCTACTACGGCGCCGCCGACACCTGCATCGCCCTCGCCACCGGAAGCATCCGCGGGATTCTGCGCTGGCTGGACGTGCACGGAACGCCCTGAGCGCGTCCCGCGATTGTACGTGCGAGCCCTTTGGAGTGCGGAGGCAATCGCCTCCGCTTTCGTATTCGCGCGCCTGGCGCGGTGAGGAATCCGAATACGAAAGCGGAGGCGATTGCAGGGCGCCTCAAAACCCATGGGACCGCCGGCGTCCCGCCGGCTGTGCGGCGGCGTCCCGCCGGCGCGTACTCGGGAGGACGGAGCCTCTCGCCA
>DASUSN010000176.1:0-67932 GCA_036375075.1 Thermoanaerobaculia bacterium | reverse complement strand
GCGGCATGACCGCCGCTTCGCTTCCCAGGATGTGGAATTGTTCGGAGATCAGCGTCCGCGGGCCGGCGCTCAACGTGACGCGGTAGTCGCCCGGAATCCACGAGGACGTGTCGGCTTTGGTGAAGTAGATCGTGCCGTCGGGCTTCACGGCCGCGGTCTCGGTGCCGGCGGACAGATCGCCCGGCCCGAACCACGCGACGGTGACCGGCTGCCCCTCGAGGCCGCGCAGGCGGGCGGTGATGAAGATCGTGTCGCCGGCGCGGAAGTCGTCGGTTCGTGCCTTCTCGGGGACGGTGCCGTTCGCCGTCACGCCCTTGCCCATCTGCACTTCGATGACGGGATCGGGCGGCACCGGTGCACGCTCGCGGGCCGCGGGCTCACTCGCTCGGTCGCACGCGAGAAAGAGGATCGCGATGACTGCGCCGAGCAGCACGAGGGAACGACGGGAGGCCCTCGTGGTTCCCCCGTGCACGGGCGCAGACATGTGCAGGTTCCTCCCGTTCATGGCACCGTCGCCGTGATCGTGGTCGTCGCCGTGGTCATCGATGTGTCGGTGATCGTCCCGGTAGTCGTGGTGACCGCCACCGCGTCGGTACGCGCGGTGTCGGTGGTCGATGGGAACGTGCCGCGATTGTTCGCGTCGGTTGCGGTGTTCGTGGCCGCCGTGTCATCGACGTTGCTGATCTGGTCGACGTTGATCTCCGGCTCCTCCCGGTCGCGGCACGCCGCGACCGCGGCGACCAGGAGCAGGACGAGCATCGTCACGGCGAAGGAACGTTTCATCGGGTTCTCCTCCTCTCTGTTCATGGCATGCGGACGACGGCGTAGAACGACGCTGCCGTTCCGCGCGGGACCGGACGGACGACGTACAGGCGCAGGTACTGACCGGAGCGGGCGTTCTCGACGAACATCCGGAGCTGTTCGACGCTGGTGACCGCGCGGCCATCCGCCTCGACGATGACGTCACCGGACAGGATGCCCGCGTCATCGGCAGGAGAGCCGGCCTTCACGTCTCCGACGACGACGCCGTCGCGTACCTGCGGCAGCAGGCCGAGGCGTTCGCGCAGTTCGGGGGTGAGGGGACCGGCCGCGATGCCGATGCGGTTCTTCGGTTCTGTATCCGCCGGTGCGGCGGCAGGCTCGTTGGCTGCGCCGGGACGCGTGCCGGTCGTCACGGTGAGCCGCTGTTCGCGCCCATCGCGGATGATCCGCAGTGCGACCGGCTTCTTCGGTCCGGCGTACGAGATCGTGTCGATCAGCTCGCGAGTGCTGTCGATCCGCGCGCCGTTCGCCTCGAGGATCACATCGCCACGGCGGAGCCCAGCCACGGCGGCCGGCCCGGCCGGCTCGACCGACTGCACGAGCACCCCGTCCGAGGTCGGCAGCCGGAACGCGGACTGGTAGCGATCGTCGACTTCCGCGACCGTGACGCCGAGGTAGCCGCGCTGGACGCGTCCTTCCCGCTTGAGCGGCTCGAGAATGCGCTTCAGTGTGTTGATCGGCGTGGCGAATCCGATGTTCTGCGCCGCGGCGCGCATCGCGGTGTTGATGCCGATGACCTCCCCCGCCGCGTTCAGCAGCGGCCCGCCGGAGTTGCCGGGGTTGATCGCCGCGTCCGTCTGCATGAAGTTCTCGAAGGCAGCGGTGGCGTCGCTCAGACCGAGCGAGCGCCCGCTCGCGGAGACCACGCCCACCGTCACCGTGTTTGCGAACTGAAGGGGATTGCCGACGGCGATGGCCCAGTCGCCGGGACGCGCGGTGTCGGAGTTCCCGAGGGAGAGGGCGGGCAGCACACCGGCGCCATCGACCTTCAGCAGGGCGATGTCGGTCTCCGGATCGCGGCCGACGACGCGGGCGGTGTACGTCTTCTCGCCATCCGACATGCGCACGTCGACGCGCGTCGCTCCTTCGACGACGTGGTGATTCGTGACGATGAATCCGTCGCCGGAGATGACGAAGCCGGAGCCCGCACCGCGCATCACCCCTTCCCGAGGAGCACCGAAGAAGGGATGGGCCGGCACATCGCTCGCCGAGACGACGCGCTCGGTCGAGATCGAGACGACGGCCGGAAGCACGCGCGCCGCCACGTCCGCGAACGACGGCACTCCCGCGGCCGCGCCGCGGGGAATCTCCGCGCGCGCGTTCTCGACCGCGGGAGGACTGCATGAAGCCAACGTGAGCGCGAACGCAACGACCCACAGCGGCTTCCCGAGACCGGCACACCGTCTCCGCGGCGCCGTGCTGCGCCGGACCGGCTTCGAACGATTGCCGGCAGGAGAGGAGGAGAGCGGTGGTGCGTGCCGGCTCGGGTGCTGTCGATGGTGGGTGGCTACAGGGTTCACATGCGTTTCACGCTGCGGGTGCGCGTGCCTCCAGCGAGGTGGCGTTGCAAGACGGCAGCCACTGTATGGTGTACCATCGGCTACCAGTCGTGAGCGCTGCCGGCGAAACCTGCGTGGTATACCATCTGCTTGAGTGCCGCTGTCGTGACTCAGATCAGCCAGACTCTGCGCGAGCTCCTGCAGCAACGACTCACGACGACCGATCAGATCGAGATCGTGCTGTTGTTGCGCCGGAACCCCGGCCGCTCGTGGGCGGCAAGCGAGGTGGCCGCGGAGCTCCGGTCAGCACCGGAATCGGCCGCGATGCGCCTTTTTCTGCTGGCCTCCTCCGGCCTCGTTTTGTTGGAGGCGGCGGGGTTGCCGCGGTACCGCTACGACCCCGCGGACGCGGCGCTCGACGCACTCCTCGCCGAGCTCGACACCGTGTACGCCGATGACCCTGCAGCCGTCACCGCGATCGTGGGAGCACCGGCTCCAGACCCCATTCGCAGCTTCGCAGACGCCTTCCGGATCAAACGGTGAGGAGGAGGATGATGTTCGCCAATCTTGTATACGTGCTCTGCGCCCTCACCAGTGTGGCTTGTGCCGTGCTGCTCTACCGGGGCTACCGGCGATCGCACACGCGACTGCTGTTCTGGAGCGCGGTCTGCTTCGTCGGCCTCGCCGCGAACAACCTTTTCCTCATCGTCGACCTGCGCGTCGTGCCGGCCATCGACCTGTCGGCCTGGCGCCTCGTCCCCGCGCTCATCGGTGTCGGAGCACTCATCTTCGGTCTGATCTGGGAGACTCGATGACGAGCGTCCTGTCAGGAGCGCTCGTCGCCGGGTACCTCGTGGTGGCGCTGTTCTTCCTCCGGTTCTGGAGTGCATCGCGCGACCGCCTCTTCGGACTGTTCGCGGGAGCCTTCGGCGTCCTCGCCGTCCAGCGCCTCGCGCTCTCACTGACGGGCGAGTACATGGAGAACCAGACGATGTTCTACCTTCTCCGCCTGGCGGCATTCGTGGTGATCATCGTGGCGATCGTGGACAAGAATCGCAGGTGAGTTCTGGTGACAGGGCCACCGGCGATCTCCTGCAACTGTTACGACATGCCAGGAAAAACGACCGCCGTGGGACTAGATGGAGATGCTCGCGATGCGCCGCGGGATGAGGTGTTGCCGATACGTCTTGCGGTCACGGAAATACTTCACACCCCACTCCGAGTACAGTCAGGATCGCACGTTCGGGGATGGCAGCGGGAGCAGCTTGACGATGCACGTAGCGCCGTCATCACGACCCAAGTTGCGGATCTGAGATGCACGCACTGCCTCGATGTCGGAGGGGAGCTTCCGCGAGAAAGCGTTCGACTTCGCTTCGCGGATAGGTGACGAGCGATGGTGAAACCTGAATCCAACCCCGCGGCCCTTTGCCGAGGTAACGCCACTTCGCGAGCGTGGGCGTCTTGATTCCGATGAGCCGCGCGACGTGCGGTGCCGGGATGCGTTCGTCCATGTGCGATCTCCTCTACGGAGACCACGGTGAATCGAGATTCCGGCGGTGAAAGGAAAGCTGGCGAAGACTTCGGGGAACGAGCGATAGAGGCCACGATAGAGAATCCCGCGATTCGGTAGTCGCTACTCAGCACTCTAACTGCTTGATTCGTTTGGAGCGGGCGACGGGATTCGAACCCGCGACCAAGAGCTTGGGAAGCTCCTACTCTACCAACTGAGCTACGCCCGCTCAGGCGTGAGGGTGGGGATTGTAGCTCACTTCCGCGGGGCCGGGGGTGGGGGCTTGAGGCGCGCCAGGGGCTTGCTGGGCCGGCGGACGGGCCGGCGCTTTTTGCTCTGCATCGAGGGCTTGCCGCGGAGGAGGTAGGTGCCGACGGGCAGGCCGATGATGAGGAGGACCACGCCGGCGATGACGTTGACGGAGGACGGGCGCGGCGAGGGCTCGAGCATGGACTCGGCCGGCGCGCTGGGGTTGACGTAGGCCAGGATCTGGCGGCCGCGCGCGTAGCGGGCGGCGTTCGCGGCGCTGCCGGAGCCCTGGCGGAGGGTGAGGTGGGCGGAGGGGTTGCGGTAGTCGCGGCCGCCGTATTCGTAGCGGTAGGCGATGTCGGCGCCGTCGGGCTGCAGGGTGGCGGATTCGATCGTGGCCAGGACCTGGGTCCAGTCGCCGCCGCGCGACGCGGCTTTGTCGGCCTGCACCCACAGGAAGATCAGGGCGAGGCCGGCGATCACCGGCACGCCACCGAAAAGCAGCGCTCGTTTCATTCCAGGTTCATCCTCCGCGACGGCCTCGACCGATTGGGCAACTGAAGCGGCGGTGATGCTACCTCACCTTCACGCTCCGGTGCAGTTCAGCGGCGGGGCCCAGCTCGGATAGGTCACCGGGCCGAGCGTGCTGCCGTACTGTTTCGTCATGAGCGTCCAGTACCCGCAGGCGGGCAGGTGCTGGAGGAGGAGCTCGGAGTACCAGTTCTCGTCCGCCGAGGATCCGGAGGTGGCCAGGCACTGGCCGTTCAGGGCCCGCTCGAACGATCCCTGCTCGTGCGCCCACTGGTTCGCGTCGACGTCGCTCTGGATGCCCGCGACGATGGCGTGCGCGGTGCCGCCCATCGGCGCGTTGCAGTTCCGGAAGGGGCTCAGCGGGTTGTTCGTGTAGATGCCCTGGCCCCAGGCGTTGTCCATGTTCTGCATGTCCACGAAGGCCATGGGCACGAGGTCCCAGGTGTTGAACCACCGCACGCAGGAGGGGAAGGTCTTCGTGTAGAGCGCGACGTAGTCCGGGTTACCCGCGGTGGGCGCGGCGAACGTCACGGGCACGATGGTCACGCCGCTGCAGGCGGGCTGCGACGCCAGGTCGAGGGCGATTGCGCTGGTGAGGCAGCCGCCGAGGCTGTGGCCGGTCACGACCAGCGGCACGCCCGGGTACTGCGGGAGGAAAGTGCCCAGGAACTCGACGAGCGTTTGTCCGCCGGCCTGCAACGACAGCATCTCGTTCATGCCGCTGTAGGTGCCCGCCGCGATCTTCGCGCCACCGCTCGGCCACGCCTGCTGCGTGCCGCCGCCGAGGTCCTCTTTCAACTGCGAGAGGATGCCCCAGAGGCCGGTGTGGATGTCGGTGCCGCGCAGGACGACCGCGGCGAAGATCGGCAGGTTGCTGGCCTGGTCGCGGTAGGAGGCGACGTACAGGAGGTTCGCGTCGTGTGACGACACGGCCGGTCCCCACTCGAGCTGCCAGGTCCCGGGATTCGAGAACTGCGAGTCGATGCCGCCGATGAGGTCCGCCGGCGCGGGCGCGCCCTGCGCGTCCATGTAGTACGAGGCGATGCTGAGGGTGAGGTATCCGAGGGCGTAGTAGTCGCTGGCGGACACCTGCGCGCGCGCAGCCGTCACGTTGGCCGGGATCGTCGTCGTCATCCGTCTCTCTCTCCTTCAGGCGGGATGACGGAGTCTACCGTGTCACCACCGTCTGCGCAGCTCGTTCGCGTGGAAGAGCTGCGCGAGGACGAGCGAGGCGGCGCCGATCGCGGCGTACGTCGCGATCACGGCCGGCGTGGCGGTGCCGAACCAGCCGGCGAAGTCGAGGCCGGGCGAGAGGCCTTTGTCCTGGATGGCGATGTACCAGAACGAGAGGAAGCCGACGATGAAGGTCTTCGGGTTCGAGCTCAGGATGCCGAGGGCCGTGGAGGCGGCGGCGGTGAAGGCGACGCCGGTGAGCAGGGCCACGGCCAGGTGCGGGCGGGAGGCGATGGCCGAGGCCAGGGGCACGGCCAGGAAGGCCAGCGCGACGAGGACCGTGGAGCCGAACTTCCACCAGACGAAGCGCGCGCGGAGGCCCGGGGCGGCGAAGACCAGCGCGGTGGTGCCGGCGCGCTTCTCGCGCGAGGAGATGTCGGCGATGGCGATGGCGCACGCGGCGAAGGCCACGGGCAGGATGCCGGTGAAGAGGTCGTTCGCGGTGTCCGCCGCCAGGGTGAAGACGGCCAGGACGATCGCGGCCACGGCGATCAGCGGGAACGCGGCGATGGTGGCCAAGGCGTCGGTCACGGCCGGCGAGCCGGAGAACGGCCGGAGCGCGGTCACGAAGAGGCGCGCGACAGGCTTGGAGATCAGGTTCAGGCGGCCGATCCAGCTCCGCCGGGTCTTCTCGTTCGGCACGGCCCGAACGCGGGCGGGGTCGAAGCGGTGGAAGAAGAGGCGGGCCACGCCGAGGAGGGCGACGGGCCAGAGAGTGGCCGTCACGCGCGTGGCGATCCAGTACGGCGTGGCGTGCAGGCCGGCGAAGTCCATGGTGCCCTTCGCGGCGTCGAACGTCGTCGAGCCGATGGACAGCGAGTTGGTGCCGTAGAAGGTCCGCATCTGCTGCAGGAGCACGCCGAAGCCGGAGATGTCGAAGAACGGCGCCCAGTTCGTGCCGGCGCCCTGCTCGAGCATGGCCGTGACGCCGCCCATCACGCCGATCCAGACGAAGAAGTAGAGCACGTCGCCGAGCTTGGTCCGCAGCAGCGGCGTGGCCTCGAAGACGATGGCGATCGCGGAGACGAAGGCGATGGCCGGCGGCGCGAGCATCAGGTACTGCTTCGCGAAGATCCACGGCTCCAGCGGGGCCTCCCCCCGCACGAGCACCATGGCCATGGCCGTGGTCATGAAGCCGGCCGTGAAGACGGAGAGGAAGACCACGTTGCCGGCGAACTTGCCGATGAGGTACTCGCTGCCGCGCATGGTCGTCGACGCGATCACGTAGCCGCAGCGCGAGAGGACGTCCCGCTTGAGGGCGTTGGAGATCACGTAGAAGCCCGTGAGGCCGATGAACATCGCCGCGAGCGTGGCCGTGGCCATGCCGATGGTGGCGGAGTTGTAGAGCGCGCGCTTGCCGCCGATCTGCATCAGCGCCCGGCCCGTGGAGGGATTGGGAATCCACAGATACGGGATCGCGGAGAGCAGCAGGAAGACGACGATGGTCGACGGGCGCCGCAGGCGGATCAGGAAGTCCGCGCGGACGATCGCCGCGAGCCGGTGCAGGCGCTCGCTCATGCCACCGCCTGCGCCACCGGGGTGCCGGAGTTGACGACGCGCAGGAACGCCGCCTCCAGCGTGACCGTGCCGGTCTGCTTGAGGAGCTGCTCCGGGGTGGCCAGCGCGGCCAGCGAGCCGCTCTTCATGATCGCGATCTGCGTGGCGATGGACTCGACGTCGGAGACGATGTGCGTGGAGAGGATGACCAGCCGCTCCTCCCCCAGCCCCACCAGCACGTTGCGGAACCGGATCCGCTCCTCGGGGTCGAGGCCGGCGGTGGGCTCGTCGACGATGACCAGCTCGGGGTCGTTGATCAGGGCCTGGGCGATGCCGAGGCGCTGCTTCATGCCGCCGGAGAAGCCGCCGACGGCACGGCCGGAGACGGAGTGCAGGTTCACCAGCTCGAGCATCTGCTGGATCTTCGCGCGCGAGCGGACGCCTTTGAGGGCGGCGAAGTAGCTGAGGAACTCGAAGGCGGTGAGGTTCTCGTAGACGCCGAAGTCCTGCGGCAGGTAGCCGAGGCGGCGGCGGAGAGGGTCGGGGTTGGCGGTGATGTCGGTGTCGCGGAAGAAGATCCGTCCGGCGGTCGGCTTCGTGACCGTGGCGATCATCTGCATGAGCGTCGACTTGCCCGCGCCGTTGGGGCCGAGGAGGCCGAGGACGCCGGCGTTGGCGTGAAAGGAGACGTCGCGGACGCCGTAGTTGCCGGAGCGGAAGCGTTTGGAGACCGACTCGATGCGCAGCATGCGGCGGTATACGGGGTGGGCGGCGGGAGGGTTTCCGGGGAAAGCAAAGGCAGAATCCAAGCTTTCTGTCATCCCGAGCGTCGAGCGAGGGACCTGGGAGGGTGGGGCGGCAGGCACGTGCTTCGCGCCCCGCCCGCCCAGGTCCCTCGCTCGACGCTCGGGATGACAGGACGGCTCTACGACTCCACGAGCACCCGGAACTGGCGCGACGCGACGCTGAGCATGGCCAGGTCGACGGTGGTGCTGGCGCGGAATTCGTGCATGGTCTGGTCGACGCGCTCGACCACGCGGGGGCGTTTGGCGAGCCAGGCGTCGACCGGGTCGCCGGTGCCGTTGGTCTCGGTGATGACGCGGGACGCGAGCACGCTCTGGTACGTGAACAGATCCTCGACGAGGGCCTGCAGCGCGGACTTCTGCCAGGGCGTCTCGGCGGCGATGCTGTTGCTCGCGGCGCGCAGGCGGTCGAGGCCGAAGCGGGAGCCGACACCGAAATAGACGCGCGCGACGTCTTCGACGCCGTGCTCCGCGTCGCGGCGGGAGATGCGGATGATGTCCATCGCGGAGCTCATCACGTCCAGGCTGGCCACGCGCCGGGCCAGCTCCTCGGGGATGCCGTCCTCCATCAGCTCGGCCTGGCGCACGCGCACGGTGCCGAGCATGGACGAGGGCAGGATCTCGGTGAGGTGGTTCTGGATCGCGGCGATGCGCGGGCGGAACTCGTTGGTGTACGCGGCGAGGTCGAGCTTCTCGTAGCCGCTGCGCAGGAGCCAGAGGATGGCGCGCTCGAGCAGGCGGGCCACGGCGATCATCATGTCGAGCTGCACGCTGGCCGGGAGCTTGTTGTCCAGGCCCTCGATGTCCGACCACACGGTGCGCAGGTCGAACGAGTCGCGCATGATGATGAACGCGCGGGCGACGTCGCTGTACGGCTTGTTCGTCTCGTCGCACATCTGCCACGCGAAGGTCGGCCGCACGCGGTTGATCATCGTGTTCGTGACGACGGTGGCGATGATCTCGCGGCGCAGGCGGTGGCGGTCGATGGCGGGACCAAAGCGGCCGCGCAGCAGCTCGGGGAAGTACAGCGCGAGGTCGTCAGCGAGCTGCGGGTCGTCGGGAAGGTCGGAGCGGAGCAGGTCTTCGTACAGGACGAGCTTCGCGTACGCGAGTAGCACCGCGATCTCGGGGCGGGTCAGTCCGATGCCCTGGGCGTGCCGCTCGGCGATGGTCTCGTCATCGGGGAGCCCTTCGAGCGAGCGATCGAGCTTGCCGGCCTTCTCCAGTCCGCGCATGAAGCGGGCCTGGACGTCGAGCAGCGGCTCTCCGATGGTCTGCACCACCGATATGGCCTCGGTCTGCTCGTAGTTGTCGCGGAGCACGAGCTGGGCGACGTCGTCGGTCATCTCCGCGAGGATGGCGTTGCGCTCCTCGAGGTTGGCCAGCTCGCCGCGCTCGATCGCGTCGTACAGGGCGATCTTGATGTTCACCTCGTGGTCCGAGGTGTCGACGCCGGCGGAGTTGTCGATGGCGTCGGTGTTGATCTTCCCGCCCGAGAGGGCGTACTCGATGCGGCCTCGCTGCGTGAAGCCGAGGTTCGCCCCCTCGCCCACTACCCGGACGCGCAGCTCCTCGCCGTTGACGCGGATGGCGTCGTTGGCGCGGTCCTTGGCGCTGGCCTGGTCTTCGTGCGACGCCTTCACATAGGTCCCGATGCCGCCCAGCCAGAGCAGGTCGGCCCGTGCGAGGAGGATGGCCCGCATCAGCTCCGCGGGCGTGACGGTCTTCTTGGGGAGCTCGAACAGCTCCTGGACGAGCGGCGAAACGGTCACGTTCTTCGCGCTGCGCTCGAACACCGCGCCGCCCGGGGAGAGCAGCTCGGGGTTGTAGCCGTTCCAGTTCAGGCGGTTGTCGAACATCCGCTTGCGCTCTTCCCAGCTCCGGGCCGGGTCGGGGTTCGGGTCGACGAAGATGTGGGAGTGGTTGAAGGCCGCGAGCAGCTTGATGTGCGGCGAGAGGAGCATGGCATTGCCGAACACGTCGCCCGACATGTCGCCGACGCCGACGCAGGTGAAGTCCTCACTCTGTGTGTCGAGGCCGAGCTCGCGGAAGTGGCGCTTGACCGCCTCCCAGCCGCCGCGCGCGGTGATGCCCATGCCCTTGTGGTCGTAGCCGGCCGAGCCGCCGGACGCGAAGGCGTCGCCGAGCCAGTGGCCGTACTCGAGGGAGATGGCGTTGGCGATGTCCGAGAACGTGGCCGTGCCCTTGTCCGCGGCGACGACGAGGTAGGGATCGTCTTCGTCGCGGCGCAGGACGTCGCGCGGCGGCACGATGGTGTCGCCGCGATGGTTGTCGGTGATGTCGAGCATGCCCCGCAGGAGCGTCTTGTACGACTCGATGCCTTCCTGCTGGAACACCGCGCGATCCGCGGACGGGTTCTTCACCACGAAGCCGCCCTTCGAGCCCACCGGCACGATGACGACGTTCTTCACCTGCTGCGCCTTGACCAGGCCGAGGATCTCGGTGCGGAAGTCCTCGCGGCGGTCCGACCAGCGGAGGCCGCCGCGTGCGACCTTGCCGAAGCGGAGGTGGATGCCTTCCATCCACGGCGCGTACACGAAGATCTCGTACATCGGCCGCGGCGACGGGAGGTCGGGCACGGTGCGCGAATCGAGCTTGAAGGAGACGTACAGCTTTCGCTCCCCTTCCGCATCGCGCTGGAAGTAGTTCGTCCGCAGGGTCGCCTCGATGAGGGCGACGTACAGGCGGAGGATGCGGTCCTCGTCGGGATTGGTGACGTGGTTCAGCGCGTCCTCGATCTGCGACCGGATGCCGAGGGCGGCGCCCTTGCGGCCCATGCCCACGTCGCCGATGGCCGGGTCGAAGTAGTTCTTGAAGAGCTGCAGGATCGAGCGGGTAATGGCCGGATGCTTCGCCAGCGTCTGCTGGATGAGCTGATCGCTGAAGGTCGCGCCGATCTGGCGGAGGTACTTCGCGTACGCGCGCAGCACGACCACCTCGTCCCATTCGAGCTCCGCGCCGAGCACCAGGCGGTTGAAGCCGTCGTTCTCGGCCTGATGCGTCCAGACGCGGATGAACGCGTTCTCGAACTTCGCCTTGATCGGCGTCAGGTCGTCCGGCATCCCCTCCGCGTCGACGTTGAAGTCGCGGATGCGCACGGACTGGTTCGCGCCGCGGGGGTGGATCTCGTACGGGACCTCGTTCAGCACCTTGAGGCCCATGTTCTCGAGGCGCGGCATGATCTCGGAGAGGGGCACGGCCGGCCCGGCGTGGATGATCTTGCAGTGGAACTGGCGCTCGTCCGTGCGATGGCGGTAGAGGTCGACGACCAGCTCGCCCGTGGCCAGGACGTGCTCTACGTGGCCGATGTCGTACATCGCGGCGTCGGCGCTGAAGCGCTCGCCGTAGGCGATCGGGAAGGCGCGCTTGTAGCGGCGGTGGAGGTCGATGCCGACTTCCTCCCCCTGCTTGGTGGTCAGGGCATCGAGCAGGCGGTCCGACCATGTGCGCGCGACGTCGCCGAGCTGCGCTTCCACGCGGCGGACGTCGACCTCGGGGATCTGGCCCGGCGTGGTGCGCACGACGAACAGTCCGCGCGCGAGCGCGGAGCCGGTCACGTGATCGTAGATCTGCGTATCGCGTCCCTGGAACGCTTCTTCGAGGACGGCCTTCGCCTGCTCCTTGAACTCCGGCGTGTAACGGTCGCGCGGGACGAAGACGTAGCAGGAGATGAAGCGCTCGAAGATGTCCTTGCGCGTGAAGAGCGCGACGCGCTGGCGCTCCTGCAGCAGCAGGATGCCGCGGGCGATCTCGAAGAGGTCGCCGTCCGTGATCTGGAAGAACTCGTCGCGCGGGAAGGTCTCGAGGATGTCGACGAGGGCCTTGCCGTTGTGCGAGCTCGGATCGAGGCCGGCCCGGTCGAGCACGCGCTTCGCCTTGAGGCGCAGCATCGGGATGTCGCGTACGCTGCGGCTGTACGCGGCGGAGGTGAAGAGTCCGAGGAAGCGGTCCTCGAAGATCAGGTTCCCGGCGTCGTCGTAGCGCTTGATGCCGATGCGGTCCATCGGCACGGGGCGGTGCACCACGCTGCGGCTGTTCGCCTTCGTGACGATGATCAGGTCCTTCGTGCGCGCGTACGCGCTCTGCTCGATCGAGAGGGCTTCCTTGGCCCGATCGATGGACTCGGGACGGATGTCGCGGAGGAGGCCGAGGCCGGTCTCGCGCAGCGGCTCGAGGTAGTCCTTGCCGTCGCGGGTGTTGAAGGCGTAGCGGCGATGGCCGAGGAAGATGAAGTTGCCGTCGTCGAGCCAGCGGAGGAACTCCCGCGCTTCCGCGACTTCCTCGGCGGGCATGGGGAGCTGGGCCGTCTCGAGCTCGTCGGTGTCTTCCCGGAGGCGGGCGCGCATGGTGCGCCAGTCCTGCACCGCGAGCCGGACGGTGCGGAGGATGCTCTCGATGGAGGCGCGGATCGACTCGAGCTCCGCCGGCTCGGTCTCCTGGTCGATCTCCACATGCATGTACGACTCGACCACCGCCTCGGGCGGCGCGTGCTGGGTGTCGGTGATCTCGACGCGCTTGCCGCCGGCGTCGCGGATGGTGCGGATGACCGGATGGAGGAGCAGGTGGATCTTGCGGTCCCGGCGATGGATCTCGGCGCTGACGGAATCGACGAGGAACGGCATGTCGTCGTTGACGATCTCGATCACGGTGTGCTCGAGGCCCCAGCCGGTCGTTTCCGGCGAGGGATTGAAGAGGCGGATCGTGGGGGTGCCGGGCGTGCGTTGCGCGCCGAGCTCCCAGAGCGACAGCGCGCCGCCGATCAGGGTGTCGACGTTCGTGTAGATCACGTCGTCCGGGGCGACGTGGGCGAAGTAGCGGCGCACGAAGTGCTCGACGCTCTTGGCTTCATCGGAGGAAACGCGGCGGCGAGCCTCAGCCACCAGCCGGTCGACGAGGTCGACCAGGCGCTCATCAGCAGTCATCGTCATTCGGGTGTCTCCAGGCAAATCTACGTCGGCGGGTGAATATCACACTTCATCACGGATACAATCGCCGCGGGCCTCATGCTTCCATTCGAGTCGCAGGTTGTGGAGATCTATGAGGATCTTCACCGAATTGCCCCGGGCGCGCTCGAACAGTTCCAGAGTCTCCCGTCCGCCAATCAATATCGCAGGCTCTATGAATTGACCAGCGCCCACGTCCCTTCGGGGCCGGGGGTGACCGTGCTGGACTGGGGATGCGGCCGCGGCCACTTCACGTATTACCTGCTGCGCCGCGGATACCGCGTGACCGCGTATTCGCTGGAGGACCCTCCGGAGCTGTTCGCGCGGCTGCCGGCGGCGGAGCGGGAACGGCTGACGTTCGTACGCGGCGAGGATCCCGCCGGGTTGCCGTTCGCCGACGGGAGCTTCGACGCGGTGTTCAGCGTGGGGGTGCTGGAGCATGTGAGGGAGCTCGGCGGCACGGAGATCGAGAGCCTGCAGGAGATCCGGCGGGTTTTGCGGCCGGGGGGTGTGTTGGTGGTGTATCACCTGCCGAACCGGTTCAGTCCCATCGAGGCTGTGGCCCGGATGCGCCACCGGCGGCACGATCCCCGGGAGGGATTCAAGTTTCATCAGTACCGATTTACGGCCGCGGAGATCTCGCGGCTCAGCAAAGCGGCGGGGCTGCAGTTGCGGGCGATGGGCCGGTACGGGTTCCTGCCGCGGAACTCGCTGAGCCGCCTTCCGGCATCCGCCCGTTCGAGCCGGCGCGTCGCGTCGTGGATCAATGTCGCCGACTTCGCGCTCGAACGGGTGTTCTCGCCGTTCACGCAGAACTACTTTTTCGTCGCGGCGCGCTGAAATGTAGGGCGTGGCTTCAGCCCGCCCCTCTCGTGGGCGGGGGCGTTCCCCCTCCCCGTCCGAGGGGCGGGCTGAAGCCGCGCCCTACATTTTGGTGCCCGCTCCGTCAAGCCGGTCCCCACGACAGGTTGCGAACGCACAGGCCGACCTCGCGGTCGTCGCCGCGCAGCGTTCGATCGATCGAGAGCTCGAGCACGTTCGGGCCGCTGGGCGTGGGACTCACGGGGAAATCGCGAACCAGCGATCGGCCGTCGAGACGCACGCGGGCGACCTCCTTGCCGTTCAGCGCCACGAGGATCGCGGGATGGTCGGCGACCAGTTCGAACGGAATCTCGACGTGCATGCGCAGGAGGCCTTCCCCATTCAGCGGCGGGAGCTCGGTGACGGAGCTACCGGCCATGCATCGCTGCGGGCGCTTCTCCGCCACCTCGGGCGCGTACCAGCCCGAAGCAAATCGGGGCCGTGCTTCGAGCGGCGCGAGCTTGATCTCGAAGTAATGGTGGCGGGCGATGTTCCAGAGGTTTCCCCGCTCGCGGCGGAACATCCTTCCGGTCTCGGGCGTGGCCGTGACCTCCGCCAGCAGCCAGGCGTCGTTCGCGGCGCCGATGGGCATCGCGCGGTCGTCGAGGACCTGCGTGTACGGCACGTCGGGATCGACCAGATCGAGGAAGACCACCATCGTCTGGCCGACGAAGAGCTGCCTGCCCTCGCGCTGTACGAGATCGGCCGCCGCTCGTGCGGCCAGGAGGGACGGCGCCACTTCGTTGCGCACGGGCGTCAGCGCGGGGAAGGTGTAGACGAAGAACGCCGCGACCATGGCCGCGGAGAGCATCCACTCGCGCCTCTTCGCCACACGCGCGATGCCGTCGGCGAGAAAGACGGCAAACATCGGCTGGTAGCCGATCGAGAAGCGGCTGATGCTGTAGCGGTCGAGCATGAGCCAGGCGAAGATCGCGAAGAGCGCGAAGGTCATCGCGTTCCAGAACAGCGGCCGGTTGCGCTCGCGGAATGCGCCCACGACGGAGACGGCGACGAAGATCGAGGCGATGAAGCTGAGGACCGGCGACTGGTACTGCTTGAGGAAGAAGCGGTCGAGGATCCGCCACAGCGGGGGGCGATCCTCGCTGCGGAACGAGTCGACCTGCGCGATGTACTGGCCGTGCTCGCGCACCATGCGCTGATACTCGGACAGCGACCCGGTGGCGTAGACCGCGCCGCCGAACGCGGCTCCGACGATCGCCACGCCGATGAGCAGCGCGACCAGGACCTCCCACCAGCGGCGCCTGCGCGTCGCCAGCAGTCCCGGCACGAGGCCGACCAGAAAGTTCTGGGGACGGATGCCGATCGCCAGCGCGAGCAGCAGCGTCCCGAGCCAGTACGCGTTGCGACTGCGGGTCCCTTTCAGCAGGAACGTCACCGCGAAGAGGACCAGGACGATCGACGGGACGTCGCTGAATGCTCCGCCGCCGAAGAACCAGACGTTGGGAAAGAAGGCGAAAAGTGCGCCCGCGGAAACGCAGGTCGCGAACCGCAGCCGGATCTCGCGCGCGAAGGCGAAGACCGCCACGAACACCAGCATCGCCGCGATGACGTTGACGGTCTGCAGCGCGCGGAAGTCGTCATTGACGACGAGGCGCACGAGCTTCGCCATGGCGACGTACACGGGGAACCCGGGCGGATGCGGATGGTGCATGCGCACGTCGTAGTCGCGCAGGGCCATCGTGAAGAGGGCTTCGTCCCACTCCCAGACGGAGCGCGCCACCGCGAAGAGGCGCGTCACGGCGCAGACGAGCGCGACGATCCAAAAGATCATCCGCTGGCGCTGCGTCAACGGCTCAGGCGGGCTGCTGAACACCTCGCGCTACGAACGCGCGTACGCCTGATAGAACTTCCCGTCGCGCTCGGCGAGGCGCTTGAGAGGCTCGTTCGGGCGGAAGCGCGGGCCGACGCGCGACGACAGCTCGTCAAGCCGCGACACGACGTACGGGACACCGAGCGAGTCCGCGTATCGCAGCAGTCCGCCGCGGAACGGCGGGAAGCCGGTGCCCATGATCATGGCCAGATCGAGCTCGCCGGCCGAGGCGACGATCTTCTCGTCCAGGATGAGCGACGCCTCGTTGATCATCGCCAGCACCATCCGCTCCACGACCGCTTTCGCGTCCGCTTCCTTCGGCGCGCGGATGCCGAGGACCTTGTAGACCGAGGAGTCGGGGCCTTTGCGCTTGCCGTCCTCGTAGACGTACAGGCCCTTGCCGTTCTTCTTGCCGTGGCGTCCGTCGGCATACAGCTTCTCGACGACTGTCGATTTCTGCATGCGCGCCCCGAACGCCTCGGTCAGGATGACGGCCACTTTCGCGGCGACGTCAATGCCCACCTCGTCGAGGAGCGCCATCGGTCCCATCGGCATCCCGAAATCGACCATGGCCTTGTCGAGCGACTCGATGGAGTTGCCCTCCTCGAGCAGGAAGCCGGACTCGTTCATGTACGGGCCGAGGATGCGGTTCACCACGAAGCCCGGGCCGTCGTTGCAGAAGACGACGGTCTTGCCGAGCTTCCGCGCGAGAGCGGCGGTCGTGACCATGGCCACATCCGAGGTCTTCTCGCCGCGGATGATCTCCACGAGGGGCATGCGGTCGACGGGATTGAAGAAGTGCATCCCGACGACGTTCTCCGGCCGCTTCGCTTCCGCGGCGATCTGGGTGATCGGGATGGTGGAGGTGTTCGTGGCGAAGATGGCGTCCGGCTTGGCGAGCGCTTCGAACTCGGCGAGCACCTGACGCTTGATGGGGATGCTCTCCACGACGGCTTCGATGACCACGTCCGCGCGCTGAAAGCCGCTCCAGTCGGTGGCGCCAGTGATGCGCGCGAGCTTGCGGGCCATCTCGCCGCGGGTCATGCGGCGGCGATCAACTTTGCGCCGCCACACCTTGGCCGCGGCCTTCATGCCGCCGCCAATCGCCTTCCAATTGATGTCGCGCATGCGCACTTCGGCGTCGGTCTTGTCCGCGACGACCTGGGCGATGCCGCCGCCCATGATGCCGGCGCCGAGGACGCCGATGTAGGAGACGTCGCGCGGCTTGGCGGCGTACGGATCCTTCTTCGCTTCCTCCATGAGGAAGAAGAGCTGCACGAGGTTCTTCGCCACGTCGTCGTTCACCAGCGACGCCGCTTCCTCGGCCTCCCGCTGCATGCCGCGCTCGACGCCGGCGGACATGGCGTAGTCCATCACCTCGATGGCCTTCAGCGGCGCGGGATAGTGGCCTTTGGTCTGCTGCAGCACGGCCTTGCGGGCCTTGCTGAAGATGACGTTGCGCGCGAGAGGGTTGCCCTCGACGTAGAACTTCGTGCGGACGCCGCCGCGGCGCTTGCCGCGGTTGGCGAATTGCTTCGCCACCTGGACGACGATGCCCGGCTCCACGACCTCGTCGACGAGGCCGGCGCGCTTCGCGCGCTTGCCGTCGAACGCCTTGCCGTTGAGGATCATGTCCAGGGCCGCGGGCAGGCCGATGAGACGCGGGAGCTTGCTGGTGCCGCCCCACGCCGGGAAGATGCCCAGCCGCACTTCGGGGAGCCCGATCTGCGCTTTCGGCGAGTCGGACATCACCCGCCAGTCGCAACTGAGAGCCAGCTCGCAGCCGCCGCCGAGACACACGCCGTCGATCGCGGCGACGGTGGTCTGCTTCAGGTTCTGCAGCTTGGTGAAGACCTGCTGCCCCAGCGTCACGTAGGCCTTCGCGCCCTCGATGCCGGTCACGGTGGTGAACTCCTGGATGTCCGCGCCGGCGATGAAGATGCCGCGCTTGCGCGAGGCGATGACGACCTTCTTCGCGTCGCTCGCGGCGATCGCGTCGAGCACCGACGCGAGCTCGCGCAGCGTGGCGGACGAGAGTTTGTTCACCTTCTCGCCCGGGAGGTCGAACCAGAGGACGGCGAGGTCGCCTTCGCGCTCGACGGAGAACGCGGAGGACCCGGCGGCCGGGGCTTCTGCAACGGAGGTCATGCGGTGCCTTCGACGAGGTTTTCGTCGGCGTAGAGCGTGTCGATGATGTGCTTGTACTTCTTGTCGATGTTCTTGCGCTTCACCTTGAGCGAGGGCGTGATCTCGTCGTCCTCGATGGTGAAATCGCGCGGGAGGAGCGCGAACCGGCGGATCTTCTCCTGGCGGTCGAGGTTCTGGTTGAAGCGGTCGATCTCGTTCTGGATCAGCGCCTTCACCTTCTCGTCGCTCACCAGTTGCTCCTTGGTGCTGTATTGCACGCCGAGGGCCGTGGCCTCGCGCTCGAGCTTCTCGAAGTTGGGGACGATCAGCGCGATGAGGTACTTGCGGCGATCGCCGATGAGCACCGGCGTCCCGACGTACGGCGACGACTTGAGCAGGGCCTCCAGCGGCTGCGGGGCGATGTTCTTGCCGTAGGCGTTGATGAGGATGTCTTTCTTACGGTCGGTGATCTTGAGGAAGCCGTCCTTGTCGATCTCGCCGATGTCGCCGGTGTGGAACCACCCCTGTTCGTCGATCGACTGCGCCGTCGCCTCGGGGTTGTTCCAGTAGCCCTTCATGATGTGCGGCCCGCGGGAGAGGATCTCGCCGTCCGGCGCGATCTTCACTTCCACGCCGGGGATGATCGGACCGACACTGCCGATGCGGCGCTTCTCCGGACGGTTGACCGCGATGACCGGCGAGGTCTCGGTGAGGCCGTAGCCTTCGAGGATCTCCACCCCGGCGCCGATGAAGAACGCCGCGAGCTCGGCCGAGAGCGGCGCGCCGCCGGAGACGACGTACTTCACGTTGCCGCCGAGGCGCGCGAGGATCTTGCCGAACACGAGCTTGTCCGCGATGGCGGACTTCACCTTCAGGCCCAGCGGCATCGGCTTCCGGTCGACGCGGTACGGCAGGCGGTCCTCCGCGACCTTCAGCGCCCAGTGGAAGATCTTCTGGCGCGCGGGCGGCGCGGTGGCGACGTTGTCCATGACGCGCGCGCGCATCTTCTCGAAGAGGCGGGGCACGGCGGCGAAGTACTGCGGCTTGATCTCCTGCAGGTTGTCCGCGACTTTGTTGACGTTCTCCGCGTAGGCGATCGTTCCGCCCTTGTAGAGGTAGAGGAAGTCGACCATGCGCTCGAGGATGTGCGAGAGCGGCAGGATGGAGAGGGCCACGTCGCCGGCCTGGATGGGAACGACGTCCCGCACCGTGACGACGTTGCTGGTGATGTTGCCGTGCGTGAGCATGGCGCCCTTGGGGTTGCCGGTCGTGCCGGAGGTGTAGACGAGCGTGGCCAGGTCGTCCGGCCGGCGCGAGGTCCGCGACTGCTCGAACCAGGCCGGGCTGGACTTCTCCAGCTTCAGGCCGTGGTCCACCATGTCGCGGAACGTGCGCACGCCCGCGGCCGGCTGCGGCGACGGATCGCACACGATGATGTTGTTGAGACAGGGGACGTGCGAGCGGATCTCGAGGATCTTGTCGAGCTGCTCCTTGTTCGAGCAGATGACCGCGACGGTGCCGGCGTCGTTGAGGATGTACTCGATCTGCCAGCCGAGCAGCGTCGGGTAGACCGGCACGCTGACGGCCGACGCGCAGAGGATGGCGAAGTCGGCGATCGTCCACTCCGGCCGGTTCTCGGAGAGGATCGCCACGCGGTCGCCGGCCTTCACGCCGAGGTCGTGCAGCGCGTACGCGAGTCCGTGGACGGAATCGCGAAACTCAGGAACGGTGACGTCGATCCACTTGTCGCCGCTCTTGTACTTCATGATCGCGGGACGGTCGATGGACGCCGTCGTCGCGTAGATGTCGTTGAGCGTCTTGGGTTCCTGCATGTATCCCCCTGCCCGGATTCATGTGCTGTTCGGAATGCCGGGGGATCATAGCGCAAGGGCGGGTTGGCGGTTGAGATCTGGAGTGCGGAAGCAATCGATCGATTGCCTCCGCACTCCAAACGTCCTGGGACCGCCGGCGTCGCGCCGGCTGATCGGGCGGCGTCCCGCCGCCCGCATTCTGGGGAGACCGAAGCCTCTCGCCACGTGGCGCGCTCCACCCGCCCGGGGGTGGCGGCGCGGGACGCCGCCACATCAGCCGCCGGGACGGCAGCGGTCCGGGTTTTTGAGACAGCCCTCCAATCGCCTCCGCACTCCAGAACCTCGATCAAGCCACGCGTACCCAGCGCAGGAGCTCGGGGATGGTCGGGCGCTTCCCGTAGGAGAGGATTCCCACGCGGAAGATCTTCGCGGTCACCCAGAAGAACGCGGTGATGGTGGCGATGGAGATGAGGATGGACAGCAGGATGTGCCAGACCGGCACGTCCGTGACCATCGCCCGGACGAACATCGTGATCGGGCCGAACACCGGCGAGAGCGAGAAGCCCACCGCGAACGGCGCGTCGGGGTTCAGCACGATGGGCATCATCAGGAACCAGGGCACCATCATGAGCATCATCAGGGGCATGACGAACTGCTGCGCTTCCTTCTCGGAATTGCACACCGCGCCCGCGATCGCATAGACGCAGACGTAGGTCATGTAGGCCAGGATGAAGAAGATGAAGAAGTAAACGAACACCATCGGCCGGATGAACTGGGTGATGTTCACGTCCGCCATCATCAGCGTCGCCGCGCCGAACGCGCCGATGAGACCGACCATGGTCAGCCAGACGAAGATCTGCGTCAGGCCCACGGCGGCGATGCCGAGGATCTTGCCGCTGAGGAGCTGCATCGGGGAGACGGAGGAGACCAGGACTTCCACCACGCGGTCGGTCTTCTCCTGCACGATGCCGCGCATGGTTTCCTGGCCGTAGACCAGCGACGGAATCATCAGCAGCGCGGCGAAGATGAAGGCCACGAGGAAGTTCAGCTCGCCGCCCGTCTTCTTCTCGCCCGAGCGTGAGAGCTGGACGGCTTCGACGGGGAGGTCTTCGAGCAGGTCGTTCACGAGCTCGGGGTTGATCCCGTTGGCGGCGAGGCGCATGCGCTGGAGCGATTTGTTCGCCAGGCGGGCCATGCGCTCCTGGGCCATGAGGTCCGTCGACGAGCGGCTGTAGTACGTCATCTGCGTCTCCGGGTCGCCGACCGCGGACGCCGGGATGAGGAAGACGCCTTCGAGCTTGTCGGAGGCTTCCTTGTCGCGGTTGAGGCGATCGAGATAGGGACGCGCGGCCGCCTCGAGGTCTTTCGCGCCGGCCTGGTTCACGTACTCGATGCGCATGTCGGTGGGGATGTTCGGACCGCGGCGGCGTCCGCTGAGCGCCTTGCGCGCCTCGTCCGCCGGCTTCTCCGCCTTCTCCTGGGGCTCATTCGGCTTCGAGAACGCCGCCTCCAGCCTGCCGGTGCCGTCGAGGACGGCGATGCGCTTGGAGCCCATGCCCTTGGCGATGACGAGGCCGGGGAGGATGGTGATCCCGGCCATGAGGAACGGCAGGAGGATGGTCATGATGATGAACATCTTCTTGCGCACGGCCTGGAGGTACTCGCGCTTCATGACGGCGAACATCTTGTTCATGCGTGGGCTCCTTCATGCGCGAGGGTCTCGGCGCCGACTTTGGCGATGAAGATCTCCTCGAGGGAGGGCGAAGCGATCTCGAAGCGGCGGATGCGCACGCGCGGCATGCACGCGTGGAGGATCTGCTGGGGGTCGGCGCCCTCGACGAGACTGAGCTCGGCGGAGCTGTTGAGGATCGAGGCCTTGCGGACCTGCGGGAGCTCGCTGAGAAAGGCGCCGTCGCCGTCGAAGTCGAGATGGAGGGTGTTGCGGCCGAAGGAGCCGCGGACCTGGTCGAGCGTGCCTCCGAGCACCACCTGGCCGCGGTGGATGAGGATGATCTCGTCCGCCATCTTCTCCGCCTCGCCCATCATGTGGGTGGACAGGAGGATGGTCTTCCCTTCCTTCCGCAGGTCGTGCAGGAGGTTCCGGACCAGGACCATGTTCACGGGATCGAGGCCGGACTGCGGCTCGTCGAGGATGATCAGCTCGGGATCGTGGAGCAGGGTCCCGATGAGCTGGACTTTCTGCTGGTTGCCCTTCGAGAGCTCTTCGACCTTCGCGTCCCGCTTGTCGGTGAGCTCGAAGCGCTCCAGCCAGCCGTCGACCTTCTTCTTCGTCTCCGCGGGACGGCAGCCTTTGATCTCCGCGAGGAAGACCAGCAGCTCCCACACCTTCATCTGCTTGTACAGCCCGCGCTCCTCGGGGAGATAGCCGATGCGGTCGCGGAAAGGGATGCCGCTGTCGCTGCCCAGCCACTTCACCTCGCCGGAGTCCGGCATGAAGATGCCGGTGATCATCCGGATCGTGGTGGTCTTGCCCGCGCCGTTCCTGCCGAGCAGCCCGGTGATGGTGCCCTGCGGGACGGTGAACGAAACGCCGTCCACCGCCCGCACGTCGCCGAACGTCTTCCTGATGTCCCGAACCGCCAGAATGTCCGCCATACCCACCCTCTGCCCCGCATGCGCGGGGCGAGGGTATTGTACGGGCGTGCGGGGGACGGGGTTGCGAGGGCTCGGGCGCTGCCTTACGTCGTGGTGGTGGGGGGCGGCGGAGGCGGCGTTGGATGCGGCGGCGTCGGCAGGTCATCCATCACGGAGATCCGGAAGATCTTCTGCAGATGCCGGATCACGCGCACGATCCGATCGCGCGTGTCGAGATCGCGCGTCGACGGTGCGGCCACCGCCGTAAAAGGTACAGATAAAGCTACAGCAAGCACGACGGCAGCCGTGCGACGCAAAGACGACTTCATGACGCCCTCCTCAGGCTCTCGGGTTCACGGGAGGGCGCGCCCTTGCCTAGGGAGTGACGGAGACGGTCAAATCCCTACCTCGAATTTGGAGACCCGACTTCGGGAGGGGGCGGAGCGAAGAGGAGCTGGCCGTCTTCCGGAAGACGGCGAATGTATTCGCGCACGTGTTTCGCCAGGGCAGGAGTCGCCGTCTTCAGGCGGGTGGACTCGTGGATGAAAGCCAGTGCCGTGAGAGCGCGGGCGGTATACGGGATCCCGGCATCCTGGAATGAGCTCATGGCGTTCCGGCAGATGTCACCCGCCGCCGCGAAATCACCCTGAGCGAGGAGGATCTCCGCAACATCCAGACTGACCAGAGCGGCTTCGCTCTTCATGCCGAGCGCGTCGAATTCCGTTCTGAGCTCTTTGAAGCGGCGGAGCGCCTCGTCAGTACGACCAGCGCCGGCCAGAATCGTCGCGACGTTCCATCGGGCACGGACCGCTTCCGTCTCGATCCCAAGCTCATGCAGCAGCTTCGCGGCGGCATCGTGGTGCCGTAAAGACGCTTCGATGCGTCCCAGCTTCCACAAACAGAAACCGAGATTCGCCAGTACCCGCGCGTAAACATCCGTCTCGGTCGCTCTCAGGCGACGCTCGAGATCGGCAAGAATCGCTTCGGCTTCCTCGAATTTCGACCAACTGAAGAGAAGGTGTACTTCGGCAAGTCTTGCGGACGCCAGGCGCTCCAGGTCGCCGAATCGTTCGAAGGTAGCGGCGCTGAGGCGAGTTGCATCCATCGCGGGCGCGAAGCTTTCCGTCGCGCGTTCGATCAGAGCCCGGACGACGGCCACGCGCGCCCGGTCGTATTCGTCGACCAGACACATACTGAAATTCAGCTCTGCGCGGTCGGCTGCGCGGAGCGCGTCCGCAAACGAGCCGACGTAGAACAGAGAGAACGCGCGCTCGCGCCATGCCGCTCCACGCAGCCTCGCGAGGGTGTCGGCCCGGTAGGTCGTAGGCGGAAGATGCTCGGAGATCTCGACCGCAACGGTCATCATCTCCACCGCGTCTTGCGGTATCGACGTAATGGCGTGCCGCATCTCCCCCACCAGCCGCCGCACCACCCCTGCCGTCCGCCACTCCGGATGCACCATCAGGCGCGGCATCCACTCCTCGCGCGGACCGGCCAGCAGCTCCGGCAGGATCGCGTCGGCGGCGGCGTCCTCGAACGCCATGTGGTCGGCAAACGCGCGCAGCGTGGCGATCGTCCCGGGGACGGGGTCGGACGCAGCGCGGACGTCGTCCCACACGTCGTGGTCGTGGAGCACGTCGGTGATGGTCCGGAAGGTATCGAGCTTGTCGCTGCAGGCGCCGCAGGACTTCAGGTGCGGGTCGGAAAGTAAACGTTCCTTCCCGAGGAAGGCGAGGAGCGTTTCGTCGTCGTAGTGCCGCTCGACCATCATCGTGTGGGGTGCTACTTCCGATTCACGGCGGTGATGTTCATGTAGATCTCACGAACGCGCTTGAGGCAGTTGTGGATCAGCTTTTCGGCGTAGCGGTTCGTGGTCTCGAGCTCGCGCGCGACGTCACCGGCGGAGCGTCCTTCGAAGTAGTGGAGCCACAGCGTCTCGCGGCAGCGCGGCTGCAGGTAGTCGAGCGCCTGGCGCACGGTCATCCGCGTCATGTACTGCTCGGCGAGCCCCTGGGAGCCCGGGTCGCAGTGGTCGTTGAAGTCGTCGGGGAGCGATTCGGTGCGTCCCTGCCCGCGCCAGTAATGGCGGCTGGCATTGCACATCGCGGCCACCAGCCACGCGCGGATGTTCTCGATCTTGGTGCCCGTCTGCAGATACGACAGGAAGACTTCCTGGATCAGGTTCTCGGCATCCGGATCGGGGATCCGGAACTTGCGGCAGGCCACGTACAGCAGCAGGCTGCGATGCTCGAGGTAGAGAGTCTCGACATCGTCCGCGGCAGGCGATGCCGGCGCCGGCGGCTGTTGCTGCGGCGGCTCGGGACGCGCCTGTTGCGTCTTCTCACTTCTCTTTCGAGAAGCAGCCGGCGCGACTTCGCTCGCATCGTGTTCCAGCACGGCGGCCTTTCCTTCGCCTTCCTGGTCAACGGACCGTTGTAGATTTGCGGACTTTAGACCCATCTCACGTTACCACGTTTCGCTCGCAGATGCGACCGGCACGACGACACGAATCTCTCCGTACGACCTTTGGACCTGCATCAAGGGTACACCCGTTTGCCACGGATTTTACGGATTTATGGAGATCGTCGCACGAATCGGGGCTTCGATGCTATCCTCCGCCGTCGCGATGAACGCCGACAAGACGAGAGATCTCGTCGACGAGACGTGGAGCTCGTCGATCGTCCCCACCATCGAACAGTACATCCGCATTCCCAACCAGTCTCCCCTCTTCGACCCCGACTGGAAGCGCAACGGCCACATGGGCCGCGCGGTCGAGCTGGCCCGGAGCTGGGTGGAATCGCAGCAGATCCAGGGACTTACCCTCGAAGTCCACGAGCTCGAGGGCCGCACGCCGGTGATCTTCATGGAGATCGAAGGCGACGCGTCCTCCACCGTCCTCATGTACGGCCACCTCGACAAACAGCCGGCCATGGTCGGCTGGGAAGAGGGCCTCGGCCCGTGGACGCCCGTCCTGCGCGGCGACAAGCTCTACGGCCGCGGCGGCGCGGACGACGGCTACGCGATCTTCGCCACCGTCGCTTCCATCAAGACCCTCCAACAGCAGGGGCTGGCACATTCGCGCATCGTCGTCCTCATCGAATGCTGCGAGGAGAGCGGCTCGATCGACCTCCCGGCGTACATCGACATGCTCTCCGACCGGATCGGCACGCCGCGTCTGGTGATCTGCCTCGACTCCGGCTGCGGCAACTACGACCAGCTCTGGATGACGACGTCGCTCCGCGGCTCGATCGTCGGCAACCTGACGGTGGAAGTGCTCACCGAGGGCGTGCACTCCGGCGACGCCAGCGGCATCGTGCCGTCGAGCTTCCGCATCCTCCGCCAGCTCCTCGACCGCATCGAGGACTCGAAGACCGGAACCATCCTTCCGGAGTGGCTCTACGTCGAGGTTCCGGAAACGCGCCTGAAGGAAGCCAAGGAGACCGCCCGCGTCCTCGGCGACGAGACGTGGAACAAGTTCCCGTTCGTCTCCGGCATGCAGCCCGTGACGAAGGAGCCGCTCGAGGCGCTGCTGAACCGCACCTGGCGCCCGATGCTGGCCTACACGGGCCAGGCCGGGTTCCCCGATCTCGTGCAGGGCGGCAACGTGCTCCGGCCGAAGACGTCGATCAAGCTCTCGCTGCGCATCCCGCCGTCGCTCGACGCCACGGGCCTCGAGCGCAAGCTCAAGGACCTGTTCGAAAGCGACCCGCCGTACGGCGCGAAGGTCGAGTTCGAGGCGGAGAAAGGCGGCGCGGGCTGGGTGGCGCCGGAGATCGCGCCGTGGCTCGAGCAGTCGGTCGAGCGCGCCTCGCGCACGTACTTCGGCCAGGGCGCGATGACGTTCGGCGAAGGCGGCTCGATTCCCTTCATGGGGATGCTCGGCGCCCGCTATCCGAACGCACAGTTCCTCATCACGGGCGTCCTCGGACCGGGCAGCAACGCGCACGGGCCGAACGAGTTCCTGCACGTGGGCTACGCGAAGAAGCTCACCGCGTGCGTCGCGCAGGTGCTCCGCGACGAGCGCGAGTCCGCCTGAGTCTCAGTGCCCGCCGGCGTACTTCTTCTCCCCCGCCTCGATCCGGAACGGTAGCCGGTTCTGCAGCGGCGGGAGAGGGCACGTGGCGTACGGCGTGAACGCGCAGGGCGGGTTGTACGCCTTGTTGAAGTCCACGATCATCTTCCCGTCCTTCGGCGGCGCCGCGTAGAGGTAGCGCCCCGCGGGATACGTCGTGTCTTTGCTGGTCGCGTCGCGGAAGATGATGAAGTAGTCGGTCGAGCCCTCCTCGAGGATGGGATCGAGGCGGTACTCCTTGCCGTCGACCTCGAAGACGATCGCGCCCGGCGCGATGCTGTCCGAGGTCAGGCCGGTGACGTCGGTGATGGGGATCTTTTTCGGCGGATGGTAGGCCTCGTAGCGCGCTTCGACGCGCCACTTGGGATCGATCGGGTAGTACTCCAGGCCCTGGAAATGCGTGCGGGTCTCCGCCTGCCCGTCCTTGACCCGCAGCCCGTAACGCTCGCCGCGCTTGATCACGTTGAAACGGACGGAGCCCATCTGCACGATCGTCGGACCCTTCTCGTCCGCGTCCGCCAGCAGCGGCGTATCCCCCGCGAGCGGCTTGCCGTCGACGGTCATGGAAGGATCGGGATGCAGGATGGTCTGCGCGCCGTTGCGCGCGACCCTCACCGGCGGGGCGCCGGCCTTGGTCAGGGTGACCTCGTTCTCGCCGTCCTGGAGCCAGTGCAGGCCGATGAGCGAGAGCCAGCCGTCCTCGCGTTGCAGGCGCTGGGCGCGGGTCTTCTGCCACTGGGCGATCTCGGCCGCGTGCGCTGCGGTGTCGATCTTCGGCTCCTTCGGGCCGCAGGCGGCGAGGAGCGCGGCGGCGAGCGCGACGGCGACGAATGCTCTCATGACGCGTAGCATATCCGGGCGTGGTTTCGTTTTCGCCAACAGAGGTGTCAAAGGATCGTGGCCGAAGTCGCCCCATTTCCGGTCAGCGAGGCGGAGCGTGACGTGACGGTCACGCCGTTCAACGAGGAGCGCAGGCTCCTGGCTGCCATCCGTGCGGGCGACCAGCAGGCCGCGGAGGAACTGGTCGAGAGAACGTACTCGGCCGTATTCGCATCGGTGTACCGGCTTTGCGGCGACAGCGATCTGGCTGCCGACCTGACGCAGGAGACGTATCAGAAGGCATGGGCAGCGCTGAAGGGATTCGACGGACGGTCGCAACTCTTCACCTGGCTTTACCGTATCGCCTACACGACGTTTCTGAATCACGTCCGGCGGCCTCGGCGCATGACGTCGCTCGACGAGCCGGACTCGATGGACGTACGAGACGAGCGCCCGGGAGCGGAGGAACTGCTCGCGGACGCGGAGGAGGCGGAACGCCTCCGTGGGGCAGTCATGAAGCTTCCCGAAGACTTGCGCTTCACGGTGACAGCGCACTTCTGGGGCGGACTGGCAGTCAAGGAGATTGCGAGCATCGAGAAGATCACCACCGTGGCCATCCGCAAGCGTTTGCACAAGGCCTTCGGTCTGATCGAGGCGATGCTCGATGAGGAAGTCCGATGAACTCGAAGCGCAGAGCTGAGCTCCAGCGAAAATTGACGCTCAACGCGGTGCCCAGGCCACCCGCGGGGCTCGCGGAGCGCATCAAGGCCGACATCCCGAAGTACCTCGAGCCCGAAACGGTACCGCAGAGGGTCACGCGTTCCCTGACGTTCACCCTGAGGATCGCAGCGTCCCTGATCGTGGTCGTGGGCGCGGTCGTGGTGGCGATGACGGTGGCGCGCCAGCGTCCCGAGAAGATGGCCGCGAGCGCGGCCCGGCCGGTGATCTTCGCCCCGGCTCCGCGGGAAATCGCGGCTGCAGACACGACTACGACCGTGAGCGCCGTCGCGCGCACCGAAGAAGTGCAGCTCGACATCGTGCAGGAAGCGCCGCCCGTCGTGGCGCGGCAGATCGCCGAGATGCCTGTCGCACCGACGGCGATGGCGCCGCAGCCGGAAGCCGCATCGGCCGCGGACAGTGACGTCGAGAGCGGCGTCGAGGGAAGAGCATCGTACGGCGTGGCCGGAGGGGTGGTCGGTGGCGTCGCCGCGGGCACCGCCGGTGGCCGCGCCGAGGAAGAGCGCGCGGAGCCGCAGCGGGTCGCGCAGTATGCGCCGGAAGTGCCGGCTGTTCCTCTTGGCGCTCCTGCTCCCGACACCGCGATCTCGGTCACCGCGGAAGCACCCGCACTGCCTCCCTCGGCCGCGCCCGCGGTCGCGCCGAGCGATGAAGCGTTCGCCGAAACCCGGCGGCTCGACCGCCGTCAGGAGCCCACGGCCGCGAAGATGACGGGGGCCGGACCCCGCGAGCGCGAAGCCAAGAAGGAGAGCGTGTTCGGGATCTCGGTCAGCCCGCAGGTGTTCCAGAACATCCGCACGACGTTGCAGAGCGGCCAGCGGCCCCCCGCGTCCGCCGTGGACGTCGAGGCCCTCGTGAACTACTTCGCCGGTGCCCCGGCCCGACTGCCGCGCCGGGTGAGTCTGGAAGTCGAGGCCTCCCCTGCCGTCATCTCGGCCGAGGGCGAGCATGCGGTGCTGCGCTTCACGATCGACACGCCCGCGGGCTCCGGTATCGCCGCTTCCGACGCCCGGATCGACGTCGTCATCAACGACGCCGCCGTCGCGCAGGCAAAGCGCATCGGCGATGCCGACCCGCTCGCACGCGAGTCCGCGCTCCCGTACGGCACCTCGGTCACGGGCCTGTACGCCCTGGAGATGAAGCCCGGGCTGAAGTCGACGCATCTCGTCGCGACCGTGCGGCTGCACTACACGGTCAACGGGAAGCCGGCCACGATCACGAAGCTGATCGAAGGCCGCGACCTGATGAAGAGCTGGCAGCGCAGCTCCCGCCGTCACCGTCTCGCCTCCCTCGGCGCGCTCTGGGCGGAATCGCTCAAGGGCCCCGCGGCCGGCGGTGCCGACGTGGCGCGGCGTGCCGAGGAGTTGGCGACGCAGGAGCCGGCCGACGTACGCGCGCGTGAGCTGGCCCGCGCGGCGAGCGCCTCAGCGGCCGGCGGGCGCTAAGGTCGTATCGAGGTAGCTCAGCGCTTCCGTCCGCCGCCGAACTTCCGCACCGAGGCGAAGTGCACGTTGAAGTAGTTCGCGGCGGCGCGCAGCGCGTTCCCGACCACCCCTCCGTCCTTGGACGGGATGTTCTCGATGCCGAGGCGCATGTGCGGCGGGAGCTTGCTCCGGCAGGTGCGGCACAGAGCGTTGCCCAGCGTCTTGTCGAGATCGCAGCGCGGGCACTGGCGCTTCTTCGCGAGGTCGGCGACCTGCTCTTTGGTGAGTTGCATCGTCGGAAACTTATTTTATACGCGATCGAGAGCGGAGCGTTAGAATCCGCGCCCGCACGGAGGAGAAAACACCATGGGCGAGCGCGTTCAATTCCCGTCGAACGGTCACACCTGCAGCGGCTACTTCGCCGGGGAGGGTCCGGGGGTCGTCGTGATCCAGGAGTGGTGGGGCCTCGTTCCTCACATCGAGGAGCTCGTCGAGCGCTTCGCCGGGGCCGGCTTCGCGGCGATCGCGCCCGACCTCTACCACGGCAAGACCACGAAGTCTCCCGACGAGGCGGGCAAGATGCTGATGGAGCTCGACGTCGACCGCGCCGCGAAGGAGATCGCCGGCGCCGGCCAGTACGTCCTCCAGCGCCCCGAGTGCACCTCGAAGAAGTACGGCGTCGTCGGCTTCTGCATGGGCGGCGCGCTCGCGCAGTACGCCTCCACGTTCGACGCGAAGAACGTCGGCGCGGCCGCGAGCTTCTACGGCGGCTTCAAGAAGGTGAGCCCCGACTGGGAGAAGCTCGAGGCGCCGATCCTTCTGATCTACGGCGAGGACGACAAGGGCGTGCCGGCCGAAGGCGGACGGGAGCTCGAACAGAAGCTCCGCGGCCTCGGCAAGGACGTGGAGCTGGTCGTCTACCCGAACGCCAACCACGCGTTCTTCAACGACACCCGCCCCGAGGTCTACAACGAGGACGCGGCCGCGGACGCGTGGAAGCGCGTGCTCGACCTCTTCCGCCGCTCGCTGTAGCGGACGTAGGCCATTAGAATCGCGGGCCATGCCCGACGCAGTGCTGCACGGCGACATCTCGGCATTCCGGCTGGCGGACGTGCTCGCGTTCCTGAGCACCACGCGCAAGAGCGGGACGCTGACGGTCGCGTGCGACGGGCGCGAGGCATGGCTTTACTTTCAGGACGGCGCGCTGGTCTACGCCGGCTCGAACCGCGAAGACTTCCGCCTCGGCTCGATTCTCCTGCGCAAGAAGAAGATCACCGCCGAGGAGCGCGCGCGCATCGACGAGCTGATGCTCCGTGAAGGCGGCCGCTTCGGCGAGCTCGCGGTGCAGGAGAACGTCTTCACCGAGGAGCAGCTCCGCGACTTCCTCAAGATCCAGGTCTCGGAGATCGTCTACGACGCCTTCGTCTGGCACGGCGGCACGTTCGCGTTCACGCACGAGACTTCGCTGCCGTCGTACGCCGTCACCATCGCCATCGACCTGCCGAACCTGATCATGGAAGGCGCGCGGCGCATCGAGGAATGGGAACAGTGCGTGCGCCTGCTGCCGGACCGGAACGTGGTCTTCCGCGTCGTCGCCACGCCGCGGGACGAGAAGATCACGCTCACGGTCGACGAGTGGAAGATCCTGTTCCTCATCAACGGCCAGCGCACGCTCGAGGAGCTCTGCCAGGACAGCGACGAGCCGCTGCCGGTCTATCGCGTGGTCTACGGCCTCTACGCGAACAAGCTGATCGAGAAGGTACGCGGCGCGCGCACGAACGAGAACGCCGGCGAAGGCGACGCGACGATGCGTCAGGGCGCGCCGCGCTTCGGCGCGGAGTCGACGGTGCGCGACGAGCCTGCGGGCGGCGACGACACGAGCCTGCTGCTCTCGACGGAAGGGCGGCTGTCGTACGCGGACGTCGTCCGCCCCACGCTGGCGCAGTTCCGCACCCCGAACGCGGACGGCACGGATCGCGTCATCCCCCTCGCGGAGCCGGAGTACCTCATCGGCCGCCATCGCGACAACGGCATCCAGATCTCCGACCTCGGCGTCTCCGGCTTCCACGCGCGCCTCTACCGGGGCCCGGAGGGGTACGTGCTCGAGGACCTCAAGAGCCGCAATGGCACGTGGGTGAACGGCGAACGCGTGTTCCACTACCTGCTGACCGACGGCGACCGCGTCCACGTCGGCCAGACGGACCTGCTCTACGAGGTGCTGTTCACCGCGTGATGCGCTCCAATCCGCGCATGTACGGCCGCAGCGCCTCGGGCACGATCACCGACCCGTCTTCCTGCTGGTAGTTCTCCAGCACGGCGACGAGCGTGCGGCCCAGCGGGAGGCCGGAGCCGTTGAGCGTGTGGACGAAGCGCGTCTTCTTCTCCGCGTCGCGGTACCGGATGTTCGCGCGCCGGGCCTGGAAGTCGGCGAAGTTCGAGCAGGACGAGATCTCGCGATACGTCTCCTGCCCTGGCAGCCAGACCTCGATGTCGTACGTCTTCGCGGAGCTGAAGCTCATGTCGCCGGTGGACAGACACACCACGCGGTAGTGCAGGTTGAGGAGTTGGAGGATCTCCTCGGCGTCCGCGACGAGCTTCTCCAGCTCGTTCCACGACTCCTCGGCGGCGGTGAACTTCACCAGCTCGACCTTGTCGAACTGATGCTGGCGAATGAGCCCGCGCGTGTCCTTGCCGTACGATCCGGCCTCGCTGCGAAAGCACGGCGTGTAGGCCGTGTACCAGTACGGGAGCCAGGCGCCGTCGAGGATCTCGTCGCGATGGATGTTCGTCACCGGCACCTCGGCCGTCGGGATGAGGTACAGCGGCTTCTCGTGCTGCAGCTTGAAGAGGTCTTCCTCGAACTTCGGGAGCTGTCCCGTGCCGCGCAGGGAGTCGGCGTTGACGATGAACGGAGGCACGACCTCGGTGTAGCCCTGCCGCTCGTGGACGTCGAGCATGAGGTTCATCAGCGCGCGGCTGAGCTTCGCGGCGGCGCCGAAGAGAAACGAGAAGCGCGCGCCGGTCACCTTGGCCGCGCGATCGAAGTCGAGAATCCCGAGCTGTTCGCCGATGTCCCAGTGCGATTTCGGGGTGAACGGGAACGACGGCTTCTCGCCCCAGTGACGCTCCACGCGGTTCGCCGACTCGTCCGGACCGACCGGCACGGACTCGTGCGGCATGTTCGGGAAGAGCAGCTCGAGCGACTGGAACTCCTCCTCGATCTCCGTCACCCGCGCGTCGAGCGCCGCGATCTGCGGGCCGAGGGACTTCATGGCCTCGATCTGCGCGGAGGCGTCCTGCTTGTTCTTCTTCAGGGTCGCGATCTCGGCCGACGCGGCGTTCTTCTGCGCCTTGAGCTGCTCGGCCGAGGCGATGGCGCGGCGGCGCTCGCCGTCGAGCGCGAGGAAGCGGTCGAGGTCGACCGTCAGACCACGGTTCTGCAGCGCCTGACGGTAGGAATCAGCGTTCTCACGGAGGAACTCACGGGCCAACATGGCCGCGCATGATACGTCTGCGGGTAGCCCCGAGCGAAGTCGAGGGGCCAACTTAGCACCTGGGCTGCGCGAACCGACGGGGGACTGCACATACTTCCGCGCTTCGTGCTCACGCTGCGTTGCTGCTCACATGACCCCTCGACTGCGCTCGGGGTACGACGAGGTCAATGCCTCGTGACTCTCCGCCGCACGTTGACGTCCTCGAGATCGCCGGTGATCACCAGCGCGTAGCTCTGGCGCGGGCCGAAGCCGAGGTGGTGCGCTTTCACGGTGATGTCGTAGACACCCGAGGGATCGTCGACCTTCACGACTTCGACGTTGTTGATGCGATCGTTCGACGCAATCGCATTGACGGAGAGATCGAGATCGTTCACGAGCTGCGGAGTGGTGTCGGCGATGGAGTTGCGGACCGTCCCCGGCGGGTCGGTCCAGACCAGCACCGCGCGCAACTGCGTGCCCGGCTTCGCTCTCACGCGGATCGTGGCGGACTCCCCTTGCGCGAGCCCCTGCGCGAGCGGCACGTCGGCCACGCGCATCTTCCGCGTGTCGCCGTCGAAGTAGAGCGCGTCGTCGAGCACCGGGAAGCCCCAGCCCTGCTCCGGCGACGGCACCGGCAGCGCATCCACCGTTCTGTTCGTGACGAGGTCGCTGCGGCGCAGGACCGGCCGTGCAGCGGCGATGAGCGTCGCCTTCATCAGCGCGGCCGACGGCGTGCGCGCGTGCGCCGCATTGCGCTTGCCGCCGGGATAGAAGCCGTCGACGTAGTACTGCCGCACGAGCGCCGCCGCGCCGGCCATGGTCGGCGACGACCACGACGTGCCGAGGTCGAGACCGGCGTCGCAGGTGTTCGGGTTGTGGTCGAAATCCCAGTTCGCGCCCGTCACGCGCGCCGCCGCGACGAGATCGGGCTTGATCCGCCCGTCGCGCGCCGGTCCGAAGAGCGTGAACTCCGCGAGCGTGTCGTCCCCGCGCGAGGCCGAGCGCGTGCCTCCGACCTGCAGCGTGTTCTTCGCGCTGCCTGGCGCGGAGAGCGAGCTCGGAGGGGTCGCCCGCTTCTCGCCGCCGAGGTTGCCGGTGTTGAAGATGACGAGCGAGTCGGGGTGCGACCAGACGAACGCGTCGACGTCGTACGCCGACTGCGGGTAGTTCGCGGTCGGAGGGTTCTGCAGCTTGCCCTGGCGGTCGCCCCACGAGTTCGAGTGGATGCGCGCGCCCTGCTTGTACGCCTGCTCGAAGATCGGGATGAGCTTCGCCGGGCAGCCGACGCCCGGGAACTGCGTGCACAGGTCGCCGCCGATGTAGCCGCCGTCCTGGACGATCAGCTTCGCGGCGGGCGCGACGGAATCGCCGAAGTCGTGCATCACCGGCGCGCCTTTGTCCCCGGCCGCGGCGCCGGCCGCGTGCGTGCCGTGACCCTGGTTGTCGTAGGACGCGAGGTCGCCCGGCGTGTCGCAGCCCGGCCTGCCGGGATACTGATCGCAGGAGAAGAGGAAGTTGTACGCGACGACCTTGCGCCGCGAGAGGTCGACGTTCTCCCAGTCCAGCCCACCCGCGGGAGTGCCGGTGTTGAACGGCGGGAGCTGGCCGTCGGCCTCGGCGAAGTAGCAGTTGTTGATGTCCAGGCCCGTGTCGAGGACGGCGATGATCTGACCCTGGCCATGGATGCCGCGGTCGTGCAAGGGCGTGGGACCGGAAGGCGAGCCGGACTGGAGCGAGCGATGAGAGATCTCATTCGCGCTCGCGGTGAGGGCTCCGATGAGGACGACCGCAAATAATTTGCGCATCGGCGCGAAGAACGGGCCGCTTCGTAAGATCATTCCGGTGATGCGGTTGGTGCTTGCTCTGCTCGTCGCGTTCTCGCTTGCGGCGGAGCCGCGTCCGATCGGCGAGGCGGAGCGCGCAGCGGTTGCGGTCGTTGCGGCCTACCTGGATCGCGGTGCCGATGCCGTGTACGAGCGGCTCGCGCCCGATGCACCGTTGCGGGCGCTGCCGCGCGAAGACGCGCAGCGGGAGATCGCGGTGCGTATGGGACCGCGGGAACGGGCCACGTGGACGCTCCGGACGGCGGAGCGGGACGCGGCGTTCGAGGTGGCGTGGCCCAGCGGGTACGAGGATGGGGTGCTGCTGCGCATGCGCGGCGGCGACGTCGTGGAGATTCTCACGCTGGCGGAGGGGACGCGGCCGTTGCAAGCGGATGCGACACGTCCGCAGTCCAGGCGACCGATCGTCGTCGCCGGGGTGCTCGCGATCCTGGGAGCGATCGTCGCTGCACGGTGGCGGCTGGCCGGGGTGGTGTTGCTGGCGTTGGCCACGGCCTCGGCGATCATCGCGTATCGCGAGCGTCCGCAGGCGAAGGTGCCGTTGCGGTTCGCCGAGTTACGGACCCTGGCGCCGCTGCGGGAGGCGCTGGCGTCCGGCCGGGACGTGCGCGTGCCGGCCGGCATCGCGAAGGAGGCGCGGGACGTCGCCACGCTGTGGATGCTGCAGAGCGGCATGGCCGTGGAGGTCGGCGGCACGACGGACGACCCGCTCGCCTCCCTGGCCTCGGTCGCCAAGACTCCGCTCGCGGAGTTGCTCCGCGCACGCATCGCCCTCGGCGAGAAAAACGAGGATGAGGCAGCACGCGCGTTCGAGCGTGCCGCCGCGGTGGCGCCGGTACGTGACGACCTTCTGTACGAAGCGGCATTCTCGTTCGGCAACGATCGCGCGAAGCCCTTCCTCGACCGCATGCACGCGCTCGGCTCGCGCGACGCCGAGGTGTACTACCGCGGGAAGTCGTTCGACGCGCTGAAGGTCGCGTGGGCGCTCGAGCCGAAGCCGCGCGAGGAGCTGATCCGCGCGAACCTGCTCGAAGACATCCGCGCGAGGCCGCTGGTCTCGTTCTTTGCCACGACCGAGCCGGTGCGCCGCAGCGCGCGTCTGGCGGCCCGTCCGCTGGCGTGGCCCGCATCCGCGAAGGCGACCGTCACGGGCGAGCTGCTCCGGGTCGAGCTCGGAAGCTCCGCGATCGAGGTCCCGAACGGTGCCGTGCTGGCGCCGGCGAGCGCGCAGGTGGTGCCCGCGACCTACCGCGAGAGACAACGCGACGCGGAGGCGCTGCGCGATGCCCAGGAGCTGCTCGAGCACGGCGGCCCCGCGTCGCGAACGCGCATGGTCCGCGCGGTGAAGGCCCTCGCCCATCGGAACCGCTGGCCGGACGTCCTGAAGCTCACGGACGGCGTCACGAACACCGCGCCCGCGGAGCTGCTCCTCCTCCGCCTGCAGGCGCTCCTTCGCGCGAACCGCCTCGACGACGCACGCGCCCTCGGCGGCAACGAAGCCATCCGCGCCGTCGTCGAGCTGCGCCTGCGCCAGGCCGAGCTGCGCCGCAAGCTCGTGGCGGGAGCGCAGACCCTGGCCACAAAGCACTTCGACATCCGGCACGATCCGTCGATCAACCCGGCCATCGTCTCGCGCATCGGCGACCTCCTCGAAGCCGAGCTCGCGCGCGTGCAGCAGAAGCTCCCGCCCTTCGAGCCGCGCCGCGTGACGGTGAACGTCCTCCGCTGGGACGAGTTCCGCAGCGAAGTCACGCAAAGCGATCACATCACCGGCCTTTATGACGGCGAGATCTTCATCCCCTTCGCCGCCGTCGAGCAGTTCAAGCGCGAGGTCGTAGCCATCATCACCCACGAGCTGACACACGCCCTCGTCGCGCAGGCCACGAACGACTACGCGCCGCGCTGGTTCCAGGAAGGCGTCGCGACGCGCATGGAGCTCGCGGAACGCCACGAGAACGCGTTCGCCACGACGCCGGTGAACCTCGTCCTTCCGGTGCCCCTCATCGACGCGACGATGGAGAAGAGCACCGAGCCCGCGGCCTACGTCGTCGCACAGACGTTCATCCGCTTCCTCGAAGACCGCTACGGCGGCGACGCCATCGCCAGGATCGCGACCGGCTTCGCGCGCGGCGAGGAGACGGTGCTCGGGAAGTCGCTCGATGAGCTGAACGCGGAGTTCCGGCAGTGGGGGTTTCACCACAACGGGGCGTTTGTGAATGAGGGGGAGTGGCCCTATGGGGCGCTGTACAGTCCGGGGATCGATCCGCGCGTGCGCGCGGGGTTCAAGTTCTAGGACGGATAGGACGAATAGGACGAATAGGACGAATAGGACGAATAGGACCTATAGGACGTCCTATTCGTCCTATTCGTCCCATTGGTCCTATTCGTCCTAGTGCACGAACTTCCGGCGATTCCGAATGTAATCCGCCAGGATGTACTCCCCCAGCCGGTCCGGCGATGAGTAGAACGCCCGTCCCCGGTTGATCTTCGACAACTGCTCGACGAAGTTCACCAGCATCGGATCGGTGGCCAGCATGAACGTCGTGATCGGGATGTTGGCCCGGCGGCAACGGTCGGCCTCTTCGAGCGTGCGGTTCACGATCTTCATGTCCAGGCCGAAGGAGTTCGTGTAGAGCCGCCCGTTCTCCGTCAGCGCGGACGGCTTGCCGTCCGTGATCATGAAGATCTGTTTGTTGTTGTGCTTGCGGCGGCGGAGGATCTGCTGCGCGAGCTGCAGGCCGGCCTTCGTGTTCGTGTGGTACGGCCCGACCTGGACGTACGGGATCTCGGAGATCGGGACCTCGCGCGCGTCGTCGCCGAAGAGCAGGACGTCGATGGCGTCCTTCGGATACTTGGTGAGGATCAGCTCCGTCAGCGCGAGGGCCACCTTCTTCGCCGGGGTGATGCGATCCTCGCCGTAGAGGATCATCGAGTGGGAGATGTCGATCATCACCACCGTCGCGCACGAGGAGTTGTGCTCGGTCTCGAACACCTCGAGATCCTCCTCGGTGATGGTGATCGCCCCGGCCGGATCGTTGTGCTTCATCGCGTTCTGCACGGAGCGGATGGAGTCGATTGACAGCGGGTCGTCGCCGAAGTGATACGGGCGCGTCTCGGTGAGACGCTCCGTCCCCTGCCCCGCCGTGTTCACGGAATGCGACCCGGTCATCGACTTCTGCAGCCCGCCGAAGATCTCATCCAGCGCGTCCCGGCGGATCTGCCGCTCGCCGCCCGCCGCGAGGACGAGGTTCCCCTGGCCGTCCTGGCCGATCACGTTCTCCTGCATGAGCTGCGCGAAGAACGCGTCGAGATCGGTGTCCGGATCGATGTAGCCGCGCTCCTGCAGGGCGCGCATCCAGCGCATGGCCTCCTCGACGTCGCCGCCGCTCTGCAGCAGCAGGTGGTTGAAGAGACGGCGCAGTCCGAGCTCGCTGAGAAGCTGCCGGATCAGGTCGGGGTCGAGGTAACCGTAACGTTGTCTCACGCTTCGCCGCGCGGCCGGTTCCGGTGCAGTTTCTCGATCCACTTCGCCACGGTGGGGTTGTTGGGAAGCTTCTCGCGCGCCTCTTCGAGCGACGCCAGGGCGTCGTCGTCGCGGCCGAGAACCATGAGGATCTGCACGCGAAGCTCGACCAGGGCCTGGTAGAGCGCGAAGTCCGTCGTGTTCTGACCGGCGAGCAGCGACACCGCCCGCGCCACGAACTTCAGCGCCACCTCGGGCTTCGAATCGTTGAGCGCGTCCGCCGCGAAGCGGTGCAGCATCCGCGGCGAGTCGCCGAGGAACGACTTTGCGTCGACGAACTGCAGAAGCGCCTCACGGATGACCGACTCCTGGTCCGGAAACCACCCGTCCCGGATGATCCGGTCGATCTGACGCGAGAGCTCGTTCGGAATCTCGGCCGTGAGCTTGGGCACGAGGGGATTGTAAGTCGAGACGTCAAGTCGACGAGACGTCAAGTCGACGAGAGGGCCGCTCGCCCTTGACGACTGGACGACTTGTCGGCTTATCAACTGTCCACATCCGGACACTTCAGTTCTATCCGTGGACACTCCCCAACCCCGCACCAACGCGTAACGCCAGCGTCACGAGTTACTTACGCGCAAGTGAACCCGCGGTCACACCCTTGCGTCTATGGGGGGCGACATGGACATCGTAAGGACATCGAACGGTAAGCAGCTCCCCCGCCGCATCATCTACGCGGCGCTCGTCCTCGGCGCGATCGTGCTCACGACCGTCGCCTTCGCGCGGCTCGAGCCGGCCGCGCCTCCCGTCGAGGCGACTTCCCTCGTCATCGAGACCGCCGAGCGCGGCCCGCTCACCCGCGCCGTCCGCGGCAGCGGCGTGCTGGTGCCGGAGAACATCCGCTGGATCGCCGCCGCGACGGACGGCCGCGTCGAGCGCGTGGTCGTGCAGCCCGGCACCGTGGTCACCGCCGGCAGCGTCATCATCGAGCTGAGCGACCCCCAGCAACAGCAGTCGACGCGCGACGCCGAGTGGCAGTTGCGCGCCGCGGAAGCCGCGTACGAGGCCGCGAAGGCCGAGCTCGAGAGCAACCGCCTCGACCAGGAGTCCGGGACCGCGCGTCTGCGCGCCGAGGCCCAGCAGGCACGGCTCCGCGCCAGGGCCGACGCGGAGCTCGCCGCCGCCGGACTGGCCGCCTCCATCACCAAACAGCTCTCCGAGTCCACCGCGGCGTCGCTCGACGAGCGCGTGAAATTCGAAGAGCAGCGCCTGGCCACCCTCACCGCCTCCCAGCGCGCCCGTCTCGCGGCGCTGCAGGCCGAGGTCGAGCAGCGGCGGTCCATGGTCGACCTGCAGCGGCAGCGCAGCGAGTCGCTCCAGGTCCGCGCCGGCATCGACGGCGTGCTGCAGGCCGTCGCCGTGCAGGCCGGCCAGCGCGTGAGCCCCGGCACGACCCTCGCCCGCGTCGCCGAGCCGTCCCGCCTGAAGGCCGAGATCCGCGTCGCGGAGACGCAGGCCAAGGACCTCGTCACCGGACAGATCGCGCAGATCGACACGCGCAACGGCGTCGTCGCCGCGCGCGTCGCCCGCATCGACCCCGCCGCGAGCAACGGCACGGTGCTGGTCGACCTGAGCATCGACGGCGCGCTCCCCGCGGGCGCACGCCCCGACCTCAGCGTCGACGCGACCATCGAGCTCGAGAAGCTCGCCGACGTCCTCCACGTCGCCCGTCCGGTGCGCGCGCAGGAGAACACGTCCGGCAACGTCTTCCGGGTCGACGGCAACAAAGCCACGCGGGTGAAGGTCGAGTTCGGCCGCGCATCCGCCTCCGACATCGAGATCCGCAGCGGACTGGCCGCGGGCGATCGCGTGATCGTCTCCGACGACAGCTCCTACGAAAAGTTCGACGTAATCCAGATCAAGTGAGGAACGCCATGACGCTCATCAAACTGAATTCGGTCAGCAAGATCTTCTACACCGACGAGCTGGAGACGCACGCGCTCTCGGACGTCCACTTCGAGGTCCGCCAGGGCGAGTACGTCTCCATCGGCGGCCCCTCCGGCTGCGGCAAGTCCACGTTGCTCTCGATCCTCGGCCTGCTCGACACGCCCACCGGCGGCTCGTACACGCTGTCAGGGCAGCAGGTGGAGAAGCTCAACGCAACGGAGCGCGCGCGCATCCGCAACAAGGAGATCGGCTTCATCTTCCAGTCCTTCAACCTCATCGGCGACCTCACCGTCTACGAGAACGTCGAGCTGCCGCTGACGTACCGCCGCCTGCCCGCCGCGGAGCGCAAGCGCCGCGTCGAGTCCGCGCTGGAGCGCGTCGGCATGGCCCATCGCACGCGCCACTACCCGAGCCAGCTCTCCGGCGGGCAGCAGCAGCGCGTGGCCGTCGCTCGCGCCCTCGGCGGTGAGCCCGCGATCCTCCTCGCCGACGAGCCGACCGGCAACCTCGACTCGAAGAACGGCGAGGCCGTCATGGAGCTGCTGCGCGACCTCCATCGCGGCGGCGCGACCATCTGCATGGTCACGCACGACCCGCGCTTCACGAAGTACGCGGACCGCACCGTGCACCTCTTCGACGGACGCATCGTCGAGGAGACGCACGCGCGCGACGCCGAGGAGGCGCTGAACGAGAGCGGATTCCGGGTGGTCGAGGCCATCGCATGATCGGGAACGACCTCCGCTACAGCCTCCGCACGCTCGCCAAGCAGCGCGGCTTCACCGCCGTGGCCGTGCTCACGCTCGCCATCGCCCTCGCGGCCAACACCGCGATCTTCAGCGTCGTGAACGCGATCCTCCTCCGCCCGCTCCCGTTCGCCGAGCCCGAACGCATCGTGAACCTCACCGGGATCAGCCGCATCGACGGCGCCGCATATCCCGTCTACTCCTATCCGAACTTCGACGACATCCGCCGCGAGACGAAGTCGTTCGAGCAGGTGATGGGGTACACGCGCGGCCGCAACTTCCTCATGGAAGGCGACGAGCCGGAGCTGCTGAACGGACTCGACGTCACCGCGAACTTCCTGACCATGCTCGGCGTCCGCCCGCAGCTGGGCCGCACGTTCACCGCGGACGAGGACCGCGAGGGCGGTCCGCTCGTGATGATGATCAGCCACGAGCTGTGGCAGCGGCGGTTCAACAGCGACCGGAACATCGTGGGCCGCGCCGTCCGCTTCGGCACCTCCGGCAGGGCGCGCACGATCGTCGGCGTGCTGCCTCCCGGGTTCCGCTTCCCCGCCGATGAAGTGCACCGCGACTATTTCGCGCCGTTCCACGAAGACCTTGGCCCCGCGAGAACCCAGCGCGACTCGATCTGGATCAGCGTCGCCGCCAGGATGCGTCCGGGCGTCACGGTCGAACAGGCGAATGCCGAGCTGAAGGCGTTCGGGCTGCGGCTCGAGAAGCAGTACCCGAGGGAAAACGCCGGGTTCGTGTTCCTCGCGTCGTCGATGCACGAAGGCGTCGTGCAGGACATCCGGCCGGCGCTGCTGATGCTGTTCGGCGCCGTAGCCGTCGTCCTGCTCATCGGCTGCGCGAACGTCGCCAACCTCCTCCTCGCGCGGGCGACCGCGCGGCACAAGGAGATCTCCATCCGCGCCGCCATCGGCGCGACGCCGGCACAGATCACCATGCAGCTCCTCGTCGAGAGCCTCGTGCTCTCGCTGATCGCCGGCGCGGCCGGACTGCTCCTCGCGTCGTGGGGCATCGACGCGCTCCTCGCGCTGGCGCCGGCCGGCATTCCGCGGCTGGAGACGGTCTCGCTCGACGGCCGCGTGCTGCTCTTCACGACGCTGCTGTCGATCTTCACCGGCATCGCCTTCGGCCTCGCGCCGGCGATCTCCGCCTCGCGGCCGAATCTCACCGAGGCCCTCAAGGAAGGGACGCGCGGCTCGACCGAAGGGAAGCGCAACCGCCTCCGCAGCGTGCTCGTGGTCTCCGCCGTGGCGATGTCGCTGATGCTGCTCGCGGGCGCCGGGCTGCTGCTCCGCAGCTTCATCCACGTCACCGGAATCGATCCCGGCTACGACTACCGAAACACCGCCACGATGAGCCTCGCCCCGCGCATGCTCACCTATCCGGACGACGCGAAGGCCGCTGCGTTCCACGACCGGCTGCGCGAGGCGATCCGCAACATGCCCGGGGTCGAGAGCGTCGGTGCGATGGACGCGCTCCCCCTGGCCAGCAGCGAGACATTCTGGTCGTTCAACATCGTCGGGCGGCCGGAGTTCGCGCCAGGGACACAGCCGAGCGCGAGGACCGTCACCATCACGCCGGACCTCATCTCGACCCTGCGCATCCCCCTGCTGCGCGGGCGCGACATCTCCGAGCGCGACACGGAGGGCACCCCGGGCGTCGCGCTCGTGAATCAGACGTTCGCCCGCCAGATCTTCCCCAACCAGGACGTGCTCGGCCAGAAACTGCGCCTCAACCGGCCGGATCAGCCCGAGGACGTGCTGGAGATCGTGGGCGTGGTGGGCGATGCGCGCTGGCGGAGCCTCACCGACGAGCCGGAGGCGATGATGTTCGTCGCGGTGAAGCAGCGCCCGCGGCGCTTCATGAGCTACGTCGTCCGCGGCCCGCACGCGGAGACGCTCGGTCCTTCACTCCGTGCGACCGTACGCCGGCTCGACGCGCAGCAGCCGATCGCCGACCTCGGCGACCTCGCCGGCCTGCGCGGCAACTCACTGGCCACGCGCCGCTTCAACATGATCCTGCTGGCGGTGCTGGCCGTGGTGGCGCTCGTGCTCGCGGCGGTGGGCATCTTCAGCGTCATGAACTACGCGGTCACGCAGCGCACCACCGAGATCGGCATCCGCATGGCCCTCGGCGCGGAGAAGCGCGACGTGTTCAAGCTGATCGTCGGCCACGCGGCCCGGCTGGTGGTCCTCGGGGCCGCGATCGGCGTCGCGGGCGCGCTGCTGTCGTCACGCGCCATCGGCACGCTGCTGTACGGCGTGAAGCCGGCGGACCCGTGGACGTTCGCCGCGATCGTCGTGGTAATCGCCGGGACGGCCCTGCTGGCGAGCTATCTGCCGGCGCGGCGCGCGGCGAAGGTTGATCCGCTCGTGGCAATCCGATACGACTAGCGCAACACTGTCATCCTGAGCCGCGAAGACGGCGAAGGATCCCCTGATTCAGGCGCAGGCGGCGCAAGTTGCACGGGGTCCTTCGCCGTCTACGCGGCTCAGGATGACATCGCAACATGAAACCGAAAATCCTCGTCGCCGACGACCAGCCCGACGTCATCGAAGCCCTCCGCCTGCTCCTCAAGCCGGAGGGCTTCGACATCGAGACGGCGCACTCTCCGGGCGCGGTCATCCGCGCCGTGGGCGCTAAGCAGTTCGATCTCGTCCTGATCGATCTCAACTACACCCGCGACACGACCTCGGGCAGCGAAGGCCTGGAGCTGCTCGAGCATCTGCACGCGTTCGACCGCACGCTGCCGATCGTGGTCATGACGGCGTGGGCCTCGATCGAGCTGGTGGTGGAGGCCATGCAGAAGGGCGCGCGCGACTTCATCCAGAAGCCGTGGGACAACGCGCGCGTGCTGGCGGTGGTCCGCAATCAGATCGACCTCGGCCGGGCGCTGCGCAAGAGCGAGCGTCTGGAGAGCGCGATGGCGCTCCCCTCGCGCGGCATCGATTTCATCGCGTCGTCGCCGGCCATGCGGCCGATCCTGGACATCATCGAGCGCGTCGGCCCGTCGGACGCCAATGTGCTGATCCGCGGCGAGAACGGCACCGGCAAGGGCGTGGTCGCCCGCGCGCTGCACGCGGTGTCGCGGCGCTCCGCGAAGCCCCTGGTCACAGTGAACGCCGGAGGCCTCTCCGAGACGATCTTCGAGAGCGAATTGTTTGGCCACGTGAAGGGCGCCTTCACCGACGCCCGTACGGACCGCGTCGGCCGCTTCGAGCTCGCCGACGGCGGGACGCTGTTCCTCGACGAGATCGCCAACGTGCCCCCGGCGCAGCAGGCGAAGCTCCTGCGCGTCGTCGAGACGGGCGAGTTCGAGCGCGTGGGCTCGTCGCAGACGCGGCGTGTGGACGTGCGCATCCTCTCCGCGACGAACGCGGCGCTCGAGAACGACGTCGCGGCCGGACGCTTTCGGCAGGACCTGCTCTTCCGTCTGAACACGGTCGAGATCCGCATCCCCCCGCTCCGCGACCGCCGCGAGGACATCCCGGAGCTGGCCGCGCACTTCCTCACCAGCCACGCGCGCCGCTACCGCAAGAACGCCGCGTCGTTCGACCCCGCCGCGATCAAGGCCCTGCTCGACCACGCCTGGCCGGGCAACGTGCGCGAGCTGGATCACGTGGTCGAGCGCGCGGTGCTGATGTCCACCGGCCCGGCCATCGGCCGCGCCGACCTCGGCCTGCAGCCGCCGTCCGAGCAGCGCATCGACGACATGAGCATCGAGGACGTCGAGGCCCTGCTGATCAACAAGGCCCTGACCCGCTTCGGCGGCAACGTCAGCAAGGCGGCCGAGGCGCTGGGGTTGTCGCGCGGGGCGTTGTACCGCAGGATGCAGCGGTACGGGCTCTGAGTGCGCTACGAAAAAAGGATCGTCGTCACCGCGCTGACCGCGGTCGCTCCCGTCGCCCTGGCGGCGCTTGTCCTCGTCTTCACCGGCGATTTCGCCGCCAAGGTGAAGTGGACGGTGGCGGTGCTCATCGCCGCGTCCGCGTTCATCGCCACGTACGTCCTGCACGAGCAGCTCGTCTTTCCGCTGCTGACGATCTCGAACATCATCACCGCGCTGCGCGAGGAGGATTACTCCCTCCGCGCCCGCAACGCCCGCCGCGACGACGCCCTCGGCGAGGTGATGGTCGAGGTGAACGCGCTGGCCGCGCTGATGGAGTCGCGCAAGCTCGAGGCTGTGGAAGCGGCGGCGCTGCTACGCGCGGTGCTGGCACGGATCGACGCCGCCATCTTCGCGTTCGACGACGGCGACCGCCTGCAGCTCGTCAACCACGCCGGCGAGCGACTCCTCGGCACCCCGCGCGAGCGACTCCTCGGCAGGACGGCCGCGGAGCTCGGGCTGGCCGACCTGCTCGCCGAGAATGCGCCGTCGACCGTCGACCGCGCGTTTCCCGGACGTGCCGGACGGTGGGACGTCCACCGCTCAGCCTTTCGCGAGCGGGGCTCGCCGCACCGCATGCTCGTCCTCGCGGACATCACCCGCGCGCTGCGCGAAGAGGAGCTCGACGCCTGGCGCCGCATCGTCCGCGTCCTCGGCCACGAGCTGAACAACTCGCTGGCGCCGATCAAATCAATCGCCACGAGCCTCGAGCAGCTCGTCACGCGGAACGACCTGCCGGAGGACTGGCGCGAGGACGTTACGCGCGGCATGCGGGTCATCGGCAGCCGGGCCGAGGCGCTGACGCGCTTCACGCGCGCCTACGCGCAGCTCGCGCGCTTGCCCGAGCCGCGCAAGCGCGACGTGCGCGTCGACGCGCTCGTGCGCCGCGTGACCGCCCTGGAGACGCGCGTGCCCGTGGAGCTCGACGGCCCCGAGACGACGATCCGCGCGGACGAAGACCAGCTCGAACAGTTGCTGATCAACCTCGTGAAGAACGCCGCCGACGCCGCCCAGGCCGCGGTCGCCGTCCGCTGGACGGCCAACGGCGACGGCCTGACGCTGCGGGTCGAAGACGACGGCCCGGGCGTGAGCGGCACCGCCAACCTCTTCGTCCCGTTCTTCACGACCAAACCGTCCGGCAGCGGCATCGGCCTGTTTCTGTCCCGCCAGATCGCCGAGGCCCACGGCGGCTCACTGACGCTCGAGAACCAGGCTGACGGGGACGGCGCCGTAGCCACACTGACCTTGCCAATGTAATTCGCCGATGCTGTCATCCTGAGCCGCGTAGACGGCGAAGGATGACAGACGGATTCACCGCACCGTGCGCAGCACGTTGAACTTCATCAGCTCCTGGAACGTGATCGTCGAGTCCAGGTCCTCGCGCGACAGCCGCAGCGCCTGGTGCAGCCCCTCGAGCACCATCTCCATCCAGAACGCGAGCTCCTCGTCGCGACCCGGCTTGGCGTATTTGCGCGCGAGGTCCGCCAGGCCCGGCACGCGCTGCAGCTCGCGGAAATACTCCGCGAACGGCTGCTCGTCCGACACCGTCAGCTTGTTGCCCGCGGCGAACCACGAGATCACCGAGTCGTATCCCGGCTCGGCCGGAGAGCTGGGCTTCGGCTCTTCGCGATGCTGCTCCTTCCGCTTCTGGCGGCGTCCCGAGAACGCGTCGTCGAGCTCGTCGTGATCGATCTCGCCGTAACCGCGGCGCTCGCGCTCCGCCCGCTGGGCCACGCCCGCCCGCTCGATCGGCGGAAACTTCGTCTCGAAGAGCTTCGCCAGCGCTTCGCCGATCAGCTTCCGCGCCACGACCTCGGCGCCCTGCTGCTCGCCCTCGTACACCATCTCGACCTTGCCCGTGATCGCCGGCAGGATCATCGACAGGTCCGACAGCCGCGGGTACGCGACGCGGTCGTGCGTCACTGCCGCGCGCCGCTCCAGGTTGGACTGCAGCAGTTCCAGCGCCGCGATGGTCAGTCGCGCGGAGACGCCCGACGACTGGTCGACGAGCTCCGAGCCGCGCGCGACGAACGCCACCGACTCGATCAGATCCTTGACGTACACCGGGATCTCGACCTTCACATCGCCGTCCCGGTCGAGCCACGCCTCCTGCTCCGTGATCCGGCGCGCGGTCTCGATCTGCTGCGGGTAATGCGTGAGGATCTGCGAGTCGATGCGGTCCTTGAGCGGCGTGATGATGTTGCCGCGGCTCGTGTAGTCCTCCGGGTTCGCGCTGAAGACCAGCACGACGTCCATCGGAATGCGCACCGGAAAGCCGCGGATCTGCAGGTCGCGCTCTTCGAGGATGTTCAGCAGCGCCACCTGGATGCGCGGCGCGAGGTCGGGCAGCTCGTTGATGGCGAAGATGCCGCGGTTCGTCCGCGGGATGATCCCGTAGTGGATCACCTCTTCGTCCGCGTACGTCAGCCGCTGGTTCGCGGCCTTGATCGGGTCGATGTCGCCGATCAGGTCCGCGACGGTGACGTCCGGCGTGGCCAGCTTCTCGCGGTACCGCTCGTCGCGGCCCACCCACGCCACGTGCAGGTCCTCCCCCTGCTCCGCCGCCAGCCGCCGGCAGCGCTTGCAGGTGGGCTCGAACGGGGAGTCGTTGATCTCGCAGCCTTCGACGACCGGGATGCGCTCGTCGAGCAGCGATGTCAGCGACCGCAGCAGGCGCGTCTTGGCCTGGCCGCGGAGGCCGAGAAGGATGATGTCGTGCTTCGAGAGGATCGCGTTGTGGATGGCCGGAACGACCGTGCGCTCGTAGCCGTGGATGCCGGGAAAGGTCTTCTCGCCGCGCGCGATCCTGCCGAGGAGATTCGCCCGCATCTCGTCTTTCACCGGCCGGACACGGTACCCGGAAGCGCGCAGCTCGCCGAGGGTGTGGATCTGGGTCATGGCGCCGGAGGTTAGCATGTACGGCGCATGATCATCGACGGCGGAATCACCTTACCCGAGCGGGAAGCGGTCGAGCGCTTCCGTCTGCGCGAGCGCCTCCAGCGCTATCACGACCGCGCCCCCGAGCGCATGACCCGACACGTATGCGTGGTCGAGGGCGACTATCGCTACCAGGGCAACCTCGAGCTCGACCTCGAGCGCTTCGATCACCTCGGGCTGATCGTCGACGGCAATCTCGAAGTCGACGGCAGCGTGCTCGTCACGTGGAACCTCGGCGGCCCATTCCTCCACGTCAGCGGCAACCTGCGCGCGAAGAACGTCGTCGCGGGCGACGGCGAGATCCACGTCGAAGGCGACGCGGACATCGACGGCCTCCTCCTCGGCATCGGCAACGACGGGCATCTCTCGATCGACGGCGCGACGCGCGCGGCACTGATCATCCGCGAAGACCATTCGATGGACATGAAGACGGCGTCGCCGTACTGGTACGACCGCGCCTGGCCTTCCGGGATGCCGCTGTCCGAGTACCTGCATCGAGACGTTCCGGTCGAGCGCAACGACGACGGGTTCGAGGTTGCGGACTCCGAGCTGCTGATCGAGCGCATCCGCGCGGGACAGCCCGTCGTGCGCGACGCGGACGACCCGCGTCCGCGCAAGACCTACGCGCAATGGCTCGCGGACTGCGGCGAATCCGGGCGCGCGCTGGAGTACGTCCCGCGCGAGCTGATCGATCCGGCGCTCTGCACGACCGCGGTTGGCAGTTGGGGTCACGCCCTCCAGTACGTCCCCCGCGAGCTCGTCACGGAAGAGCTGTGCGACCTCGCGCTCGCCGGCGACCCCTACGCGCTCCAGCACGTTCCGGCCGAGCTTCGCACCCCGGAGCGTTGCCGGGTCGCGGTCGAGCACGACGGAGACCTGCTCTTCGACGTCCCGGTGCCCCTGCGAACCGAGGAGCTCTGCGCGAAGGCGCTGGAGACCGCGCGGTCCATCCAGGCCATCCGCGCGGTCCCGGAGGACGTGTTCACGCCGGAGCTCGCCCTGCACGCGGTCAGGAATTACCACGGAAATCTCCACAACGTGCCCGAGAGGTTCCGCACGCGCGAGGTCTGCATCGCGGCGCTGAGCGTCAATCCGTTTCTGATCGACGAAGTGCCGGAGTCGCTGCGCGAAGAGCTGCGCGAGCGCTACCAGCGCGGAGGGGCGAAACCGTGAGTCAGCTCTCGGCCTTCGGCGGCGACGGAGGCTCCTCGTCCCGATTGAACTCGTTCATGGCCCGGCGGAGATCGCCGCGCGCGAACAGCAGGAGCGCGTCCACGGAGCGCTCGATGGCCCGGTCCACGAGCGGCTGCTCGTCCCCCGCGAACTCGTCGAGGACATAGTCGCGCAGCCGCCCGCCGTCCGACGCGCCGATGCCGACCCGCAGCCGCGGGAAGCGCTCGGTGCCGAGCATCTGCACGATGGACCGCATGCCGTTGTGCGTGCCCGCCGACCCGCTCGGCCGGATGCGCAGCTTCGCCAGCGGCAGGTCGATGTCGTCGTAGACCACGATCAGGTCGTCCGTCGACTCCAGATAGGCATTGACCAGCAGCCGCACCGCGTCGCCCGAGAGGTTCATGTACGTGACCGGCTTGGCCACCATCACGCTACCGCCCGCCACCCGCCCCGTGCCGGTGAGCGCATTCTTCTCGTGCTTCGCGATGTCGATGCGGAACTTGCGCGCGAACGCCTCCACCACCATCCACCCGACGTTGTGCCGCGTCCGCTCATACTCCGCGCCGGGATTGCCCAGCCCCACGATCAGTTTCATGCGGGGGCGAAGGGTACAATCACCGCGATGAACGCGCTACCTCCCCTGATCACCCAGCACCTCGCCGACGTGCGGGCCCTGTGCGAAAAGTACCGGGTCAAGCGGCTCACGCTGTTCGGGTCGGCGGTGAAGGGGACGTTCGATGAGGCGACGAGCGATCTCGATTTTGCCGTGGAGTTCCATCCGGCCGACGACCCTCTGGTACGCGGCGAGAGGTATCTCGACCTGCTGGTCGATCTCCAGAGCCTCTTCGGCCGGAGCGTCGATCTCGTAACGGCAACCACGATCCGCAACCCGTACTTCAGGCAGGTGCTCGAGCTGACCGAGCGTCCGTTGTATGAAGCAGCTTGAAGTCGAGTCGCGGTTGCGACACATCGTCGATGCGTGCGAGAAAGTCCTTCGCTACACCGCAGGAAAAACATACGACGACTACTGCGTTGACGACATGCTCGCATCGGCAGTCGAACGGCAGTTGACGATCGTCGGTGAAGCCGTCACGAAGATTGCCCGGACGGATTCGACTATCGCGGCGGAGCTCGGCGATTTCCCCCGGATCATCGCCTTTCGCAATCAGCTCGTGCACAACTACCCGGACATCGAGACAGATGCGGTGTGGCTGATCGTTCAGCGCGAGTTGCCGCTACTCGTCGAACGCGTACGGGCGATCCTCGGCCGAGTCTCGGAATGAACGTACAATCACTTCGATGAACGCGCTCCCTCCACTGATCACCCAGCACCTCGCCGAGGTGCGGGCCCTGTGCGAAAAGTACCGGGTCAAGCGGCTCACGCTGTTCGGGTCGGCGGTGAAGGGGACGTTCGAGGAGAAGAGCGACGTCGACTTTGTCGTCGAGTTCGAGTGGCACCCCGATCCTCTGGAACGTGGGCGCCGGTGGACGGCGCTGTGGGAAGATCTGAAGGATTTGCTCGGACGGGACATCGATCTGATCGTCGCCGCGACGATCCAGAATCCGTACTTTGCCAAGTCGATCGAGCGAGCACACGTTGAGCTCTATGCAACCTGACTTGCCGGCGCGCCTGCAGCGTCCCCCCTCCCGCGGGTAGTGCCCCGCAGCTGTCTCCCGGTTTGGAGTGCGGAGGCCGTCGCCTCCGCACTCCAAACCGGGGCATAGCTGCGGGCTGTGGCGGTGCGCGGACGGCTAGGGTCGGGGGCTAAGCACTCGCCGGCCGCTACGCGACCTGGACGAACTTCCACCCCCGGAAGATGGCGATCTTCCTGCATAATCCCACCCGTTCAACTCGCCTCCATGGAGAAACGTCAGCGCATCGTCATCATCGACGACAACGCGAACGACCTGCAGGTCACGCGGAGATTCCTCGAGCGCCGGGGGTATGACGCCGTGCCCGCGCATTCGGGGGAGGAGGGCCTGCGTCTGGCCGAGCAGCTGCTGCCCGATGCCATCGTCGTCGACTACCGCATGCCGGGTATCGACGGGTTCGAGGTCACGCGCCGGATCAAGGACGATCCGCAGCTCCACACCATCCCCGTGCTCATGCTGACCGGGTCGGATTCCGCCGAGCACGTCGTCCAGGGCCTCGGCGCGGGCGCGGATGACTTCGTCACCAAGGGGGCGGACATCGAGATCGTCGTGGCCCGCCTCCGCGCGCTGCTGCGCATGAAGGCGTACCAGGACCAGCTCCGCCGCATGAACGAGCAGATGACGCGCGACCTCCAGATCGCGCGGCGCGTGCAGGAAGCGCTCGTCCCGCCGATGTCCTTTCAGTCCAAAGGCATCGAGATCCGCTCCGCCTACATCCCCAGCGAGGTCCTCTCCGGCGACTTCTACGACTACTTCGTCCAGGACGAGTCGATGTACCTCTTCGTCGCCGACGTCTCCGGACACGGCCTCCCTGCGGCCATCCTGGTGTCGCTGCTGAAGAGCTACATCCACAGCGAGGCCGCAACCGAGCGGTCCCTGGCGGACTTCATGACCCGGCTGAACGATTTTCTCTACAGCGTCAGCCTGCCGACCCAGTTCGCCACCGCCTCCCTCTTCCGGATGGAGGCCGGACGCCGCCTGGTCTATGCCAACGCGGCCCACCCGCCGTTCCTCCTCCACCGCCGCGAGACCGGCCGCACCGCCGTCTACGAGCAGCCCAGCAACCTCCTGGGCGCCATGCCGAACATGATCTTCGAGGAGCACTCCGTGACCGTCTCCCCCGGGGACACGCTCTTCGTCTACACCGACGGTCTGACCGACCGGGTCAACGCCGGCGGCGACTTCTACGCCATCGACCGGGTGGCCTCCGTCCTCGACCGGCACCACGACGCGGACCTGAGCACGGTCTACGACTCCATCTACTCCGACGTGGCCGGGTTCGCCGCCACGGAAGAATTCCGGGACGACATTGCGTTCGTCGTAACGCGTTTCCATTAAACGCGTCTAACGAACGACATGCCTCGCTTTCTCGCGATCTTCCTTCTTCTCGGCCTCCCTGCCCTGGCACAGTCGCGTCAGCCATACCCGGACGACTACAAGACCCACCCCTGCTCCTCGGCCGCCGAGGTCTGCAAGACGTTCCGGCAGTCGCAGTTCTCGGCCATCGCGGCGATCCGCGGGTTCGACATCGGCCAGGAATGGGTCGACTCCCACTGGACCGAGCTCAACGAGGTACTGGCGCCGTCGTGCAGGAAGATCGCGACCTGCTTCGCCACGAACGACAGCTTCACGTTCTGCAACGACCTCGTCTTCGACGAGGCCTACACGGTCTGCGACAAGTACGCCGAGGGCTCCGACGACCACCGGAAGTGCAACTACTTCGTCCGGACGTACCTGTTCGGCCACGACCGCAACAGCAGCGAGCCACTGAAGAAGATCCAGGAATGCGTGAAGGCGCAGCCCGCGACCGCCCTGCGGACGCTGGACTGGTGGATGTCGCCCGCGACCCTCGCCCCCGACTACGACGGCACCATCAAGATCTACACGATCGACCGCGAAACGCACGTCCCCGTGAAAGCGTGGCTGACCTTCAACCTGAAGCAGAAGATCTACGCCAGCGACTCCCCCGAGGGACTGCCCATCTCGTTCTACTTCGTCCCCTGGAAGGGAAAGCTCGTGCGCGTCCCGAATGCCCAGGGCCACAGAGACGTCGTCGCGCCGGAGGTGCGCATCGAGGCACCCGGGTACGAGCCGGTGACCTTCCGGCTCCCGGTGGAGGTCCCGAAGATGACCGTCACCATGGATCCGGCTCCATCGAAGCTGAAGCGCGGCAAGAACGCCGTGACGATCACCGCCACCGATGCCGTCACCGGCAAGCCGGTCGAAGCGCGCGTCATGGGCGGCACCGCCGTCCTCGGCAAGACGAACGTCCCGTTCGAGCTGGAGCTCGTGAAGGGGCAGAAGCGGCCGGAGATCTGGGTGACGTCGCTGTTCGACCGCTACAGCGACGTGGTCGTGGCACCGGCGGAGTAATAAGGGAAGCTCCGAGCGAAGTCGAGGAGCCAGGTTAGCAGCAACGCCGCGTGTGCACGAAGCACGGTGCATGTGCAGCGTCGAGGGGATCACGCGGCGTTGCTGCTAAGTTGGCCCCTCGACTTCGCTCGGGGCTATCGGCTTCGCCGATTACTCCTCTTCCAGCAGTTCCTCGACGTCCCGTTCCGCCATCAGCTCCGGCGTGATGCCGGCGTGCTTCTCCGTGCCGTAGTACCACGCCGCCTTGATCGACGGCGCCGCGGGGAACGTGCCGTCGTAGACGAAGCACTCGAGCGACCGCAGGCGGCCGTTGTGTACGTGTACCGAGGTGTCCGCCGGCGCTCGTACGCCCTCCAGCTCGACCTGCAGATCGTCGAGGTGCAGCAGCTTGCGGTCGATCGCGGCGACGCTCGACGGCACCTCGAACCGGGTGACGAATCCCGTCGCCGCCATCTCCCGGTCGCGGACCGCGGCGACCGCGTACTGCTCGCGCAGCGTCTTCAGCAGCGGATCGTCACCCGCGAGCAGACCGGCCATGATTGCGCGCTCGAATTCTTCGATCGTCACGCAATCCTCTGCAGCAGTTCCACGGCCTGCGGCTTCTTGTCGTAGCGCACCTCCGTGGCCGCGATCTTCTCGAGGTACTTGCGCGCCTCGTCCGAGTCGTCGCGCCGCAGATGGCAGCGCGCCAGCCAGAACCACGTGTCCACCACGTACTCGTTCTCGCTGAAGCGGTGGGTCTGCACCGCGCGCTCGAACGACGCCACCGCCTCGTCGAAGTGCCCCTGGGCGTACTCGATCCGGCCGATGTGCGAGAGCGCGTCGAAGTAATCGAACGAGGTCTGGTCGACGCTCGCCGACACCCGGCGATAGAACGACGCCGCGTCGTCGTACTCCTTCCGGTCGAAGTAGATCGCGCCGCAGAATAGCAGCGCGTTCCGGTAAAAGTAGGAGTTGAAGAACGGTTTGTTCTCGTCGAACAGCGTCAACGCTTCCTGGAACAGGTGCAGCGCATCGTCGTGCTCGCCGAGGGCGTACGAGTTCAGGGCCTTGAGCGCGAGCGCCTGGGCCGTGACGTTGTCGTTCGGCGAATAGCGCATCGACTGGTCGTGCAGCTCCTTCGCCTTCGCGTAGTCCTGCTCCTCGTGGGACAGATGCCCGAGGATCACGTACGACTTGTACTTGATGTCGTTCGCCTCGTCCGACTCCTCGGACGCACACGCCGCGCTGAAGCCCTCCCGCGCGGCGGCGAGATCGCCCGCGTACAGCGCGGCCACGGCGCGGTAGTACGTCGCTTCCAGCGTCGTCAGCACCGGCGAATTCTCGCGGGCCATGTCGTCGATGAACTTCGTGACGAGCTGCGCCAGGATCCGGTTCTCGGAGGTGGGGTCGACGATGAAGTTCTGCAGGTAGACCAGGCGGTTCTCGAGGATGCGCATCATCTCGAGCATCACCGTGATCCGCTCCTGGTCGGCGCCGGCCTCGCGGAACATGGTGGCGAGCTGGCGCTGGAGGGCCTGGTACCGGCCGTCGTACTCGTGGACGCGCGCGTCCGCGAGCTCGCCCGGCTCGTTCTGGAGTTTCGTTTCGAGTGCGACGCGCTCTTCGACGAGGCGTCTCAGGTCGTTCGGGTCGGACATACCTGCCAACCATACAACAAACGCAGGGCATCACCGCTCGCGCTCCTTGATGGGCTGGCCGCCCGCTGCGAGGAGCCGGAACTCGATCTGGTGCTTGTCCTCGTCGATCGACTCCACGCGGATGAGCACCTTGTCGCCGAGGCGGAGCTCGCGGTTCGACGACTGGCCGCGGAGGCGGTGCTCGCGATCGGAGAACATCCAGTAATCGCCGCCGATCGTGGCCACCGGCACGAGCCCCTGCACGAAGATCTCGTCCAGCTCCACGAACAGGCCGAACGGCGCGACGCCGGTGACGATCCCGGAGTACTCGTTGCCGACCTTGTCGCGCATGAAGATGACCTTCTTCCACTCCAGCACCTCGCGCGACGCGTCGTCCGCGCGGCGCTCCCGCTCGCTCGACTGCGACGCGTACAGCGGGTGCGCCCGCTCGACCTGGTCGCGGCGATCGCCGTACAGGGCGCCGTTGGCGATCAGCTCCGCCAGCCTGCGGTGCACGATCAGGTCGGGGTAGCGCCGGATCGGCGAGGTGAAGTGGCAGTAGTGCTCGATCGCCAGGGCGAAGTGCCCCGTCGACTCCTCGGAGTAGAACGCGCGCTTCATCGAGCGGAGGATGATGTTCGTCAGGAAGCGCTCCTCCGGCGTCCCGGCCACCTCCTTCAGCACGCGCTGCAGCTCGGAGGGACGGATCTCCTCGACGTTCCCGCGCAGCTTGATCTTGAACTCCTTGAGGATCTCGCGCAGGTCCTCCAGCTTCTGCGGGTCGGGCTGCTGGTGCACGCGGTAGAGGCCCGGCTGGCTGGCGAAGACGAGCTCGCGCGCGACGGTCTCGTTCGCGGCGAGCATGAACTCCTCGATGATGCGGTGCGCGACGTTGCGCTCCGTGGCGCGGATGGCCTCGATGTCGCCGGAGATCCCGAGCATCACCTCCGCCTCCGGCAGGTCGAAGTCGATCGAGCCCCGCTGCTCGCGGCGGGTGCGGAGGACCTCGAACAGGGCCAGCATCCGCTCGAACTCCGGGATCAGGTAGCCGTAGCGCTCTTCCAGATCCGGCGTCCTCGCGGTGAGGATCGCGTTCACGTTCGTATACGTCATCCGCTCGCGCGTGCGGATCACCGACTTGTAGATCTTGTGCTTGACGAACTTCCCGTGCGGCGTGATCTCCATCTCGCACGAGAACGTGAGCCGCTCGATCTTCGGGTTGAGCGAGCAGATGCCGTTCGACAGCCGCTCCGGCAACATCGGGATGGCGCGGCCGGGGAAGTACACCGACGTCCCCCGCTCGAACGCCTCCCGGTCGAGCGCGCTCCCCTCGGTCACGTAGTGCGCGACGTCGGCGATGTGCACGCCGAGGAGGTAGTTGCCGTTCGGCAGGAGCTGCACCTCCACCGCATCGTCGAAGTCCTTCGCCGTCTCGCCGTCGATGGTGACGATGTTGCGCTCGCGCAGGTCGACCCGCTGGGCGATGGTCTCCTCCGGCACCTCGTTCGGAATGGAATCCGCCTCGCGGAGCACGTCGTCCGGAAAGTTGTGCGGGATGTGGTGCTTGCGGACGACGACCTCGATGTCCACGCCCGGCTCGCCGATGAAGCCGAGGGTCTCCACGATGCGGCCGGACGCGAAGTGCGTCGTGCGATCGGGATAGCGGTCGATCTCGACGTTCACCATCTCCCCTTCCCGCGCGTCCATGGTCGACTCCTCGTCGATGAGGATGTCGGTGTCGATGCGCAGGTCGAACGGCACGACGTACGGCTCGGGCTGGAGATGGAAGCGGCCGACGATGGTGCGGTGCGCGCGGCGGAGGACCTTCGAGACCTCTCCGACGATGTACTTACGGTCGCGCACCCGCTTGAACGACGGGCGGTGCTTGTCGACGCGCACGATCACGAGATCGCCGTTCATCGCACCCTTCACCTGCTTGCGCTCGATGTAGATGTCGTGCTCGTCCTCGCCGCCGAGGAGCGTGCCGTGGCCGTCGGGGTGCACTTTGATGCGGCCCGCGTGGTACGGCGTGAACTCGAGCAGCGAGTAGCGCTTGCCGCGCACGGCCAGGATCACGCCGTCGCGCTCGAGCTCCTCGACCGCGCGGTCGACCTGATCGGCCACCGCATCCGGATCGTGCAGCCGCTCGCGGATTTCGCTGATGGTCAGCAGGCGGTTCCCGCGCTGGCGCAGGAGCGCGATGATGGACTCTTGTAATGAGGTTGTCGTCAAAGGTGTGTTCTCTCAGCCCCGAGCGTAGTCGAGGGGCCAACTTAGCATCAACCATGCGCGCGCACGAAGCTCGACGCACGTGCGGGGCGCCTGTGGGACCATCCAGCGTAGGTGCTGAGTTGGCCCCTCGACTTCGCTCGGGGCTTACGGGGATCAGCGCGCGGAGCGCGGGCGCGAGGGCTTGGCGGCGGACACGGAGACGCGCTTGTGCGACACGCGGCGGCGCACCGGGCGCACCGATTCGGCGAAGCCGTTCAGCATGGTCTGCGTGCGGAGCTTGTTGTGCAGCGTGTTGCGGTGGACGCCGAGCTTGCGCGAGGCCTGCGTGACGTTGCCCTTGCTCGCCGTCATGGCGGCCACGATGTACTTGCCCTCGAACGCTTCGACTGCCTGCGCCAGTGTGATCCCGTTGCCGATCAATTCCCGGATGATGGCGTTCAGGCGATCGTCGATGCTTACCATGCTGTTGTCTGACCTCGATGGTGATCTTGGAAGAGTCGTGATTCTACTACTCGACATTGGACGGACAGGAAGAAAAATTTTTCTTCATCGCGCGTGCTTGACAAACAAAAAAAGTGTCAGCGCGATCAGCGAAAACAACGTCGTCATCGCGCCAAAAAAAAGTCCCGGAGCGCGATACTTCCAGACGATTTCGTGATAACCGCGCGTGATCTGCACGCCGTGAAACACGCCGTCCACCCGCACCGACCGAGCCTCGATTCCGTCGATATGGACACGCCATCCCGGCGTTTGTTGCTGATGCAGCACGACGATGCCTTCGCGCGCCGCGTCCACCGTCACGGCGATGCGTGACGCGTCGAAGCGGATCGGCAGCGGCACCACCGTCGCGGGCTCGCGCATCAGCAGCGCCGCCATCGGCAGCGTCGCGCGATTGCCGTACAGCGTGACGCCGTCCACGCGCGCCAGCGGCAGGAACGACGGGCGCAGGTCGTACGACGTCAGCACCCAGCCGATGGCGCGCCGTGCGAGCTCCGGACGCGTCGGCGCGTCGAGGAGCTGGCGATGCCGCGCCACGTAGGCCTTCGTCACCGCGGGCGCAGGCGAGAAGGCGTCGAAGCGGCGGTCGTAGAGGTTCAGATACCCCGCCATCCACGCGATCCGCTTCGCGGGATCGACGGGACCCACACGCAGGACCTTCGTCGAGGCGCCGACCTCGCGCGAGTACGGCACCACGTCCGTGCGGAACGGCGCGGAGTGGAACAGCGGCCACACTCGCGGCGCGAGGTCCGCCAGCACCACCCCGGCGAGGAGGAGATCCGCCCAGCGGCGGTTCGGACGCACGCGATCCCATCCCGCGACCGCCAGCGCCACCAGCGCGAATGCGCCGAGGGGAACCAGCCGGGCCGGGTAACGGAAAAGGGTCAGAGGGAGATCGGCGAGGAAGGAGGGACCGGTAGACAGAAAGATGACGATCGCCAGGAGGACGAGCCAACGGAGCGCCGGCGCTCCTTTGACGATGCCGACCCCCGCGAGAATCAGCACCACCATCCCCACGTACACCACCGGAATGAACTGCTGGTCCGTCGTCCCGCCCGGAACCGCGATGCGCAGCCAGTCGCGCAGCGGCATCGACTCGGCCAGCACCACGCTCGCGTCCGTGGCGCCCGCACGGTCGCTGATCCCCACGAACGCGAGAAACGGGAAGAGCTGAATCGCGGAGAGCCCCAAGGCGAGGAGAGCGGAGCCGACGAGTCGTCGAGTCGTCGAGGAGCCACTCGACGGCTCGACGACTCGAAGACTCGATACCCCCACGTACAGCCCCGCCCCCACCGCCGCGAAGAATGGCTCGCCGGCGAGAAACGCCATCGCCAGCACCACGCCCCCGCGCCGCCACGCGCCCTCCGCCGCACACCACAGCGCGAGCGGGATCCACGCAAACGTGGCGAAGTTGTTGGACACGTCGAGCAGCGACAACACCGGGCCGCTGAACATCAACGCCACCGCGCCCACCAGCGCCGCGCCCGGCGACGCGCCGCGCGCGAAGAACAGATACGCGCCCCACCCCAGCAGCAGCACGTGAAAGAGCAGATACAGCATGTACGCCGCCGCGAACGGCAGCACGACGTGCAGCCACGCCGGCGGATAGAACACGCCCGTCTGCGGATTCGCCAGCCACGGCTCGCCGCTGGCGTTGTACGGATTCCACAGCGGCAGGCGCCCCGCCTGCAGCTCCGCCGCGGTGTACCAGCGCAGCGGCTGGAAGTAGTCGAAGTGATCGCGTAACGAGAACACCTCACCGAGCAGGAGCGGGGCAAGGAAAGGGATGATGGCCAGAATCGCTACGACGACGAACGCGGAACGATGAACGATGAACGATGAACGTGGACGACTCGCCGTGTTCATCGCTCACCGTTCATCGTTCCGCGTTCATCGTTCATCGTTGGCTACAGAAGTCTCGCACGATGTCCCGCGTCAGCCGCACTCCCTCGGCGAAGAAGCGCGCGCGGATCCGCTCGTCGTGCCCGTGCACGCCCTCGGCGTCGTAGTAGTTCACCTTGAACGGCATCATGCCGTAGGCGGTGATGCCGCGGGCGCGGAGGAAGCGGCTGTCGGTCGTGCCGGCGGTGACGATCGGCCCGACCGTCGAGCCGGAGGACGCGGCGCGCATCTTCCGCGCGATGGCATCCCACAGCTCGCCGCTCGCGGGGCTCTCCGCGGTGGGCTGCGACGCCAGCAGCACGTCCACGCGCGCGTCCGTCCCCGCCGCGGCCCGCACGCGCGCGAGCATCTCCTCGGGATCCGTCGACGGCAGGAGGCGGATGTCGATGCCCGCGACGGCGCGCGTGGGCATCACGTTCACGACACTGCCGGCGCTGATGTGGGTGACGGCGATGGAGTCGCGGAGCAGCGCGCGATAGCCCTCCGGCAGCTCGCGCTCGATCCGCGCGACGTCGAGCGGCTCGCGGACCAGCCGCAGCTTCGCCGCGCGTCCGTCCGTGCGCACCGCCGCGGCGGCGGCAATCGTCCGGCCGACGCTCGGGTCGAGCCGGTACGGCGTCTCGAGCGCCTGGACGGCCGCGAGCGCGCGGACGAGCTTCGCCGGCGCGCCGCCGTCCTCCGGCGGCATGGCCGCGTGCCCGCCGCTGCCTTCGCACGTCAGCCGGAGCCAGAGCGGCACTTTCTGCTGCACCTCGACGCCCCAGAACACCACGCGGTCCACCGCCGTCTCGTTCGCGCCCCCTTCGTTCATCGCGTAGCCGACGCCTTCGAAGAGCTCCGGCCGCGTGTCGAGGAGCTGCTTGGTGCCGTTCATGCCGCCCAGCTCCTCGTCCGGCACCGCGAGGAACACCACATCGCGCCGGAGCTTCACGCCGCGGCGCTTGAGATCGAGCATCGCGAAGAGGTGCGCGACGGTGAGCGACTTGATGTCCAGCGCGCCGCGCCCCCAGATGTAGCCGCCCTCGCGCACGCCGCCGAACGGCGGGTTGCGCCAGAACGCCCCCTCCGCCGGCACGACGTCGATGTGCGAAGTCAGCAGCAGCGCCCTGGCGTCGGTCCCCGACTCCAGGCGCGCGTACACGCCCTGCCGCTTCGGATCGCTCCCGACGAGCTGCGCCGGGATGCCGTTCTTCACGAGCAGATCGCGCAGGTACACCGCGCCCGCGGTCTCGTTCCCCGGCGGATTGCTCGTGTCGATCTTGAGATACGCGACCAGCGCATCCTCGGCCTCGCGATCGACGGGATCTTCGAGAACGCCGCCGGCCTCGCGGCACCCGGCGAGCAGCAGCGCCACTGTCATTCCGAGCGTAGCGAGGAACCTGGGCGGGCGGCGCACCAAACATGCGCCTCGCCGCCCCACCCGAGCCCCAGATGCCGCGACTGACGCTCGGGATGACACCGTCACGCGTTTCCGACGGCCGGCGCCGGGATGGTCAACTGCACCGCCGGCGTTTCCTCCGCGGACGCGTGATACGGCTCGAAGCACGCGCGGCAGCGGGCCTCGTACGACGAGTCGCCCACTTCCACCTGCGAGTTGCCGCCGGAGACGCGCTGCGAGTAGTGCGCGGCGCCGCGGCACCGCACGCAGATCGCGTGCATCTTCGACACTTCCTCGGCCACCGCGAGCAGCGCGGGCATCGGCCCGAACGGGCGGCGGGTGTAGTCCTGGTCCAGCCCCGCGGCGATGACGCGGATGCCGGCGTCGGCGAGCTGCATGGCCACGTCGACCACGCCCGCGTCGAAGAACTGCACCTCGTCGATACCCACCACCTGGACGCCGATCTCGACGCGCGTGAGGAGCTCGTTGCTCGTGGCGACGGCGATGGCTTTCAGCCGGCGATCGTCGCGCGAGACCACTTCGTCCGTCGCGAAACGGTCGTCGATGAGCGGCTTGAACACCTGCACGCGCTGGCGCGCGATGACCGCGCGCCGCAGACGGCGAATCAGCTCCTCCGACTTCCCGGAGAACATGCCTCCGGCGATGATTTCGATCCAGCCGCCACGATGATGGTCCAAGGGATTGGCCTCCGAGAGTAGTTGCGCGCTAGTGTAAACCGAAAACTTTCGCCAGCCGCGCGACGCCTTCGCGAATGCGCGCATCGCCCTCTTTCGCGAACGTGAGACGCATCGTGTTCGCCCCGCTGCCGTCCACGAAGAACGGCCCTCCGGGGATGTACGCGACGCCGTTCGCGACCGCGTCCGTCACGCGCGCGGCCGTGTCGATCGCGTCGTTCAGCGTGACGAACGTGAACAGCCCGCCATCCGCGGGCGTCCACTGCGCGTGGCCGCTGAAGTGCCGCTCCAGCTCCTCGATCAGCACCCCTCTTTTGCCGCGGTAGAACGCGCGCACGCGCTCGATCTGCGGCCCGAGCTCGCCGCCGGACACCAGCTCCTCGACGATCGACTGGTCGAGCATGCCCGAGCAGAGGTCCGCGGCCTGCTTCGCGATCTCGATGCGGTCCAGGAGCGGCTTCGGCGCGACGATCCAGCCGCAGCGGAGACCGGGCGCCAGGACTTTGGAGAACGACCCGAGGTAGATGACGCGGCCGTCGTCGTCGCGGGACTTCATCGCGGTGGTATCGGCGCCATCGACGTACACCAGCTCGCCGTACGGATCGTCCTCGATGACCAGGAAGTCGTGCTCGTTCGCGATCTCCAGCACCGCCTCGCGGCGGGCCTGCGTCATCAGGCGCCCCGAGGGGTTCTGGAAGTTGGGGATGGTGTAGAGGAGCTTGATGCGCGTGCGGGACGCAACGGCGCGCAGAGACTCCGGCACGATGCCCTCGTCATCCTGCGCGACGCCCACCAGCTCCGCGCTGCGCGCGAAGAACGACGCCGACCCGCCGATGTACGTCGGCAGCTCGACCGCCACCACATCGCCCGGATCGAGGACCGTGTGCGCGATCAGATCCAGCGCCTGTTGCGACCCGGTCGTGACGATCACGTCGTCCGCGGTGCACGCGAAGCCGCGTCCCCGGCAGATCCCGGCGATCGCCGCGCACAGCGACGGCAGCCCGCGCGTCGGCCCATACTGCAGCGCCACCGTCCGCCGCTCCCGCACCACCTTCCCCGCGACCTCCGCGATCCGCTCCGCCGGAAACGTCTCCGGGTTCGGCACCCCGCCCGCGAAGGAGATGATGTTCGGGTCGTTGATCAGCTTCGCGAAGGCGCGGATGGCGGAGGGGCGGAAGGCGTGGGCATCGCGGGAGAAGAAGGGTTCGTACGACATTCGCGGGAGTCTATCCGGGGGGAGTCGCAAAGTCTCAAAGTCTCAAAGTCGCCAAGGCGCCAAGTCTTCAAGTCTTCAAGTCGCAAAGTGAGACCGGCGGAGGTTCCACTTTGAGACTTTGAGACTTTGAGGCTCCAGGACTCAGGACTCAGGACTTCAGGACCGCTTCTCCACCGCCAGTGCCCCATACGCCGCCAGATACCAGCTCGAGACGAACGCCGAGAACCCCCAGTTCAACAGAGTTCCGAACAGGCGCAGCGGGATCGTGAACACCTGCACCACCCCGCTGCGGTGGAACATCTCCCCGAACGCCGCGAAATACGAGAAGGTCGCGAAAAAGCTCGACCCCGCCATGGCGATCACTACCACCGCCAGCGCGATCAGCAGATGCCGTCCGACGTCCGCCTTGATCGCCGCCCACGCGTCCGACAGCGCGGCCGCCGCGCCGGCGCGCGTGGTCGCCCATTCCACCGTCGCGCGCGCCGTCCACATGCTCGTGACGATCCCCACCACGATGAACAGCAGCAGCGTCACCGTCAGCCCGATGCAGCCCGTCCCGATCAGCATGGCCGGCGTATCGCGCGCCATCAGCATGATCACCGCCGTCGGGACCAGCGGCAGCAGCAGGATCAGCCCCGCCACGCCCCACGCGAGGTTGTAGATCCAGAAGACCGTCCACCACCCGTCCTTCGCCCCCGCCCACCACCGCTGCAGGGAGAAGACGTGATAGCGCGAGCGCGGCCCGTCCACCGCCGGCCCCGCGGCGCGGTCCGCGTCGACCGCCACCCGCGCGCAGCCCGCCTCCACGAACGAGTGGATCGCCACGAAGACCAGCAGGAGCACCGAGATGCCGAGGAAGATCCAGATCATCCACACCCACCTCGCGTAGAGCGAGAGGATCAGCTCCTCGAGGTCCTCGGGCGTGCTGATGCCCGTCACCGTGATGCCGATCGAGACCAGCACCGGGACGATCACCGCCAGCGCCGCCGCGATCGCGATCCCCGCCAGGGCCAGCACCTCGACCACCCGGACGACGATGAGCCCCCAGTTCGCGACCGCGTTGTCCACCCCTCGGCGCAGCGTCGCGAAAACGTCGCGCTTCATCACACCCGGGTCCGCCGATAGTCCGTCGCGCCCGTGAAGTCGATGCGGTCCGCCATCTCCGCCAGCCGGCTGCGCAGCCGCACGCCGATCCGCTCCTCCAGCCGCTCCTGCTTCGCGTCCGGTGCGTGGTCGAGGTAGTTCGTCGTGAAGATCGTGGTGCGCTCCTCGTTGTAGCGCGTGTTGATCACGTAATAGAGGATGTCCTGGACGAACTGCGTCGGCTTCTGCGACCCGAGCTCATCGAGCACGAGCAGGTCCGCCTCCAGGATCGGCCGCAGGATCTCCGCCTTGCCCGGCGTCTGATCCGAGTCGAACGACGCATGGATCTCCTGGATCAGGTCCTGGAAGTTGGCGAACAGCACCCGCCCCGGCTTGCCGCTGTTGATGACCTCGATCAACGCCGCCACCGCCAGATGCGTCTTCCCCGCCCCGCACCCGCCCATCAGCAGCATGCCCTTTCCCTCGGGCAGCGTCGGCCACAGGTCGACGAACTCCTGCACCCGCTTCTTCGCGTTGCGGAGCACCGGCACCGAGTCCCGGAACGTATCCAGCGTGCAGTGCGCGTAGCGCTTCGGGATGTTCGCCCCCGCCATCCGCTGCACCCGCCGCAGATCCCCCTGACACCCGCACGGCTCGACCCGCAGATCGTCCCCCGGCAACGGCACCCATCCCGATCCGGCACAGCGGGGACAGGTGGCAGGCGGGGCGGCGGCCGGATGCATCCGAGCAGTTTATAGGAGTGCGGCGGCGCGGGTGGAGGGCCGGGAGGGAGCCTCCGCTCTGGCAGGGCGGGCTTCCACAACCTCAAAGATCGGGGCAAACACCTCAAGGATCGGGACCAACACCCCAAAGATCGGGTCCGAGCGCCATAAAGAAATGACGATCGCACCCCAAAGCCGGGCTCCTTCAACCCAGGAAATAGGTCCCGAACCTCAAAGATATGGTCCGGCTGTCATATGAAAAAGACACTCACATCCCATCTTTGAGGTTCCCGACCCTTTCTTTGACTTCCGCAGCCTCTTCTTCGACTCGAAACACCTCAACTTTGGGAACACCAACCCTTTCGATGAGGTGTTTGACCTCTTCTTTGAGGTCAAAACTCATTTCTTTAGGACACTCTGTTCATTTTTCGAGGACACTCGACCCCATGGGCGGCCTCGAGTGGACCGCCGGCGTCCCGCCGGCTGACGTGGCGGCGTCCCGCGCCGCCACTTGGGCGGGCGGGGGAGCGTGACACGAGGCGAGGCTCCGTCGCCTTCAACCACCGTGAGCTCGCCGACACCGCCCTCCGATGAAGTGCGCCAGCTTGGCATATGGTCCGGTGCGACAACAGGCAAAGGAGCGACGTATGCGATGCAGGATCTTGACGGTTACCGTCGTGCTTACGCTTGGACTGTCTTGCGGACGGGACAGATGGGAAGGTTACGTGTATCCGTCGCGAGACGACCTGACCGACCATCGCGAGGTCGGCGTCTATTCGTCACTTGAAGACTGCAGGTCCGCGTGCCTCTCGACGTTACGAGCACTCAATGCGCTCGATTCTGGTGACTACGAATGTGGAAAGAACTGCCGGACGGAAGAAGGAATGACGATTCGAATCTGTGAGGAGACACTACGGTAGCCGTACCGATGATCGAATAGCTAGCGAGGCTTCTCCACACCCCATTCGCCTGAGATGAATTTCTCCGCGATGCGCCGGCGCGCTGCGACCGTCGTTTGATCGGCCGTGGGCACAGGGAACGGCGTTCCGAGCGCTTTGCGCAGCAGGTCTGTGACCATCTCGTCGAACACACGGCCCTGCTGCGAGGCGAGATTCTGGATCTCCTCGAGCAGATCGTCCGGCAGGTCGAGCCGCGTCGTCATGGGATGAGTGTACCGCCTCGTGGGGCGGTGGCGGACACTCCCAGATCGTATACTTCCCCCCGGTCCACGCATGACGCGCGCCCTCGTCCAGTACCTCGCCCAGCGTCCCGATGCGTCGACGTTCCTGTTGCCCGCGGACGTCGATCGTGCCCTCGGGGAGCTGTTCGGCCAGCCGGACCGGCTGCTGCCGCAGCCGTACAAGGTCTTTCCGGCCGAGGAGACCCAGCCGCCCGTCCTCGGCTTCGCCGTCGCCGAGGCGCCGGTCATGAAGGAGCTGGAGCAGAAGCTCGAGCGGTGGCTGGCCGAGGAGACGGCGTGGCAGGTGAATCGCGCCGGGCCGAAGGACAAGGCCCAGGCCGCGTTCAGCGCCTACACCGGGCAGCTCATGAAGGTCGCCGAGAACGCGCTGATGTCGAATCTGCTCAGCGACTACCACGCGGTCTTCTGGCTGACGCACTCGTTCGACCTGGCCCGGCACTTCTCCCAGATCCCCCGGCGCATCAGCGTCCACGACTCCCAGGCCGGCCGCGCCCTCGGCGACACGCTCAAGTACCGCATCTTCGGCCGCTGGGTCAGCGAGACGCGCGACCTGATGACCCAGATGGTCGCCCGTGCCTCGTCCCTCCTCGAAGGGGAGGAACAGCGCGGGCTGCAGTTCTTCCGCCTCCTGCAGGACGACGTCCTCATCCTGACCGAGGAGTTCGTGGGGCCGGACCTGCGCGAGCTGCGGAGCTTCATCACCGGCTACCTCCGCCGCGACTTCCAGAGCTTCCGCGACTCCTTCGAGCGCCTGCGCACCACGGCCACGGACCTGGTCCAGAAAGAGCGCACCTTCCGCGCCGCGCTGCCGATGTTCGGCGCGGGCGGCGCGGACGTCACCCTGGCCCTGCTCCTCGACCCCCGCTTCGAGGCCTTCCTCTTCGACCATCCCGCCGCGCAGAACGCGGTGACGCGCGAGGAGCGCGAGCAGTTCCAGCTCATCGCCCGCCGCGTGCGCGAGTTCGCGGTGCTGAACCAGCTCCGCCGCGGCATCCTCTGGATGGCGACGCTCCCCGACGGCCAGATCGTCTCCGCGGACCGCCGCACGGGCATGACCTACTCCCGCTCGACGCGGCCGATGGACTTCGGACGCCCGGGCGTGGTCGACCCGATGGTGCACCGCTTCGGGATGATCTACGACATCTCGAAGTTCTCCGAGACCCTCGGCAACATCCGCCGCGCGGGGGGCAAGGAGGAGCTGCGCTCGTACCGGCAGATGCTCGTGTTCCAGCGGAAGCTCGACACGATCGCGCAAAGACACCTGCTGCAGTTCGAAAAGTTCCTCGGCGACGGCGCGTTCTACACCACCCGCCGCGCCCTGCGCCTGCTCCGCGCGGCGGTCGAGATCCAGCGCTTCTACGAGGAGATGAAGCGGAAGGGCTTCTCGTTCAACAAGGGCCTGCGCATCGCGCTGAACTACGGCTACTACCGCCTCCTGCCGATGAAGACCTCGGCCGACTCCGCGGAGCAGATCACGGAGTTCTACGGCCCGGGCATCGTCGAGCTGTCGCGCCTCACCACGGGCAAGGCCAACCGGGAGATCGAGGAGATCGCGTCCTTCCTCGTCGCGCACGGCTACGACGAGCACAAGGTGCAGCAGTTCTTCGCGCCCATCGCCGGCAGCGCCGACGTGATCGACAAGACCCAGAGCGCGCGCGAGTACTACGCGTACATCGACGGCAACGGTCATCTCGTCAACGAGGGCATCGTCGCGTCGATGGCGCTCATCCAGGAGCTGTCGAACGAGCTCGGACGCGAAGCCCAGCCGCTGTTCCGCGTGCGCGCGTCGTGGGGCGGGCAGTACATCGCCTTCGCCCCCGCGGTGCCCGGCGTCGAGTACCTCGGCATCCGCCTCCTGGGCATGGTCGCGCTGAAGGGGCTGGACAAGGTGGACATCACGGAGATCGTCCCCTTCGCGCCGGGCGAGGCCGAGGACGTGACGCCGCTCGACACCGTCGATCCCCTGATCATGCTCCTGCGCCAGGACCACAACCGCCGCCGCGAAGCCTCCGGCGGCTGGCCGGCCATGAACGGCGCGGACCTGGACACGACCGAGAGCGTCATCGAGAGCGAGATCGTGATCTGCGTCCCCGCGGACTCGAACGACTCCGACGACGAGGTCCTCATCGGCGAGTGGGACCCCCGCTCCGACGACGTCAAACGCCCCCTCCGCCTCCCCCGCGGCGACTTCCAGCGCCTGTTCTCGCTGAAGGGCGAGCTGAGCGCGGAGCTCCTCGCGGGCCGCAAGGAGAGCGTGAAGATGATGTACGAACGCCTCTCCCTCAAGACCCTCGCGCCGTCACTGGCCCTGGCGCCGTATCGGGACGCGGGGGAGTACGACGCGTACGTGCTGGGCGAAGTGGTCGAGAAGTTGTAGTCGTCGAGTCGTCGAGTCGTCGAGAGGCTCGGGGACGCCTGTCATCCTGAGCCGCGGAGACGGCGAAGGACCCCCTGCGAGAGGCAGGAGACGCGCAAGCCGGCAGGGGGTCCTTCGCCGTCTCC
>DASUSN010000175.1:0-7614 GCA_036375075.1 Thermoanaerobaculia bacterium | reverse complement strand
GCCCCTCGCGTGGGCGGGGGCGTTCCCCCCCCGCCCGAGGGGCGGGCTGAAGCCGCGCCCTACATTTGGGAACCATGATCGAACAAGGCACCTACGAAATCCTTCGCGACCGTCTCGGCGCGTCCGGAAAAACGCTCGCCGGCAAGGCGGACCGTCTCAACAAGCGCCGCATCGAAGTCTTCGGCGGCTACGAGATGGCCCTCCTCGGCAGCGACCGCATCCGGACGGAGAACAACTGCGTCCCGCGCGACATCGTCGAAGCCGGCGGGCTGCTGCTCTTCGGCTACAACGTCTTCATCGGCCTCAAGACCGAGACGCGCGTCGAGGACGTCTTCTCGGTCCATCGCGTCGAGGACTTCGCGCCGGTGGCCGCGCCCTTTCTGAACGACGAGACCTTCCGGCGGGACTTCCGGGAGCTGTACCAGTACTACAAGAGCTCGCACCTCCTGCAACTGCGCCGCGTCGACTCGAAGCTGCTGGCGATCTTCCAGACCAGCGAGAAGCTGACGGACATCCGCGTCTTCCGCTGGAACGTCGCCGTGGACGGCACCATCACGTACATCGACAACCGCGGCGAGCGCGATCACGTCTTCCCGCCGCGCCACGACTTCGAGTGGACGGCCACGACGCGCGAGAACTACGTCAACGGCAAGTTCGCCCACGTCTCCATCCGCGACGAGGTCTTCGTCGAGACGTTATACGGCGACGTCACCATCAAGATCGAGGACAACACCGAGACCGGCAAAGGCATCTACAGCGAGCCAGTCGACGATCCCGACCAGTCCCTCGACGACGCGCAGATCCACTACGCCGTCGTCGGCAGCCTGATCCTCATCCGGATCCTCCCCTACCGCGAGAAACACTGGCGCCACTACGTCTTCAACCGCCGCACGAAGAGCGTGAAGCGCATCGACGCCATCGGCCACGCCTGCATCCAGCTCCCCGAGGACCACGGGATCATCTTCCCCGGCGGCTACACGCTGCGCACCGGCGAGACCAAGCTGTTCGACCACGACCCCAGGGACATGGAGCTCCACCGCGCGGTGCGCTCGCCGAACGGCGAAGACGTCCTGTACGTCTTCCACCGCCGCGACGAGGGGCGCTCGCTGCTGTTCCCGTACAACCTGATCCGCAAAGAGGTCGTGAACCCGCTCACGGTGCACGGCTGGTCGCTGTTCCCCGACGGGAAGATGGTCGTCTTCCAGTCGACGTCGAACGAGCCGACGCGCGTACACGCGATGCAGATCTGGCAGACGCCGTTCGTCAGCGACGACCACCTGGCCACGAAGCCGTCGTCCGGGTCGCACCTCGAGAAGATCGGCAACCGCGACCTCGTGCGCGGGCTGTCGTCCGCGCTCTCGCTCTGCCGGCTCGTCGACGAGCAGACGCCGTCGCGCGCGACGTACGAAGACCTGATCTCGGCCGCCAACCGCGCCGTCGACGCGTACCACTGGTTCGGACACGCCGAGGCCGAGGATCTGCTCGCGCCGGTGAAGGAGATCCGCGCGACCGCGGAGCTGATCATCGACGAGTTCGAGAAAGTCGAGGCGCTGAAGGCCCAGGCCGCGAAGGCCGTGGACGACGTCGCGCAGGCGCTCGCGAAGCCCGTCGATCTCGTCGCCAAGACGATCGACGACCACGTCGCGACGCTCGCGGACCTTCGCAAGATCCAGGGCCACGTCATCTCCCTGCGCGAGCTGCGTTACGTCGACCGCGCGCGGCTCGACGCGCTCGAAGCCGAGGTCGTGAATCGCTTCGGCGCGGCGTCGAAGGCGACCGTCGAGCTCCTCACGAACGAATCCTCGCTGAAACCGTTCGCGGACAAGATCGCGTCCATCGAGTCGCGGATCGCCGGCGTGGCCAAGACGCCCGAGGCCCAGGTGCTCGTCGGCGAGTTGGAAACGACCGTGGCGGCGCTGAACCTCCTCACCGAGATCCTCGGCGGCCTGCAGATCGACGACCCGACCGTCCGCATCGCCATCCTGGACCGCATCTCGGCGCTGATGTCCGGCGCGAACCGCGTCCGCGCGCTGGTCGCCAATCGCCGCAAGGAGCTCCTCGGCAAGGAGCGCGTGGCGGAGTTCGGCGTGCAGTTCCAGCTCTTCGCCCAGACCGTGACGAACGCCGTCGCGGTGGCGGACACGCCGGAGCGCTGCGACGCGGAGCTGGCCAAGCTCATGCTCCAGCTCGAGGAGCTCGAGTCGCGCTTCGCCGAGTTCGACGACTTCGTCGCGCAGCTCGCGTCGAAGCGCGAAGAGGTCTACGAGGCGCTGACCGCGCGCAAGCAGTCCCTCATCGACCAGCGCCAGAAGCGCGCGGAGCAGCTCAACGCCGCGGCCACGCGCATCCTGCAGGGCATCGCCCGCCGCGCGCAGGCGATGAGCGACACCGACGCGCTGAACGCGTTCTTCGCGGGCGACGCCATGGTGGCCAAGCTGCGCGAGACGTCGAAAAAGCTCCGCGACCTCGGCGACATCGTCCGCGCAGACGAGATTGACGGGCGCCTGAAGACGGCGCGCGACGAGGCCGCGCGCACGATGCGCGACCGCGGCGAGCTGTTCGAGGGGGACGGCAACATCGTCCGCTTCGGCCAGTACCGCTTCTCGGTCAACACCCAGGCCACGGAGCTGACCATCGTCCCGCGGGACGGCGTGGCGCACCTGCACATTACGGGTACGGGGTTCTTCGAGCCGGCTCCTGACGCGGAGCTGCTGGATCAGGAGCTCGTCTCCGAGACGAAGGACGTCTACCGCGGCGAGTACCTGGCCTTCACGGCGATGCACGAGGACATCCGCGCCGTCGCCGCGTCCCGCTACGACGAAGGCTACGAGCGCGGCGTACACGACCACGACGCGATGCTCATCGCGGAGAAAGTGCGCGGCATGCTGTCCACCGCCGGCCTGCTGCGCTACACCCCCGCGGCCCGCGCCGCGGCGACGCTATTCTGGTCCTACTTCGACGACGAAGACCTGAAGAAGCAGTGGGTGATTCAGGCGCAGGCGCTTGGGACGCCCACTGTCATGCTGAGCCGCGAAGACGGCGAAGCACCCCCCTCGCAAGAACGCAGCAGGTCCTTCGCTGCGCTCAGGTTGATCGACGAGCTCCAATCCGCCATCGCCCAATGGCTCCCCGTCGACCTCGGCGACATCCACGGCGCGGGCGAATATCTCTTCGAAGAGATCGCCCAGGAGCCCATCCGCTTCATCCAGAGCGCTCCGGCGCCGAAAGTCGACGTCGACGTCCGCGCCCTCGACCTCCCCCGCAAGTGGGCCGTCGTCCACGCGCACGTCCCCGACGTCGAAGCCGCGGCCGCGATCGTCTGCGACGGCATCCTCTCCCGCGAGCGCTCTTCCGCCATCACGAAAGCCGAGGTCAAAGGCCTCCTCGGCCAGCACCCGCGCGTCGTCAACGGCACGATGACGATCGCGCTGGACGAATTCCTCGCCCGCCTCGGCCGCTTCACCGCCGAGCGCGTCCCCGCGTTCCGCGCCTATCAGCAGAAACGCTCGACGCTCCTCGACCGCGAGCGCAAGCGCCTCCGCCTGCACGAGCTGCAGCCCAAGGTCATGTCCGCGTTCGTCCGCAACAAACTGATCTCCGAGGTGTACCTGCCGCTCATCGGGGCGAACCTCGCCAAGCAGATGGGCGTCGCCGGCGAGAAGAAGCGCACGGACCTCATGGGCCTGCTGCTGCTGGTCTCGCCGCCGGGCTACGGCAAGACCACGCTCCTCGAGTATCTCGCCAACCGCCTCGGCCTGGTCTTCGTGAAGATCAACGGCCCCGCCCTCGGGCATTCGGTGCGCTCGCTCGACCCGAACGAGGCCCCGAACGCCACGGCGCGGCAGGAGATCCAGAAGCTGAACCTGGCCCTGGAGATGGGCAACAACGTGCTGCTGATGGTCGACGACATCCAGCACACGCACGCGGAGCTGCTGCAGAAGTTCATTTCGCTGTGCGACGCGCAGCGCAAGATCGAGGGCGTGTGGAACGGCGAGCCGAAGACCTACGACCTGCGCGGCAAGCGCTTCGTGGTCTGCATGGCCGGCAACCCGTACACCGAGTCGGGCGAGAAGTTCGAGATCCCGGACATGCTCGCCAACCGCGCCGACGTCTACAACCTCGGCGAGGTGCTGCAGGGCCGCGACGAGCTGTTCGAGCTGTCGTACATCGAGAACGCGCTCACGTCCAATTCCGTCACCGCGCCGCTGCTCACGCGCGACCCCGAGGACGTGCACAAGCTCGTGCGCATGGCCCGGGGCGAGGCGGTCCAGAGCGACCAGCTCTCGCACGCCTACTCGGCCGTCGAATTGAACGAGATCCTGGCGGTGATGAAGAAGCTCGTGCGCGTGCAGCAGCTCCTGGCGAAGGTCAACCGCCAGTACGTGCAGTCCGCGGCGCAGCAGAACGCCTACCGCACCGAGCCGCCGTTCAAGCTCCAGGGCTCGTACCGCAACATGAACAAGCTGGCGGAGAAGGTGCTGCCGGCGATGAACGACGCCGAGCTCGCGCGCCTCATCGACGACCACTACCTCGGCGAGGCCCAGACGCTCACCACCGGCGCCGAGGAGAACCTCCTCAAGCTCGCCGAGATCCGCGGCCGCATGACCGACGCCCAGCGCGCGCGCTGGGACGACATCAAGCGCGGCTTCACCCGCGTCCAACGCCTCGGCGGCACGGACGCCGACCCCGCCGCGCGGGTGATGGCGGAGCTCTCCGTCGTTTCCGATCGGATCGGCGAGATCGTGCGGGCGATCGAGTCGGCGAGTCGACAAGTCGTCGAGTCGGCGAGCCGACGAGTCGACGAGCCCGCCCCCCTCCCCTCGACGACTCGAAGACTCGAAGACTCGACTCCTCCCCCTCCCGACCTCACGCCCTACCTGGCCAAGCTCGACGAGACCCTGCTCGCCCTGCGCGAGCTCCACGCCGCCCGCCTGCCCATCGCCGCGACGCCCGCTCCCGCGCCCGCCCAGGACTCGAGCCTCATCTCCCGCGAGTCCTACCTGATCAACGGCACGCTCATCCCGTTGCTCCGGTTCATGGCCCACCGCTTCAAGAGCTACCGCGCCGTGAGCGACCCGCGCATCAAACAAGCCATCGCCAACCTCGAGCGCGTCGAAGACCTCGGCGGCCTGGTCTCGACCCTGGAGACCATCAGCGTCTCGGCGCTGGCGACGTTGACGGAGGAGAAAAGATAAGCAGCGCAGAGCACCAAGTGTCATCCCGAGCCTGAAAACGGCGCGATGGGCCGGTGAGGATGACCTGACACTGCCTCTGCGCCGGAGGCGCGACAGAGGGTAGCCGGTGGCAAGCGCGGAGCGCGCAGCCACCGGACGACGTTCACCCCATTTTCGGCCCCGAAGGGGTCGCAGAAGGTGCTCTGGCGCCCCTCCGGGCGCACAATCTGTCGCGATCCTACCCGGTGGCTGCGCCGCTTCGCGGCTTGCCACCGGCTACCTTCTTGTGGTCCCTCCGGGACAGGTGTCATTAGAAGCGTCGAGCTCGGGATGACATCGTTGCAGCTTTGCCGCGAGAGATTCCCAGTCGCCGTTCCGCCTGTTCTCCGCTATCGTCGTCGCCGATGAGCGGCAGGAGCGTGAGAGTCCTCTTCGGGACCCTGGGCATTCTCGTCGGCCTCGGCGGCCTGGCGGGCATCCTCCTGGAACGGCGCGCGGCGAACGAGCGGCAGCGCGTCCTTACCACACTCGCCCAGGACTTCCGCGAGCGCGAGCAGGGGCGCAAAGCTCCCGCGTCGACCGAGTCCGCCGTGGTGTGGGAAGGACAGGTCTTCCGCCCGGGCGACCGCGTGCGGATCGCGAAATGGGCCGGAACGTTCAAGCCGGCGGAGACCGGAGCGCCGGTACAGGTGGACGCCGGACAGGGCCGGGAAGGCGTGGTGATCGCCGGCGAGCGCCGAACGAGCGCGTACGATGTCCCGGTCGATCGTGCGGAACCGATCCAGATCGTCCGCGTGCGCTGGCTCCCCCAACGCTGGAAACGGAACCTGCGCGACCAGTGGCTGGAACTGCCGCAATTCGAAGCCACCATCCACGTGAGTCACCTCGAACGGATGCCGTGAGGAGAGGTCATGCATCAATGGAACCGCAGGGAGCTCGTCCGGGCTGGTGTCGCTTGCGCCACTCTCGCATCGAGCGGTCTGCCCGTTCTCTCCAACAGCGCTGCCGCGCAGGCGTTGCCCGACGACGGCCCTGTCCACTTCAGCGGGGACGGCCTGTCCTTATCCCCTCCGGAATACGCCCGGTTGCTCGTGAAGCTGGCGGCGGAGGATGGCCACCGTGACAACTACATGGCCGGTGGAGTCGTCGAGACCTTGGAGAAGCGCTTCGCCCAGGTCCTCGGCAAAGAGCGCGCGGTCTTCGTTCCCACGGGAACGCTGGCAAATCACCTGGCGATCCGAAACCTCGCGCCGGCAAAGACCCGGGTGCTGGTCCAGGCCGAGAGTCACATCTACAACGACTCCCTTGATTGCGTTCAAGTACTGTCTCACCTGAACCTGGTGCCTCTGGCTCCGGGGCAGGCCACCTTCCCCCTCGGCCAGGTCGAAGAAGCGTGCAAGCGGGCCATGGAGCGGCCCTACCCCATCCGAGTGGGGGCGATGAGCATCGAATGCCCCGTTCGCCGGAAAGACGGCGAAGCGTTCGACCACGAAGAGATGAAGCGGATCGCGCGATTCGCCCGCGAGAACGACATCCGATTGCATCTGGACGGCGCACGGCTGTTCGTCGCGTCGGCGTATACGGGCGTCGCGCCGGCGGAGTATGCAGCCCTCTTCGACACCGTGTACGTGTCCCTCTACAAAACCTTCAATGCCGCCGCCGGGGCGATCCTGGCCGGACCTGCGGAACTGATCGAACAGGTCGCGCGAGATCGGAAGGTGTTCGGGTCAGGCCTGGCTCAAGCCTGGCCTTACGCCGCGGTGGCCCTCCATTACCTCGAAGGCTTTCCCGAGCGATTCCAGAAAGCCGTCGAAGCATCCAAAGCCCTGTTCGCCCTCCTGGACGAACATCCCCGGCTCCGTGTCGAGCCCCTCCCTCGGGGCACGAACATCTACAAACTCCACGTAAAAGACGCCGACCCGGCGAAGTACCGGGAGGCCCTGGCCACCCGAGGAATTCGCGTGCCGCGGCCGAACCCGGACGAACCGTTCCAAGGCCTGCGCCTGGTCGTCAATGAATCCCTGAACCGGAAATCCGCTCCCGAGCTGGCGAAGGTCTTCATCGAGTCCCTCCCCTAGCCCCGCCTGGCGCGAGTATGGAGTGCGGAGGCCATTCGCCTCCGCTTTCGAATTCGCGCGCCTCGGAGCGGCGAACGCAAACGAGTAGGAGCGCTGGCGTCCCGCCGGCTGGCGTGCTGCGGAGCGCCGGCATCCTTGCCGGCCGCTCCGCCGGCTTCCAGCCGGCCGGGTTTCTCGCGAGCGCTTGCCGGCTGGAAGCCGGCGGAGCGGCCGCCTGGGAAGGCGGCGCTCCACAGAGCGCTTCGAATTCGCGCGCGCGGACAGTGAGGCCCTCGAATCCGAAAGCGGAGGCAAGGGAGGCTGTCTCAAAACCCGGACCGCCGCCGTCCCGGCGGCTGATCGGGCGGCGTCCCGCCGCCCGC
>DASUSN010000174.1:0-38944 GCA_036375075.1 Thermoanaerobaculia bacterium | reverse complement strand
AGCCCGCCTCCCCCGGGAGGGGCGGGCTGAAGCCACGCCCTACATACGAGCGCGATCGCGAGGAGCACGTAGCCGTATGGATGCGTCGTGGCGGCGAGGCCGAGGAGGATGCCGGCGGCGACGTTCGAACCCCGCAGCAGGGACCATAGCGCGGCGCTGGTCAGCAGGAAGATCAGCGCTTTCGGGTCCAGCTCCGTGCACACCACCCATGCGGCGCGGTTGCCGAGGATCAGCGCCGCCGTGGCGATCGCCGCCGTCCGGCCGCCGAGGCGTTTCGCGGCCAGTGCGCAGAACACGGCGGCCGCGATCAGCATCAACACCTGCAGCGACCGGATCGTGGCGACGCTCGCGCCGAGGAAGCGGAGCGCCACCATCAGGCCGAGGTAGACCGGGCTCACGTCCGCGATGGGCGGATGGCTGCCCGCCACGATGCGGTCCGCGAGATCGACGTACGTCAGCAGCCAGCCCGGATCGCCGAAATTCGGATCGATCATCGAGTCCCCAGCAGGTCGCGCGCGAACGGGCGCACCAGCGCGCCGAAGACGCTTCCCGCCGGTCCGCGCTTGAACGCGAGCAGGCGCACGGCCTGTTCGAGCACGACCAGGCCCGCGCAGATCAGCGACACCAGCGCGCTCAGGCTCTGCGACGCCTTTGGCAGCATCGACGCGACGCCCAGCGCGGCGCAGACGAGCATCGCCCAGGTGATGCCGTAGGCGTGTTTCCGGTAGTCGAAGCCGAAGCGCTCCGCGAGCAGCAACTGCTCCGCGGGGGTGAGGAGCGTCAGCAGCGGAGCGCGCATCTCCAGGCTGTCGCGCTCCTCGACTCCCGGCGGCGGCGGGAGGGTCATCAGCCCCTCCCCTTTGGCCGAGGCGAACGGCGAGACGAGGCGCTGCCGGTTGGGATGCAGGAGCCAGACGAAGAGGTAGACCAGCATGCCCAGGAGCGAGCCCATCGCGCGGAGCTGGGTCATGGCCACGAGGAAGCGGAGCACCGACTCGGCCAGCATGAAGAACGCGAGCAGCAGCAGCACGTCGGGGACGGGGTTCGGCACGCTGCGCATGAAGGTGTCGATGGTGATGTAGACGAAGAGAATCGTGGCCGCGAGGACGGGGACGATCGACCAGAGCGTCATGCGATGCGGGAAGAGGCCGAGCTCGTGCCCCAGGTGCATCTGCACGTGCGCCGGGAGATGGCCGAGGAACATGGCGGAGAAACGCGCGGCGGTGCTGTGCTTCCGCTGCCGCGCCGCGCGCTGGTGGTCCTCCGCCAGCCGCGCTTCGGACTCCTCGTTGTAGGGCTGGAACTGGCGGATGGCGTGGTCGTCGCGCCACTCGGCGAGCACGTAGCGCACGCCGCCCGCGGGGAGGGGGTCGGCGGCGAGGACCTCGTAATACTGCTCGTCCCAATACACGGCCGTGCCGGGGAACTCGGCGCTCGTGAGGGTCTTTTCCGTCCGCGGCGTCCACCCCTTCGCAAGGCGGGAGTGGAGGATCACCTTGCCTCCCGCGACGCGGAAGCGGTCGGAGCCGTATGAGCGCATGGCGTCATTTTAAGGGCGCAGGGGGCAGGGCGCAGGGGACAGGAGAGGGGAAGCGCGGAGCGCCGGCTTCCAGCCGGCCGCTACGCCGGCATCTTGCCGGCACGTTCTCGCGAGGAACCATGCCGCCTGGAAGGCGGCGTAGCGGCCGGCTAGAAGCCGGCGCTCCGCGGGCGTTCTCTCCTGTCCCCCGCGCCCTGCGCCCTGTCCCCTAGACGGCCGTCTGCTGCGCGTCGATGCAGGCGCGGACACGCTGCACGAGCTCACCGATGTCGAACGGCTTGGGCAGGAGGCTGAACGGGGTGCGTTCCATGCGCTCGCGGATCACCGCGGGCGACGCCGCGCTGGTGACGATCACCTTGCGCAGGCGGTCGGGGTCTTCGCGGGCGAAGGTATTGAGGAACGTGAAGCCGTCGAGGTGGGGCATCATCAGGTCGAGCACGATCGCGTCGTACTCGACGAGTCCGAGCTTGAGCACGGCTTCGAGACCGTCCGCGGCGATGTCGACTTCATAGCCGTGCCGCTTCAGGACCATCGTCACCAGTCTGCGAATGGCGGGATCGTCCTCGACCACGAGGATCACGTAATTTCGATTGTCGGCCACGCTCGTACCCGGGCCGAGCGATAGCAAAAATCAGGCCTCGGATTTCTTTACCACCGGCACGACGTCATTCAGGATCCACAGCGGCCCGACCAGCAGGTGCACGAAGTTGCGGAAGAACGCCGGGTTCTTGTGCTCGTACACCTTGTGGCCGATGAACTGGAAGATCCAGCCGAGCACGAAGAGCGCGGCGTTGATCGCCAGCGGGATGGCCGCGCCGATGAAGTAGAACGCCACCGAGACGGCGACCATGGCGATCGCGAGCCGCCACTCGATCACGAAGTAGTACGCCGTCGCCGCGGCGATGAGGATCATCGCCAGGTCGATCTTCACCGTGGCCACGTCGACGAGCGGCACCTGCGTCAGCATGCCGATCAGCGAGAACATGATCATCGGGATGCCCAGGCGGTGGAAAAACTTGTTGCCCGCGGTCTGGTGATAGGCCGCGTAGTCCGCGAAGAGGGCGTGGACGTCTTGCATGAACAGATCTTACGCCGAGGAGACCGCGACGGGGACCCGCAACTCCACATCCCGCCCGCCGTGCCCCGCGCCCGCTCCCGACCGCCGGGTCACGCGCATCCGCATCGGCGTCCTCGGGCGCAGGGTGATCACCGGTTTCACCTCGACCTCGTTGAGGGACTCGAGCTTCCACCGCTGTCCCAGCGTCGCCAGGATGAGCACACCCTCCATCCACGCGAACGCCTCGCCCGCGCAGATGCGCGATCCGGCACCGAAGGGGAAGTACGCCATCTTCGGCCTCGCCGCCTTGGCCTCGGGGGTGAAGCGCAGCGGGTCGAAGCGGTCGGGATCGGGCCAGAAGCGGGGATCGCGGTGCGTCACCCCCTGGGCCGTCATGACCGCGGCGCCTTTGGGGAGGTCGTATCCGCCGATGCGCACGTCCTCGATCGCCTCGCGGCCGGTGATCCAACCCGGCGGATAGAGACGCAGCGCCTCGGCGAACACCATCTCCGTGTAGCGCAGGCGCGGATAGTCCGCGGACGAGGGCGTGCGCCCGCCGAGGACGGTCTCGAGCTCGCGGTGAAACTCGCGCTCGACCTCCGGATTGCGCGCCAGCAGGTACCACGTCCACGTCAGCGCCATGGCCGTGGTCTCATGGCCGGCGGCGAACATCGTGATGGTCTCGTCGCGGAGCTGCGTGTCGGTCATCCGGCTGCCGTCGCCTTCGACGTCCGTCGCGAGGATGAGCATGGAAAGCAGGTCGCCGCGATCGGCGCCCGTGCGGCGGTGCCCGTCGATGATCGAGTAGATCGTCTTGTCGAGCCGCGCGGCGGAGCGGCGGAAGCGGCGGATCCGCGGGAGGAAGCCCATCTTCAGGACGATCGGAGCGATCGGGCTGACGAGGATGGGGAACATCTCCATCAGGTCCGTCATCACGTCGCCGACTTCGTCCGCCTCGTGGGCGACCTCCGTGCTGAGCAGGGTCTGGGCAACGACGGAGAGCGTCACCGCGGACATCTCCCGGGCCATGTCGAGCTCCTCGCCGTCACGCCAGCGGTCCCGGATCTCCTTCGCCTTCTCCACCATCACTTCGCCGTAGCGCGCGATGCGCTCGCGGTGAAACGCGGGATGGACCAGGCGGCGTTGCCGCATGTGCAGCGGGTCCTCGCTGGTGAGCAGGCCCTCGCCGAAGACGATCTTCCCGCGCTGCAGGAGGCGGTTCTTCCGGAACGAGGCCTGATGGGTGACGAGGATCTCCTTCACCTGGTCGGGATGGGCGAAGAAGAAGTAGGGCTGGGGTCCGATGCGGAAATGCGCCGCGTCGCCGTAGGTGCGGGCAAGGTTGGTCAGGAACTGCAGCGCGTCGTGCTGCAGGGAACGGAGATTCCGGAGCCAACCCTTCGGGCCCGGCGGGTATGCGGAGCTCATGAGCACTCGACCTCGATCTGGACGCTTTTGCGGGATCGCCGTCATTCTATCACCCGGGCCCCGGGACGAAGCCGCGTGCCGGCGGCGGAGGGAACATAGAATGCGCGCGTGCGTGAGCTATACGTGGAGCGTCTCGGGCAGCGCCGGCAATCGATCGCAGCGCTGCGCGAGCGCGAGCGGCGCATCTCGGCCTTTCGCCTGGCGGCGATCGCGGCGACGATCGCGATCGCCTTCTGGGACTGGCGCGCGGCGCTGATCACACTGGCGGCGTTCGTCGTGCTGGTCGTCCTGCACGAGCGCGCCGTCCGCACCCGGACGCGGGCGGAGAGCGGGGCGCAGTTCTACGAGCGCGGCCTGGCCCGCATCGACGACACCTGGCCCGGCCTCGGCGACCCGGGGACGGACTTCGCGGACGACCATCATCCGTACGCGGGGGACTTCGACCTGTTCGGGCGGGGATCGCTGTTCGAGCTGGTCTCCGTGGCCGTCACGCCGACGGGCCGGCGGCGGCTGGCGTCGTGGCTGAAGGAGCCGTCGCGGGACGCGGACGAGATCCGCGCGCGGCAGGCGGCGGTGCTGGAGCTGCGGGAGAAGGTGGACCTGCGCGAGGACGTGGCCGTCGAGGCGGCGGAGATCGCGCGGGAGGTGGAGAGCGCGAAGCTCGACGCGTGGGGCGCGATGGAGCCCGCGCGCCTGACGGGGATGGAGCGCGCGCTCGCGTTCGCGCTGCCCGCCGCCACGGCGGTCGCGCTCCTCGTCACCCTGCCGTCGCTGATCGTGAAGATGATCGAGGCGACGTACCCCGAGGCGTCGCTGGGGTACGCGTGGCACGTGCCGGCGACGCCGCTGGTCCTGCTGCTGGTCGTCAGCGGGTTCGTGGCCCGGCACCTGAGTCCGAAGGTCGAGCCGATCGTGATGGCCGTCGAGCGGGCCGAGCCGGCCTTGGCGCTGCTGGGCGGCGTCCTGGCGCGGATCGAGCGGGAGTCGTTCGCGTCCGAGCGCCTGCGCGCGCTGCACGAGCGTCTGCGCGGCTCCGACCTGCGCGCCTCGGAGGAGATCCAGAAGCTGCGCAAGCTGGTGGCCCTGCTCGACGCGCGGCGGAACCAGTTCTTCGCGATCTTCGCCATCGTGCTGCTGTGGACGGTGCACGTGGCGCTGGCGATCGAGCGCTGGCGGGTGCGTTCCGGCTCGCGGATCGGCGACTGGATCGAGGCGGTGGCGGAGATCGAGGCCCTCGGCTCGCTGGCGTCGTTCGCGTTCGAGCATCCGTCGTACGCGATGCCGGAGCTGGTCACGCCCGGCCCGCTCTTCGTCGCTCAGAATCTCGGCCATCCGCTGATCCCGGCGGACCGGCGGGTGACGAACAGCATCGAGATGAACGAGACGCTGCGCCTGCTGGTCGTGAGCGGGTCGAACATGTCGGGAAAGAGCACCATGATGCGCAGCGTGGGCATCGCTGCGGTGCTGGCCATGGCCGGCGCCCCGGTGTGCGCGCAGTCGCTGCGGCTGTCGACGACGCAGGTCGGCGCGTCGATCCGCATCGCGGACTCGCTGCAGGAGAACGCGTCGCGGTTCTACGCGGAGATCCTGCGCATCCGGCAGGTGCTGGAGATGTCGACCAAGGGGCCGCTGCTCTACCTGCTGGATGAGGTGCTGGCCGGAACGAACTCCCACGACCGGCGGATCGGGGCGGAAGCGATCGTGCGGGGGCTGGTGGAGCGGGGCGCGATCGGGCTGGTGTCGACGCACGACCTGGCGCTCGCGCAGATCGCGGACTCCCTGGCGCCGCGAGCGGCGAACGTGCACTTCGAGGATCACATCGAAGCGGGCAAGGTGGTGTTCGACTACCGGATGCGCCCCGGCGTGGTGACGAAGAGCAACGCCCTGGAACTGATGCGGAGCGTGGGCATCGAGGTGTGAGTTCCTCGGGTTCCTCGGAGTTCCTCGGGGTTCCTCGGAGGGGAGCCCCTGCCCCCCCGAGGAACTCCGAGGAACCGAGGAACTCCGAGGAACCGTCTTACTCCTGCTGGTGCCGGAGCGCTTCTTCGACGTCGTCGACTTCGCCTTCGGCTTTGGTCGGGGTGTGGCCGCGCTCGGGGTCGGTCTGGGGCGTGTTGCCGCTGCGGCCGCGCTCGGCCTGGCGCAACTGCTCGGAACCGCGGCGCTCGGTGGGGTTTTGAGTGCGCTCGACTCGGGACATGGGGTCTCCTAGGCCTCCTGTCCCGAGCCGTGCAAACCCGAGGCCGGTCAGTTGGTCATGACGGTCGTGCTCGTCACCGCGCCCGTGCCGTCGATCGTGTCCTGCCTCACGACGATGTTGTGCTGCATGGACACCCAGGTGATCGCCGTCTGCACCGCCGAGCCCGACAGGATCGAGCCGCGGTACTTCACGGTGTTGAAGGTGCCGGCCGGGACGGTGATGGACGCACCGACTGCGAGCACCTCGCCCGTCGAGGCGATCGTCGTGACAGTCGTAGGGATTGTCCCCTGCGGCGACTTGATGACGATGTGCTCGGTCACCGGCGGGATCGCCCAGGTGTTGCCCACGCACCAACCGTCGGCGGGGCCCTGCGCGAGCGACGGCGTGAAGGTGACGTCCGTCTCCGTGGTGACCTTGCCCAGGACGGGGACGGTCGTGCTGACCTTGACGTTGAAGTGCTTGAGGGCGCGGAGGTTGCCGACCATCTCGCCGTCGAGGACCGTCTCCGCGTCGGAGGTGATGCCGTTCGCCGTGACCTTCTGGGTCGTCTTCGTCTGGGTCGGCGTGTCGGAGATCCAGGTGATCGTGAACGTCACGTTCCCGCCCGGAGCGGTGGACAGGTAGGAGGCCTTCGTCCCCGGAGCGACGAGACCGAAGGTGTGACACGCGCCCTGCGTCGGGGGCGTCCCCGGGTTGGAGCGCACCGCGCGGCGCTTCTGCGCCTCGGCAGGAATGACGATGAACAGAGCAAGAGCTGCAACAGCGAGCAGACGTGGGCGGACCATGGGGACTACCTCCTCTTAACTGCTATCGCGCAGGACGGGAGGAAAGTCCCTCATCGCGAAATAGATGTTGACAGCCGCGAGTTAGTGCATAAGTATTCGTGATGATGAATTTTTATTCAGGCGGCGGAGACGCCATGCGCAGACGGGAGGAGATCCTCAGGATCGTCCGGGAGACGGCCGTCCATTCTCAGGACGAGCTGCTCGCGGCTCTCGCCCGGCAGGGCTTCAAGGTCACGCAGCCGACGCTCTCGCGCGACCTGCGGGAGCTCGGCCTCGTGAAGACGCCCAACGGGTACGTCTCCACGGAGACCATCACGCCCGTCGCCGCCTTTGCTCCCCGCCTCACGGGCGAGCAGCGTTTCGAGCAGCTCGTGCACGACAGCGTCATCTCCGCCGAGGCGGCGATGAACCTGGTGGTCATCAAGACGCCCGTGGCCGCGGCCCAGCCGCTGGCCAGCGCCATCGACTCGATGGAGATCGAAGGCGCCGCCGGCACCATCGGCGGCGACGACACGATCTTCGTCGCTTTTCGGACCCTTGCCGCCGCCGAGGCTTTCGTGCGGCGAGTGCATGAGATCGCGGGATTGAATCCGCGACGCCGTACGCGCGCATAGGCGCGGCGACGGTTTCGGAGCCACGACCAATGGAAAACACGCAATACGCTACCAGTGTCAGCAACGTCGCCATCGCGGGCGCGACCGGCTATGCCGGCCAGGAGCTCGTCCGCATCCTCGGGCGGCACCAGCATGCGAACGTCGTCGCCGCGTACTCGTCCGAGTCCTTCTCGGTCGAAAAGCTCGTCGAGGCGGCGCCGGACGTCGTGTTCCTGGCCACCCCGAACGAAGTGTCGGCCGAGGTCGTGCCGCACGTCCTCGACGCGGGAATCAAAGTCATCGACCTCTCGGGTGCCTTCCGCCTCGGCGAGCCGGCGCTGTACCCGTCGTGGTACGGCTTCGGCCACGCGCGGCCGGAGCTGCTCGAGGAAGCGGTCTACGGGCTGCCAGAGCTCTGCAACGGCGAGCTGCGGAAGGCGCGTCTCATCGCCAATCCCGGCTGCTACCCGACGTCCGTGATCCTCGCGCTGCGGCCGCTGACGTATCTGATCGACCGCTCGCAGCCGGTGATCGTCGACTCCAAGAGCGGCGTCTCCGGCGCGGGGAAGAAGGCCGACGTCGCGTACTCGTTCGTCGAGCTCGCCGGCAACTTCAAGGCCTACAGCGTCGGCCATCACCGGCACGAGCCGGAGATCCGCCAGGGCCTGCACCTCGGCGAGCGCACCACGCTCGTCTTCGTGCCGCACCTGCTGCCGACGCCGCGGGGGATCTACTCGACGATGCACGTCGGCTTCACGAATCCCGTGACGGCCGAGGAGGTGACGCGGCTGTACGCGGACGCGTATGCGGGCCAGCCGTTCGTGCGCGTGCTGCCGGCCGGCAAGCTCCCGGAGATGAAGGACGTGGTGAACACGCCCAACGCGGAGATCGGCTTCCAGCTCCTGCAGGGCGGCCGGCGCGCGGTGATCGTGAGCGTCATCGACAACCTGCTCAAGGGCGCGGCCTCGCAGGCCGTCCAGAACTTCAACCGCATGCAGGGCTATGCGGAGACGGAGGGACTGCATTGACGACGGTCATCAAACTCGGTGGTTCGCTGCTCGACGACGCCGCGCGCCGCGACGGTGCGCTGCGCAAGATCGCCGCGCGCTGGAACGCGGGTGAGGACATCGTGCTCGTGCACGGCGGCGGGAAGCACATCGACGCGGCGCTGGCGCTGGCGGGGATCCCGAAGCGGACCCACGCGGGCCTGCGCATCACGGACGACGCGACGCTGCAGATCGTCGTCTCCGTCCTCGGCGGCACGGTGAACAAGATGCTGGTCGGCGAGCTGACGAAGCTCGGCGTGCGCGCGGCCGGGATCTCCGGCTGCGACGGCGGGACGCTCGTCGCGGCGCAGCACCCGCCGATCGACGGAGTGGAGCTGGGTCACGTCGGGAAGGTCACGCACGCGAACCGGTCGCTGCTCTCCGCGATGCTGACCTACGGCGCGATGCCGGTGATCTCGTCGATCGCGATCGGCGAGGACGGGTCGCTGTTCAACGTGAACGCCGACACTGCGGCGGCAGCCATCGCCGTCGCGGCGGGCGCGAACGAGCTGCTGTTCATCACCGACGTCGCCGGCCTGCTCGACGCGGACGGCAACGTCGTCCCGCGGCTGCACGCCGCGGACGCGAAGACGTTCATCGACAACGTGACCGGCGGCATGAAGCCGAAGCTGCAGGCCGCGCTCAGCGCGCTCACCTCGGGTGTGCGCGAGATCGTGATCGGAGAGGAAGGAGGAACCACCCTTGTTGCTGCATGACGAATCGCCGCTTGCGGTCGAAGAGCGCGAGAGCGCGTTCCTGGTGAAGACGTACGCGCGGACGCCGTTCCATCCGCGCGACGGGAAGGGTGCGCGCCTGTACGACGCCGAGGGGCGGGCGTACTGGGACCTCCTCGGCGGGATCGCCGTGAACGTCCTCGGGCACAAGCACCCGAAGCTGCTGAAGGCCATGAAGGACGCCAGCGCGACGCTGCTGCACGTCTCGAATCTCTACTACCACCCGGCGCAGGGCATTCTGGGCGAGAAGCTCGTGCGCGCGTCGGGACTGAACCGCGCGTTCTTCTGCAACAGCGGGACGGAGGCGAACGAGGCGGCGCTGAAGTTCGCGCGCCTGGCGACCAGGAAGACCAAGCTGGTCGCGCTGGTGGAGTCGTTCCACGGGCGGACCCTCGGGTCGCTGTCGCTGACGGGACACGACGCGTATCGCGAGCCGTTCGCGCCGCTCGTGCCGGGCGTGAGCTTCGTCGAGCCGAATGACGCCGCCGCGCTGGAAGCGGCGGTGGACGGCGAGACGGCGGCGATCTTCCTCGAGCCGGTCATGGGCGAGGGCGGGGTCATTCCGCTGAGCGACGAGTTTCTCATCGCGGCGCGGCAGATCGCGGACCGCCACGGCGCGCTGCTCGTCCTCGACGAGATCCAGTGCGGCCTCGGCCGCACGGGGCACATGTTCGCGTTCCAGAAGAGCGGCATCCTGCCGGACATCGTCACGCTGGCGAAGCCTCTCGGCGGCGGACTGCCGCTGGGCGCGGTGCTCACCGGCGCGGCGGTGGAGGGCGTGGTGAAGCCGGGGCATCACGGCACGACGTTCGGCGGCAATCCGGTCGCGTGCCGCCTCGGGGCGGTGGTTCTGGAAGAGACGGAGAAGCTGCTCCCGCAGATCAACGCGCTCGGCGCGTGGTTCGGCAAGGAGCTGACGAAGTTGCCGCACGTCGTGGACGTCCGCGGGGCGGGTCTGATGTGGGGCATCGAGCTCGATCGTCCGGCCTCGCCGGTCGCGCGCGAGCTGCTCGAGCACGGCTTCGTCGTCGGCACGGCCCGCGACAAGGTCCTGCGGCTGCTGCCGCCGTACATCGTTCCGAAGAAAGCACTCATCGAATTCATCGACACGCTCACGTTCGTGTTGAGCGGAAGCAAGGAGAAAGCAGCGTGAAGAAAGTCGCACTGGCATATTCGGGAGGTCTCGACACCTCGATCATCATTTCCTGGCTGAAGGAGAACTACGGCTGCGAAGTCGTCGCGGTCGCGGTGGACGTCGGCCAGGCGGAGGAGACCGCGGGTCTCGCGCAGAAGGCGTACTCCACCGGAGCGATCGACTTTCACCTGGTCGATGCGAAGGAGGAGTTCGCGGCGGACTATCTGTTCCCCGTGCTGAAGGCCGGCGCGATCTACGAGCGCGACTACCTCCTCGGCACGTCGACGGCCCGCCCGCTCATCGCGCGCAAGCAGGTGGAGATCGCCCTGGCGACCGGCTGCGACGCGCTCGCGCACGGCTGCACGGGCAAGGGCAACGACCAGGTGCGCTTCGAGCTCGCCTACCAGGCGCTCGCGCCGGAGCTGAAGGTCGTCGCGCCGTGGCGCGAGTGGGACATCGTCTCGCGTGAGGACGCGATCGACTACGCGTCCGCGCACGGCATCCCCGTGCCGGTGACGAAGAAGGACCCGTACTCGCGCGACCGCAACCTCTGGCACCTCTCGCACGAGGGCGGCCCGCTGGAGGACCCGTCGTTCGAGCCGGAAGCGTCGATGTTCAAGCTTTCCGTCGATCCGATGGACGCGCCGGAGACGCCGGAGAAGGTCACGATCGAGTTCGAGTCGGGCGTGCCGGTCGCGGTGAACGGCATCCAGTTGTCGCCGGCGAAGCTGGTGCAGGCGCTGAACGAGATCGGCGGACGCCACGGCGTCGGCCGCGCGGACATCGTCGAGAACCGCCTGATCGGCATCAAGTCGCGAGGCGTGTACGAGACGCCGGGCGGCACGCTGCTGGTGACGGCCCTCAAGGCGCTGGAGTCGATCGTGCTGGACCGGGACGCGGCGCACGAGAAGGAGCGCATCGCCACGCGCTATGCGGAGCTCGTGTACAACGGCCTCTGGTTCGCGCCGCTGCGCGAGGCGTTCGACGCGTTCGTGGACGTGCTGGCGGAGAAGGTGACGGGCTCCGTCACGCTGAAGCTGTACAAGGGCAACGCGATGGTGGTCGGCCGCAAGTCGCCGCACTCGCTGTACCAGCAGCACCTGGCCTCGTTCGACATGACGGGCTACGACGTCACGGACTCGGCCGGATTCATCAAGCTGTTCGGGCTGCAGTTGCGCGGCAGCAAGCGCATCTCGCCGATGGACGTGGAGCAGGTGCAGACGGTCAATGGAGGATGGTCCAAGAAATGACGATGTGGGGCGGCCGTTTCAGCGAAGGACCGTCGGCGCTGCTGCGCGCGCTGAACGATTCGTTCGCGTTCGACCGCGAGCTGTTCGCGGAGGACGTCGAAGGATCGATCGCGTGGGCGCACGAGCTGGCGCGCGCGGGCGTGCTCTCTTCGGAGGAAGAGAGCGCGCTCGCCGGCGCGCTGGGGTCCCTGACGCTCGGCGAGAGCGACGCGGAGGACGTGCATTCGTACGTCGAGGCGTCGCTCCGCGAGCGCGTCGGCGCGCTCGCCGGGAAGCTGCACACCGGCCGCTCGCGCAACGATCAGGTCGCGACGGATTTGAAGCTATGGCTGAAGAAGGCGTGCGACGACGCGATGGCGTTGTCGCGCGCCCTGGCCCGTGCGCTGGCGGAGAAGGCCGTCGAGCATGCGGCGACGCCGATGCCGGGCTACACGCACCTCAAGCAGGCGGAGCCCGTCACGTTCGGGCACTGGTGTCTGGCGTACGTGGAGATGTTGACGCGCGATCTGTCGCGGATCAGCGATGCGCAGTCGCGCGGAGACGAGTGTCCGCTCGGCAGCGCCGCGCTCGCGGGAACGCCGCTGAACATCGACCGCGAGCGCCTGGCGAAGTCCCTCGGCTTCGCGCGCGCCACGCGCAACTCGCTGGATGCGGTCTCGGATCGCGACTTCGCGTCGGAGTATCTCTTCGCCACGTCGCTGCTGCTCACCCACCTGTCCCGGCTCGCGGAAGACCTGATCTTCTTCACGAGCGACGAGGCAGGCTACGCGGAGCTGCCGGACGCGCTGGCGACCGGCTCGTCGCGCATGCCGCAGAAGAAGAACCCGGACGTCCTCGAGCTGACGCGCGGATATGCGGCGCGGTCCATTGGAGAGCTGACCGGCTTCCTCGCGCTGCTGAAGGGCCTCCCCCTCGCGTACAACAAGGACCTCCAGCTCGACAAGGAGCCGCTGTTCCGCACGCGGACGCTGCTGGCCGTGCTGCTGCCGGCGCTGACGGCGCTCGTCGCGGGGCTGAAGGTCAACGTCGAGCGGACGCGTGCCGCGGCATCCAGCGAGCTGCTGCTGGCCACGCACGAAGCCGACATGCTTGCGGCGACGGGCATCCCGTTCCGCGAGGCGCACGAGATCGTGAGCCGACGAGTCGTCGAGCCGTCGAGTCGTCAAGGAGCAGAGTCGCTGGTCGACTCGAAGACTCGTCGACTCGAAGACTGCTTGAACGCGAAAAATGTCCTCGGCGGCACCGCCCCCGCCCAAGTCGAAGCCGCGGCACGCGCGGCACTGGAGACCCTGTAAGTTGAAACTCCCGAAAGGCTTCGTCGCCTCCGGCGTGCGCGCCGGCATCCGCAAGAAGCGGCCGGACCTCGGCCTGATCGTCGCGCCCGACGGCGCGAGCGCGGCCGCCGTGTTCACGCAGAACCGCTTCCAGGCGGCGCCGGTCGTCCTGTCGAAGGCGTCGCTGAAGAAGAGCGGCGGCCGGGTGAAGGCCGTGGTCGTCAACGCCGGCTGCGCGAACGCGGTGACGGGCAAAGAAGGCCTCGACGCCGCGAAGCGCGTCCGCACCCGCGCGTCGGAGCTGCTGCAGTGCGCCGAGGAGGAGATCTTCCTGGCGTCGACGGGGGTGATCGGCGTGGTGCTGCCGGACAAGAAGGTCCGCGACTTCCTGCCGGACGCGGTGAGCCGCCTCTCGACGGGCGGGATCGAGGCGCTCTCGCACGCGATCCTCACCACCGACGTCGGCCCGAAGGTCGCGCAGGCCACCTTCACCCTCGGCGGCAAGCGCGGGCGGCTGGTCGGCGTGGCCAAGGGCGCGGGCATGATCCATCCGAACATGGCCACGATGCTCGCGTTCGTGATGACGGACGCGAACGTCTCCCCCGCCGCGCTGCAGAAGATGCTCAAGACGAGCGCCGACCAGAGCTTCAACTCGATCTCGGTCGACGGCGACACGTCGACGAACGACACCGTGTTGGTGATGGCTTCGGGCAAGCTTGGAAACGCGGCAAACGCGGACCTGGCCGATTTCCAACGCGCGCTCGACGCGATCTGCCGCGACCTGGCGTGGATGATCGTCCGCGACGGCGAAGGCGCGATCCGGGTCATGGAGCTCGAAGTCACCGGCGCCAAGACCGACCGCGACGCGAAGCTCGCCGCGCACGCGATCGCGACGTCACCGCTCGTGAAGACGGCGCTGCACGGCGGCGATCCGAACTGGGGACGCATCCTGGCGGCGGTCGGGCGCAGCGGCGCGCGGTTCTCGCTGAAGAGGATCTCGTTGCACGCCGGGTCGGTCGCGCTGGTCACCAACGGCGCGCCGGCGGCGTATCGGGAGAAGGACGCGGCCAAAGTGTTCGCGCGGGAGCGGGTGCCGCTGCGGGTGGATCTGGGGTCGGGGACTGCGCGGGCGGTGGTGTTGTCGAGCGATCTCGGCCACGACTACGTGAGCCTCAACGCCGATTACCGGAGTTAGGGCTGGCCGCAGGCCAGCCAGCCCCGATTACCCCTCCCCCACCATGTCCTCGAGCATCTTGCGCTCGTGCTCGGGGAGGTTCACGAAATAGAGCCGCGACGCGTACAGCGTCGTGCCGCCTTCGCCGGCGCCGAGGCCGACCACGGTGCAGGAGGCGACTTTGGCCTGGGCGGCGAAGCTCCGCCCCTCGTGGGTGAACGAGATCTCGACCGTCGCACCGGTCTGCAGCGTTCCGCTGTGCGTCGCGAGAATGCCCGTCGTGGAGATGTCGACGAGCGTGGCCCGCTTCAGGCCGATGCGCAGCGGCACGTTCATGATCACGCGGAAGCGGTTGCTGCGGCGGATCTTGTCCATCACGGGTTTATGACTCATCAGACCGGCATCAATCTACGCGCATCGCCCGCACGATGCAACGGGGTGGAGGGTCGGTTTTCGTTACACTTCCGGCCCATGAAACGAACGGCCGCCCTGCTGCTGTCGCTGGTCACCGCGCTCCCCCTCTTCGGCGCCTGGAGCCAGCCCGTCCGCGCCCGCCACGTGATGGTGGCATCGACGTCGGAGATCGCCTCGCGCGTCGGCGCGGACGTCATGAAGCGCGGCGGCAATGCCGTGGACGCGGCGGTGGCGGTCGGCCTCGCCCTCGCCGTGACCTGGCCCTCCGCCGGCAACCTCGGCGGCGGCGGCTTCATGCTGATCCGGAGGGCGGACGGCACGACCGAGGCCATCGACTTCCGCGAGCGGGCACCGCTGGCGGCGTCGCGGGACATGTACCTCGACGCGCAAGGCAACGTCGTCCCGAAAATGTCCACGGACGGCTACCGCGCCGTCGCGGTGCCGGGCACCGTCGCGGGCCTCGTGCTTGCCCACAAGCGCCACGGCAAGCTGAAATGGGAAGACCTCGTCGAGCCCGCGCGCAGGATCGCCGCGGAAGGGTTCGAGGTGAACTACCACCTCGCGCGCAGCCTCTCCCTCAAGAGCACCGTCGAGAAGATGGGGCCGTGGGCCGAGAGCCGGCGCATCTACCAGCGGGACGGGAAGTTCTACGAGATGGGCGACTCGATCGTGCAGCCCGAGCTCGCCGCCGTCCTCGGCCGCATCAAGACCAACCCGCGCGACTTCTATGAGGGCGAGACGGCGAAGCTGATCGTCGCGGACATGAAGGCGAACGGCGGGATCGTGACCCTGGAGGACCTCCGCACCTACGAGCCCACCATCCGCCAGCCGCTGCGCGGCACGTACCGCGGCCACGAGATCCTGACCATGCCGCCGCCGTCGTCCGGCGGCATCGCGCTGATCGAGATGCTGCACATGCTCGAGCCGTACGACCTGAAGGCGATGGGCTGGCACTCCTCACAGTACGTGCACACGCTGGTCGAAGTGATGCGCCGCGCCTTCGCCGACCGCGCCTCCTACCTCGGCGATACGGACTTCGTGAAGGTGCCGGTCGCGGGCCTGATGTCGCGCCGGTACGCGGCCACGCGCGCGAAGGACATCACCGACAAGGCCACACCGAGCAAAGACGTGCGCGGCGGCGGACCGGCCGCGTACGAGTCGCCGGACACGACACACTACTCGGTCGTCGACGGCGAGGGGAGCGTCGTCTCGACGACGTACACGCTGAACGACTCGTATGGATCGGGCGTGACGGCGAAAGGTACCGGCATCCTGCTCAACAATGAGATGGACGACTTCACCTCGAAGGTCGGCGTGGCGAACGACTACGGCTTGATCCAGGGGGAAGCCAACGCCATCGCGCCGAAGAAGCGGCCGCTGTCTTCCATGACCCCCACCATCGTGCTGAAGGACGGGAAGCCGTATTTCGTCATCGGCAGCCCCGGCGGTCCGACGATCATCAACACCGTGCTGCAGTCGATCCTGAACATCGTCGACTTCGACATGGACATCCAGCAGGCCGTCAGCGCCCCGCGCTTCCATCACCAGTGGCTCCCCGACCACATCTTCTGGGAGCGCCTCGACCTCGACGCCGACACCCGCGCGGCCCTCGAAGCGCGCGGCCACAAGTTCCGCCCCCTGCCCGGCATGGACAAGACCGAGCCCGGCGAGATCGGCGACGCCCAGGGCGTGCTCATCGACCCGCAGACGGGCATGCGCATGGGTGGCTCGGACCCGCGCAGGGGCGGGGTGGCGGTCGGGTGGTGACACGCGTCCCAATTGTTACGATTGGGGCAACGTATGGTTCGCGACCCGCTGGATTACTGCGTCGGATTCGACTGGGACGACGGTAACATTGGGAAGAACTGGCACAAGCATCGTGTCTCGTGGTGGGAAAGTGAGGAAGTCTTCTTCAACCGGCCAAGACCGATTTTCGAAGACATCGAGCACTCGACGGATGAAGAACGTTTCTACATTCTCGGCCAGACCAACGCTGGAAGATGGTTGTTCGTGGCGTTCACCGTCCGCAACGATCTGATCCGGCCGATTTCGGCGCGCGACATGAATGTTCGGGAGCAGAAAATCTATGGCCGCCTCACGAAAAAAGATACCGACATTCAGTAGCGAAGACGAGGAGCGTGAGTTCTGGGCGCACGCAGACTCGACCGAATACATCGACTGGTCCAAGGCCAAGGAGCGGCCACTCTCGCGCCTGAAGCCTACGCTACGCACGATCTCCATCTCGCTTCCCGAGTTCATCATCGAAGAGCTGACACGCCTGGCCAGTAAGCGCGATGTGTCGTACGAAGCGCTGCTCAAGACGTACATCGTCGATCGTGTTCAGGAAGAGCTCGCGGCGGAGAAGCGTACTTCGCGGTAGCTTCCTTCTGGGTGCGGAAGCGATTGCCTCCATACTCCACACCGACGACGCTGAGCACTGCGAAGGCGAGCGGCAGGGCCATCTGCTCGAGGAGGCGCGCGGCCGCGGTCTCGAGGTGCCAGGTCAGGTCTTTGGGCGTGCTCGCGAAGGCGGCCAGGTAGAACGCGAGCTGCAAGGCGACGGTGAATAACACGAAGCGCTCGCGGCCGAGGTGGCGGGCGAAGAGGAGCATCGCCACCAGCAACGCGATCCAGAGCTCCGGCTGGACCGGGCGTTCGGCGGCGAGCGCACCGAAGAACTCGGAGCGCCGCGCGACGTTCGCCGCGATGCGCTGCTGGACCGGTCCCGCAAGCAGGTCGGTCGGCAGGGCGTGGAATGCGCGCATCACCTGCCACGGCGCCGCGACCGCGAGCGCGGGCCAGAGCCGCGGGACGTCCCGCCAGCGTCCGCTGAGGGCCAGCGCGCCCGCGGCGGCGGCGACGAGGGTCAGACCTTCGTTCTTCGTGCATGCCGCCAACCCGAGCATCAGCGCGCCGAGCAGCAGTTGCCGGCTGCGGAGGAAGAGCAGTCCCGCGGTGCCGTAGGCGATCAGCGGCGCCTCCGCGAGCCCCACCCACGGTGAAAGCGCCAGCGACGCGACGCCGAGGGTGGCCCAGGCGGCGAAGCGCTCGTCGAAGAAGTCGCGCACGAGCAGCAGCACCGCCGCGCCGAACAACGTCGTCACCAGACCGAGCCGGGCGTCGTTCCACTCTCCTGCCTGCATCGCGTAGAACGCGTAGTTCAGCGACAGGAGCGGCGGATAGTCCGGATGGGCGAACGCGTTCGCCGGCGTCTCCAGCCACGCCCAGTCGATGCCGCGATGCGTGAGGAAGACCCGTCCCTTCAGCCCCCAGATCGCCCAGAAGTCCCACTCGTCGAAGAACGCGCGCGTCGCGGCCCGCGCGTGGGCGACCACGAGGAGGAGCGTCCCGTAGTCGGCCGGATGCGGGCGCACAATCGCGCCGAAGGCTGGCCTGCGCTTCCACGCAACCGACCAGAGCATCGCGGAGAGCGCGAGCACCGCTGCGGTCACCGTCACCGGCGACCACCGCGGCAACGCCAGCAGAACCAGAGACACCGCACCGCTGCCGAGGAGAAACGACAGGCCGAGGAGGCGCAGACGCGACGCCGCGCGATCGAGCAGGATCGCCAGCGGCAGCCCGAGGATCAGGACCTGCGTCAGGGCAACGATCACCGCGCTCTCCGGTACAGCGTCCCGTGGTTCCCGCTCCAGACCCGCTGGTGCGGGAGCGGCGTGGCCGAGGCCCATGCCGCGATGTACTCGACGTCCGCCAGCCGTTCCGGATGGTCGCGATCGTCGGGGTCTTTCAGCGGGATCGCGCGGCGTCCCGGAAGCTGGTACACCGCGCGGTAGTAGTAGTAGGCGTAATCCGGCTCGAAGCGCCGGGTCGAGACGTGGATCGCGACTGACGCGCCCGGCGGCGTGCGCCGCGCGACCTCCCGCAGGAAGCGGTCGTACTGCAGCGTGGTCCCCGGCCGGAAGTCGGCAAGCTCGCGGACGAACCGCAGGTCGATGCCGCAGACCACGATCGCGGCGAAGACGAGGCCCGCGAGGAAACGCACGCTGCGACTTTAGCTCTGATATCGTCCCCTCGCTATGAAGGTCGACAGGAAAGAGCTCACCGCATGGGCCGCGCGCGAGCGCGACCGGTTCGAAGACACGCTGAAGCAGTTCGTGGAGATCCCGTCCGTCTCCGCCGATCCCGGACATCAGAAGGATATCCGCCGCTGCGCCGATGCCTCCGCGCAGCTCATCCGCGACTTCGGCGGCGAGGCGAAGATCTACGAGACGGCCGGCAATCCGCTCGTGCACGGCCGCTTCGACGTCAGCCCCAGCGCTCCGACGCTGACGATCTACAACCACATGGACGTGCAGCCGGCCTCCAAGGCGACCGAGCCGTGGAACACGGAGCCGTTCACGTTCACCAAGGAAGGCGACCGTTACTTCGGCCGCGGCACCACGGACGACAAGGGTCCGGCCCTGAGCGCGATGTGGGGCATCCGCGCGGCTCGCGAGGCGGGCATCCCCCTGAACCTGCGGGTGCTGTGGGAGCTCGAAGAGGAGATCGGCTCGCCGAGCTTCGAGGCCGGGATCAAGGCCAACGCGAAGGAGCTGGCCACGGACCACCTCCTCGTCTCCGACACGATCTGGGTCTCGCGCAAGCAGCCGGCCTGTCCCGCGGGGCTGCGCGGCCTGCAGGGCTTTACGCTCACGCTGGAGACCGGCCAGACCGACCAGCACTCCGGCGTCACCGGCGGCGCCGCCCGCAACCCGCTCGGCGAGCTGATGCAGCTCGTCTCCGAGATGTACGACGCGCGCACAGGCAAGGTGAAGATCAAGGGCTTCTACGACGACGTCGAGCCGCCGTCCAAACGCGAGCTCGAGGACTTCCGCAACTCCGGCTTCACGGTGAAGGGGTTCAAGAAGGACCACCTCTTCAAATCGCTGCGCACCGAGGATCCGCTGGAGGTGATGAAGCGGATCTGGGCGATGCCCACCTTCGAAGTACACGGCCTCGTCGGCGGCTACACGGGCCCGGGCATCAAGACCGTCATCGCGCCGCGCGCGGAGGTGAAGATCTCCTGCCGGCTCGTGCCGAAGATGAATCCGCTGAAGATCCAGAAGCTCGTCCGCGCGTTCGTCAAGGAGCGCAGTCCGGACGTGAAGGTGGAGATCGAGAACCAGATGTGGCCGTACAAGGCGCCGACGAGCGGACCGCTGGCGGACGCGATCCGGGACGCGATGAAGTTCTCGTTCGGACGCGAGCCGGTGTTCGTCCGCGAAGGCGGGTCGATCGGCGCCGTGACGTCGATGGAAAAGGTCTTCCAGGCCCCGGTCATGTTCCTCGGTCTCTCCCTACCCGAGCACGGCTACCACGCGCCGAACGAGAACTACGACTGGCAGCAGGCCAGCGGCGGGATGGTGGCGTTCGTGAAGTACTTCGACAATCTCGCGAAGATGGCCTGAGCAGGGCACAGGGCACAGGGCACAGTAGAACCACCCGGCGGTCGCGTCCTCCGATCTCCTTGCCCTGCGCCCTGCGCCCTGCCCCCTCACCCTGGCTTCGGCCCCACGTACTTCGCGCGCGGGCGAATCATCGTCGCCTGCTGGTATTGCTCGATGGCGTGGGCGATCCAGCCGATGGTGCGGCCGATGGCGAAGAGGGCGATGGCGGCGCCGCGCGGGAGGTTGAGGGAGCGCGCGAGGGCGACCAGCGAGAAGTCGAGGTTCGGCCGTTCGCCGATCACGCTCTCCGCCGCCTCGGCGATCCGGCCGGCGAACGCGAGCTCCTTCGACTTCGGCAGCATCGACAGCAGCAGCGTGGCGCGCGGGTCGCCGTCGGCGTAGAGCTTGTGGCCGAAGCCGTCGATGCCGGAGCCGCGGCGGAGGCGGTCGGCGAGCGCCTTCTTCGGATCGCGGGTGCGGCGCAGCTCTTCGAAGAGATCCTCGACGCGCTCGGTCGCCCCGCCGTGCTTCGCGCCTTCGAGGGCGGTCAGGCCGGCGACGACGACGGCATACGGATTCGAGTCCGCCGAGGCCACGCAGCGGGCGGTGAAGGCGGAGACGTTCAGCTCGTGGTCGGCGCAGAGGATCAGCGCCGCGCGGATCAGCTCCGGCGCGTTCTTCGCGGAGGGCGCCCAGGCGCGGGCCAGCGTCTCCTCCACGGTCGGCTCGAGCTCGCGCGACGCGGCGGCGATGCTCGTCAGCAGGTTCACGATCCGCCAGCCGGTCTGGGCGACGCCGCGCGGGCGGAGGTCGAACGCAAGAGGATCGCGCGCGGCGACCAGCGGCAGCACGGACTGCATGCGGTTGAGGATGGGGATGTCTCCCGCGCTCTCCCCTCCGACGACGTGCAGCGGCGTGTCGAAGATGTCGGCGTCGAACGCGCCGGTCCAGATCAGTGCCGCCACCTCTTCCAGCGACCGGGTGCGCGCAAGCTCCGCGGCGTCGTGACCGCGGTAGTAGAGCTTCCCGTCGGCGATCAGGGTGATCCCCGACTCGAGGATGGGCACGCCCCAGCGCAGCGCGTGCTCCGCCGCCTTCTCCGGATTGCGCCGCTCCTCGGCCCGGACGCGCAGGCGCTCGACGTCCTCGCGCGCGTAGCGCCGCTCGCGCGGCGTGCCGGGGACGGGCTCCGAGCGCACGTACCCGCGGCTCACGTACGCGTAGAGCGTCGCGCGGCTGATGCCGAGGAGACGGGTCGCTTCGCGGGCGTCGAGCCATTCGGTCTTCCGGGCCATTGGTTGATTCTACAATCAATGTTGACGTCCCTGTAAACTGAATTTAAGTTTTGCTGCATGAACGTGAGCAACGGACTGGAAGGCGTGGTGGCCGCGGAGACGCGGCTGAGCATGGTGGACGGCGAGCGCGGGGAGCTGGTGATCGGCGGGTTCCGCGTGGAGGAGCTGGCCTCGTGGCGGTTCGAGGACGTCGTGGAATTGCTGTGGGGGTTCGCGCCGCCGCGCGCGCACGTTCGACCGCCGCGCGGAGGCGGGCTGAAGCCCGCCCTACATCTGATGGACGCGCTGCGCGCGGGGGTGGCGCAGTTGAGCGCGGATGACGACCGACACGCCGCGGCGCTGCTGCTGTGGAGTTGCCCGGCGATCGTGGCCGCGCACTGGCGCGCCTCGCGGGGGCAGGAGCCGGTCGCGCCGCGCGAGGACCTCGGGCTGGCCGCGAATTACCTCTGGATGCTGAACGGCGCGGAGCCGCACGAGGAGATCGTCCGCGGGCTGGAGACGTACCTGAACACGGTCGTCGACCACGGGCTGAATGCGTCGACGTTCACCGCGCGTGTGATCACGTCCACCGGGTCGGACTTCGTCTCCGCGATCACCGGCGCGATCGGTGCGCTCAAGGGGCCGCTGCACGGCGGCGCGCCCGGGCCGGCCCTGGACATGGTCTTCGAGATCGGCGACGCGTCGCGGGCCGAGGAGGTGCTGCGGCGGAAGATCGCGTCGGGGGAGCGGCTGATGGGATTCGGCCACCGCGTGTACAAGGTGCGCGACCCGCGCGCGGACGTCCTCGCGGCCGCGGCGGAGCGCATGTTCACGCGCGCCGGCGACATGCGCCTCTACGACCTCGCCCGCGCCGTCGAGCGCACCGCCCTGCGCCTGCTGGAGGAGCACAAGCCCGGGCGGAGGCTGCAGACGAACGTGGAGTTCTATACCGCGCTCCTCCTGCACGGCATCGGCCTCGACACGGCGCTCTTCACGCCGACGTTCGCCATCGGCCGCGTGGCGGGCTGGATCGCGCACTGCTTCGAGCAGCGCGCGGAAGGGAGGCTGATCCGGCCGCAGAGCCGGTACGTCGGAGCCATGCCGGCCTGACGGCCTGTTACAAATCGCAACCCGGCCCGGATCCGGCCCGTATCACGCATACGGAGGCATCCGATGTTCGAGCTGCTGGCGCTCCTCGTGGTCGTGGGCGGAGTCCTCTTCGGCGCGCTGTTCCTGGTGCTGGCGGTGGCGAAGCTCGCCTTCAAGATCGCGATGGTGCCGCTGAAGATCGTGTTCTTTCCCGTCCTGGCGCTCCTGTTCATCGTGAAGTTCGCGGTGGTCGCCGTCTTCGGCGCGACGATCGTGGCGGTCGCGGTGGCCGTGCTCGTCCCGGTCATCGTCCTCTTCGCCCTGCTGGCCATCCCGATGGCGCTCATCGCCGCCTTCGGCTGAGACGGGCAGCTATCTTGCTGACTCCGTCAGGCGTGGGAGAGAAGAAACGCGCCCTGGTAGTGGATGACGACGACCCGATCCGGGCCATGCTGGCCAAGGTCGTCGAGCGGCAGGACCTCGCCGTCGACACGGCCCGCGACGGCGTGGAGGCGATCGAGCGCATCGATCAGGACGGCTACTCGCTGATCGTCCTGGACCTGATGATGCCCCGCGTCGACGGCTACGGCGTGCTCCAGCACATCCAGGCCCACCACCCCGAGAAGCTCGGCTGCACGATCATCGCCTCGGCCGTCCCCGAAAGCGAGATCCTCCGCCGGTTCGACATGCCGGTCTTCCGCATCCACGCCAAGCCGTTCGACATGGCCAAGCTGATCGCGGACATCCAGGAGTGCCTCGGGAAGAGTTAGTTCCTCGGTTCCTCGGGTTCCTCGGTTCCTCGGAGGAGGAGAGGAGAGCACTCCGAGGAACCCGAGGAACTCCGAGGAACTCCGAGGAACCGCCGAGCGCTACCGGTTGGCGTACTGCTTCTCGTAATACGCCTTGTACTCCGCGCTGCGCTCCTTGATCGCGCGCCACCACGGCTGGTGGTCCATGTACCAGCGGACCGTGCGCTCGAGGGCCGCGTCGAAGTCGGTGTTGCACTTGAAGCCGAGGGCTTCGAGCTTGCGGGTGTCGAGGGAGTAGCGGCGGTCGTGGCCCTGGCGGTCGCCGACAGGCTTGATCAGCGACTCCGGCTTGCCGGTCAGCTCGAGGATACGGTGGGTGATCTCCACGTTCTCCCGCTCGTTGCCGCCGCCGATGTTGTACACCTCGGAGTTCGTGCCGTGCTCGATCAGGAAGTCGACGGCCGCACAGTGGTCGTCGACGAAGAGCCAGTCGCGCACGTTCTTGCCGTCGCCGTACAGCGGCAGCGGGAGGTCGTCCATGGCATTGGTGACGAACAGCGGGATGAGCTTCTCCGGGTACTGGAACGGCCCGAAGTTGTTGGAGGCGCGCGTGACGATGACCGGCATCCCGTACGTCTGGGCGTAGGCGTAAGCCATGCGGTCGCCGCCGGCCTTGGAGGCGGAGTACGGGTTGCGCGGGTTGAGCTGATCGGTCTCGGTGAAGGAGCCGTTCTCGATCGAGCCATAGACCTCGTCCGTCGAGATCTGGATGAAGCGCTTCAGGTTCGGGGCGTGCTTCTTGGCCTCTTCGAGGAGCACCAGGACGCCCTGGACGTCGGTCTGGATGAAGGTGGCGGCTTCCATGAGCGAGCGGTCGACGTGGGTCTCCGCCGCGAAGTTGACGACGACGTCGATGCCGCTGCCGTCCACGCCTTTGTACGCTTCCGCGACGTCCTCGGGGACGGCGATGTCGCCCTGGACGAAGCGGTAGTTCTTCTTTCCCTCGTATTCCGCGAGGTTTTCGCGGATGCCGGCGTAGGTGAGCTTGTCCAGGTTCACGACCTGGGCGTCGTCGCCGTACTTGTTGAAAATGTAGCGAATGAAGTTGGATCCGATGAAGCCGGCACCGCCGGTGACGAGATAACGCATCTGTGAATCAGTCCTTTGGTCAGTAAAAAGCGCGTAATCCTACTAAAATCCGGCGCTTCATGCGCGGTTCGATCTTTCGTCGCGAGCTGAGGGAATTGTTCCGTCTCGCCGCCCCTCTGGCGGCGGCGCAGGCGGGCACCCAGATGATGGGTCTCGTGGACGTGGCCGTCCTCGGGCGCCTGGGTGCACACGAGCTGGCCGGCGCGGGGATGGCGAACGCCGTCTATTTCGCCGTCTCGGTCTTCGGGATGGGGATGATGCTCGGCATCGACCCGCTGGTCGCGCAGGCGGTGGGCGCCGGGGACCACACGCGCGCGCGCCACGTGCTGTGGCAGGGCATCTGGCTGTCGATCGGGGTGACGGCCGTCCTGACGGTGGTGCTGCTCGCGGGCGCGGCGGCGCTGCCGATCGTCGGGGCGGAGCCGGAAGTCGAGGCGCACGCGCGCTCGTTCCTGCTCGTGCGCACCGCCAGCCTGCTGCCGTTCCTGATGTTCTTCGTCATCCGCGCGTATCTGCAGGCGCATCACGTGACGCGGCCGCTGATCGTGGCCATGGTCGTGGCGAACATCCTCAACCTCCTGCTCGACCTCGCGTTCGTGTTCGGCTTCGGCCCGATCCCGGCGTTGGGAGTGCCCGGCGCGGCCCTGGCGACGGTGATCTGCACGACGGTGGAGGTGATCATCGTGGCGATAGCCGTGCGCAAGATGAAAATGCCGGCCCCGGTGGATCCCCGTCCGGACCGGGCGGCGATCGCGCAGGCGGTGCGGGTCGGCTTCCCGATCGCGCTGCACATGGGCGCGGAGATCGGCGTGTTCGCGCTGGTCGCGTTGCTGGCGGGACGTCTGGGGGCACTGCACCTCGCGGCGCACCAGTTGGTGATCGGCCTGGCGTCGTTCAGCTTCACGACGGCGGTAGGCGTGGCCACCGCGGGATCGGTGCGCGTGGGGAATGCCATCGGCGCGCACGACTCCGTGAGGACGCGCGTTGCCGGACATGCCGCGTTCGTGTGCGGACTGGTGGTGATGGGCGTCGCGGCCGCGGCCTTCGCGCTCATCCCCGGCCCGCTGGCACGCATCTTCACGAACGAGGCGCCGGTCATCGCGGTGGCCATCCCGTTGATGATGGTGGCGGCGGTGTTCCAGTTGTCGGACGGCATCCAGGCGGTCGGCGCGGGCGTGCTGCGCGGCGCGGCGGACACGAAGTACACGTTCTACGCGAACATGGTCGGGCACTGGCTGATCGGCCTCCCCATCGCGCTCTGGCTCGGCTTCTCCCGCGGCATGGGCATCCTCGGGCTGTGGTGGGGGTTGTGCGTGGGGTTGACGGTGGTGGCGGTGCTGCTGTTCGTGCGGTTCGAGCGATTGTCGCGCGGCGCGATCGCGCCGATCGCGCACTGAGGGAGCGTGCTGCCCTCGCTGTCATCCTGAGCCGCGTAGACGGCGAAGGATCCCGTGCGAGAGGCAGGCGACGCGCAAGTCGGAAGGGGGTCCTTCGCCGTCTACGCGGCTCAGGATGACAGGAACGGCTCCGGCTGCTCCATAATGGGCGCACGCGATGGTCACGCGTTCCAACACAACAACGCCCCGGGTGTCGGTGATCGTCGCCGCTTACGAGGCGCACGCGACGATCGGAGGCTGCCTGGACGCGCTGCGCGGACAGACCTACCGCGACTTCGAGGTCGTCCTCGTCGACAGCTCGCCCAACGACGACACGGCCCACATCGCGGAGCGCTTCCCCGAGGTTCGCTTCGAGCACAGCGAGACGCGGCTCTACCCCCACGAGGCGCGCAACCGCGCGGCGTCGCACACGCACGGGGAGCTGCTCGTCTCCATCGACGCCGACGTCTATCCGCACCCCCACTGGCTCGCGGAGCTCGTGCGCGAGTACGACGCGAGCGGACAGGTCATCGTCGGCGCGATCGCCTGTCACGGCCGCCGGCTCCGCGACCTGGGCATGCACTTCTGCAAGTTCGCGAAGTTCCTCCCGGCGGGCACACCGCGCGTCATCGACACCGCGCCCACGGCCAACCTGCTCGTCGCCCGCGCGCACTTCGACCAGGTCGGCGGAATGCGCGGCGACCGCTATCTCGCCGACGTCACCCTCGGCCGCGACCTGGAAGCCCTCGGCCGGCAGCTCCGCTTCGCGCCGGGTGCGATCGTCGAGCACCACCACACCGAATCGAGCGCGGCGTTCCTGCGCGAGCGCTACGTGCGCGGCGGGATCTACGGCCGGATGCGCGCGTCCTGGCTGACGCGGCGCTCCATCGCCCTGCACCTCACCGCCTCGGTCGCCCCGGTCCGCCTGGCCCGCATCGCCGCGCTGACGTTCCGCTACTGCGCCGGCGCGGGCATGCTCGGAGCGTTTCTCCTGACCTGGCCGCTCGCGCTGGCGGGCCATGCGGCGTCACTCGCGGGAGAATCGGTCGCCTACGCCGGGGCGCTGCTGCGCTTGCGCGCGCGGCGGCCGACGACGCGGAACAGCGGCGCGGCGCTCGCGCGAACCAACCGCTGAGGGGTGCGGTAGAGCAGCCGCAGCAGCGGCGCGAGAGGCGTCTTCAGCAGCGGCTTGGCCAGCCGCAGACAGCCCTCCACGAATCCTTTCCGCGTGAGCCAGCGGCGGCGGTGTTCGTCGCGCGCCGCGCGGAGTACGAGCGGATCGACGCGGACCTCGACCGGCCCGGCGCCGCGGCCGGGACTCTCCGCCAGCACCGCCGCCCACGCCGCGTTGAAGCGCTCGTAGAAGACGCGTTTCGTCTCTTCGCGAGTGTCGCGCAGCTCCGGATCGATGACCCGGCTCGAGGGGCGCAGGCCGCGGCCGATGGTCGGGTTGTTGTTGATCTCCCACGTCTGCACCCGGCCGTCGAGCAGCGCGTAGTCGATGCGCCCGTAGTCGATGTTCGCAATGTGGAAGATCTCGCGCAGCTCCGCCTCGTGCGGGTTGTCCCGCACGTAGTCGAGCTCCTCCTGCGCCATGGCCTGGGAGAAGTCGTTTCCGCCGAACTTCAACATCCACGGGCGGCCGTAGTTGAGGCTGCGCGCGACGATGCGTCCACCGACGTGGAACGCCGCGTACTTGCGGTAGAACCCGTCGCCGTCGGCCGTGTCGCAGAACTCCACGACCAGCAGGTCGTCCATGGCCCGCCCGAAGGCCGCGGCGCGGCCGATCCACGTGTCGACCTCCGCGGCGGACCGCAGCAGCGGCGAGAACGCGCCTTCGTGCGCGCCCTCCGTGCGGACGAACACGGGATAGCGCGCCGCGCTCCAGTCGCCGTTCGCGCGGAAGCTCCGGAAGACATTGCGGCCGTCCCGCCACAACGCGGCGTGCAGGTCGAAGCGGCGCAGGACGCGCGCGGGATCGTTGAAGACCCGCACGTGCGGCGACTCGCCCAGCCGCGCCGCGAGCGCGTCTACGAAGCGCCCCATGGGACCGGGCATCTCGTCGAAGGTAGTGAAGACGTACGTCCCCGGATCGAACCGCGTCTCGTGGAGGAGATGTTCGTAACGGAGGATTTGCGCGCCGGACTGCTCCAGCTCGCGCCCCCAGTACTCAAGGTATTCGCTGAACATCCAGCGGTCCGCGAGCGTGAGGTAGCGGATCATGCCGGCACGTCCCGCGCCTCATGCGTCTGCGCGAACCAGAGGCGCCGGTACGTCTCGCACGTGGCGAGCAGATCGGCATGCGAGCTCAGTCCGACCGCACGCCCCCCGTCGAGCACGAGGATCCGCGTCGCGTTCCGCAGGGTGGATAGCCGATGGGCGACGGAGAACACCATCCGTCCCGCCACCAGCCGCTCCAGCGCCCTCTGCACCCGCGCCTCGGACCAGGGATCGAGACTGGACGTGGCCTCGTCGAGGAGCAGGATCGGCGCGTTCTTGAGGAGGGCGCGGGCGATGTTGACGCGCTGCGCCTCGCCGCGCGACAGCGCGCGCCCGCCGTGCCCGACCACCGTGGCATAGCCGTCGGGCATGGCCACGATATCGTCGTGGATCTCGGCCGCACGCGCGGCGGCCTCGATCTCGTCCTGCGACGCCGACGGCCGGCCGCGGGCGATGTTGTCGGCGATCGTGGCCATGAACAGGAATGGCTCCTGCGTGACGATGGCCATCTGCGCGTGCACGTCGGACAGGCGCAGGGCGCGGAGATCGGTCCCGTCGACGGCGATGCTCCCGGAGCTCGGATCGTAGAAGCGTGCGATCAGGTTGAGGAGCGTCGACTTGCCGGCGCCCGAGGGGCCGACGATGCCGAGGGTCTCGCCGGCGCGCAGCGAGAACGACACGCCGTCGAGGATCGGCCGGTCGTCGCGGACGTAGCCGAGGTCTCGCCCCTCGATCGTTTCCGGAGCGGCGGGGAGCTCCCGCGCGTCCGGCGCGTCGCGGACCGTCGGCGCGGTCCGCAGCATCGCGTCGAGGTTGCTCACGCTCGCGCCATGCCGGCGGATGTCCATCCACGCGGTGTTGATGTTGTTGAGCGGCCCCTGCACCGCGCGCGCGGCGAGGAAGAAGGCCAGCAGCTCCGGCCAGCCGAGGGTGCCGCGGAGAACCTGCAGTCCGCCGACGAACGCCACGACGATCATGTTCACGCCGGAGATCGACTCGATGGCCACGCGCGCCAGCGCGCGCCAGCGCTCCATCTCCTGCAGGTCCGCGAAATAGCCGCGCGCCCGCTCCCCCGTCCGCACCGCCTCATGCTCCTCGGACTCGTAGATCTTGATGATCCGGATGCCGTGCACGAGTTGCAGGAGGATGTCGAACACCGCGGTGTTGCGCTTGCGCACGGCCGCCGAGGCGAGCAGCGTGCGCCGCGCGGCGATCGTGATCGGCACGGCCGCGATCGGAATCAGCAGGAACGCCCACAGCGCCAGCGCCGGGCTGAGTCGCGTGGCCACGGCGATCAGCCCGAGGGCCTGCGTCGCCTCGAGCAGGAGCGTGGACTCCGCCGCGACGACCAGGCGCAGGTTCGTCACGTCGTGGCGGACCGTCTGGATCAGCTCCCCGTGCGTGCGCTCGTCGAAGAAATCCGCCGACAGGCCCAGGACGTGGCCGATCACGCGCTCCATCGTCCCCAGCTCGACCGCGTTCAGGATGCGGTGCTCGCAGATGCGTGAGTCGTAGGCAAGGAGGATGGCGCCGAGCTGCACGGCGGCGAGTACGAGCATGACCGGCCCCAGCGAGAGCCCGACGCCCGCGCGGTGCAGCAGCTGGCCCACCCACCCGCCGGGCTGCCCGACCACGACCGCCAGGAACTGGTGCAGGAGGAGGATCGTCGCCGAGGTGAGCACCGCGCGGCCCAGCGAGCCAAAGGCGAAACGGAGCACGAGCCCGGTCCGGTGCCGGAGCATCTGCAGCGGGAGCGCGAGCGAGGCGGTCATGAGGCGCTTTCGCCCGCGAGCGTTCCGGCGACCGGTTCCGGCAGCGTGGCGCCTTCACTCGCGCGGCGGCTCGACCGCGACAGGATCGCTGCCACGGACATGTCGCCGGTCACGTTGACGACCGTCTTGAGCATGTCCGGCGCCATGGACGTCGCTTCCAGCAGAATCACGCCTTCGACCGGCAGCCCCGCGGCGACGTAGGCGGGGAGCGTGGAGAACGCCTGTCCGCCGTTCGGCACGCCGGCAGCGCCGAAGCTCAGGAGCGTCACCGAGACCATGAAAACGACCAGGGTCGTGGCGCTCATCGGGACGCCGTAGACGTGCGCGAGGAACACCAGCTTGGCGGTCGACGAGATGGTGCGGTTGATCTTGAAGATCGAGACGCAGAGCGGCAGCACGAAGCCGGTGAAACGCTCGGGCAGCTTCAGATGATCGATCCCGCCCTGAACCAGGGCGGGCAGCGCGGCGATGGAGGAGAGCGTGCTGACCGCTACGAGCTGCGCGGGCGCGACGGCCTTCGCGAACGTCCGCATCGGGATCTTCGCCGCGATCGCCGTGACGGGATACAGCAGCACGATGAACAGCGCCAGCATCGCGCAGACCAGGATGATGAACGCGCCCATCATCCCCGCGACGCCGCCGCCGGCGTGGAGCGCGGCCACGTAGGTGAGCGCGAAGATCGCCGGCGGCGTGAACGCCAGGATCCAGCGGACGACGATCATCATCGCGTCCGCGAACCCGCGGAAGAGCTGCGTGAGAGGGATGCGGCGCTCGTCCGGCAGGCGCGTGACCGCCGCGCCGAGGAGCGCGGCGAAGATCAGCAGCGGCAGGACCATGCCCTTGCGCGCGGCCTCGACGAGGTTGGTGGGCAGCTCCGGTGTCGTGGCCGTTTCCGGCTTCGCCGCGGTTTTCGCATCCGCGAACGCGGGCCCGGCGTCATACAACGCGACGAGTGGCTTGCAGAGGACGAACGTCAGCGCCCCTGCCGCGAACAACATGACCACGAACAGTGCGATAGCCTGAAACCCGAGCCGTCCCACCTCGCGCCCCGCCCCGCCCGACCCGGTCACCGCGGCCAGGAGTTGGCTGAGGATCAGCGGCAGCAGGAGCAACTGCAGCGCCGCCAGCCACACCGCCCCCACGGGACTGAGCACCCGCTCGATGACCCCGAACGCCGCGGCCCCCGACGCGTGCCCGAGCATACCCAGGCTGAGCCCCGCGACCAGCGCGAGCAAAGACCATGTTGCGAGAGCGGGACGAGGACGACGGGCCAAGCGCGCAGAGTATGCACGTTGTCCGCGCGCTTTTGGAGTGCGGAGGCAATCAATCGAGATTGCCTCCGCGCTCCAAATCGGGATCGGGGTCCATTAGAAGCGTCGCGAGGTGTCGGCGCGACCAAATGCGGCTAACGCGGGACCTCGTAGCGGAGCTCGACGAACGCTTCGCCATATCGCGTGACGGACATCAGCCGCAGCGGCGGCGTGGCGATCCTGCGCGGGAGGAGCGGCGCGCCGGCGCCGAGGGTGACCGAGGCGATCGTGACGATCAGCTCGTCGAGCAGCCCGTGGTCGTGAAACTGGCCGGCAAGCTCCCCTCCCCCGACGATCCAGACGTTCTTTCCACCCGCCGCAGCCACCATCTCCTCGTGCACCGGCCGCACGTCCCCGCGCACGAAACGCAGATTCGCGCCTTCGATCCGCGGCAGTTCCCGCGTCGTGAACACCCACACCGGCTGCTCGTACGGCCACGGCTGCGGATTCTCTGCGAGCAGCCACTCGTACGTCGTCGACCCCATCGCCAGCGCACCCACGTCGCGGATGAACGCGGGGTAACTGCTCTCTTCGGGGTCGCCGAACTGGATCAACCAGTCGAGGGAGTTCTGCGCGTCTGCGATGAAGCCGTCCAGGCTGGTGGCGGTGTAGTACTGGGTCTTCATGGGTGCGGTAGTTTACGCAGACACGGGAACAAGTGACGAACGACCCAGCGTTGCCACACACTGCGCCAATGGCGTAGCATCTGCGCTGTGCGGTTCATCGAGACGAGCGTGTTCACACGCCGCATTACCGATGCGCTGCCAGACGACGACTACCGGCTACTCCAACAAGCGCTTCTGCGCCGTCCCGCCCAGGGCGACTTGATCGAAGGAACCGGGGGCGTGCGCAAGCTGCGATGGAGAGAAGGTGGTCGCGGGAAACGGGGCGGCCTTCGGCTGATCTACTACTGGCACGCCGAGCGCGAGATCTTTCTGATGTTGTTTCTGTACCGCAAGAGCGACCAGAAAGACCTCACCGCCGAGCAAAAGCGAATTCTAGCGAAGGTCGTACAGCAGGAGTTCAAGTGAACCCGAAAGACTTCGATGAGCTGATCGAGAGCGTCCGCGAGGGTGGCAGGATTCTTCGCGGAGAAGCGAAACCGAGCCGGGAGTTTACGTTCACCCCGGAAGACGTACAGGCAATCCGGAAGCGGCTCAAGAAATCGCAGGATGAGTTCGCGCTGATGATCGGCGTAAGCGTCGCCACGCTGCGAAACTGGGAGCAGGGGCGCCGTCATCCGCATGGGCCAGCGAAAGCGCTCCTCAAAATCGCCGCTGAAAATCCGAAAGCCGTGGAGAAGGCGCTTGGCCGCCACTAGGGCCTCCGCGTTCCATGTCGGACGTGAAGCGTAAAACGAGACCGATCCCACGAATCAGAGGTCAGTCATGAACGCGGAGTTTCCCGGCGCCGTTCCTGAGATCCCGGTGAGCGACATCGCCGTCGCGTTGGAGTACTACGCCAGCCGCCTCGGCTTTACCGTCGATTGGGGCGATCAGGGAGGCGGCGGGATCGCCGGGATTTCCAGGGGGAACTGCCGGATGTTCCTGACCGACGCGGCGTTCCGGGAGCATTCCGGCAACAGCGGTCCGGTGGTGATCTGGCTGAATCTCGACAGCAAAGAAGCGGTCGATGCGCTGCACCAGGTGTGGCGTGGGAATCAGGCAAAGATCGTTTCGCCGCCGGAGTCCAAGTCCTGGGGACTGCATGAGTTCACAGCGGCCGATCCAGACGGCAATCTGTTGCGCGTCTTCTACGACTTCGCCACGCCCGAGCGTGAGGAACGAGCCGGGCTTCAGCCGGATACGCACTAGCGTTGCTCCGCTTGCCCCGAAGGTCGTCAGGACATTTTCCAGTGGCGGGTCAGGTAGTCGCTGAAGGTCAGGACGAAGAGGACGGCCAGCCAGAGGAAGGACGAGATCACCACGATCCAGGTCAGGCGCGGGGAGTGGATCACGTGCATGAACCAGAGGATGACCACCAGGGCCTTCACCACGGCGATGGCCATGGCCACGGCGGTGTTCAGGGCGCCGAGGTCGATGCGGGAGACCCAGACCGTGAGGACGGTCAGGACCATGAGGGCGCCGAAGACCAGAAAGTACGCGGTGAGCGGCGCCTGGTGGTGCGGGGCGGCGTGCCCGTGGTAGGTCTCGTGGTCGGGTTGGTGTCCGTGTTCTTGCGCCATTGAAGTCCTCAGACGAGATAAAGCAGGGGGAAGAGGAAGATCCAGACGATGTCGACGAAGTGCCAGTACAGGCCCATGATCTCGATCGGGCCGTAGTACTCGGGACCGAAGTCGCCTCGCCACGCGCGGCGGATGAAGTACAACAGCAGCCCCGCGCCGATGACCATGTGCAACGCGTGCAGGCCGGTCATCGTGAAGTAGAAGGTCATGAACAGCTCGACCCCGCGCGTGAGCGCCGGAGTCGCTTCGGTGTAGGTGAAGCTCGCGCCGGGGAAGAGCCCCTCGTGGATGTGCTCCGCGTACTCGTAGCCCTTCACGCCGACGAAGACTGCGCCGAGGATCAGGGTCAGGACGAGCATCAGCGTGGTGAACTTCCGCCGCGCGCCCTGCGCGCCCCACACGGCCAGGGCCATGGTCAGCGAGCTGCCGATCAGGACGACCGTGTTGGCCGCGCCGATCTGCCAGTTCTGGTGATGCGAGCCCGCCTTCCAGGCGTCGGGGTACATCTCGCGATAGACGAAGTACGCCGCGAAGATGCCGCCGAAGAACAGGATCTCCTGGGCCACGAAGAACCACATCCCCAGCGTCGAGGCCTCGTGCTGCTGGCCCATGTCCTCGAAGTGGTGCTGGAGGAACGGATGGTGGTGCTCGTGCCCGTGCGGCTCGGCCGCGTGCTCGGCGCCGTGATGCAGCGTGACGTCAGACATGCTGCGTCTCCCGCATGGCCTTGAGGAAGGCCGGATAGTCGTAGGCTTCCCAGGTCACGACCGGCGTCTCGTGGAAGTTCTCTTTCGGCGGAGGCGACGTCGTCGCCCACTCCAGACCCACCGCGCCCCACGGGTTCGTGCCCGCCTTGCGCCCGAACTTGAGCGACCAGCCCAGGTAGAGCATCGGCAGCAGGTAGCCGACCGCGAGGATGGTCGCGCCTGCGGTGGAGAGGACGTTCAGCACCTGGAACTCCGGCGCGTACGCGTGATAGCGCCGCGGCATGCCGACGTAGCCGACCAGGAACTGCGGGAAGAAGGTCAGGTTGAAGCCGACGAAGACCAGCAGCGCGGATAGGCGGCCCCACCACTCGGGATACATCCGCCCGGTAATCTTCGGCCACCAGTAATGGATCCCGGCCATGTACGCCATGATCGTGCCGCCGACCATGATGTAGTGGAAGTGCGCGACCACGAAGTAGGAGTCGTGCACGTGGACGTCGATGCCGAGCGCGCCGAGGAACAGGCCGGTGACGCCGCCGATGGTGAAGAGACCGATGAAGCCGAGGACGTACAGCATCGGCGTCTGCCACGACACCGAGGCCTTGTACATCGTGGCCGTCCAGTTGAAGACCTTGATGGCCGAAGGAACGGCCACGAGCATCGACAGGAACGAGAAGATCATCGCCGAGTAGACCGAGATGCCGGCCACGAACATGTGGTGCGCCCACACCAGAAAGCCGAGGAAGGCGATGGCCAGCGAGGAGAAGGCCACGAACTTGTAGCCGAAGATCTTCTTGCGGGTGAACGCGGCCACGCACTCCGAGATCACGGCCATGCCCGGCAGGATCATGATGTACACGGCCGGGTGGGAGTAGAACCAGAACATGTGCTGGTACAGCACCGGGTCCCCGCCCAACGCGGGGTCGAAGATGCCGACCTGTAAGACCCGCTCCACCATCAGCAGCACGAGGGTGATGGCCAGGACGGGCGTGGCCAGCATGATGACGATGCTCGTGGCGTACATCGACCAGACGAACAGCGGCAGGCGGAACCAGGTCAGACCGGGTGCGCGCATCCGGTGCGTGGTGACCAGGAAGTTGAGGCCGGTCAGGATCGACGAGAAGCCGGTGATGAACGCGCCCATCGTCGTCAGGAAGACCTTGGTGTTGGAGTATTGCGTCGAGAACGGCGTATAGAACGTCCAGCCGGTATCGACGCCGCCGGTGATGATCACGATGACCCCGAAGGTGCCGCCGATCATGTAGATGTACCAGCTCAGCAGGTTGAGCTTCGGAAAGGCGAGGTCTTTCGCGCCGAGCATGATCGGCAGGAGGAAGTTCCCGAGCACCGCGGGGATCGCGGGGATGAGGAAGAAGAAGATCATCACGATGCCGTGCAGCGTGAAGAGCTTGTTGTAGGTATCGGAGGTGAACATGTCGCCCTCGGGCGTGAGGAGCTCGAGGCGCATGAGGAACGCCAGCACGCCGCCGACGACGAAGAAGAGGGTCACCGAGAAGAGGTACATGATGGCGATGCGCTTGTGGTCCTTCGTGAGGAGCCACGAGAGCACGCCGTACTCGTCGTTGAGGTAATTCCGGCGGGCTTTGGTGGACGGCTCGATGAACGGAGCGTCGTCAATGGTCGTGGTAGTCATCGTTCAGTACCCTGATTCGTGGTCGTCGTGGCGGCCGTGGGCGCCGCGGTCGTGGTGGGCGCCGCCGTGGTGGGCGCTGCCGTGGTCGTCGCCGTGGGCGCGCCGCTGGACTGCAACTGCGACTGCGGCGACTCGACCTGCTGCGTCTGCGTGCCGGCCGCGGGGATCGATTTCACGTACGACAGCAGCCGGATCAGATCGTCCTCGGTCACCTGTCCCTGGAACGTGGGCATGATCGGCTGGAAGCCGGCCGCGACTTTCGCCTGCGGATTGAGGATCGACTCGCGGATGTAGTTGTCGTCGGCGAGGACGACCTGGCCGTTCGTCAGCGGGCGCGATTGGCCGTACAGGCCCGCCAGCACGGGACCGCGTCCCGTGGCCGTGTCCATGTGGCAGGTGTTGCACGCGTATTTCGCGAAGAGCTGCTCGCCCTGCGAGGCCAGCGAGCCTTCGCTGCCGCCGGCGAGCCAGCGCTGGTACTCGGTGGGCTCCATGACGATCACGCTGCCGATCATCGCGGAGTGCTTCGTGCCGCAGTACTCGGCGCAGAAGATGTGGAAGGTGCCGGTCTTGGTGGCCTCGAACCACATGGTGCGGAAGCGGTTCGGGAGGACGTCCGTCTTCACGCGGAAGCTCGGGAACCAGAGGCTGTGGATCACGTCCTCGGACGCAAGGGTGATCTTCACGGGACGGCCGACCGGCACGTGCAGCGTGTTGATCTCGCGCTGTCCGGAGGGGTGCTGGAACTTCCACATCCACTGGCGGCCGGTAGCGTAGACCTCGAGAGCGTTGCTGGGGACGCGGTTGATGCGGAAGAAGACCCACGCGCCGGCGACGAAGATGGCGATGAAGATGATCGTGGGGATGACGATCCAGGTCACCTCGAGCGCCGCCGGCGGCTCCTGCTCCTGGGCGAGCTCGTTGTCGGGACGCCGCCGGTACTTGATGGCGAAGTAGAAGATGACGATCCAGATCAGGAGCGAGACCGCGCCGGTGAGGGCGACGAGGCCGAGATACAGCCCGTCCACCAGCGGCGAGACGCTCGAAGCCTGCTCGGGAAACAGTGGGAAATCGTTCATTTCGTTGTGCGCTCTTTACGGATCATCACGAAGATGAAGCCGCCGAGGGCGAGCAGCGTGCTCACGCCTCCGGCGCGGGCGAACATCATCGCGTTGCGGCTGTACTTCCCCGTTGCCGGGTCATAGTGAAAGCACAGGAGCAGGAGCTGGTCGACGGGAGAGCCGACTTTCCCCTCTGAGGCCTCGACGATGGCCATGCGCAGATCGCGCGGCTTGTACTCGAAGCCGTAGAAATAGCGCGAGGTGCGGCCGTCGGGCGTGAGCACGAGCAGCGCGGCGCCGTGCGCGAACTGGTCGGTGCGGCTGTCGTAGGAGTACTGGAAGCCGACGGAGTCCGCGAGCTTTTTGATGGCCGACTCGTGCGCGGTGAGGAAGTGCCACCCCTTCGCGGAGTCCAGCCGGCCGTAGTGGCGGATGTACTTCTCCTTGCGCCGCATCGCGTCCGAGGGTTTGTCGCGCGGATCGATGCTGACGGTGAGGACGTCGAACTCCTTGCCGATGTCGAACTTCAGGTGCGTGAGGCTCTGGGTGGTGCCTTCGAGGACCATCGGGCAGAGCATCGGGCAGCGGTAGTAGACGAAGTTGAGAAGGACCGGGCGCCCGTGGTTGAAGTACTCCTTGAGGCGCACGACCTCGCCGCGCTCGTTCCGGAACTGCAGGTCGAGCGGGATGCGGGTGTTCAGCTTCTGGGCGATGGTGATCTGCGGAGGCTGGGGCACGTTCTGCTGCGCGAACAGGGGTAGCGCGAGCGTGAGCATCGCCACGAACAGGGAGCGCCGGCGTCCCGCCGGCTGGCCCGGCGGCGTCCCGCCGCCGGTACTCGGGAGGCGCGTCATTCATGGCCTCCGGTCGTCGTAGTCGCAGATGGTGCTACGCCGGTGTCAGCCGGGACGGGCGTGCCTGCCGGAGCCACGCTCGCCCCGGGGGGCGGCGCCGCACCAGCCGGCGAGGACGCCGGCGCTCCGGTCGCGGGCGCTCCGGCAACGCCGGCAACTGCCACCCGGGCGGCGAGCATCTTCTTCGCATCCTCGATGGGGATGCGGACGACGCCGTGCTGCTTGTCCACCCAGCCGTAGCTCTTCAGCGCCCGCTCTTCGGCGCGGCGCATGTCTTCCAGGTCGGTCACCGGGGTCTGGCGGTACGGCGCGACTTCGCCGCGCGGGAACGGCTGGAGGAGGGGCTGGTTCTGGGGGACGCTCGAGTCGTCGGGACGCGCGACCTGCGTCTGGGGCGGGTCCATGCGGCTGCTCTCACCCTTCACGAAGGCCTTGTAGAGCAGAAAGAGGGCGACGTGGCTGACGATCGAGAAGACGACGAAGATGACGATGAACCAGAACAACGGGCGCACCGGCACATCCGAGTGCTCGTGATGCGTCTCCGGGTTGAAGAGGTCCTGGTCCTCGTATTGGATGTGCTCAGGCATTGCGGACCGTCACTTTTTCGAGGGCTCCCTCGCGAATGGCCTCTTCCACCCACGTCTCGTGGATCGGGATGATGGTCTGTCCCTTGAGCTGCCAGATGAACGCGGCCAGCCAGAGACCTCCGATGCCGAAGAAGACGGGGATGGTGATCCAGGAGAAGTAGAAGTGCTCGCCGTGATGCGCGGGCGTGACGAGCCAGTAGATGTCGATGAAGCGCATCACCAGCAGGATCACCGTGACGACGGCGATGGTCGACGGGCGGTCCTTGATGCGGCGCATCAGGAGCAGGAAGAACGGCAGGAAGAAGTGGAAGAGGACCAGGATCGCCGCCAGCACGCCCCAGCCGCCGTGCATGCGCTTGAGGTAGTAGGGCGTCTCTTCCTTGATGTTGCCGTACCAGATCAGCAGGAACTGCGAGAAGTTCGTGTACGCCCACAGCATCGTGAACGCGAGCATGAGGTTGCCGAGGTCGCGGAAGTGCGAGCTCTTGAGGATGCCCGCCATCGCGGACGTGCCGGAGATCAGCGTCAGGAAGAACGTCACGAACGCGAACGCCGAAAGCCCCGCGCCGACCGTGAAGCTGATGCCGAACATCGACGAGTACCACTTCGGCTCGAGCGACATGACCCAGTCGACCGAGGTCAGGGTCATGGTCATGACGAACATGAACAGGCCGCCGGCGGCCCACTTGCGGCGGGCGAGCTCGGTGTACGGCGAGCGGTCTTCGTAGAACTTGAGCGAGAGCTTGCGCAGGCGCCACGCCCACAGCGACCAGAGCGCGAAGTAGATGAGCGTGCGGACGATCCAGCCGCTCGGGTACAGCCACCACTTCGCCTTCTGCGCGAGCAGCACGTCGTGCGCCGCCTCTGGGCGCGCCCACTCGTAGATGCTCGGCAGTCCGAGCACAACCGGCAAACCGAAGAGGAGGAAGATCGGCAGCGT
>DASUSN010000173.1:0-21484 GCA_036375075.1 Thermoanaerobaculia bacterium | reverse complement strand
GCCGCGGAGCTCGCGGAGTACACCCGCCGCTACAACGTTTGAATGTTTGGAGTGCGGAGGCCTTTGGAGGCTGTCTCAAACCCCGGACCGCCGCCGTCCCGGCGGCTGATGTGGCGGCGTCCCGCGCCGCCACCCCGGGCGGGTGGAGCGCGCCACGTGGCGAGAGGCTCCGGCCTCCCCAGTACGCGGGCGGCGGGACGCCGCCCGATCAGCCGCCGGGACGGCGGCGGTCCGGGTTTTGAGACAGCCTCCAAAGGCCTCCGCACTCCATACATTCAAACGTTGTAGCGGCGGATGTACTCCGCGAGCTCCGCGGCTCCGCTCCGCTCCAGCTCCGCGATGGCCGCGCGGATGCGCTCCGGCTGATCGCGCTGGTTGAGCTTGAACTTCGCCTCCATGCGCGAGACCGGGATCTCGAACGAGACGACGTTGGCGATCAGGCTCCGGACTTCCTCTTCGCCAAGCTCGTCCATCGACCAAGGCTTTTCCCGGCCGCCTTCGACGACCGCGATGAGCCGTTCGATGTTCCGCCTCGTTTCCTCCGCGTCGTGCAGCAGGGCGGTGCCATAACAATGCACCGCGACGTAGTCCCACGTGGGGGCGGTCGCGCGGTCGGCGTACCAGGAAGGCGAGATGTAGGCGTGCGGGCCGGTGAAGACCACCAGCGACTCGGCGCGGCCGACCACCGCGGCGTGGGCGTTGGCCCGGGCCATGTGTGCGTACAGGGTGCCGTGGTCTCCGCGCGAGGGATCGAACACGAAGGGCAGGTGCGACGCGATCATCCCCCCGTCGCCATGCGTGACGAGGGTAGCGAACGGGTTCCGCTCGATCACCTCGACGACGTCGGCGGCGCTGCGGGCGTGCTGCGAGGCACGGATGTACATGCGCCGGAGAGTACCGCGAAGGACGGATTTCCGGGCCAGGAGGCGCTGTGCGGCTGCGCATGACGATCCATCTTCGTCCGGACGCCAAGTCGTGAGCTTTCGACGTTCAGTCGTGACCGGCGACGCTCGCACGGTAGTCCGGGCTCAGGTGGTCGAACACGAGTCGGTGTATCGGCCGTAGTGCGTCGACGAGGTGATCGCCGCAATGCCCAGTGATGTTGAACTTCCACTGCCAAAGCGCCTGGGTTCGTGCCGCATCATCGCCGCGGTCCCACCATCGAAGCGGAACGAACAAATCGCTGTAAATATCCGCAAGATCGCCGGATAGATGAGTGAGCAGGAATTCCCGATCGAATACGGGATCAGACACTTCAGCGTATTGATCGTATTTGCCCAGAAGCTGACCGATCGCTGACATCGGAGACTCGAGTGGATCAGGAGACAGTTCGAAGTCATCGTCCGGCAGTTCCGGATCGGGAGATCCATTCCGACGGCATAAATCCGAGGCAGCAGCCGAGCACAGGCCGCCAGGAAGTCGCGAGGCGAACGGCTGGCGCACCCATCGACCAGTGCAACGTATTCACGTGTCGGAGCCACAAGTTCACAACTAACGACGCATCCGATGTTGCTTCCGTTCGGTCGAAGGTAGGCGGTGCTCACAAACGCACGCCGAAAAGTGTTTCGACACATTTCCCAAGCCTCCCGCCTGCTGGGATATCCGAACGTAACCGATGAATTTCGATGATCGGGCGACGCCTCAAGATGCGGTTCGCGATCTCGATCGGCAGTGTCGCGACCGCACTCAGCCAGCTACGCGCACTCGCCGGTTCGTCAACGAGCTCACCAACGACGTCCCCGTAACTCAAAACGTTTCCGATCTCGATGAGGTTAGGATGATCGCCGAATGTCAGCCGCAGTTCCTCCAACACCTTACGCCATTTCTTTTCGGCTTTCTGAGCCTCCGCATAAGAGCCGCAGATCAGTTTCTGCTCGGCCTCATTCAGGCGTGCGCGTAGTGGAGCCAGCTCGTCACGAAGGATCCGCATTTCACGCGCGATGCCGCGTTGGTTTCGCACGGCACGATCGAGAACCGCTCCGGCCACTGGCGAAACGCGCTGGGTGACACTGGCAGACCGGCGTCCGGCCCACTGCGGATACTGAGCGCGCAGATTAGAAAGCAGCTCTCCCGCGAAACTATCCTCCGCGCGTGTTAGCTGCTGAATCTGAGCGGCACGTGTAAAGTCCGGTGTGAAGGGCACTTGCTGAATATCTGCGTACGCTAAATATACGAATCCACGTTCGTCAAACGCATCATCTTCATCGGAGTAGTCACCGCCTGATCGTGTGCCGGCACGACGGCTGCCAGCAGTGTCCAACGCGGCTGTCACTGTCGACATGTGTGCTTGCACGACACGCCTCAATTTTTCGGTGTCAGCCCACTCTACGCGATCCACAACTACGAATTCGGAAAGCATCTCTCCGAGCTCGCTGCCGGAGCCTTCAGTGTCCAAGACGTTCCAGGCACGGTCCAACACATGAGCCTTATCGAACAAACAGTAGACGTCGATCAGCGAGGCAAGATCGATGATCTCAACTGCAGTCAGGGGAATGCCTCTGTGCTGTGTCAGGAGAGCCGAGTACACCAATTGTTGCGTGACGAGACGCGCACCCGCATGCATGTTCAGCTTCATCCGTACATTGTGCATCACCCGCCTAACGGCTCTGACGCTGAGCTGGAACGCCAGGGCCCGCGTGCCGAAGCGGGAGCGGCACGCGGCCGCGCCCTGAATCATGAGTCCCTCCGTCCCACTCTGTGCCTCTGTGGCTCTGTGGTGAATACGAGCGCGATCCAAGCCGCACCGTCGCGGACTTGCGGCGCGCGTGCATTCACCACAGAGGCACAGAGTGGGACGGAGGACGGACAGGCGGGCAGGGACACCGTGACCAACGTCACTTGACGGAAGGACGGAACGCGGGCCAGACTGGGAATCGGCCGGCCATGATCGACTCCCTCCGCAGTCTGGCAGCCCGCATCAACGGCGAGTGGAAGTCCGCCGGCGCGAAGGTCTCCGCGTTGCCCGCGATCGCCGCGCGCATCCTCGAGGACGCGCAGCCCCATCGCGAATACGACGGCCTTGCCTCCCTCGCCGGGTGGACGCTCTCCAGCCGGACCTTCCCCCAGCCCTGCAACCCCTTCGGACCCCAGGGCCCGCCGGCGTTCACGATCTGGTCGGACGGGTGCTTCTTCGCCAACATCTACGCCTACACGACGCCGGAGGTGGTCATTCACGACCACGACTTCGCCGGCGCGTTCACCAACCTGTCCGGGACCACCATCCACGCGACCTACGCGTTCCCCGATGCGGAGCGCGTCGCGCCGGAGGTCCATGTCGGCGAGCTGGCGGTGCGCGAGGTCGAAGTGGTCCGCACCGGCGACGTGCGGCGGATCGATCCCGGCCGCCGGTTCATCCATCAGGTGTGGCACGTGGATCAGCCGACCGTCGTGCTGGTCCTCCGCACCGGTCCGCTGCCCGCGCCGCGCCGGCAGTTCCAGTACCTCCGCGCGGGCTTCGCCACGGAAGTCTTTCGCGACGGCGCGATGTCGGTCGACGCGCCGGAGCGTTTCCGCTACACGCGGAAGATGGCCGAGTGTCTGCGCACCTCGTCCGACGGCGGCATGGACTATCTGAAGCTCCTCGTGCGGCAGGATCGTCCGTGGGACGCCGTCTGGCACCTCGTGGGCAACTGGCGCTATCTCCGCTCTCTCGGCGCGCTGGACGACCTCGTCCGCCTCGGCATCCGGCATCAGGGCGCATGGTTCGCCGGCGTGGCCGATGCCGGAAGCGAGCACGACCTCTTCTCCTCGATCCAGTGGGCGAGCATGCCGTCGGTCCAGGACCGGATCGCGCTCGCGCTGCTCATGACCTATCGCGGGTGGCGTCCGATCCGCGAGTGGCTGGAGCGTCTGCTGCCGCCCGGCGCCGCGCCCGAGGATCGCTTCGTCGAGTCGCTGGCGAAGCTCGGGGACGAAGGGCTGATTCCGCTGCGGCTCGACCCGCAGGGCCAGGCCATGCTCGGCATCCTCCTCCGGAGCGACGGCAACCGCGCCGCGTGGCGGCGAGCGGTGCGCGAGTCCTTCGCCATCGAGGAGCGCGGGGACTGGGCCACCGCCGGTGCGATCGAGCGGGCATTGCGCGAGCATCGGCTCTTACAGCCCCTCTTCGTCAATCCGTCCTGACGCCACGCGACGCCAGCTCGTCGAAGAGCTCCTGCAGCTCGTTCCCCAGCGGATGCTGCAGCAGCTCCGCGCGGTCCGGACGATCGGCGTTCGCCGGGACGAACTCCGCGCTCACGCGCTCCCGGTCGAACGGCAGCGACAACACCGCGCACAGCGCCTCGATCTGCGCGACGTAGCGGTCCCGCTGACCGTCGTAGACCACGATCAGCGGCTCCTCGCCCGCGTCGACGAGGTATTTCACCTCGCTGTAGTAGCGGAGCCACTGGTCCATGCCGCTGCGCAGGGTCCGGCAGAAGCCGCGCCGGACCAGCGCGTGTCCGCTCGCCACCGGATGGCGCAGCGTCACGACGGGCCGCGCCGCCACCGGCGGGCGGCAGCCGCCCGCGATCTCCTTCCACTGCGGATACTGGAACGTCAGCAGCGGGTCCTTGATCGCGAACGGGAAACGCGGGATCCGTTCGAGCAGACCGCGGATCGCCAGCGCGTCGGTCACCGTCAGGACGGTCTCCTCGGTGAGCGCCGGTTTGTTCTGATCGCCGCCGGAGCGCGCGGCGATCTCCCGGACGAGACTGAGGACCGCCGGGATCTCGTAGCTCTCGTACCCGCCGTCGGCCCGGTTCGCGTCCGGCTTGAAGAGGCCGGGCTGCAGTCCGGGCAGCTCGAAGTCGAGCGCCACACCGCACGCGGCAAGCGACTTCGTCAATGCCGACGTGCCGCTCCGGTTCAGGCCCAGGACGAGGAAGAGGTCGCGGCGCGGCGCGGGAGCCGGCGTCAGGAGCCCTTCCCGCACGAGCGTTTCCACCAGTGCCTCGAACTCTGCCTCGTCGAGCTCCCAGCTTTCCCGCAGCTTCGCCAGTGCGGCGCGCGGCGTCGCAGGAGTCGCGAACGCGGCGAGGACCGGCAGCGCATCCTCCGCCAGCGCGTGCTCCTGTGAGCCGGACGTCGCCGCCACGAGCGCGCCGGACGGAGAGATCCGCAGCACGAGGGCGTCAGAAACGACGTATGGTTGCACGCAGTTCCACATTGACATTAACAAAGGAAGGACCGAAATTACTACTCGAGTATGACGAAGAGCGGCCGGTCGATCGTGACCGGAGAGTCAGCGCCGGCGTAGCCGGCGTTTGTTTTTTCATTTTGTTCTACTGGAGGTAAGCCATGAAGAAAAAGGTCAAGAAGCTCGCCCTCAACAAGGAATCCGTCCGCAATCTGACGACCGATGATCTCAAGAAGGTCGCCGGCGGTACGGGAAACACATGGCCCAAGACCCTCTGTTATAGCTGCGACCCGACCCTCTGCCCGTAGCACCCGCAGGCCTCCAACTCGTTCTCGTCGCGCCGGCCGGAATGGCCGGCGCATTCAAGTTCAGGTCGTACAATCGATCCGATGGCACCCTGGCAGCGATTGCTGGAAGATCGTGACGCCGAGCGCGCGTGGAAGGTGATCGACGACATCGCCCGGGCGCTCCGGCCGGCGGCGGAGAACGTCGGCCCCGGGGACGATCCCGCCGTGTCCGGCGGCACCGCCGGACTGGCGCTCTTCTACGCATATCTGGGCGCCGAGACGGGCAGCGAGGAGTGGACCGGGCTCGCGGACCAATTGATGGAGCACTCCATCGACGCCCTCTCGAACCGTCCGCTGCCTGCCGATTTCTACGAAGGCTTCACCGGAATCGGGTGGGCACTCGGTCAGCTGCAGGGAATGCTCTACGAAGAGCCGGACGAGGACGACGAGGATCCGGATGCCGATCCGGATGCCGATCCAATTGGCGAGTCGCTGGTCGAGGCGCTGGGGGGGCGAACGTACGCGCGCGGGGACTTCGACCTGATCGGCGGTCTCGCCGGCCACGGGATCTACGCGTTCCATGCTCTACCGCGGCCTGCAGCACGGCGCTCGCTCGAGCTGCTGGTTCAGCGGCTCGTCGAGATCGGCGAGCCGGTCGACGGCGGTTTCTCCTGGTTCACGCCGCCGGAGGTGCTCCCGGACTTCATGCGCGAGAAGGAGCCCGACGGCAGATACAACCTCGGCGTGTCTCACGGCGTCGCGGCGGTCATCTCGGTGCTCTCGATGTGCGCCGCCGCCGGCGTGATGTCCGGCGAGCAGCGGGCGACTCTCGATCGCGCCGTCGACTGGCTGCTCGCGCAGAAGCAGAACGGAAAGGAATGGTGCTTCGCCAATTCCGTCGTCAACGGCAGGCCCGCCGGGCGAAACCGGCTGGCCTGGTGCTACGGAGATCCGGGAATCGCCGCGGCGTTGTTCACCGCTGCGCGGCACTGCGGGCACGCAGGGTGGGAAGCCATGGCGCTCGAGATTGCACGAACGGCGGCCCGGCGCGACATGGAAACCGCCGAGATCGTCGATGCCGCTCTGTGTCATGGGTCGGCCGGCCTGGCCCATCTCTTCAATCGAATGCACCAGGCGAGCGGCGATCCGCTCCTGGCCGAGGCCGCGCGCGCGTGGTTCCGGTACACGGTCGACATGCAGCGGCCGGGCGCCGGCATCGCGGGATATGAATTCTTCGCGGCGCCGGGCTGGCAGCCGCTGACCGGTTACCTCCTGGGATTGGCCGGTGTCGGGCTCGGGCTGCTCGCGGGCGTCAGCTCGCGGGAGCCGGGGTGGGATCAGTTTCTTGCGGTGTCGGTTCCTCTGGAACGTTCGGTTCCCCCCGAGTCGTCGACGCCGAAGCGTTCGCCCGCGCCAGCCGCGACACCGTGAGCCGGTGCAGCAGATCGTAGAGGACCAGCTCGTGCCGGCGCGCATCCGCGCGGATCAGCCGGTTGACGAACATGTGGATGTAGCTGGTCACCAGATCGTCGAGCCGCGCCGTGAGCTCGCCTCGTGACTCGAGCGCGCGGAGCTCCGCGACGAGCGGCGCCAGATTCGCCGACCGCCGGTCCAGCGCGGCCATGCCGGCGGCAAGCGGGTGGTCCGGCCCGACGCCTGCCGTCACGAGGTCGTACAACTCGTTGCCGGTCTCGCGCAGGCGCTGCGCGAGCTGCTGCGTGAGCTGCGGCCCGGCATCGAATTCGGCCCCGAACGAGCGGCGCAGCCGGGACAGCACGTCGCGCCGTCCGGGGAGATCGAAGCCGAAGTCGGCGAACAGCCGGTCGATGCCTGCCAGCGCCAGACGCCACCGCCACTCGGCACCGCTGTCCCCCGCCAGTTCGTCGAGCGCGGCCAGCACGGCCTCGCTGTCGGCGTGGAAGATCCGTTCGGCGATCTCCATGGCCTGCGGGCCGCCGTAGCGCTCCACCTCGCGCTCGTAGGTGTCGAGCTGCCACCGGGAGATGCGCCCCTCGGCCAGGAGGGGATCGAGGAGCTCGGGGAGCCAATCGATGATTTCCCGCAGCCGGGCCGGCTCGCCGCCAAAACGCACGCGCAGGTGGTTCTGCGGATCGCCGTAACGGAGGAAGAACCATCGTTCGGCAGCGCCGCTCTCCATGGCCCGCGAGACCAGCGGCGCGATGACGTCCCGCAGCACGAGGTCGGCGGTGGCGGTGCCGGTATACAGCTTGAGATACAGCCAGCGCGAGGTCGGCGGGAGAATGCGCTCCACCTCTTCGAGGAGCGACGGTGCGGGAGACCGCCGCGTCGGCACGCGGCGCCGCACGAACGGAATGGTCAGCTCGTGGACGAATCGCCCCTCCGGCCCGCGGACCGGCAGCTCGTCGAAGCCGGGCCAGAATTCGGTCAGCTTGAACGCGCCCTGCTGCCGGACGGCAGCCACGAACGCATCGACCGAGAGCACGTGATCGAAATCGACCAGCAGCTCGTTGTCCTCATCGGAGACCAGCACGCGGCGCGGGATGCCGCGCTGCTCGCGCCATCGCTGGACGGCTGCGTAGCGCTCCCGATCGCTGTCGCGATTTGCGTCGCGGCGCGCCGCGACGTCCTTGATCTCCTCGGCGGTGACGTTCCAGTACGCGCGCGAGAGAACGGCCCGGCCGTAGCGCACCCGCGGCAGAAACGGCTGCTTGTCGAACGGCCGCCACGTCCACTGCACGCCGCCGCGCAGGCCCTGCATCTGCAGGCTGCAGAGAATGCGATAGGCCGCCAGATTGCCGAGGGTGTAATTGTGCGCGCTGGTGAGACGCGGCAGCACGCGGCGGCGCAGGCGCGCGGAGTAGAGCACGACCTCCGGCCCTTCGACCGTGACCAGCAGGTCGTCGAGCGGAATCTGGCGCTCGCGGGGCGCGCCGCTGACGCCGAGGTAAGGGATCTCCCAATCGCGCAGCACGGGGCGTGAGGCGACGTTGCCGATCCGCCCCCGGCCGAGGTGCACCACCTCGGCGAACACCGCGTCGGGATCGAGCGCCTCTTCCGCCCGCAGTTGTTCGGAGACCAGGCGCGCAATCTCCGCGTCTCCGTGGCAGAAACGCCCGGCCAGGCGTGCCCCCGACGGGCCGAAGGCGGTCCTCACCCAGACCCGGAAATCGCCGGCGCCGAGCGCCTCCTCGCCGGCCGCACCGACCATGGCGACCGCTTGAAACGAGTCCGGCAGATGAGGACGGCGCTTGCGTGTTTCGAGGCCTTCGAGGTCGTCGTCGTCGATCACGACCTCGAACGCGCCCGCGGCCTGCGCCCGCATCAGTTTGCCCAGGAGGAGCTCCTCGCGCGCACCCCAGCGGACCTTCTCGAAATCGCCGTCGGAAGAGAAGTCGAGCCCTTCGAGGAGTGGCGAGCTGTCGCCTCCCATCGCCGACAGCGGCTGTCCCGCTCCTGCCTCGACGTCGAGCGCTTCCAGCAACGGGACGAGACGGTCCGTTCCGTAACGGTCGAGGAAGCGGTCGCGGAATCCGTCGAGCGGGTCTCCGACGATTGCCGCCTCGAGACGGTGCAAGGCTTCGAGACCGCGGGCAACCTCGTCGAGCACTGCCGGATCGAGAGACACTTCGCCGGGCTTGAACAGGTCGACCTGGAAGAGATGGTCTCGCTCGGCGCGCTGCGGCAGAGGCTCGAGTCCCCGGGCAATCTCGCCGTACCGGCTCGGATCGTTGCCCAGCCCTTGCCGGTCGAGCTTCTCGAGCTCCTCGTGCACGCGCCGCAACATCGCCGCGGTGCGGAGCGCCGGCTCCACGGCGGCTCGCTCGAGGGTCTCGATCAGGCCGTGCACGGCCTCGGGGCCGGTGAGCGCCGGCCACAGCTCGGAGACCAGGAGCTGGCTGTCGATCAGTTCGGCGACGTAGGCGCCGGCATCCTCGAGTGTGATCTCTCCATCCGGATCGCTCGCCGCGACTGCCGCGGCGATCTCGTCCGGTGTTGCACCTTCAGCCGCACGGGCCAGGGCGGCATCGAGAAATTCGTCGGGCTCCACGGCCACGAGGTGGTAGTTGATCCCCGGCCCGTTGAGCCGCGCCTCGGCGTACCGCAACCTTCCTGCCGCGCGGTAGATGCTGGAATTGGGGCGATAGCGCAACGATCGGCGCAGCTCGGCTTCCTGATTCAGCTCCGCGGCGAGCGAGAACAGGTAGCCCATGTCCAGCCGCGAGTGGCGCCGGTACGCGCGCCGCGGCTCCAGAAACAGGCGATTCCGTCCATCGACGCGTCCCGTGCTGCAGGCGGCGAACAGCCCGAAGGGCGTGGCCCGCGAAGCCATCCGGAACGCGTACCGCACCAGCGCCTCCTCGGCGCGCCGTCCTTTCTTTCCGTCCGGATCGCGGCGCCACTCCTCGAGCGCTTCCAGCAGCGCCGGCGACGCCACGTGCAGCGCCTCGATCACGGCCGGGCGCGTCAGCAGGTCGCGCAGCCAGGTGCGCTGTGCCTTCCGGTCGGCTTCGATGGCCGCCTCCAGTCCCCCCCGCTCGCCGATCGCCGCCGGTGCACGTAAGCCGGTACTCCAGGCTTCCAGTTCTTCCACCGCCAGCAACGGCGTACGCAGGAGGAAGAACCCCTGAGGCTCGAAGTCCGCCCCATCGAGACGCTTCCGCTGCATGCTCGACCGAGCATAACCGCAATGCCGTACATCCATAGCGGCGTAAAATCCGGCCATGGCGACCTGGCGGCGATTTTTGGAAGATCGGGACGCCGAGCGCGCGTGGAAGGCGATCGACGACATCGCCCAGGCGCTCCGGCCGTACGTGGAGACTCTGGACCCCAAGGGCAATCCCACCGTGGCCAACGGCACCGCCGGAGTGGCGCTTTTCTACGCGTACCTGGCCGCCGAGACGGGGAACGAGGAGTGGGCCGGGCTCGCCGAAAAACTGATGGACCACGCCATCGACTTCCTTTCCGAGCGTCCGATCCGCCCCGATTTCTACGAAGGCTTCACCGGCATCGGATGGTCGGTCAGTCACCTGCAGGGGATGCTCTTCGCCGAGGACGAGGAAGAGGACGACGGCGAAGGCGACGATGTGGACGACGAGGACGCCGATCCGATCGGGGAATCGCTGGTGGAGGTGCTGGAGCAGTCGAAGTTCGCGCGCGGAGACTTCGGCCTGGTCGGCGGCCTCGCCGGCTACGGGATCTATGCGTTCCACGCGCTCCCGCGGCCTGCCGCGCGCCGCTCGCTGGAGTTGCTGGTCGAGCGGCTCATCGCGCTCGGCGAGCCGGCCGAGGGCGGCTTCTCCTGGTTCACGCCGCCGGAGGTGCTCCCGGACTGGCTGCGCGAGAAGCACCCCGGCGGCCATTACAACCTCGGCGTGTCTCACGGCGTCGCGGGCGTCATCTCCGTGCTCTCCCTGTGCGCCGCCGCCGGCGTGCTGTCCGCCGCGCAGCGGGAGATCCTCGACCGCTCCGTCGACTGGCTGCTCGCGCAGAGGCAGAACGAAAAGAAGTGGTGTTTCGCCAGCTCTGTCTCCACAGGGAAGCCCGCCGTGCGGGACCGGCTGGCCTGGTGCTACGGAGATCCGGGAATCGCCGCGGCGCTGTTCACCGCTGCACGGCACTGCGGACATGCGGGGTGGGAGGCGGTGGCGATCGAGGTTGCCCGAACCGCGGCCGCGCGCGGAGCGGACCCTCGAGACTCGGAGATCGTCGATGCCGCTCTCTGTCATGGGTCGGCCGGCCTGGCCCATCTCTTCAACCGGATGCACCAGGCCAGCGGCGATCCCCTTCTGGCCGAGGCGGCGCGCGCGTGGTACCGGTACACCGTGGACCTGCAGCGGCCCGGCGCCGGCATCGCGGGATACGAGTTCTTCGCGGAGGCAGGCTGGGCGCCGCTGACCGGGTTCCTCGCCGGACTGGCCGGCGTCGGGCTCGGGCTCCTCGGCGGCGTCAGCTCGCGGGAGCCGGCGTGGGACCAGTTTCTCGCGGTGTCGGTTCCCCTCGGAGCACGCTGAAGCCGCAATGGCGTTCACTTGAGGCGAGAACAACCCCTCATCCGCCTTCGGCACCTTCTCCCCTCACGAGGGGAGAAGGGCGCTCGAGGGGAAGTGTGAATTGAGAGCCTCCTGCCGCGCGCGAGGCAGAAGCAGTCGAGGGGACGTGTGCGTGAGAGCCCTTCTCCCCGGCGAGGGGAGAAGGTGCCGAAGGCGGATGAGGGGTGAGCGCTCGCCTGAAGTGAGCCCCATTGCGGCTGAAGCCCTCCGTGCATCAAGCCCGGATCTGCACGGCGACCAGCTCTTCATACCGGCCGCGCCGGCGCATCAACTCCTCGTGGGTGCCCTGCTCCACCACCGCCCCGTGCTCCATGACCAGGATCAGGTCCGCCGCGCGGACGGTGCTGAGCCGGTGGGCGATGACGATCCGGGTGCAGCGAAGCCCGGCCAGATGATCCTGAATCCGCCGCTCGGTCGCCGTGTCGAGGCTCGAGGTGGCCTCGTCGAGCAGCAGGATGGCCGGCCGGTGTACCAGCGCGCGCGCCAGCGCGAGCCGCTGGTATTGGCCGCCGGACACCGAGAAGCCTCCGTCGCTGAGCACCGTGTCGTAGCCGAGCGGCATCTCCATGATGTCGTCGTGAATCGCGGCCAGGCGCGCCGCTTCCATCAGGCGGCTGCGCGACAGCGACGGGTCGGCCAGAGACAGGTTGCTGGCAATCGTGCCGCCGAACAGATAGGGCGACTGATTGACGATGCCGAGCTGGCTGCGCACCGCGCGCAGATCGAGTCCGGCGAGATCGAGCCCGTCGTAGAGAATCCGCCCCGTGGTCGGCCGGTACAGACCGACCAGCAGGTTCGCCAGCGTGCTCTTGCCCGCCCCGGACGGGCCGACGAGCGCGACGAAGCTGCCGGCCGGGATGTCGAGCGAGACGTCGTCGACCACCAGCGGCGCGGCGGGGTTGTAGCGGAAGCTGACCCGGTCGAGCGTGATCCGTCCGGCCAGCCGCGGCCTCGCCAGCGCCACGCCGCGCGGCTGCTCGGGCGGCGCGTCCAGCACGTCGTCGATCCGCTCGAAGTAGCTCCCCAGCATCTGCATCTGCAGCGCGGTGGAGACCAGCGTGGAAAGCGGCGCGAAGAAGCCCGCCGCCAGCGCGCTCACGGCGAGCATCGTGCCGAGACTCAGGTCCCCCCGGATCACTTCCAGCGCGCCGTAGACGAGGATCGCGAACGGCGACGCGATGGTCAGCGCCGCCAGCACCGAGTCGAAGACGGCGTTCAGCCGGCCTTTCTGCAGCGCGACGTTCAGCTCGTCCGCGAACAGGTTCGACCAGTGCTCCACCGCCCGCCGCTCCGCTCCCAGCGACTTGAGGCTCTCGATTCCGGCGAGCATTTCCACCTGATAGCTGCGCGACGCCGCCTCGGCCTGCAGCGAGCGGGAAGTCAGCTCCTGGTGCCGCCGGCGCAGCGCGAGGAACAGCAGCACGCGCAGCGCGCCCAGCGCGAGCACGATCAGCCCGAGGATCGGATGAACGGCCAGGATGATGATCAGATAGAGGCTGACCAGCATGCCGTCGAGCGCGCCCGACAGCGCGCTGGACGTGAGGATCTCGCGCACCGTCGCGTTGCTGTTCAGCCGCTCCATCAGATCGCCCGCCGACCGCTGCTGGAAGAACGAGTACGGCAGGTCCACGAGGTGATCCAGGAAGTCGAGCGTCATCCGCGAGTCGAGCTGCACGCGCAGGCGCACCAGCAGCCGCGCCCGGGCGAGCGTGGACAGGAAGTGGAACGCCACGATGCCCGTCAGGCCCAGCGCGAGAATGCCCAGCAGCCCCACGTCGCCGCGCGGCACCACGCGGTCGACCACCATCCCGGTGAGAAACGGCAGCGCCAGCGCCAGCGCCTGCAGCAGGACCGACGTTCCGAGCACCCGGCCCAACGTCGAGGACTCGCGCAGGAGCTGCCTCAGGTACCGTCCCAGTCCTCCGCTCCGGCGGCGCTCCTCGGAGGTGAAGCCCGCCGCCGGCTCGAGCGTGATGGCGATGCCGGTGAACGCGGTGCGCAGCTCGCTCCACGGGACCAGCCGCCGCCCGAAGCCGGGATCGACCACCCACGCCCCCTCGGCCGTCGTGTGGTCGAGGACCACGAAGTGGTGGAACTGCCAGTGGAGGATCGATCGCGACGGGACGCAGTCGAGGTTCTCGATCTCCGTCACCCGCACCGCCCGCGTCCGCAGGCCGTACCAGTCCGCCGCGGCGAGGATCTGGCTGGCGTCCGCGCCGTCGCGCGAGACGCCCATGACCTCCCGCACCTCGGACATCGGGACTTCCTTGCCGTACGACGCCAGGACCATCGTCATGCAGGCCGCGCCGCAATCGGCGCGCGTGGTCTGCGGAAAGAACGGAATCGTCTCCTTGCCGCGGCGGCGCCATCGCGGAGGCGGCGGGGCTTTGCGCCGTTTTGCACGGCTCTGGGTCAGCTCGAGGACGCGGCCCGGCTCCCCCGCTCCCCTCCGGTGCCAGCGCAGCGCTTCGCTCCGGTAGAGCGGCCTGCCGTCCCGCGCCAGAGGATCGTCCGCCGCGGAGAGCGCCTCTTCCAGCTGCTTCTCGAAGATCCGATGCCGCACGATCGGCGCGATCTGCAGCGCCAGATCTTCGAGGCGGCGGCGCTCCGCGTCATCGAACGGCTCGCGGCCCGGCTCGCGCGTCGTCACGAGGACGCCCAGAGTGTCGACGAGTGCATCGTCGGCGAATGCGCCGCCGGGTGCGAGGACGGGGACCGCCAGAAAACGCTCCTGCGGTGACCGGCCGCTGTTGTCCGCTTCGGCGTCGTAGCGCGGGTCGTCGCCCGCGCGCTCCACCATGAGCGCTTTGCCCGTCCGCGCGACGAAGCCCACCAGTCCCGACGCCGCGCTGTTGCGAACCATGTCGCTGGCCTCGAGGCCGCGGAACCAGAGCGTCTCGTGCAGCACGTCGGCGATGGCGAAACGCCCTTCGTCGGCGTCCGTCAGCCCGGCGGCCGCACTTCCGAGCAGTCCCGAGATCCGCTCGAGGTCCGTCTCGGTGGCGATGCGGTCGACCATGCGCGCGATCGCCCTGGCCACCACCACCGCGCCGCTCTCCGCGCCGGCCACGCCGAGCCGCTTCCGGCGCTCGTCGTGCGCGAGCGCGCTCCGCAGCAACGCCGCCACCTCCCCGATCGGCGGCGGACGCCGGCTGAGGAAGAAGATCCTGTCGTCGTCGATGAAGTCCTGAAAGAGCTCCGGCTCCCGCCCGGCGGCCAGCACGACGGAACGGGCATCGGGACTCTGCTCGAGAACGGCTACCGCGTCCCGGCCGCTCAACCCCGGCCCGAGGCAGACGAGATCCGCGCGGTCTCCGCTCGTGACGGAGACCTCGACGCCGCTCCCGAGCAGCTCCGCGAGTCGCGCCGCCTCCGCGGCATCGAACCCGAGCAGAAGGATCCGCATGGATCAATGGTATGCGGAGCGCCGGCTGGAAGCCGGCGCTCCGCGTTCGTCAGTTCCCCGATACGAAGAGATGTCCGCCGTTCTGCGAGTAGACCCGGCCGGCGGCGTCCATCGCCGTCGACGTGTACGCCGCGCCGAGGGCGAGCTGCTGGAAGATCTTGCCGCCGCAGCCGAAGATCGTCGTGCCGCAGCCGGGGGCGACGTCCACGATGCCTCCCTGCCGGATCTTGTACAACCACCCGTCCTCGGCGGTCCCGTAGACGGTGCCGTTCGCGTCGACCGTGAAGCCGTTGACGCAGAACTCGAAGCTGTTCGGGTGCGTGGGGTCTTCGACGCACGTGATGTTGCCGCCGGCGTCGCGCGAGCAGGCCTTGGTGTTCGTGTTCCTGTACCACCACTCCCTGTTCAGCAGCTTGTCGCCGCGGTCCGCCAGCGCGTCGGCGCGCAGCGTCGGGTTGATCTGGGTCACGTAGTACCCCGCGGGATAGATGCGCCCGCTGCTGCCGTCGTTCGGACAGAACGCCGGGTTGTTGCAGTAGGAGCCGATGTCGCCGTAGCGGTTCTCTTTGAGGACGACCGAGTACGTACCGTCATGGGGCCAGATGCCGGGAGTGACGTCCCAGCCGGCCCTGTACGCGCCGAGGTACGAGCCGTCGGCGCCGAAGCGCATCATGTGCCCCTCGGCATAGTTGTAGCGCGTGAACGCGCCGTACCAGATCGTGCCGTCGGGGGCGACGACCGGCGAGGACGTGCTGTTGTCGTCCACGATTCCACCGCCCGGGCGGTTGGTGGCCGGGTCGACGCCGTAATGCGCGCCGGCCCTGCATCCGCCCGGCGCGCCGTTCGGCGGCAGCGTGCCGCCCAGTGCGTACGGAACGCCGCAGCCATCGTTGAAGCGGTCCCGCAGGGAGGCCATCCACTTCTGCGTCAGGTCCGGATTGACGGCGACGAGGTAGCTTTCGCGGGCGGTGAGGTGCGCGCGAGACATCAGATAGATCGTGCCGTCCGGGGCAACGGCGGGCGCGACGTTGAGGCCGGAGCGCTGCGTCCCGCAGATCCTCATCGGCGCGACCGCGCCGGGGCTCGGAGGCCATGGGAGATCCGCATTGCGGAACTGATTCGAGCACAGCGCCGTTCCCGCCGGCGCTCCCGCGGTGAGCGTGGCCCAGTCGACGACCGTGGCGTGGTCGTTCGGCGTCGTGATCTTCACCAGCCACGCGCCCTTGATGTCGCCCGCGTTGATGTTCACGTCGTCTTCGAGCTCGATCACGGAGTAATAGAGGCTGCCCTCGCGGTCGACCGTGATCGGCGAGATGATGTGACGCTTCGGATTCAGCGGGCCGCCGAAGGGCTCGATCCGCTTGCCCTTGCCGGTCTTCTTGTTCACGCGGAACACCGAGCCCCCTGCGCCCGGAACGTAGAGGGATTTGTCCGTCAGCGCGGGATGGAACACGTTTTCCCAGTTCGTGAAGATCCCGCCCACCGCCTTCCAGTCGGTGTCGAACCGCCACTCCTCCTCGAGCGCCGTGTGCGAGGCGTTCCAGGTGTACTTCGTCTCGGCCCAGTCCTGCGTGTTGAACTGCCGGATGTCGTAGTCGCCGGACTTGTACATCATGTACACGTCGTCCCCGTCGATGAGCGGCGTCTGGAAGTGCGCCAGCAGGAGCGGCACATCGCCAAACTCCAGCGTCCCCGCCATCTCCTCCTCGACGAGCGTGTCGTAGAGCACGTCGACGAGATTCTGGTTGAGCGACTGTCCAACGTACGGGACGTTGCTTCCGTGCTGCGGGTGTGCGCCCCACTGCGGCCACTCCTGCGCCATGGCGGGCGTGGCAAAGAGCAAAGCTGCCAACAAAAGAGACACGGGTGACCTCATACGCCTTCCTTTCGTCGTTCAGGGTTGAGTGATGGAACTAAGCAGAATAGCCCGAACCGTGACAGACGGAAAGCTCCCCGTTCCCAGGAATGTCCCGCCGAACCACGGAAGGACCGCCGGCTGCCCGCCGGCCGCGCGCTCGGGAGGCCGGTAACCCTTTGGAGTGCGGAGGCCCTCGGAGGCCGTCTCAAAATGTAGGGCGTGGCTTCAGCCCGCCCCTCGTGGGCGGTGGCATTCCCCCTTCCCCGTCCGAGAGGCGGGCTGAAGCCGCGCCCTACATTTGAGACGGCTTCCCCTCGCCTCCGCTTTCGTATTTCGCGCGCCTCGGAGCGACGAACGCAAAAGAGTAGGAGCGGAGACGCCAGCGCTCCCTCTCCCGTTTGGCCTGCCGCGGAGCGCCGGCATCCTTGCCGGCCGCTACGCCGGCTTCCAGCCGGCAAGCGCTCGCGAAGAACCCGGGCCGGCGGGTTGACCTTGAACTTCGCCTCCATGCCCATCAGGAGCGTAAACGGTGATCACGATGTCTCCCCCTACGCGTGCGATCGCCTCGATCGTCTTCGCTTTCACGAGCAGCGCGAACACGGGCGGCCGCGTCCCGGCCTGAATCCCGATGTTGAACTGACGGAGAGATGCCGCGTTCCACGCAGCACGTTGCGATGGCGGGAGCTTCTCGACCATGCGAACGAGGCCGAGAATGATCCGGTCGACTGACTGTCCGTAGCCGCTCGCGCCGAGCTCGAGGTGAGCCGAGTATCGGCGCCGGTGTCGCCCGACGGACAAGACCGTGATGCTCTTTCCGAACGCCGCAACAAGCTCGTCGAGCGGCTTCGACGCGTAGAGATCGAGATCGACGTTGAGGAATGAAGTCGGTTCGGCCGGCATCTGTGCGACGTTGTGTCTGCCCAGCCAGTACATCGACAGCGCCGCGATCCGGGCACGGCCGCGCCCCTTTGGAGTGCGGAGGCCTTCGCCTCCGCTTTCCTATTCGCACGCCTGTCGCGATGAGGCACCCGAATACGAAAGCGGAGGCGAAGGCCTCCGCACTCCAAAGGGGCTCAGATCCCCGTCACGTTCGAACTGCTCGTAACGCGTCTACCCAACGGATCACGGTGTAAGGTGCGCGGCCGGTTCCGCGTGCCGAAGCCGGAGCGGCGCCGCCGTTGCCGCCGAGAAGTTCGATGACCGACTGGCGAAGTGCGACGGCCGTGACGGCGCTACGCTGGCGATGAAGTAGGCAGCTCGACGCACACCGAAAAATACTCCCATCACCGTGTCGGGTATCCAGCAGCCGCGTTCATTTGATGGTGAAGCCACGGTGCGGCTCGTTTAAGGACGACATTTGAAAGAGTGGTACGTTGAATCGTTGATCGCGGCTCCGAGTCCCATCACTGTAAGCCATTGTCACCATCGCACGGCTAGCACGCTCCTATAGCAGTAAGGTTGTGCGCGCTACGGTGGTGCAAGCTCAGAACAGGGCGCTCTGCTGAAGTCGCTGAGGCCGATTCGGGCGAAGCTTCGATAGCACAAAATGTCCCTAGATGAAACAGCTTCTGGAGCGCGATATTTGCGCCGGAGGCTTCAAAATGACACGGAAAACATTTGCGGCGATATTCGTGGCGGCTATCATTTTCGCCGTACCGAACGCGTTTGCGCAGTCGTGTGAGACCGATGCGTACGGCCCGTTCTACATGGTTGGCGGCTTCTACTACCTCTATGAGCCGGAACCGAGTTGCTTCTATGTCTCGGGCGGTGCGGCAAGCACCGATGCGTGTTACAGCTACGGTGGCTGGCAGGGAACTGGCGGCTCGTGGGGTGTAATCACGCACTCGTTCACCGCCGAGACGGCGCTCGCGAACTGGAGCGCGGATGCGTTCGTAGAGTTCTCTGATCCGAACGGTAGTGGTCTGAATTGGGCAGACATGTGGATCGGAGTGACGCACGACAACTCGACGCTTTGGTACCCGATGTTCCGTCATGACGGCACGGAGGGCGCGGTGAGCTGCGCGCGCCTCGGCAGCACGTTCAGCGCGGAAGAGGGGGACCTGATCACGGTCGAAATTCGCGTGAGCCGCTATCACAACAACGCCATGGTCGAGGTAGCGCGCCCGTTCATTTTTACCAACAACTTCTAGTCCGGCGCGTTCAGCACGGTTCACACGCTGAGTACAATCACCCGCGTTACGGCGAAGATCGTCAGTGACTCGCCGGAATGCGGCCGGGGTGAGCCGCGAACCGCTCACTTCGGGTGATGATGCATGGAGTTGCGGCGACGTTCGGCCGCCGACGGAATCTTTCGGGCGATGGCGTCCGGCAGCCAGGTCTCGCCTCATCCGGCGGCCAGTGCCCAAAGTTGGGCGGCGCTCGAAGTTTGTATCAACGGTGTACCCGATCTGGACTGGGCCGGCTGCGGGAAGGATTCGCTATGGTGACGAATGTCAGGTAACGAGAGTCAGCGCGTGTGCTACGTTCCCGGTCCAGAGGACTTCCATGTATCACTTCGTACAGGTCGTTCATGTCTTTGCCGTGATTCTGTTCATGGGGAACATCATCACAGGCTTGTTCTGGAAGTTTCATGCTGACGGCACTCGGAACCCGATCATCGTTGCACACACGATCCGGGGGCTCATTCGTGCCGATCGATGGTTTACCGTTCCGGGTGTAGTCGTGATCACGATCGCGGGCATCTTCGCAGCCGTGCAGGCAGGGCTTCCGCTGCTTCGCACGGGGTGGATTCTGTGGTCCATCGTTGCATTTTCCCTCTCCGGGGTGGCGTTCGCGTGGAAGGTCGCTCCGCTCCAGAAACAGTTGCTTCTGCTGTCCGAGACTTCCGGCGAATTCGATTGGCCGACGTATCGATCGAAGTCGTGGCAGTGGGAGTTATGGGGCCTGTTTGCGACGGTAACACCTGCCGCGGCGGTGATCCTGATGGTGTGGAAACCCAATATCTAAGACTGGTTGCGCACCACCCGTCAACCAGTAGAAGCTGCGGGAACGACCAGCCGGCGGGCACCGTCTGTCTGGCGGTGGTGCTCGCATGAAAGACGTTACCGCTAAGAGCGCTCGTGCTTCATCGAGTTCCTTATCCGGTAGCTCGCTTGCGTCCGCCGACGGATCAACTTGTAAGCTGCACGGCCAGTTCCGCGTGCCGAAGCCGAAGCGGCGCGGCCGTTGCCGCCAAGGAGTTCGATGAACGAATGGCGAACTGCAACGGCCGTGACGCCGTCACGCTGGCGAGAATGTAGGCAGCTCGGCTGCCGGGCCAGCGCTGGGCCGCGACAGCTTCACGCAACAGACAGTTAGCCGGCGGGTTACACGCACTTGCGCTACCGGATGTCCACGATAACGCCGGGACAGAGCTGAATGCATCGCGGAATTTCACGCCACTCGGCGTCATCGTCGAATTTGCCCAACAACCACCTTCGAATGTCATCGAACCCGCGCAGCCGCACCAGCTTCGCGCGCTCGCGTGCGAACCATTCGGCATCGGCGGAGAACGACGTGTTCGAAACTAGAAGGCCTGCATTGAAGGGGTGACCAGAAATGGCCGCCGCAAAGTCCCGGACGGTTGCAGAAGATTCCTTGCGGCGGGGATTCTGGCGGTGCTTGACTTGAGCTGCACCAAGAAATGGGAACGGCACCGAGGTACGTGGCCAGAAGATGATGTCGACCCCGCCGTCACGCGCATTCGTAGCACCCACGCGTTTCGGCTCGAATCCCATGGCGAAAAGCCGATCGCAGATCAGTTCCTCGAACTCGGCAGGCGACAAGTGATGCATCGTTGACGCGTCGGCTTGGAGTTGTTGCCAGAGCACTGAGGAAATCGAGACCAGCTCAACACGTAGTGGCTCCAGCAGCGCCGGTTCACCAGAGTCAGCCGGGCGATTGGCTTCGAGAACGCGAATCGCTGGCACCTTGAGGCGACCGCTGTAACGATCTTTCGGGCCGGGGTCGGAAGCCATGATGCATTCGCGGCACCAGCGTGAACTGCGTTGGCCGCGAGCCCAGTGGGCATATGGCGCCGGATCATGCCGGAAGTACACCGAGCCACGTGCGATGTGCCGCTGACAGGATGAGCAGACGTACAAGGCCCGAGCGCGAGCCTCGGTCAGGTATAGCGTCGCCACGTGGGAATTCTAACCGCCTCGCCCACTTTGCCGCTTCCGTTCGTCAGGATAACGGTATCCACGCGAAGCACGCGCACTCGCGTCTCGGCTTCGTCCCTTCGCGTGCGCAGAATTCGAGATGTTCATTCCGTCCGGCTAACTCCCCCGGAAAGCGAAAGGAGCTACGGCCATGAAGGACGAGCCAATTCGATATCTGGGACTGGATGTGCACCGGTCGACGGTGGTGGCCAGTGTGCGCGACGAGCAGGGGAAGGTCGTGATGAAGGCCACGGTGGCAACCGAAGAGAAGGCGATCGTGGCCCTGGTCAAGAGCGCCGGGCCGCGGGTGCAGGTGGCCCTCGAAGAAGGGACGCAAGCACAGTGGCTGCATGACCTGCTGCTCGGTCACGCCGAGCGCGTGGTCGTGTGCAACGTACGAGGGCGCGACGCGCTCAGGAATGCGAACGACCGGATCGACGCAGACGAGATGTCGAAACGGCTGCACGATGGCTCGCTGAGGCCGGTCTTCCACGGCGCACCGGAGATGCTCACGCTCAAAGAGCTCGTGCGCTGCTACGGGAACCTGGTCGAGGACGCGACGCGAGTGATGCTGCGCGTCAAAGCGCTGTTCCGCGCACGGGCCATTCCTACGCCTGGCGTATCG
>DASUSN010000172.1:0-11835 GCA_036375075.1 Thermoanaerobaculia bacterium | reverse complement strand
GCATGAGCTTCGTGCCCCACCCACCCAGGTCCCTCGCTCGACGCTCGGGATGACAGAGAGAGCGCGCTCCGGTCAGCGCGCGCGTTTCTCCAGCTCCGAGTGGACGTCCTGCCAGTCGATGCCTTCGTCCACGAGCAGCACCGACAGGTGGTATACGAGATCCGCGATCTCGCTGACCAGGCGTTCGCGGCCCTGGCCTTTGGCGGCGATCACCACCTCCGTCGCTTCTTCGCCGATTTTCTTGAGGATCTTGTCGCGGCCTTCGTTGAAGAGGTAGGTCGTGTACGACCCGGAGGGGCGCTCGGCGTGGCGGGCGCGGAGGACGGCCATCAGGCGGTCGAGCGGGAGCGGGGGGACGTCGGGGAAACAGGAGGCCGTGCCGTTGTGGCACGCCGGGCCGTTCGGCTCCACCGTCACGACCAGCGCGTCGCGGTCGCAGTCCTCGGCGATGTGCACCACGCGCTGCGTGTTGCCGCTGGTGGCGCCTTTGTGCCAGAGCTCCTGGCGGCTGCGGCTCCAGAACCAGGTCTGGCCGGTCTCGCGGGTCTTCGCGAGCGACTCTTCGTTCATGTAGGCGAGGGTGAGCACGGCGCCGGTGCGGGCGTCGCGCACGATGGCAGGGATGAGGTTCATCGGATCGGGATCCCTTCTGCGGCGAGGAAGCGTTTGACGTCGCCGACGGTGAGCACGCGGTCGTGAAAGAGCGACGCGGCGAGGACGGCGCGGGCGCCGCCGGCCTCGATGGCGTCGCGGAAGTCTTCGACGCGTCCCGCGCCGCCGGAGGCGATGACGCCGATCTTCACGGCGCTGGAGACGGCGCGGAGCAGCTCGATGTCGAAGCCGCTGTTGGTGCCGTCGCGGTCGACGGAGGTCAGCAGGATCTCGCCCGCGCCCAGTTCCTCGGCGCGACGGCACCACTCGACGGCGTTCACGTCCGTGACTTCCTTGCCGCTGGCCACGGTGGCGAAGCCGCCCTTCGCGTCGCAGGAGAGGACGACCGCCTGCACGCCGAACTCCTCGGCGCATTCGCGAATGAGGTCGGGGCGCCGCAGCGCGGCGGTGTTGATCGCGACGCGGTCGGCGCCGGCGCGGAGGAGGTCGCGGAAGTCGGAGAGCGACCGCACGCCGCCGCCGACGGTCAGGGGGATGAAGACCGATTCGGCGACGCGGCGGATGGTGTCGCGGTCGGTCCCGCCGTCGATGTCGAGGATCACCAGCTCGTCCGCCCCCTCGGCCTCGTACCGCATCGCGCACTCGACGGGATCGCCCGCGTCGCGGATGTTCACGAACGACACGCCTTTCACCACGCGCCCGCCGCGGACGTCCAGGCAGGGGATGACGCGCTCGGGGATCGCGTTCAGGGCCGGCACGCCGGAGAGTCGGATGCGCCCCTCGAGCAGCGCCTTGCCGATCACGCAGCCGCTGACGTTGCCGAGGCGGCCGAGGGAGACGATGTCGCCGGGGATGGAGACGCCGCCGGAGGCGATCAGCCGGACGCGCGTCACGTCCTTCAGCGCGCGGTAGAGCGCGAACGACGGGCCGCGCAGCGCGCCGTCCTTTGAAATGTCCGTAACGAGTGCCTCGGGGATGCCGAGGGCCTCGATACGGGCGAAGACCTCGGCGAGGGAGGCGGAGGAAGCGCGCTCCCAGCCGTCGACGCGGATGACGCCGTCGCGGACGTCGACGGCAGGAACGATGCGCGCGGCGCCGAAGGTTTCGACGAGCGACGCGAGTAGCGCGGGTGCGTTCGCGGTGACGGTGCCGACGACGACGCGCTCCGCGCCGCAGTCGAACCAGCGGCGGGCGTCGTCCAGCGAGCGGATGCCCCCGCCGACCTGCACGATGAGGTCGCGCTTCGCCAGCCGGCGCACGATCTCGGTCTCGACGGGGCGTCCGTCGCGCGACGCCGCCAGGTCGACGACGTGCAGCCGCGCGCCGCTCGGGACGTCCAGCGTGTCGAGCACGGCCTCCGGCTCGCCGTAGAACTTCGGCGTGGCGAAGTCGCCGTGCGTCAACCGCACGACGCGGCCGTGCAGCAGATCGAGCGAGGGGATCAGTTGCATGCGATCCAGTTCCTCAGCACGCGCAGCCCGGCGGCAGACGATTTCTCGGGATGGAACTGCACGCCGGACACGCGGCCGTGCTGCACGGCCGCGGTGAAGGGGCCGTTGTAGTCGGCGGACGCGATCTCGCTCTCGGCGCCCTGCACCGCGTAGGAGTTCACGAAGTAGAAGGCCTCCGACTCGACGCCGTCGAAGAGCGGCCCGCGCGCGCGGACGCGGTTCCAGCCGATCTGCGGAACGGGCAGCGTGCCTTCGAACTTGCGCACTTCGCCGCGAAGGAGGCCGAGGCCGCGGGTCGTGCCCATCTCGTTGGAGGAATCGAAGAGCAATTGATGTCCGACGCAGATGCCGAGGAGCGAGGCGCCGTTCGCGGCTGCGTCGCGGATGGCGTCGTCGATGCGCGTCTCGCGCAGCCAGGCCATGGCCGCGGCGAACGAGCCGACGCCGGGGAGGACGATCTTCTGTTGCTGCGCGATGGCCGCGGGATCGCGGGTGAGGTCGAGCGTCGCACCCGCAGCACGCAGAGCGCGCGCGATGTTGGCGATGTTCGCAAAGGGAGAGTCGATGAGAATCATCAGATGACTCCCTTCGTGCTCGGCACGTCCGCGCCGATCACTTCCTTCGCCGCGCGCAGCGCGACCGCGAACGCCTTGAAGATCGCCTCCGCCGCGTGGTGGCCGTTGCGGCCGCGGATCAGGTCGACGTGGATGTTGCACGCGCACTTGTTCGCGAACGACTTGAAGAACTCCTCCACCAGCGCGAACGGGAAGTCCTTGTGGATGAGCAGCATCTCGCGGTCGATCGGCACCTCGAACACGAGGTACGGGCGGCCGGAGAAGTCGATCACCACGCGCGCGAGCGCTTCGTCGAGCGGTACGTAGGCGGACCCGAAGCGGCGGATGCCGCGCTTTTCTCCCAGAGCATTCGCGAAGGCTTCGCCGAGGGTGAGGCCGGTGTCTTCGACGGTGTGGTGGTAGTCGATGAACGTGTCGCCGGTGGCGACGATGTCCAGGTCCACCTGGCCGTGGCGGGCGATGACCTCGAGCATGTGCGAGAGGAAGCCCACCGGCGTGTCGATCTTGGCGCGGCCGGTGCCGTCGAGATCGACGGTGACGGCGACGGAGGTCTCCTTCGTGGCGCGGGTAACGGTAGACGTTCTCATGCGGAGACCTCGCCAGTGGCACGGGATCCTTCGCCGTCTACGCGGCTCAGGATGACAGAGAGAAATGCGTCGTTCTCCTCGCGCGTCCCGATCGACACGCGGAGGAAGTCGGCGTATTTGCGGATGAGGATGCCGCGCTCGAGGAAGTCCTCGAAACGCACCGGCGCGCGGAAGGCGATGAAGTTCGCGGCGCTGGGGTAGACGGTCACGTGCGGCATCGCGCGCATGGCGAAGAGGACGCGTCTCCGCTCGGCGATCGTGCGGGCGACGTTCTCGTCGCGGATGTCGCGCCGCTCCAGCGCGAGCTCGGCGATCGCCTCGCTGACGATGTTCAGCGAGTAGGGGAGCTTGACCTTGCGGATCTCGCGGCAGGTCGCGGCGGTCGACGCCAGCCAGCCGACGCGCAGCGCGGCCAGCCCCCACGCCTTCGAGAACGTGGAGAACGTCACCAGGTTGTCGTGCAGCGGCGGGAGCTCGTCCTCCGCGAAGTCGCCGTACGCGCGGTCGAACAGCACGGTCGCTCCCGTCGCCAGCAACTGCGCGAGCCCGTCCTCGGGCAGCACGCCGCCGGTGGGATTGTTCGGCGAGCAGACGATCGCCACCGCGCCGCGCAGCGTTCCGAGGATCCGGAGCATCTCGTCCAGCGGCAGCAGTCCGGTGGCGGGGTCGAGCTCGACCGGCACGGGCAGGCCGCCCGCGATCGTGACGAGCTTCTCGTACAGCGCGAACGTGGGACGCGGGAACACGACCGGCGTGCCCGGGCCGACGAACGCGCCGATCGCCGCGGCCAGCAGCTCGTTCGAGCCGTTGCCGACCAGGATGTTCTCCGGCGCGAAGCCATACGCGTTCGCCAGCGCCGTGCGCAGGAGCGTCGATTCGAAGTCGGGATAGCGATTCCACGGCCGCTCTGCCACGCGCGCCAGCGCCTCGGCCTTGAGCGGGAAGTCGAACGGCGACTCGTTCTGATTGAGCTTGGTCTCCGCCTCGCGCAGCTCGAGCGTGTAGGCGGTCATCGCGGCGACGGTGGCTCGCGCGGTCATGCTTTCACCTCCTCGCGCGCCCGCACGCTGCGGGCGTGATTCGGAAGTCCTTCGAAGTCGGCGATCGTCGCGGCGAACGGACCGATCTCGGCGAGCACGTCGTCCGTCAGGGAGATGACGTTCGTGCGCTTCACGAAGTCGTACACGCCCAGAGGCGAGAAGAAGCGCGCGCTGCCGGCGGTGGGGAGCACGTGGTTGGAGCCGACCACGTAGTCGCCCGACGCGGGCGGCGAGGCCGGGCCGACGTAGATCGCGCCCGCGTTCTGCGCCTTCTCCGCGATCCGCTCCGCGTCCCGCGCCTGGATGGCGAGGTGCTCGGGCGCGATGCGATCGGCGATGGCGAGGGCCTCCTCGGCCGAATCGGCGACGAGCGTCAGCGTCGCACGCACGTCGAGCGGCTTGCCGATGCAGATGCAGATCACGGCGGAGTCGGGACCGTGCTCCTGCTGCGCGTCGAGGTCCGCCTGGACGTACTCCACGCTCGCGGTGTCGTCGGCGATCACGACCAGCTCCGTCGGCCCGGCGGTCATGTCGATGCCGACTTCCCCGACCAGCCGGGCCTTGGCCGCGGTGACGAACGAGTTCCCCGGGCCGGCGACCTTGTCGACGCGCTCGAGCGACTCCGTGCCGAGGGCCAGGGCGGCGACTCCGGCGGCGCCGCCGCACTGGTACAGCTCGCGGATCCCGAGCTGGTTGCACACATAGTGCAGCTCGTCTTTCGCCGCCGCCGCGGGCGTGGTCGCGACGACGATCTCCGGCACGCCGGCGATGCGCGCGGGCACCGCGCACATGATCAGCGTCGAGACGTACACCGCCCGTCCCCCCGGCACGTAGACGCCCACGCGGCGCAGCGGGCGCACGCGGTGGACGACGTTCTGCCAGCGGTACGACGCCGGGAGCTGGGCGAGGTGGAAGGCCTCCACCCGCGCAATGGCGGTGTCGAGCGCGCGTGCGAGCCCCGCGTCGATCGCCACGCTGCGTGGTGCGATCCTGATCGGCGACACGCGCACCTTGTCGAACTTCTCGATCTGCTCGGCGACGTACGCGTCCCCGCGGGACCGCACGCCCTCGATCATCTCGTCCGCGACGCGGAAGGCGTGGTCGTTCGCGCTCCGGCGGCGTGCTTCCAGCTCGCGCAGGGCGGCTTCGGCTTCAGGCGACGATGCTTTGAACCAGTTCATTCTTGGCTTCCTCGATCCGCGCGATGAGCTCGCGCATCTGTTGATTCCGCGTCCGGAACACGTTCTTCGCGACGATGAGCCGCGGGGTGATCTCCGCGACGAAGTCCTGCTCCACGAGCCGGTGTACGCGGATGGTCTCGCCCGTTTCGACGAGATCGATGACGTGCGACGTGAGGCTGAGCACGGCCGCCAGCTCGACCGAGCCGCCGAGGGGGATCAGCTCCGAGCGGAGGGCCTTCGAGTCGAGATACTGGCGCGCGATGCGCGGGTACTTCGTGGCGATGCGCGAGGCGTCCGTGAGCCGCGGCGCGTCGGGCGCGCCGATGAGCATCATCCGGCAGCGGCCGTACGGCAGCTCCACGGCCTGATAGGCGGTGCACTCGTGCTCGAGGATCTGATCGAATCCCGCGATGCCCGCGTCGGCGGCACCGTGCTCGACGTAGACCGGAACGTCGCAGTCCTTGACGAAGATCCACTCGATGCCGCCGCGCGAGAAGACGAGCCTGCGCGTGCGGAGATCGGCGGCGGTGGGGACGTCGTACCCCGCCGCGGCGAAGGTGGCGAGCACGGGGTCCTGCAGGCGGCCTTTGGGGATGGCGATTCTCATGGGCTAGTCCTCGAGGTCATCGACGGTGAAGGTGAAGCCGATCGCGGGTGCGCCGGCGCCGAAGCGCGCGTACAGCGAGTCGTAGCGCCCGCCCTGCGCGATCGGCTTGCGGCGGTCGTCGCCGTACACCCAGAAGCGCACGCCGGTGTAGTACCCGCGCTCGCCGTCTTCGGCGTGCTGCACGAAGCGGGGATCGTCGAGCTCCGGGCCGTCGGTGTAGACGACCAGCGGGTCGCGGCTGAATTGCGAGGCGATGTCCGCGACGAGCCGGAGGATCGCGATGTCCGCCTCGGCCGACCCGTCGCCGACGATCTCCGCCCCGATCTGGAAGAGCTCGCGGTTCGCGCCGAGGCGGGTGGCCTCGCAGCGGATGACGTCGCCGCGGTAGAAGACGCGCAGAGGGAGGTTGCCGTTCAGGGAAGGCGCGAGCGCTCGGGCCACCATGGGCGTGAAGTCCGAGCGGACGGCGACGAGCTCGCCGTCACGGTCGGTGAAGCGGTAGCTCTGCTTCGCCGCGCCGCGGGGCATGACCTCGGCGTACGGCTCCGCGAAGTCGATGATCGGCAGCACGACCTCGGCGAAGCCGGCGTCTTCGAGGAGGGACACGAAGCGCGACTCGATGCGCCTCCGCCGCGCCGTCTCTTCGATCAGCAGCGGCCGCGCTCCGGTGGGATATCTGAATCTGGTTGCCATAAAAGCCGAAAACCTCTTGCCTGGTCATTCCAGGAAGAGGTTTTCGACTTTCGCGCTGTGCTCGCCGGGCGCCCCTTCCTGTTCGGAGGGGCACACGCCAATGCACCCCTACCGTCTGTGGTGGTGGTGATGGTGGCGATGCACGCGAGTGATGTTCACGGCGGCAGTGTGGGGCACGCGCGGCGGCCCTGTCAACTTCGGCGTGCGGAGCAGGACGTACAGCGTAGCGGCCGGCAGGCATGCCGGCGCTCCGCGGCCCCCCCGCGTGGCTGCGGGGGGATTTGCTGCTCGCCTCCGTCAGTGTTGCCGGCCCCAGGCGGCAAATCTGCCGCTCGCTTCCACGAGTGTTGCCGGTCCCAGGCGGCAAATCTGCCGCTCGCCTCCACGAGTGTTGCCGGTCCCACGCGGCAAATCTGCCGCTCGCTTCCACGAGTGTTGACGACGCCCCCCGGGGGACTTGCCGCTCGCCTCCGTCAGTGTTGGCGACGCCCCCGGGAGGCTTGCCGGTCGTGTCCACGAGTGTTGACGGCGCCCCCCGGGGGGCTTGCCGGTCGTCTCCACCAGTGTCGGCGGCCTCACCCGGCAAACTCGGCGGCCCGGCCATCAGTGTTGACGTCCCGGCGCACTGCAAAACGTCCAACGGCCAGCGGGTACAATCCGGCGACCATGACTGTCGACGAACAACTGCAGTACCTCGCCAAGGGGGCGGTCGACCTGATCGAGAAGGCCGACCTGAAGGCGAAGATCGAGCGGGGAAAGCCGCTCACGATCAAGGTCGGCTTCGATCCGACCGCCCCGGACATCCACCTCGGCCACACCGTCGTGATCCGCAAGATGCGGCATTTCCAGCAGTTAGGCCACCGGGTGATCTTCCTGATCGGCGACTTCACCGGGATGATCGGCGACCCGACGGGCAAGAAGGCCACGCGTCCCGCGCTGAGCCGGGAGGAGATCGAGGCGAACGCCGAGACCTACCGCCGCCAGGTGTTCAAGATCCTCGATCCGAAGACGACCGAGGTGCGGTTCAACTCGGAGTGGCTCGGGCAGCTCGGCGCGGAGGGGATGGTCAAGCTGGCGGCGAAGTATACGCTGGCGCGCATCCTCGAGCGCGACGACTTCAACAAGCGTTTCAAGGGAAACCAGCCCATCGCGTTGCACGAGCTGCTCTACCCGCTCGCGCAGGGCTACGACTCCGTCGCGCTGAAGTGCGACGTGGAGATGGGCGGCACGGACCAGCTCTTCAACCTGCTCGTCGGCCGCGACCTGATGCGCGAGTACAAGCTCGAGCCGCAGGTCGTCCTGACCATGCCTCTGCTCGAAGGCCTCGACGGCGTCGAGAAGATGTCGAAGTCCCTCGGCAACTACATCGGCATCGACGAGCCGCCGTCGTCGATCTTCGGCAAGGTGATGTCCATCTCGGACGCGCTGATGTGGAAGTACTACGTCCTCTGCACCGACCTCACGCCCGCGCAGATCGAGGAGCTGAAGACCACCGCCCATCCGATGGACGCGAAACGCGGCCTCGCGAAGCACATCATTCGCGATTTCCACTCCGAGGAGGCGGCGGAGGCCGCGGAGGCCGAGTTCCGCCGCATCTTCAGCGAAGGCCAGACGCCGGACGAGATCGCCGAGGTCTCGCTGCCCGCGAGCGACGAGCCGCAACTGCTGGCGAAGGTCATCACGTCGGCGAAGCTGGCCGAGAGCAACAAGGACGCGCAGCGGCTGATCGCACAGGGCGGCGTGCTCGTGGACGACGTGAAGGTCGAAACGACGCGGCACGCGCTCGACGCGCGTGCCGGTCAGTCCTATCTGTTGAAGGTGGGGAAGAGAAGGTTCGCGAAGGTGACGTTTACGTAGTCTGTCATCCCGAGCGTAGCGAGGGACCTGGGCGGGTGGGGCGCGAAGGACATGCCTGCCGCGCCGCCCGCCCAGGTCCCTCGCTCGACGCTCGGGATGACAGGGGGAGCTACTTGAACTTCACCGGGATAGTCACGAACGTCGAGGCGTTGTCGACCATCACCTTCACCACGATCTCGCCCGTGGTGTTCTTCTTGTCGCCCGAGGCGATCACGCGGAGCGAGCCGTCGGCGTCGAGCAGGTCGGTCTTGGCCGGCGACGACACCACCTCGTAGCTCACGTCCTCGCCGAACTCGCCCTCGGCCACGATGCGGAAGTACGCGGGGAAGAGCGACGTGAAGACGTTCACCGGCGCGTCGAGCACTCCGTCGCCGTTCTCGTCGGCGATGTCGATCGTGCCGTCCTCGTCGAGGTCCACGCCCGTGAAGTTGATGATGACGTCGTCGCGCGTACGCACGCCCGGCACGAACGTCGGGTCGCCGGTCGCATTGACGATGCTGCCGAAGAAGATGGCCTTGCCCGCGCTCACCCGCGCGCGCACCGCGTCGTTCGCCGCCGGCGTGACGCCGAGGAACGTCTGGATGCCGCTGCCGTAGAGGACGTGCTGGCCCGCGGCGTAGCTCGTGTTCTTCGTCGTGGCGATGCTGCCGTCGGCGCGCACGACTTCCCACGTCACCGTGGTGGCGTCGAGCGCGTACAGGCCGAAGTTGAAGCGGATGTCGCCTGCCGCCGACGGGCCGTTGAGCACCGCCAGGTCGCCGGGACGGGCGGCGTTCAGCGCGTCGACCGACGGGATGTCCTGCCCGAACTCGCCCTCGGCCGACGTATTGAAGGTGCGCGAGGTGACGGCGATGGCGCGCGCGTCGCGGTCGGCGACCTCGATGACGATCGCGCCCGAGCCGTTCGTGGCGCCGAGGGCGCGGGCGACGTCGGCCTGGGAGATGGTCTGTTTCGGCTGGAGCGTCACCGCGACCGGCGCGAAGGCCGTCGTGCCCTGGTGGAACGTGGCGGTGATGGTGGCGGCGCGCGGCGCGGCGTTGTGGATCGTCAGCTCGCTCTGCCACTGGCTGTTGTTGGCGCCGGGACCGGTGCCCGCGGCCGGGACGACGAGGGTTGCTGCGCTGCCGGCGACCGGCAGAAGGACCATTGCTGCAGTAGTGATGATGTTGCGTAACTTCATGTTGCCTCCGTGTTTGTAGTCGGCGAGTGATACGGAGGCTTCAAAATATGCGTCTATAACAATTTCCGATTAATGTTTACGAAAAATGGACGCGAGGCACGCCGCCAGTGATACGCATCCGTGCGCGATTTCGTCTATTGCACTAGACTCCGCGCCGCAATGCCGATCCCTCTGCTCGACCTGAAACAGCAATACGCCACCATCCGCGACGAAGCGCTGCGCGTCACCGCCGAGGTCTATGAATCGCAGATGTTCATCCTCGGGAAACGGGTCGACGACTTCGAGCGCGACTTCGCCGCCTACTGCCGGACGAAGCACGCCGTCGGCGTGTCGTCGGGGACGGACGCGCTCCTCGAAGCGCTGATGGTCCTCGGCGTCGGGCCGGGCGACGAGGTGATCGTTCCGGCGTACTCGTTCTTCGCGACGGCAGGGGTCGTGTCGCGCCTCGGCGCGTCGCCGGTCTTCGTGGACATCGACCTGGCCGACTACAACATCGATCCGCGCCTGATCGAGGAGCGCATCACGCCGCGCACCAAGGCGATCATGCCGGTGCATCTGTACGGGCAATGCGCGCCGATGGACGAGATCCAGGCGGTCGCGTCGAAACACGGCCTGGCGGTGATCGAGGACGCGGCGCAGGCCGTGGGGAGCGACTACAACGGCAAACGGGCCGGCTCGATCGGGACGATGGGCGCGTTCTCGTTCTTCCCGTCGAAGAACCTCGGCGCGTTCGGCGACGCGGGCGCGATCACGACGAACGACGACGAGCTGGCGGCGAAGCTGTTCGACTTCCGCGTGCACGGCATGCGTCCGAAGTACTTTCACCATTACGTGGGCGGCAACTTCCGGATCGACGCGCTGCAGGCCGCGATGCTGCACATCAAACTGCCGCACCTCGAGGCGTGGCACGAGGGACGGCGCCGCAACGCGGAGCTGTACCGGAAGTACTTCGCGGACGCGGGAGCGGGCGAGCGGGTCATCCTGCCCGAAGAGCTGCCGGGCCGGCGTCACATCTACAACCAGTACATCGTGCGGTTCCCCGAAGGGGCGGAGACGCGCGACCGGGTGATGAATCACCTCAAGAGCGTGCAGATCGGCTGCGAGGTGTACTACCCGCTCACGCTGCCCCAGCAGGCGTGCTTCGCGGACCTGCCGTGCGTGAAGGAGAGCTTCCCGAACTCGGAGGCGGCGGCGCAGCAGACGCTGGCCATCCCGGTGTTCCCGGAGCTGAAGGAAGAGCAGGTGGCGGAGGTAGTGCAGGAGATCGAGCGCGGACTCGGATGATTCCTCTGCGCCACACCCTGCCGCCCGCGCGGCCACCCCTCGTGAACCGCGTGCTCGTCGCGGCGAACGTGCTCGTGTTCACCGCCCAGCTCTTCATGGGGCCGATGACCGAGCGCATCATCCAGACCTTCGGCTACATGCCCGGACGCCTGCTCGACCCCGGGGCGTACGGGTACGCGCCGTGGGAAGTGGGGATCACGCTGGTCTCCTCGCTGTTCCTGCACGGCGGCTTCGTGCACCTGATCGGGAACCTGATCTACCTATGGGTCTTCGGCGGGGCGGTGGAGGACGAGCTGGGGCACGCGCGGTTCTTCTTCTTCTACATCGCCTGCGGCGCAGCGGGGAGCCTCACGCACACATTGCTCTTCCCGCGATCGACGATCCCCTCCATCGGCGCCTCGGGGAGCATCGCCGGGCTTTTGGGCGCGTTTCTCATCCTGCATCCGAGCGCGCGGATCGTGACCCTCTTCCCGCTGGTGGTCTACTGGGCGATGGCCGAGATCCCCGCGCTGCTGTTCCTCCCGGTGTGGTTCGGCATGCAGTTCTTCAGCGGCTTCCTGTCCCTCCAGGCCGCACGGGGAACGCAGGAAGTGGCGGGCGTGGCGTGGTGGGCGCACGTAGGCGGCTTCGTCTTCGGGTTGCTGGTCGCGGCGGTGTTCAAGGCCCTCCACCGGCGCGCGGCCGGCCCGCCGGCCCCACTGTCATCCTGAGCCGGCGAAGCGCGGCGAAGGATCCCCTGCCGGGAGCACGAGACGCGCACGAGTCAGG
>DASUSN010000171.1:0-58777 GCA_036375075.1 Thermoanaerobaculia bacterium | reverse complement strand
GGGACCTGGGCGGGCGGCGCGGCAGGCACGTGCTTCGCGCCCCGCCCACCCAGGTCCCTCGCTCGACGCTCGGGATGACAGGCGGCGCGCCGCGATATCCTCTGTGCATGAAAATCCGACTGCTCATCGCGGCCTTTGCCGCCCTGAACGTTTTTGCCCAGGCCCCCACGCCGCCCGTCGCGAAGAAAGTCCCGAAGACCATCGCCATCCACGGCGAGGAGCGCGTGGACGACTACGGCTGGATGCGCGACAAGACCAGCCCCGAGACCATCAAGTACCTCGAAGCGGAGAACACGTACGCCGACGCGGTGATGAAGCCGACCGAGGGGCTGCAGAAGAAGCTCTATGACGAGATGCTCGGCCGCATCAAGCAGACGGACGTGAACGTCCCGTATCGCAGGGACGGCTACCTCTATTACTCGCGCACCGTGGAAGGGAAGCAGTACCCGATCCACGCGCGCAAGAAGGGGAGCGTCGACGCGGCCGAAGAAATCCTCCTCGACGTCAATCAACTGGCCGAGGGGAAGAAGTTCATGTCCGTGGCGGCGATGCAGGTGTCGGACGACACGAACCTGCTGGCGTACACCACGGACGACAACGGCTACCGCCAGTACAAGCTCCACGTGAAGGACCTGCGCACCGGGAAGGTGACGGAGAACCTGGCCGAGCGCGTCGGCGCGGTGGAGTGGGCGAAGGACAACAAGACGCTGATCTACACCACGGAGAACGACGCCAAGCGGCAGAACCGCGTCTTCCGCCACGTCCTCGGCGGCACCGCGGAGGCGATCTACGAGGAAAAGGACGAGCTGTTCGACGTGTGGGTGGAGCGCACGCTCAGCCGCGACTATCTCTTCATCGTCTCGGACAGCAAGACCACCAGCGAAGCGCGGATGCTCGACGCGGCCAAGCCGGACGCCACGCCGGTGCTGATGATCCCGCGCAAGACGGACCACAAGTACTACCCCGACCATCGCGGCGACCGCTTCTACTTCCTGACCAACGACGCGGGGATCAACTACCGCGTCGTCAGCGCGCCGGTGACGGATTACGCGCAGAAGAACTGGACCGAGGTGGTGCCGTACCGCAAGCCGGTGCGCGTGGAGGGGCTCACACTCTTCAAAAACCACATGGTCGTGCGCCTGCGCGAGGGCGGGCTGCAGCAGCTCGAGATCTACGACCTGCGCCAGACGCCGGCGAAATCGCACCGGGTGAGCTTCCCCGAGCCGGCCTACGCGGTGTTCGGATCGGCGAACACGGAGTTCGACACGAACGCCTATCGCTACGTCTACACGTCGTTCATCACGCCGTCGTCCGTGTACGACTACGACCTCGACGCGCGCGAGGCGAAGCTGCTCAAGCGCGTGGAGGTGCTGGGCGGCTTCGATCCGGCGAAGTACAAGGTGGAGCGGTTCTTCGTGACGGCGGGCGACGGCGCGAAGGTGCCGGTGGCGCTGGTCTACCGCAAGGACCTCAACCCGAAGGCGAAGAACCCGCTGCTGCTGTACGCATACGGATCGTACGGCTCGTCGCAGTCGGCGACGTTCAACTCCAGCCGCTTCTCGCTCATCGACCGCGGCGTGACCTACGCGCTGGCGAACATCCGCGGCGGCGGCGAGATGGGCAAGGAGTGGCACGAACAGGGGCGGATGCTGACGAAGATGAACACCTTCACCGACTTCATCGCCGTGGGCGACCACCTGGTGAAGGAGGGGTACACGGCGAAGGACAGGCTGGCCATCATGGGCGGCAGCGCGGGCGGCCTGCTCGTGGGCGCGGTGGCGAACATGCGTCCGGACCTGTACAAGGCCGTGGTGGCGTACGTGCCGTTCGTCGACGTGATCAACACCATGTCCGACCCGACCCTCCCGCTCACGACGCAGGAGTACATCGAGTGGGGGAACCCGAACAACAAGGACGAGTACCTCTACATGAAGAGCTACGACCCGTACGGGAACGTGGCGAAGAAGAAGTACCCGGCCATGCTCGTGCGGACGTCGCTGAACGACAGCCAGGTGGGCTACTGGGAAGCGGCGAAGTGGGTGGCGAAGCTCCGCGCGAACAAGACGGACGACAACGTGCTGCTGCTGCGGGTGAACATGGGCGCGGGGCACGGCGGCGCGTCGGGGCGGTACGACAAGCTGAAGGACGACGCCGCGGACTACGCGTGGCTGCTGACGCAGTTGGGCGTGGTGAAGTAGGAGGAGGACGGGTTCCTCGGGTTCCTCGGGGTTCCTCGGAGTTCCTCGGGCGGAGTCATCTCCTCCCCCTCCGAGGAACCCGAGGAACTCCGAGGAACCGAGGAACTCGTCTTGACAAAGTCCGGACTGGACCGTATTCAAAGAGAGAGATCGACATGCTCCCCGACGTCGTCGAGCTGCTGAACCGGCACGGCATCCAGCCTTCCGCGCACCGCGTGGCGGTCGCGCAGTACGTGCTGGCGACCGAGGAGCATCCGTCCGCGGACCTGGTGTGGGCGCGCGTCCGGGAGCGCTTTCCCATGATCTCGCGGGCGACGGTCTACAACACGTTGAATCTATTCGTGGAGAAGGAGCTCCTCCGGGAGCTCCATCTCTCTCCGAGCTCGGTCGTGTTCGACCCGAACATGGACCGCCACCACCACCTCATCGACGAGGAGACCGGCCGGATCCACGACGTCCCCTGGAGCCAGGTCGAGGTGCGCAAGATCGCGGGGATCGCGGACTACGAGGTCAGCGACTACCAGGTCGTGATGCACGGGCGCCGGAAGAAGCACTGAAGCCGGCGCTCCGCGCGGTCAGGTGCCGGTCGTGGCGGTCGTCCCGGTCGCGGTGGGCGCGGCGGTGTCGGTGCCCGCTCCCGTGCCGATCGTCATCTGCGTCTGCTCGCCCTGCTCGCGGTGGTTCAGGACCGGGCAGTAGAACGTGTACGTCCCCGGCCGGAACAGCACGTCGACGGTGCGCGTCCCGCCGGCGTCGATGATGTCGCCGGCCGCGCGCGAGATCCCTTCCCCCTCGATGAAGAGGTTATGCCGCTCCCTGCCGCCGTTCTGCACCGTGATCACGGCCGGTCCGGGCGGGATGGCCTGGCCCTGCACTGCCACGCTGCCTTCCGTGACGACGATCATGACCGTCGTTCCGGCGGCGACGTCAGGCACGAGGGCGGTGCCGCCCGGCGAAGCGGGATGGGTCGCGGTCGCGGTGTCGGTCGTTTCGGTGGTGCTGGTCGCGGCCGTGTCCGTGGCGGCGGTTTCCTGCCGGCACGCGGCGGCGAGGATCAGAAGTGAAGCCAAAGCAAACGTCGAGACTGCTTTCATCATGGAGCACAGCAGTGCAAAACGCGTTCACTCCTGCGTGCCGACCTTCACCTCGTCGCCGACCACGTCGTTGACGTAGAGCATCTTGGTCGTGACCAGCACCGCCGCGAGCAGCGGCTCGGCGATGAGCATGCCGATGACGCCGAAGACGATCCCCAGCGCGGCCACGGTGACGACGGTGAGGACGGGCGGGATGTCCAGGCGCTTCTCGAGCAGCAGGGGGGTGATGACGTTCCCCTCCAACTGCTGCATGACGATGTAGAGGATCACCACGTACAGCGCCTTCTGCGGCGAGTCGAGCAGCGCCACTCCGATCGCCGGAACGGCACTGGCGATCGGCCCGAAGAACGGGACGAACTCGAGCAGGCCGGCCAGGACGCCTAGGGCCGCCGCGCCTTTGACCTTGAGCAGGGCCAGCGCGACGCCGGTGATGGTGCCGATCAGCACCATGGCGATGAGCCGCGCCACCAGCCACTGCCGCAACGTCTTCCCCAGCGTCTCCACCACCTCCTCGGCACGCTGCCGCCGGTTGTGAGGCACGAGGTGCAGCACGCCCTCGCGGTACAGCCCGGGCGAGGCGGCGATGTACATGGCGATGAAGATCACGAGCACCAGCCCTCCCACCGCGCCGAAGACCGAGGAGACGATGGGGAAGAGGAACTGGAACGAGCCGCGGAACTCCTTGCCGAGCTGGGAGCGGAGGCCGCCTTGTTGTTGTTCTTGTTGTTGTTTCTGTTGTTGGGGTTGTTGTTGTTGGGGTTGCTGTTGTGGCGACTGGACCAGGGATTTCGCGGGAGTCTTCTGCAGCCACCGGTCGGCCTGGTCCACGAGCTTCGGGAGATCGGTCTGGATCTGCCGCACCTGGTTACGCAGCGACGGGGCGAGGAGCGCGCCCAGACCGACCATCAACGCGAGCGCCGTCGCGATGACCAGCGGCGCGCCGATCCCGCGTTTGACGTGCAGCTTCTCGAGCCAGTCTACGGCGCGGCTGACGGCCAGTCCCAGGAGAATGCCGAGGAACGTGACGATGAAGATGGCGTGCGCGATCCAGAGGAAGCGCAGCGCGATCAGCACGCCGAAAACGATCAACGCGGTCCGGAACGCGGTCGCCGCCGAGATCTTGCGAATCTCCACGCTGGCGGGCAGAGCAGAAGGCGTGCCCGCGTGAGTTGACAGTGCGCAGTTGACGGTTGGCAGGGGCTTGGAGAACGACGGGGGTCGCCCGCGGAACCGCGGAGCGCCGGCTTCCAGCCGGCCGCTCCGCCGCCTTCCAGGCGGCCCGCGTTTCTCGCGAGAAATCCTGCCGGCTGGAAGCCGGCGTAGCGGCCGGCTGAAAGCCGGCGCTCCGCGGCGGTGTCGTGTTTGGAGTGCGGAGGCAGCCGCCTCCGCTTTCGTATTCGCGCGCCTCACGCGCTGAGGGAACCGAATACGAAAGCGGAGGCGATTGGCCTCCGCACTCCAAACGCGGCGCAGATGCCATCACCTGTCATCCCGAGCGTCGAGCGAGGGACCTGAGTGGGCGGGGCGCGAAAACACGTGCCTCGCGCCCCGCCCACCCAGGTCCCTCGCTACGCTCGGGATGACAGGGTTACGGCAACGTGCTGGTTACTCTGCCGGCGCTTCCCGCCGTTCGATCACTCCGTTCATGGTCAGGAACAGGCCCGCCAGCCTGTCGCGCACCGTCGGGTCTCCCGCGCTGAGGAGCGACATCACCTCGTCCCGTTGTGACGTGTACGCGAGAAGCGCCACGCGCGTCCGTTGCTCGTTCTCGAAGGCATCCACGCGCGCCAGGGTGGCCGCTTCGTCGAAGAACCGGGCCGCGGCTTGCGCGGCGCTCGCGTAGTTGCTGCGTTGCGCCTCCTGGCTGGCGACGCCGAGGAGGCGGTGGGCGTGGGCGAGCCGGAGCTGGAGGTCGGTGCGGTCCAGCTCCGCGCGCAGGCGGCCCGCGTCCAGCCGCTGCGGAATGTATCCGCCGAGGAACGCCGCGCCGATCAGGAAGGCGACGATCAGGAAACGGCGGAAGGCATTGCCGCGCGGCGGCGGGGGCGGCGTGGGTCTGGGAGCCTGCGGGGGCGGTGCTGGTTGCATGGCCTCATGGTAGCGGGATTGCAGTCGGGTGCGACGGGACCAGAGGTGGCGATCCAACAGCAAGGGGTTTCGTCCGCCCGCGAGGAGATCGCGCGGCTCACACGACAGCAAGCCGCACTCGCGGAGCTCGGTCAGGCGGCGCTGACACGCGCGGAGGTCGGCCTGCTCGTCGGCCAGACCTGCGCGGTGGTGGAGTGGGCCCTCGGCGCGTCGTACGTCAGCATCGTCCAGGCCGAAAGCGACGGAACGTCGCTGGGCCTGCGGTTCGGCGTCGGCAGCAACCCCACGTTCAGCGGTTGCAGCGACGCGGCGTTCGAGCACAAGCCGCTGCTCCTCTGCACCCTCACCCTCGGCACCCCTACCGTTTTCCGCAACCGGATCGCGGATGCGCGCGTGAATCGCGACCATCTGCGGGACCTGCACGGGATCGAGGCGGGCATCTGCATCCCCATCCCGGGACGTCCGCGGCCGTTCGGCCTGCTGACGGTCTACAGCGACCAGGACCGGACGTTCGCCTCGGATGAGATCGATTTCCTGAAGGCGGTGGCGGACCTGGCGGGGGCGGTGATTCTGAACGCGGGCACGGAGGAGGCGCGGCGGCAGGCGGAGGAAGCGCGGACGAAGTCGGAGGACCGCTTCCGCGCGCTGGTCGAGAACTCCGCGGAGGGCATCGCCCTCGTCGACGCGCACGGGCAATTCCTCTACACCGGCCCGTCGACGACCCGCATCCTCGGCTACTCCGGCGATCTGACGGGCACGAACCTGTTCGAGCTGGTGCACCCGGACGACGTCGAGGGGGCGCGGCGGAACCTGCGCACGTTGCAGGGGACGGACAACGGGGTGCTCTCGAGCGAGCTGCGGCTGCGTCACGCGAGCGGCGAGTGGCGGTGGATCGAGGGGACGTACAAGAACCTGCTGTTCAACCGCAGCGTGCGGGCGATCGTGGTCAACTACCGCGACGTCACGCAGCGGAAGCTGTCGGAGGAGACGCTGCAGCATCTGGCGTATCGCGACACGCTGACCGATCTCCCGAACCGGTTCCTGTTCCACGACCGCCTCGAGCAGGCCATCGAGCAGGCGCGGCGCCGCAACGCGGGCGTGGCGGTGATGTACGTCGACCTCGATCGCTTCAAGGTCGTGAACGACACGCTGGGGCATACCATCGGCGACCGGCTGCTGCAGGTGGTGTCGCGCCGGCTGCGCGACGTCTTGCGCCCCGACGACACGATCGCCCGCCTCGGCGGCGACGAGTTCGCGGTGATCCTTCCGGAGATGGCGCGGGCCGAGGATGCGGGCATCGTCGGGCGGAAGCTCATCGGCGCGCTGCGGGAGCCGATCGTCGTGGAAGGACACGAGCTGCACGTCACCGCGAGCGCGGGCATCAGCCTGTTCCCCTCGGACGGGACGGACGTCGAGACGCTGCTCAAGCACGCGGACGCGGCGCTATACCGCTCCAAGGACACCGGCCGCAACACGGTGCAGCTCTTCGCCTCGTCGATGAATCGCCGCTACACGGAGCGGCTCGAGCTGGAGCTGAGCCTCCATCGCGCGCTGGACCGGGACGAGCTGACCCTGGTGTACCAGCCGGTGTGCGACCGGGAGACGCGCACGGTCCGCGGGTTCGAGGCGCTGGTGCGCTGGAACCGTCCGGGGCACGGGACCGTGAATCCCGCGGAGTTCATCCGGCTCGCGGAGGAGACGCGGCTGATCCTGCCGATGGGCGACTGGATCCTGCGCACCGCGTGCGCGCAGTTGCGGGAGTGGCGGACGCAGGGCCTGCGCGACTTCCACATGGCGGTGAACCTGTCGCCGCACCAGCTCGCGCAGCCGCACTTCATCCACTTCGTGCACGACACCCTGCAGATGAACGGTCTGGCGCCTGCGGACCTGGAGCTGGAGATCACGGAGGGCGCCGCGCTGCAGAACCTGGAGTGGACGCTGAGCGTCCTCGATCAGCTCCGCACCCTCGGCGTGGGCATCGCCGTCGACGATTTCGGCACGGGGCAGTCGTCGCTGGTGTACCTGAAGCGCCTTCCGCTGACGACGCTGAAGATCGATCGCGAGTTCCTGCGCGACGTGCAGAGCGACGAGGCCGATGCGGCGATCTTCGCGTCCATCGTGCAGCTCGGCCACAGCCTCGGCCTGTACGTCATCGCCGAGGGCATCGAGACGGCGGAAGACCGCGCGCTCGTCGAGCGGCAGCGTTGCGACGGGATGCAGGGATACCTGTTCGCGAAGCCGATGCCGGCGCACGCCGTTGCGGCGTGGCTGCGCGCGTTCCGCTATCCTGCAGTGGCTTGATGGAAGTGAAGCGCGTCCTGATCGTCGACGACGACCCCGCGGTACGGCAGATCCTGCGTGTGCTGCTGGAGCGCGACGGCGTTTCCGCCGACATCGCCGAGGACGGCGAGCGCGCCACGGGGATGCTGCGCGAGCGGCAGTACTCCGTCGTGCTGCTCGACCTGATGATGCCCCGCCTCGACGGCCGCGGCGTGATCGCGTTCATGAACGAGCAGCACATCGACACGCCGGTCATCGTCATCTCCGCCGTCGGCGACGCCGCGGAGCACCTCGACCCGAGGCTCGTACGCGTGGTGCTGCAGAAGCCGTTCGAAGTGCGCGACCTGCGCCAGGTGGTGGCGGCGGTGATGGAGAAGGTGTAAGGACGGTTCCTCGGGTTCCTCGGAGTTCCTCGGGTTCCTCGGGGGCCTTGGGTTCCTCGGGGGCTTGGAGCTTCCGGGCCGGCCATCTTCCCCGAGGAGCTCCGAGGAACTCCGAGGAACTCCGAGGAACCGGGCGGGCGGGCGGGGTCATCGCCCGCTCACCTCTTTGACCGTATTCGCGAGCGTCACCGGGTCCACCGGTTTCTTCAGATAGGCGTCGAACCCTGCTTCCAGAGCGCGGTTGCGGTCGTCGGGGCGGCCGAAGGCCGTCAGGGCGAGGACGGGGATGCGGGGGCCGCCGGCGCTCCGGAGCTGGCGCAGGAACGCGTAGCCGTCCTCATCCGGCATGGCGATGTCGCAGACGATCACGTCAGGACGGCGCTCCGCCACGCGCGCGTGGCCTTCGGCCGCGGATGCCGCCACCGCCACCGACGCGCGGCAGCGGCGGAGCATCACGGCGATCACCTCACGGGTCATCGACTCGTCGTCGATGATCAGCACCGAAAGGCCGTGGAGCGACGGCAGCGTGTTGTCGCCGGCCGCCGGGGCGGGGGACAGCGTACCGGCGGCCGGCGCGCTGGTCCGCGCTTCCATCACCGGCAGCTCGACCCGGAACGTCGCGCCGCGGCCGAGGCCTTCGCTTTCGGCGCTGATCGTCCCGCCGTGCATCTCCACGAGATAGCGCGCGATGGCCAGGCCGATGCCGATCCCGCCGTGCGCGCGCGTCGTCGAGCTGTCCTGCTGGCGGAAGCGCTCGAACACGTGCGGCAGGAACGCCGGGTCGATCCCCGTACCGGTGTCGCGCACCATCGCCGTCACCGTCTTCTCGCCGCGCGTGATCCGCACGAGGATCGAGCCGTTCCGGCCGGTGAACTTGATCGCGTTCGCCAGCAGGTTCCAGATGACCTGCTGCAGGCGATTGCCGTCGCCGAGGACGAAGGGAAGCTGCGGCGGGAAACTGGTGAGGATCTCGATGCCCTTGACCTCCGCCGTCGGCCGCACCGCCGACAGCGCCGCCTCGGTGATGGTCCGCAGATCGACGGGCGACGGCTCCATGGCCATCTTCCCGGCCATGATCCGCGACATGTCCAGGATGTCCTCGATGAGCTGCATCTGCACCGTCGCGCTCTTCTCGATCGAGTCGATCGCCTCGCGGGTCTCGGCCTCGCCCAGGCCCATCTTCATCATGCGCGCCCAGCCGACCACCGCCGTCATCGGGGTGCGCAGCTCGTGCGAGAGGGTGGCCAGGAACTCGTCCTTGGCGCGATTCGCGTCGTTCGCGGCGCGGAACAGCTTCGCGTTCTCGATCGCCACCGCGGCCCGGCGCGCGAGCTCCTCGGCCAGCCGCACGTCCGCTTCGCCGAACCGGCGTCCCGATTCCGGGGACGTCACCAGCGTCAGCGTGCCGAGGACCCGGCCGTGCGAGACCAGCGGAACGAGGATGTACGACAGCAGCCCGATGTCGCGCAGGATCTGCAGGTGCTCGTCGTCGTACGCCGCCGCCTCGATCATCGAATCCGGGATCTCCGCCAGCCACTCCGTCTTTCCGGACGCGATGACGCGGGCCACGGCGTCGGTCTTGGGGGGATAGCGCTCCTGCACTTCGTGCGCGAGCTGCACCTTCGCCGGATCGACGTGCGCCACCGCCAGGCGGTGATAGCCCACACCGTCCTCATCGACGATGTCCACGGCGCACCAGTCCGCGAACGCACCGACCGCGAGCTGGGCGATGGTCTTGAGCGTCGTCTCGTAATCGAGTGACGACGCCAGCAGGTCGCTTGCCTCGGCCAGGAGCCGCAGGTGGTCTTCGGCGATTTTCTGATCGTGGACGTCCACGGCCGTCCCGACCCATTCCACGATCGACCCGTTGGCATGCAGGACGGGTACGCCACGCGATTCGAACCAGCGGTACCCGCCGTCACGAGTGCAGAGACGGTAGCGCGTATGGAAAGACTCGCCTGTCTCGACCGCCTCCTTCCACGCGTCGGCGGCGCGCTGGCGATCGTCGCGATGCAGGGCATTCAGCCACCCGAAGTCGCGCATCTGTTCGAAACTCTGTCCCGTGAGCTCCCGCCATTGCGACAGGTCCTCGGTGATGCGGCCGTCGGGAGCGGTCGTCCAGATGGCCTGGCGGTTCGGCGAGGCCAGGACCAGGGACTTGTACCGCGCCTCGCTGTGAGTCAGCGCGTCGTACAGGCGGGCGTTGTCGATGCCGACCGCGGCCTGCCCGGCAAGCGCTTCGACGATCTGCTCCTCGTTCTCCGTGAAGACGCCTTCCTCGCTGTGGCCGAAGAACAGCCCGCCCAGGACTTCGCCCGAGCGGGAGACGACCGGGACGGCGAGGTAGCTGACCACCGGGAGATGGCCCTTGGGCATGCCGTGATACGGCGCGTTCTTCCCATAGCGCGGGTCTTTGCGGATGTCCGCGCTGCGGACGGTGGCCGTGCCGTTGAAGGTCGGCGCGAAGACCTCCGTGTTGCGCGGCATCGGGAACTGCGAGAACTTCTCGCGCGGCACGCCGGAGATCGTATAGAGCGTGTACGACTCGCCCCCGCGGTCGACCACGTTGTAGAAGAACGCGCCGAACTGCGCGTTCGACATCTCCGTGGCGGCGTCGGTCACGACCTGGACGAGCCGGTGCACGTCGAGCTCCGCGGACACCACGCGCGCGGCGTCGGCCAGCCGTTCGAATTTCCGTTCGGAGATCGCGGCGGAGACGATGTCGGCCAGCACGCGGGCGATCTGTTCTTCCTCGGCCGACACCTCGCGCGCTTCGCGGAAGTAGCAGACCAGCGAGCCGGACGCCTCGCCCGCGAAGTGCAGCGGGAGCACGTACATCGCGCAGATGCCCTCGGTCTCGTAGAACGCGAGGCGGTCCGCGGCGAGCGGCCAGGCGTAGACGTCCGGGATCGCGAACGGGTCTTTGAGGAGACGCTGGATGTCGGGACGCTCGGGGACGGTGTGGCTGATGTAGTCGCGGGAGAGGCCCGCGCTGGCGAGGATGTGCCACTCCGCGGCGCGTGTGTCGTAGCGCCAGATCGCGTAGCCTTGGGCCGGGATGAGCTCCGGCATCACGGCCAGTACGCTGTGCAACGTGTCCCGCGTGGGACGCGAGGTGCGCAGTAATTCCGCAACACGGGCCAGTGCGCTGAGGCGTTCCGCAGAGCGGGGAGTCGATGGTGTGGTGTGCATACCGGAGTCAGGCGTGGAGAATGCAGGCGGTATGCCCTATCTGCGGTTCATCGTGACGATTACGGCTTTCCTTACGATCGCCTCTGCGGACGCCGAAGCGCGGGGAGGCATCGCGTTTCACTACGCGACGCCGCTGACGCCGCGGGAGCTGGAGTGGTACTCGCGCTTCGACGTGCTGGTCACGCACGATCCGCTGCCTCTCGAGCAGATCGACGCCCTGCACCGCGCGGGCACGCGTCTGGTGCTCTACGAATGGGCGGTGGCCTGGTACGCGTCGCTGGCGACGCTGTGGCACGGGCGGTTGCCGGCGGGCGCCGCGCTCAACGCCACGCCGCTCCGCGGGCACCTGGGCGCCGCCGGGGCGGACGCGTACTACTACGATCCCGCCACGCGCGAGCATCAGCGGGACCGCGCGGTGGTGCTGGCCCGCCGTCTGCGCGCGCTGCGCTACGACGGCATCTTCCTCGACACCACGACCTCGGAGAGCGTCCACCCGGAGGCGCTGGCCGAGTTCCGGCGGCGTCATCCCGACCAGTCGTACGACGCGGCCTTCGCGCGTTTCCTCGAGACGCTGCGCGGGGAGCTGCGCGGAGGGCTCATCGTCACGAACCAGGGCTACCGCCGCGCGGACGACGTGCTGCCGTACGTGGACTGGGACGTGAGCGAGAGCCTGATCACGCATCCGCGCGACGGGAAATTCGTGCTCCGGCCGTGGAACGACGCGCGCGATCCCTGGAACAGCATCGCCTTCCTGATGCGCAACCTGATCGAGCCGGCGCGGAAGAAGTTCCCGCGGGTGAAGTTCGCGCACATCAATTACGTGGAGGACGAGGCGCTGATCGAGGAGATCGTCGCCATCGCCCGCCTGTTCGACGCCCAGCCGGTCGTCGCATTGCGGGACGTCGCGGCGACGGTCCAGCACGACCTGCTCGTGTTCGACTTCGGCAAGCCGCTGTCGGGCGGCCCGACCCGGCGCTCCTTCGAGCACGGCTCCGTCGCCTACGACCCGTCGACCCGCCGCGCGCGCATCGTGAGGAAGACCCGGTGATCGGGTTTCGTGAGGCCACGGTCGCGGATACCTTCGCGATCCTCGAATTGCGCCGGCGCTGCTTCCCCGAGGACGACGTCGACAAGCCGCGGGCGGTGCGGATGTTCATCGCGGAGGAGGAGGGGATGCCAGTCGCCCACCTGGGGTTCATCCCGCAGACTTACGTCATCGGCGGCAAGGAGTACGCGGGCGCGCTCGCCGTCGACGCGATGACCGATCCCGCGTACCGCAAGCAGGGACTCTTCCGCCGCGTGGCCGCCTTCGCCCGCGACGCGATCCGCGACCAGTACGCCCTCAGCACCGCCTGGCAGATCCGCCCGGCCGTGCTGAGCTCCATGATCGCCACCGGGTGGCAGCCGGTGTTGCGGGCACCGGTGTTCATCAGGCTGCTCCTCCGCCCGGCCGGTTCCTCGGGGTTCCTCGGGGTTCCTCGGAGTGCCTCGGGGGGCCCACTCCGAGGAGCTCCGAGGAGCTCCGAGGAACCCGAGGAACTAAGAGGAACTGCGCACGCGAAAAGAGACCCGCACAGATTCGCCGCGCCCTACTACGTGGCCAACGAAACCTGCGTGTTCCGTGAGACCACCCTCAAAGGCCAGCCGACGCTGGCGATCGTCGATCTCATGGCGAGACCCATCCTGCCGCCGACGAAAGCGCGGCTCGCCGCCGCCCTGATCACCTGGCGGCACCCGCTTCTCCCGTCGCTGCTCCGCTCCGGCTTCCTCCCGTCGCCGTACCGCTTCCGCTTTCTGGTGAATGCCTTCGACTCGCGCATCCGCGCGGACCGCGCGCGCTGGGCGCTCACCTGGGCCGATACCGACCATCTGTGATGCACGCTCTCTTCGTCTTCGCCCATCAGGATGACGAGATCGCCGCGGCGGCGCGGATCGCGTATCTCGTGCGCTCCGGCGCCACGATCACGTGCGTCTATCTCACGAACGGCGAAGGGCGCGGCGCGCCGTCTGCCATTCGCGACGAGGAAAGCCGCCGCGTCCTCCGGCACCTCGGCGCCGACCTCGCCCGCATCCACTTCGCCGGCTCGGAGGAGCGCATCCCCGACGGCGCGCTGGTCGAGCAGCTCGATCGCGCGCTGGCGCTGCTCGAGTCGCGCGTGCCGGAGACGGTGGACGAGGTGTGGTGCCTGGCGTGGGAGGGCGGACATCAGGATCACGACGCGGCGCATCTCGTCGCCGTGGCCTTCGCCGCGCGGCGGGGTCTGCTCGAGCGGACCTTCGAGCTGCCGCTCTATCGCCGCCACCGGCTGCTCTCGTTCCAGACGCTCGCGCCGTTGCGCACGGGGAAAGCGTGGACCGGGCGGCGCATCGGCTTCGGCGACGCGCTGCGCATCCTGTCGCTCTGCCGCTTCTATCGCTCGCAGCGCACGACCTGGCTCGGTCTCCTGCCGACGGCCATCCTCCGTCTGCTCCTCGAGCGGCGGGAGTGGACGCGGCCCGTCGACGTCACCCGGCTCACGCAGAGACCGCACGAGGGCCCATTGCTCTACGAGCGCCGTTTCGGCGTCGCGTGGCCGGATTTCGAGAAGCACGCGCGCCGATTCGTTCAGGTTTCCCTGGTTGGACGTTGACGATACGTGCACGCTGCTAATGACCCATGTCCCGGAGGGACCAGAAGAAGGTAGCCGGTGGCAAGCCGTGAAGCGGCGCAGCCACCGGGCAGGACCGCGAAGGATTGTGCGCCCCGGTAGGGGCGCCAGAGGGCCTTCTGCGACCCCTCCGGGGCCGAAATGGGGCGACCCTGGTCCGGTGGCTGCGCGCTCCGCGCTTGCCACCGGCTACCTTCTGTTGCGCCTCCGGCGCAGAGGCACTCCACAGCTGACGAAGCCTGTCTCCCCATTATGCCCGCGAGGACATCGACTCTTCTTCCGCCGCCGCCGAGCGGATCGCTCCGCCGTTGATCGGCTCGCGCGGCACGCTCTGCAGGTCGAGGTTGACCGCGGAGATCAGGAGCTGCATCCCGAGCATGATCAGCAGCGCGGAGAGCACGACCGTCCCGGAGGGCGCGACGAGGTTCCGGCTCGAGTACCACCACCAGTGATAGCCGCCGTAGAGCAGCCCCGCGAGGAGGAGCGGCAGTCCGGTGAGGATGTGGAACGACTCCATGTTGAAGTCGTAGACGAAGTTCTTGAGGACCAGCCGCCGCAGCAGCGACGCGAAGAGCTTTCCCGGGAACTGCCGCACGACGCGCGTGATGGACAGGCTCGACGTCTCGCCCGCGTAGCGCGCCGGCATCGGCACTTCCTTCACCACCGCGCCCAGCACGTACAGGTGGCTGAGCATCGAGGTCTCGAAGAAGTAGGTCGGGTCGATCCTCTTGAGCGGCAGTTGCGAGAGGACGTCCGCGCGGATGGCCACGAAGCCGTTGGTCGGGTCGAAGCACTGCCAGTAGCCGGTTGCGGCTTTCGACAGGAAGCTGAGGATCACGTTGCCGACGCGCCGGACGAACGGCATCGCGCGCACGGCCCCGAAGTCGCGGAAGCGGTTTCCCTTGGTGTAGTCGGCCACGCCGTCGATGAGCGGCTGCACCAGGTTCGGCACGAGCCACAGCGGCATCTGGCCGTCGCCGTCGATCTTCACGACGATGTCGGCACCGGACTCCAGCGCTTTCGCGAAGCCTGTGATCACCGCGGCGCCGACGCCCTGGTTGCTCTCGTGGCGCAGCAGCAGGATGCGGGGATCGAGCTGCGCGTAGCGCTCCACCACGGCGGCGGTCGTATCCCGGGAGCCGTCGTCGACCACGATGACGGTCTTGAAGACCATCGGCATCTGCCGCAACACGTCTCCCAGCTCCGCCGCGACGTTGAACGCGGGAATCACCGCGGCCACGTGCACCTCGGGGCGTTTGCGCAGGGTCAGTCGAGTCGTCGTCATAGGGAGCTGGCTTCGAGATTACGACGAATCATGTAGACGCGCACGTTTTCGTCGTCGCGGTAGATGCGCATGTCGCGGTGGCTGAGCCGGTACAGGTCGCACCAGGTCTGCAGCCGGCGCTGGATGTCCTCGCGGGAGAACCGCGCGGCCCAGGTGTTGATCTCGAACGGATGCGGGTTCTTTTCCACGGCGATGAACACGTAGGGCGTGGGGATGCTCAGACGCGGGTCGGTGGGGTCGTAGCGGTCCAGGAAATCGACGGCCGTCAGATGGAAGCCCTTGTTGAGCACCATCGGGAACTCCTGGCCGTAGGTGACGATCGTCCAGGTGAACGGCTCGAGCTCCCGCTCGATGGACAGCACGGCGTACGCGGTGCCTCCGTAGCCGGAGTAGTTGATCAACTGCTGGTGCGGCGCGGTGCCGGGGATGCGCCAGAGCCAGAGGGCCGCCACGACGAGCATCGCTGCTTTCGCGACCTTGATGCGCATCAGCTCCGCGGCCGCGACGCCCAGGAGGATGGCCAGGGACATGGCCAGCCACGCCGCGTTGCGGCGGGTCTCCACGAGCTCGGGCAGTCCGAAGCGGGAGGCGACGTGGGTGTACGTGAAGACGAGCACCGCCAGCGACGTCCACAGATACCCGGTCCGGTTCTCACTGCTGTACGCGCGCACGAGCAGGGCGACGGCGATCGCGAGGCAGGCCAGGAGGAACGGCGTGACCGCCACCCACGTGACGATGCGCGCCACATCCCCCTGCCGCAGGAACGGGAAGTAGTACGCCGCCGCCGAGCCCGCGCTGTTCTCGCCCGCCGTAGCGACGCGCGGATAGACGATGAAGGCGAGCATCCACGTCGACCCGAGGAGCACCCCGGCGGCGCCGGTCAGCGCGGCGGCCTTGAAGCTCGCCCGCGCGGCGACGACCGTGACCAGCGAGAGCAGCACGAGCGGAACGACGACGCCGGGGTGTACGGCGGAGATGGCGGCGGTACAGAAGAGATACCCCGTTAAAGAGTATGTAAGGCGTGGCTCTCGAGTTCCTCGGAGTTCCTCGGAGTTCCTCGGAGTTCCTCGGGGATCCCCGGCCGAGGAACTCCGAGGAACTCCGAGGAACCCCGAGGAACTCCGGAAGCCCCGCCCTACATTGATCAGGAACATCACCGCCGGGAAGAGGAACACGATCGCCAGCTCCTGCGGCAAGGTGGCGGTCTGGCGCTGGAAGACCGTCAGCAGCACGTCGAACTCGGCCCTGGTCTCGGGAACGGCGTCGTAGGGCAGGGCGACGAACTGCCGCGCCTCCTGGACGTTGTCCGTGGCGATGCTGCCGCCGAGGAGGAAGTACTGCGAGCCGCCGCCGATCATGGTGGCGAACAGCGCGCCGGCGACGATCCCCGCGGTCAGGCTCCCGGCCAGACGCCGGGCCGCGTCCGCAACCGCGAGCGTCATCAGCACGCCCACGGCCGCGCCGAAGAAATTCATCAACAGGATCGGGTCGATGTTCGTCAGGTCGCGGATTGCCAGCAGCAGGAAGTGCATGCCCCGCGGATACGGGCCCCACGCCGGATCGACCTGGCGTCCCTGCTCGAGCAGGCGGACCAGATAGAGGTGCACGTAGGTGTCGGAGAAGCCGAGGTTGGCTGTGGCGAAGGGGCGGTAGAGGCGGAACGCCGCGGCCACCACGATCAGCGCGGTCCAGGCGGCGACCTGCACGCGCGTCCGCGTGCCGACGCGCGCGAGTGCCTCCCGCAGGCGCCGCCATGCGCGGCGGAGACGGCGGCGGACGTTGATCCGCCGTTCCAGCGTGTGCAGCGACACGAGCACGGCCGTGCGGTACCAGTCGCGCAGGACCGCCGCGGGCGTGCGCCCGCTCATCCGCGCGCGGACGATCACGATCAACGCGCCGATCGCGAGCAGCAGCGTCGCCCCGGAGAAGACGTTGAGGAGCGCCAGCATCTGGCCGGCGACCGTCAGCGCCGTCACCCCGGCCGCGCTACACCACCAGAACCACTCCATCCGGTCCAGCTCCGCGGGGCGGCGGCGGGCCAGCGCGGGCACGGCGACGAACAGGAACAGCAGCGCCGCCGTGATGCGCAGGACCGCGTCGATGCCCAGAAGCGCGTACATGTCAGTAAGCCGCCTATGTCAGTAAGCCGCGTAGTAGTGGTAATCCAGCTCGCCCAGGACCGCGCGCATCGCGCGGCTGGTCAGGAAAGCGAGCGCGATCGCGCCCGTCAACAGGCCGAAGACCGCGGTCGAATAATGAATGGCCCGGCTGCACACGAACCCCACCGCCACGTTCGCCGCCAGGGCGATGCCCACCGCGCGCACGACCAGCTCCACGCGCGACAGCGTCAGCAGCATGAGGATGTTCTGCAGCGCGAACATGAAGATCACGTACGAGATCGTGGCCACGATGAAGACGTTCGTGGCCGTCGACGTGAGCAGCGCCTGATGGATGGGCAGCGACGGCATCTGCCGCAGCAGCAGGGCGACCGCGACCGCGATCGCCACCGCCACGAGCGACGCTCCCGCGAGCATCACGAACCGCGTGCGGTGGTCCCGGCGGGCGGCGTCGAGAAATCCGCCCGTCTCGATGCTCTTCACCAGCTTCTCCCCTGGCACCAGCTCCTCGGAGAACCGCCGGGTCGCGTGCTCCACGATGCCGCTGAGGAGCATGACCACGATCAGCGCGAGGTCCATCCCCAGCTCGTAGCGCACGTTCAGCCAGAAGCCGTAGGGCGGGAAGTCCTCGCGTCCCGTGGCCGACGTCCAGGCGATGATGCGGTCGGCGAAGAGGAAGGTGTTGTACAGCAGACCGTAGAGGAAAAAGCGCGAGGTGCTGTAGACCAGGATCGTCAGCCGCGGCGGATTGACGACCGGCCGCCGCGCCGAGACCCGGTTCAGGTTCCATAGCGCCAGGCCGAAGCTCAGGGTGTCGGCGACCAGGAGGCCGATGGCGTTGGCGGCGATCGGCGTGGCCTGGAACCCCTTCGCGGCGAGGAGCACCACCGCCAGCGCCACCGCCGTCGTCAGCAGGAACAAATAGGTCTTGCGCACGAGATACAGCAGGGCCCAGTTCAGCCACAGGATGGACAGCGCCACGTAATACGCCACGGCCGTCCAGACGATCGGCCACGGCATGAGGGAAAAGAGCGCGTTCATCAGCAGCGCCGGTACGAGCAGCGCGAGCACGACCCGCACGGACATCGACCACGAGCGCAACGCCGTCCAGCGCGCGAGGTCCGGCTCTTCCTGATAGAGGTAGAAGAGCCCGCGGCGGACGATGGTCTGCATGAACCCGCCCGTGACGATGTAGCTGGCGATGAATCCGAGGGCGATGGCGCTGCCGGTGCGCAGATCCATCTCGATGGCGCCCCAGACCCCGTACCCCCACACCAGCATCGTCACGGCCTGCAGCGCCATCGGCAGGGAGAAGGTGAGGCCGACGAAGTAGTTCTTCAGGAACCGCCGCACCGGCGCGACGTCGCGCGGGTCTTCGCCCTCCATCGTCCAGCGATAGCGGCCGTTCTGGTAGTCGAGGTGGATCCGCGCGGCGAGGTCGAAGAGATCGCGCGCGCCGTAGTCCGTGCGGGCGTCGGAGTCGCGCAGCCCCATGACCTCGAGCTGCGCGGCGATCTCCCATTCGTCCTTGGGAATGCCGATCAGGTCGATGACCTGCTGCCCCAGCTCGTGCGCGGCGTGGTGCGCGACCAGCTCGGCGGTCATCGTGCCTTCCTCGTCTTGGGGAAGGGAGTCGCAAAGTCGCAAAGTCTCAAAGTCTCAAAGAAAGGGACCGCCTCACTCTCTGAGACTTTGAGACTTTGAGACTTTGCGACTCCCCTCATGCCGCCAGCCCCCGGTAAAGCTCCAGGTACTTGCCGATCGTGTGATCCAGCCGGAAGTCCTCCATCACCCGTGCCCGCGCCTTCGCGCCGAGGCGCAACCGCAGGTGCGGATCGTCCAGCAGCTTCGCCACCTCCACCGCGAACCGCTCGTCGTCCCGCGGCTTGACCAGCACACCACACCCCTCCAGCGCCTCACCAACTCCGCCGACGTCGCTGGCCACCACGGCCTTCTCGCACGACATCGCCTCGATCACCGAGTACGGGAACGCCTCCGAGATGCTCGTCAACAACACCACATCCGCGTCGCGATACGCCCCCACCACATCCGTCGTCGCCGAGCCGAGGGTCACGGTGTCCTCCACGCCCAGATGATGGCGGAGGGCCAGGCAGCGCCGGTAGTACGGCTCGTCCGCGACCGCGCCGTGCACCGTGAACTTCACCCGCGGATGCGTCACCTTCAGGTGCGCCGCCACGCGCAACAGCGTCTCGATGTCCTTCAGCGGATCGATGCGCGCCGTCGCCACGACGTGCGGATCGCCGTGCAGCTTCGGCGACGCGGAGAAGAAGTCGGGATCGACGCCGTTGTGGATGACGCGGATCTTCTCCTGCGGCGTCGCGTGCGCCACTTCCCAGCGCGTGTTGTAGTGGCAGACCGGCGCGACGACGTCCGCGAAGTGGTAGTTCGCGCGCACCACGGCGGTGATCAGGTTGAGCAGGAACTGCTTGCAGAAGAACAGCCGCCGGAAGCGCGAGAGGAACAGGTACTGCTCGCGCAGATAGACCCCGTGCTCGGTCAGGATCATCGGTGTGCGATGCCGCACCCTCGCCGTGATGCAGGGGATCCCACAGAACGCGGCCGCCGTCGAATGCGTCACCGACACCTTCGGGACGCGCACGGTGAGCACGATCAGGAAGTGGTACAGCCAGCGGAGACACTCCGTCAGGTCGAAGATGGTCGGGAGCTGGTGCTCGGGGCCGGGCCGGGCATTGCGCAGGGCCAGGGCCTGCGCGTACTCCTCGACGTCCTGCTTGAACGCGAGCCACACCGGCCGCGACTTGAACGTCTCGTTATAGTCGTACTTGCGGAAGTAGTCCTCCAGCGTCACGAAGACCCGGCCGAGGGTGGGGGAGTCGGCGGGATCGGCGCAGATGACGCGGAGGAGCTCGCGGAACGGCGGGAGGAACTCGCGCTCGATCACCTCGGCGCTCGTGTTCCGCTTGCGGTCGTAGAGCTGCCCGAAGGGGATGTCGCCGCTGAACTCCGACGGCTCCTCGATGCCCCAGAGCGGCACGGGCACGGTCTTCCGCACGTTCGACGGCGGATCGAACTTCTGCTCGACGTGCGGGTTCATCATCAGCGGCAGGAGCGTCCAGCGGACGTCCGGCGTGTTGCGGAGCAGCGCGTCGCACCACGTGCTCACCCCGCCCGCGCTGTACGGGTAGGTCCCCTCGGTGGTCATGAGGACCGAGAGCATGGCTAGCAGGGAGGGCGCAGGGCGCAGGGCGCAGGGCGCAGGAGAGACGCGGTGGTTGCTCCTGTCCCCTGCCCCCTGTCCCCTGTGCCCAGATACTTCACGCGCTGCTGCAGTTTCCACCGGTCGACGCGGACGGCGAGCAGGTCGCTCTCGCGCCGCGCCACTCCGTTCGCGGCTTCGACCAGGTCCGCCTCGGGACGCACGCCGGCGAGGACGAGCCGGGTGATCGATTCCTCCCGTTCCTTCGCCACCGCGACGGCGTCGGTCAGCAGCTTGATGCGCTTGTCGGCGGCGGCCATGGCCAGCCAGAGGAGGTCGATGCGGTTGCGCGTGGCGATCTCGGTCACCGTCCGCACGCGCGCTGCCTCTTCGAGCTGCAGCCGGGCCTCGGCCAGCCGGCGCGCGGCGGCGGGGTCGAACATGGGCAGCGAGAGGGTCATGCGCAGGCCGTAGATCCCGAACGTCCCTTCGTCCGCGTTCGAGTTGAACGTGCTCGGCACCGCGGCCACGCCGCCGAACGCGGAGAGCAGGAGCTGCGGCCTGCGCTGGGCGACCGCTTCCTGCAGCGCCAGGCGCTGCCGCTCCTGCACGAGCGACGCGCGCGCGACGGCGGCGTCCGTCTCGACGATCTCTTCGACGCGGATCTGCTTCAGCGACGGCTCTTCCGCCTCCAGGTCGAGCGACGCGCGCAGTCCCTCGGTCGACGTATCGCCGGTGAGCTGCTTGAGCCGCGTCTCCGCTTCGAGGCGCTGCAGCTCGAGGTCGACGAGCGCGGACTCCGTCGCCAGCGCCTGGTCCTGCCACTGCGTGGCGGTGATGTTCGAGATCTCGCCGGCTTCGAGCATCGTCCGGGCCCGCTGCCGCAGCTCGGCGGCGCGAGCCGCGCCGTCGTGCAGGAGCTGGATGCGCCGCTCGGAGGTGTAGAGCTGCGCGAACGCTTCCAGCGTCTCGCGGAAGACGTCCTCGGCCTCGTCCAGCGCGCGGCGGCGGAGGATCTGCGCGTCCGCCCGCAGCGCGGCCACACGGCGCCGGTCCGCGCCCACGTCGAGCAGGGGATAGTCGACCGAGACCACCGCGGTGAAGGCATCGAAGCGCCCCACGCTCTCGGACAGCAGGTTCAGGTTCTCCGCGCTGCTGTACGACGTCTCCGCCCGCACGACCGGCATCGTGTGGAACGGCAGCGCGTCGAGCATGGCCGCGTGATCGGCGTAAGTCGTGGCCCCGGCGCGGGTGCGCATCGCGCGCTCCAGCGCGGCCGGGAAGGTGAGGGTGACGTTCGCGCTTGCGGTGAACGCGAAGGACAGCGCGAGAACGGACGTCACGCGTCTCATCATTTCACCGTAATGACCGCGGTCTGTCCCGCCGTCAGCGCCCCCTCCGGGTTGGGCAGCTCGACGACCAGCGTTCCGGGCAGCACGTTCTTGATCGGGACCGTGTAGTTCCGCGGCGGGACGGTCATCACCTTCACCTCCACGGGCATGCCGGTACGGACGTAGCGCTGCAGCTCGGGCGCGATCGTGCCGCGCACCTCGACGGTGGCGTTGTTCGCGATCTCGACGACCGGGTCGCGCGGGAAGATCGTCTCGCCCGGACGCGCGGCCACGCGCGTCACCACGCCGGAGATCGGCGCGCGCACTTCCAGCAGGGTGCGGCGCTCGGTCGCGAACGCCAGCTCCGCCTTCGCGCGGTCGAGCTCGAGCTGCAGGATGCTGTTGTCGGTCTCGATGACCTTCTGCGATGCGCGCTCGCGCTCGACCAGCCAGTCCCGCAGCGCCACCGCGTACTCGTTCTCCGCGTCCTCGAGCTCCTGCTTGGAGATGTCGTGCGACGCGAAGAGCTGGCGGTAGCGGTCGCGCTTCGCCTCGCGGTTCTTCAGGATCTCCGCCGAGGCGCGCTCGCGGGCGCCGGCGTCGCCGAGGATGAGCGTCTGGGCGATCGGGCGCCGCGCCTCGCGGAGACGCTGCTCGGCCACCGCCACCTGCGCCTTGGCGTAGGCGATGTCGCGGTCGATCCCGGGGTTGGTGATGGTCGCGATCTGCGCTCCCTGCCGGACGACCGATCCCTCGGACACGAGCAGCGTCGCCACGCGCCCGTCGACCGCGGCGATCGCGCTCGCGGTCTGCGGCGTGGCCACTGCGGCGCGCACTTCGAGGCGCGGCACGTCGGCCGCCTCGACTTCCGGCTTATCCGCACATGCCGTGACGAAGACCAAGGTCAGGACGCCGAACAGCGTGCCGGTGACGCGCAGTGTGACCATCGTTTTGACCCAGAGGCGAAGTTCTTGCAGATGCGTCTGCAAAAAACGTGTCATGCGATCCGTGAACAGGCTGGCTCCCCTCGTCGTCACTGGCGTAGCACTCCTCGCATCCCTGATCGCCGGTGGCGCCGCGATCGCGATGATCGTACGCGAAGCGCGCGCCGATGCGGCAGCGGGCGCGCCGGAGTACGTCGCGTCAACGAAAACCTACGATGCCGCGGGCAAGCTGCTGTCCGAGGATCGCAAGGACGTCGCGCCGCCGCCGCTCCTCGGTCTCGCCTCGCGGTTGCTCCCTCCCGAGGTGAACTGCAATACGACCCCCGAGGGGACGACGTGTCTGGAGATGACCGCCGCGCCGCTTGCGCGACGGCTCTCCTCGGCCCTGACGTTCGTCGGCGGTGCCGTCGCCGCCTCGCTCGTCCTCGGCATCCTCGGCGGGATGTTTCTCGCCCGTGCGGTCAACGCGCCCATGCGACAGGTCGCGGACGTCGTCGGCCGGGCGGCGCGCGAGGGGGCCTACTCGCTGCGGGTCGAGGCCGTGACCGGCGACGCGGGCCTCAGCGAGTCGGTCAACGAGCTCCTCGCGCAGATGCAGCAGCGCGACGTCGAGCTCCGCCGCCGCACGACGGAGATCGAGGCGGTGAACAAGGACCTCGAGTCCTTCGCCTACTCCGTCTCCCACGACCTCCGCGCCCCCCTCGGCTCGATCGACGGCTTCGTGCAGGCCATCGAGATGGACTACGGCGACCAGTTCGACGAGACGGCGAAGGAGTACTTCGGCTGGATCCATGAAGGCTGCCGGCAGATGCGCGACCTCATCGACGGCCTGCTGCAGATGGCCCGGCTCGCGCGCGCGGAGATCCAGCGTCAGCCGGTGGACCTCAGCAGCATCGCGGCCAGCGTCGCCGAGACGCTGAAGCAATCGAACCCGACCCGCGTGGTCCGCTTCGACATCCGTCCGGGCGTGCGCACCGTAGGCGACGAGAGACTGCTGCGCGCCGTGCTCGAGAACCTGATGTCCAACGCCTGGAAGTTCACCCGGGAGCGTCCCGAGGCGCGGATCGAGTTCGGACAGAACGGCGCGGCGTACTACGTCCGCGACAACGGCGCGGGCTTCGACCCGTCGCACGCCGCCAAGATGTTCCGCCCGTTCCAGCGGCTGCACTCCACGCGCGAATTCGAAGGCACGGGCATCGGCCTGGCGACCGTGCAGAAGATCATCGAGCGCCACGGCGGGCGCGCGTGGGCCGAGGGAGAGGTGGGGAAGGGCGCGACGATCTACTTCACGACCGGCGCCCAGGAGGCGCAGGCGTGACGAAGCAACTGCGCCTGCTGCTGCTCGAAGACTCCGACCTCGACGCCGCGCACCTGCTCCTCGAGCTCAAACGCGGCGGGTTCGAGCCGGAGGTCACGCGCGTGGAGACGCGCGACGAGTTCGAAGAGGCGCTGTACGCCAACGAGTGGGACGCGATCATCAGCGACTACCACCTCCCGCGCTTCAGCGCGCCCGAGGCGCTGGACCGGTTCCGGCTGAGCGGGCTCGACGTGCCGTTCATCGTCGTGTCCGGCGCGATCGGCGAGGAGACGGCGGCGGAGCTCATGCGCGCCGGCGCGCACGACTACCTCCTCAAGCACCGCCTGACCCGGCTCGCCGTGGCGGTGGATCGCGAGCTCGCGCAGGCGGCGTCGCGCCGCGCCAAGCGCCGTGCGGAGAACCTCTTCCAGTCCGTGCTGCGCGCGGCGCCGATGCCGTCCGTGCTCGTCGACTGCGCGTCGCGGAAGGTGGTCGACGGGAGCGACAGCTTCCGCCGGCAGTTCCTCGACGGAAACGCGCACGGGTCCCGCGACCTGTTCGAGCTGGTCGACTTCTCCCAGCCCGAGCGCATCGAACAGCTCATCGCGCGTGGCTCGGGGACGGCCTGGTACTCCGTTTACTACTCCGGTGGCATCTCGCGGATGGCGAACGTGCGCTGCTACGCCGTCGAGCACGAGGGCGCGTCGTACGTCTACCTCATCCTCGAAGACGTCACCGAGCAGCACTACCTGAAGGCCGCGTTCGACGCCGTGCCCGATCCGCTGCTGATCGTCAGCTCGCGCGAGACGCTCCTGTACGGGAACCGCGCGGCGGAGGACGTCTTCGGCAACCTCTACTTCGGCATGGACGTGACTCCGCTGCTGAAGCTGGAAAGCGTGGAGAACGGCGCGGAGAAGGAGAACCGGTGGTGGCGGCGTCTCGACCGGTACGACGAGCTGCGCGTCGAGATCGCCTCGCAGCCGTACGACGCGACGGCGGTCCCGTTCCGGTTCGCCGGCGAGCCGGAGACGTCGATGATCCTCACGCTCCACAACGTCGCCAGCGAGGAAGAGCTGCGACACCTGGCCACCCACGACGCGCTCACGGGCGTCTTCAACACGCGCCACTTCGACGAGGTGCTCACGACCGGCCTGCAGCAGGGAGGGACGCTGGCGCTGCTCGACCTCGACTACTTCAAGCCGATCAACGACGAGCTGGGACACGCCGCGGGCGATGCCGCGCTGCGGACGTTCACCTCCCTGATCCGCAACGAGCTCGGTCCCGCCGACGTCCTGGCCCGCCTCGGCGGCGACGAGTTCGCGGTCTTCTTCCCCGGCGCGCCGGTGGAGAACGCGGTCAAGATGCTGGAGTCGCTCTACGCCCGTCTCGCCCGGACGCCGTTCCGCTTCAACGGCGTCACGCGCCAGTTCAGCACGTCGGTGGGACTGGTCGCCGCGAACGGCGAGGAGACCCCCGAGAGTCTGAAGCGCCGCGCGGACGAGGCGCTGTACGAGGCGAAACGACAGGGGAGGGGGCGGTGGGTGATCTGGAGCGGGGAGGCGCCGCCGCTCTGATCGTCTGGAGTGCGGAGGCGATTGGAGGCTGTCTCAAAACCCCGGGAGCGCCGCCGTCCCGGCGGCTGATCGGGCGGCGTCTCGCCGCCCGCGTACTGGGGAGGCCGGAGCCTCTCGCCACGTGGCGCGCTCCACCCGCCCGGGGTGGCGGCGCGGGACGCCGCCACATCAGCCGCCGGGACGGCGGCGGTCCGGGTTTTGAGACAGCCTCCGATTGCCTCCGTACTTCAGATCACGCCGCGCAGAATTCGCGCGCGGCCTCGGCCGGGAGGGGCTCGGCGTAGTGGAACCCCTGCATGAGCGTGATGCCGAGTCCCTGGAGGGTGCTCGAGTCCTCAACAGTCTCGACGCCTTCCGCCACGATCTCCGCGTCGAAGTCCCGCGCGAGCTGCCGCAGCGCGCCGAGGACGGCGCGCCGGTGGCGGTCGTCCGCGCAGCCCTGCACGAAGTAGCGGTCGAGCTTCAGGTAGTCCGGCCGCACGTCGAGCAGCATCTTGAAGTTCGACTGCCCCAGCCCGATGTCGTCCAGCGCGATGGTCATGCCGAGCTGGCGCAGTTGCTCGAGCGAGGACTGGAAGCTGATGTTGTCCCAGGGCGGCGCGTGCTCGACGATCTCGATGATGATGCGCGCGAGCGCGATCCCCGTCGCCGCGGCCGTCGCCTGCAGGAAGGTGATGAAGCCATGGTCGCGGCCCAGCGTCGAGGCGTGCACGTTCACGCCGAGGCGGAGGGTGGAGGGGAAGGACGACGCGCCGCGGAACGCCGCGGCGATGCACGCGCGGTCGACCAGCGACTCCTCGCGTTTCAGCCGCACGTACTCGAACAGCACCTCCGCCGACTCGAAGTTCGTCCCGCGCGGCCCGCGCGAGAGGCACTCCACCCCTTCGATGCTCGCGCGCTCTCCGTTCACCCGGAACACGGGCTGATACACCGGCGTGATCGCGCCCGGCTGCAGGATCTTGTTCAGCGCGGACTCGCTCACCGATGCTCCAGTAGGTTCACGGCGACGTTCGCGATCTCCATCATCGACTTCGGCTTGTGCAGGAACGCGTCGGCGCCGCGGTTGTACGACTCCCTCTCGATCTCCGGCGTCCCGTAGGCGCTCAGCAGGATCACGCGGGTGTCGGAGCAGCGCTGGTGGATGTCCGACACGATCTGCAGCCCCTCGACGCCGCCGATGCCGGTCAGGCGCAGGTCGGCGATCACGAGGTCGTAGCGCCGGTTGGCCAGCAGCGCCTGCGCCTCCTCCAGCTCGTAGGCGGAGTCGACCGAGTAGCCGAGTCCTTCGAAGTACTTGCGCATGGCCAGGACGATCAGCTCCTCGTCGTCGACGATGAGGATCTTTTCCTGGCGGATGTCATGGAGAGCTCGCATGTCGATACATGGGGAAGCGCATCGTCAGGACCGCGCCGCCGTTCCCGGCATTTGTTGCAGTGATGGTGCCACCGTGCTCATCCACAACCCGCTGGACGATCGAGAGGCCCAGTCCCGTGCCGCCGCGGCGTTTGGTGAAGAACGGCTGAAAGACGCGGGGCAGGTCGAGGGGATTGAAGCCCGGCCCCTCGTCGCGGACGACGCACTCGATGATTCCGTCGCCCGCGTCCCGCGCCACCACGGACACGCACTGTCCCGGCTTCGAATGCTGGATCGCGTTCATGACCAGGTTCTCGAAGGCGTGCGAGAGGCGGCTCGAATCCATGAGCATCATCAGGTTCGGCGCGACCTCCGCCTCCACCTTCACCGCCGACTCCCCGGCGATCTGACGGCAGCCTTCGACGATCGGGCCGAGGACGCGGTCGATCGTCCCGCGGCGCAGGTCGAGCGACCAGGTCTTGCCGTACTCCAGCAGGCTTTCCATCAGGCGATTCAGCCGGTCCAGCCACGCCCGCAGGATGCCGTACAGCTCCATCACCTCGTCGTTCCTCGGCAGCAGCTCCTGCAGCGCGTCCACCGTCAGGCCCATGCCGAAGATCGGATTCCGCACCTCGTGCGCGACGCCGGCCACCAGCTCGCCGAGGGCGGCGAGCTGCTCGCCGCGGCGGACCGACTCCTGCAGCCGCACGATGTCCGTCGTGTCGCGCATGGCCACGATCACCCGCTCCTCTTCGTCGGCCGCCGAGCGGTACCAGCTCCCGGTGATGTCCCAGTGCCGGTCCGCGGCGTTCAGTTGGGCCGTGCACGGCGTCCGGCTGTCGCGCACCGCCGTCACCGTGTCGTCGAGCGTCTTCCACGGCTCCTCGTCGCTCATCCGGATCGGACGGCCGAGGATGTCGCGGAAGCCGCCGCTGCCGACGACGTCGCGGGCCGCGCGATTCAGCCGCGCGATCGTCCCGTCCATGTGCGTGATGAACACCGGCAGCTCGATCGCGTCGAACGTCAGCGACCACTCCAGCCCCTTGCGCTCGATGAGCTGCTGCAGTTGCCGGCGGACGATCAGGCGTCCCAGCGAGGCGCCCGCGCGGATCAGGGCCCTGCGGCGCTGCTCGCTCATCGGGCGCACGGCCCGGGCCAGCACCTCCAGCACGCCGACGACCCGGTCCGCGTCCCGCAGCGGCACGGCTACCGCGCCGTGCAGGCCCGCGTGCGCGGCTGCCTCCGCGCGGACCACGCCCGACTCGTCGAGGATGTCCGCGACCCACACCACCTCGTCGCGTTGCCACGCCCGTCCCGGGACGCCGCGGCCGCGCGGGAAGTGCAGCTCCGCCGTGCGTACGCGGAACTTCGACGCATCCATGCCCCGTCGCGCCCACAGCGCCGCAGGCTCGAGCTCCGTCGCCGTCGCGTCGACCAGCCAGATCACCGCGCAGTCCCAGCCGTCCGACTCGCAGATGAACTCCAGCACGTCCTCCAGCGACTCCTCGAGCGGCTTCTCCGGCTCGAACATCCGCGTGACCGCCAGCTCCAGGTTGTCCTCGCGCTCGCCGCGGCTCGTGTCCGTGACGTCGCGCGCGAGGAACACCGCGCCGTCGCCGTCCGCGGGCGTGCCCGTCACCGCGAACGTGCGCTCCACGCCGTCGATCACCACGTGCAGGTCCGCGCTCACCGCGCGCCCGTTCAGCACGCGCCGCGCGAGATCGCGCCACCACGGCGTCGACGGGTCGAGGCCCTTCGCGGCGAGCGACGCGAACGCTCCGTTGGAGCGTGTGACCGCGAAGCTCCCGTCCACGATCCAGAGGGGATCGGGAACGGTCTCCAGGACCGCTTGCAGCGCGTCACGCATCACCCGTCACTCGACCCTCGTCCTCGATATAATCGCCCGCGTTTTGGCTGAGCTCAAAGTCTTCTCCGGCCGCTCCCATCCCTCGCTCGCCGAGGAGATCTGCGCCAACATCCGCGGCACCTCGCCCGGACATGTGACGCTCTACAGCTTCTCGGACGGCGAGCACTACGTGCAGATCGATGAGAACGTCCGCGGCGCCGACGTCTTCATCATCCAGCCCACCTGCCCTCCGTCGGTGAACGACCACCTGATGGAGCTGCTGATCATGCTCGACGCCTTCAAGCGCTCCTCCGCGCGGCGCATCACTGCCGTGCTGCCGTACTACGGCTACGCGCGCCAGGACCGCAAGGATAAACCCCGCGTGCCGATCACGGCGAAACTCGCGGCCGACCTGATCAGCAAGGCCGGAGCGGACCGCGTGCTCACCCTCGACCTGCACGCCGCCCAGATCCAGGGCTTCTTCAACATCCCCGTCGATCACCTCTTCGCCGCGCCGGTGATCGTCGGCTACCTGAAGTCGCTCGAGCTCGAAGACCTGACCATCGTCTCGCCCGACGCCGGCGGCGTCGAGCGCGCCCGGGCCTACGCCAAGCGTCTGGGCGCCTCGCTGGCCATCATCGACAAGCGCCGCTTCGCCAAGAACCAGACCGAGGTCATGCACATCATCGGCGAGGTCGAGGGTCGGAACGTCTTCATCGTCGACGACATCATCGACACGGCCGGCACCCTGATCCACTCCGTCCAGGCCCTGCACGAGAAGGGGGCCCGCGCGATCTCGGCCGCCTGCACGCACGCCGTCCTGTCCGGCCCGGCCATCCAGCGCATCAACGGCTCCGTCCTGACCCAGGTCGTCACGACGAACAGCATCCCCACCCAGGAAAAGGAAGCCGACTGCGCCAAGCTCAAGACGCTGTCGATCGCGCCGCTGCTGGCGGAGGCGATCAAGCGCATCCATAACGAGGACTCGGTCAGCTCGCTGTTCGAGATGTAGGGAATAATGCCCTGTTCTCAGGCATTTACCGCGTTCTGCTAGCAAACCCGAAGGAGTCAGCATCATGGCTGAGGTCACATTGGAAGTCAGTCGCCGGGAGCAGACCGGCAAGGAAGTGGCGAAGAAGCTTCGCCGCGATGGGAAAGTCCCGGCCGTGGTGTATGGCGGGCACAAGGAGCCGGTGGCGATCACGGTCGACCGCAAGGCCGTCTCCGAGCTCGTGCAGAAGAGCGAGCACGGCATCCGCTCGGTGTTCCTGCTCAAGATGGCGGGGACGGACCAGCAGCGCCACGCGATGATCAAGGAGATCACCATCGACCCGATCTCCCGCCGCATGAAGCACATCGACTTCGTCCGCGTGGTCATGGACGAAAAGATCAAGGTCACCGTCCCGGTGCACCTCAACGGTACGGCTGCCGGCGTCAAGGAAGGCGGCCTGCTCGACTGGCAGGTGCGCGAGCTCCACGTCGAGTGTCTCCCGACGGCCATCCCGGACTCGATCGAAGTCGACGTCGCCCCGCTGGGCAGCCACGACTACTATCGCGTCAAGGACCTCAAGCTCCCGGAGGGCGCGCGCGTGCTCGACGATCCGGAGCGTGTGGTCGTCGGCGTGACGCATGCCCGCGCCGAGGTGTCCGACGCGACGGCGGAAGGCACCACCGCGGAGCCCGAGGTCATCAAGAAGGGCAAGCCCGAAGACGACAAGAAGTAATCCTCACGACTGCGTTCCTGTTCAGCCCCGCGCCCCGCGCGGGGCTTTTTGCTATGAAAAAACCCGTACTGCTCCTCCTGCTCGTCGTTGTCGTCATCGCCGGCTGCAAGCGGGGGGAGAAGCCCTTCGGCGGCGGCGGGGGCAAGGCCGCGACGGCGACCGCCCCGACCGGCACGGAAGTCGGCATGCAGTTGCCCGACTATGCGGCCATGTACACGGACGGAACGAAGTTCGATCTGGCCGGCCGCCGCGGCAAAGTCGTCCTGCTGAACCTGTGGGCCACGTGGTGCGGCCCCTGCCGCTTCGAGATCCCGGAGCTGCAGCGCATCCACGACGCTTATGCCGCGCGCGGGTTCGAAGTCGTCGGCGTGAGCGTCGACGAGAGCGGCGTCGAGTCCGTCAAGCAGTTCATCGACGAGCAGAAGATGCGCTACCCGGTCGTTCTCGATCCGCAGGGCAAGCTCGCCACCGTCCTCCAGACGTCCGTGCTCCCCACGTCCGTGCTCCTGGACCGCAACGGAAAGATCGTCTGGAAAAAATACGGCGCGATCTTCGAGAAGGACCAGGAGCTCGACGCCGCCATCAAGAAGGCGCTGTAAATTCAGGGGACAGGGGACAGGGCGCGGGGCACAGAAGAAGGGTGGTCCGCTCCTGCGCCCTGCGCCCTGTCCCCTGCGCCCTGATCAGGTGTGCCGCCGGTCGGGAGTGCCGCGCTCGACGCGCCGCCGGTCCCGCTGCCGTTGAATGAAACTGCTGATGTCCCGCGCCATGCGGCCGAGGAGCAGACGCATCGGGAGCCACGCCAGCCCGAGGGCGATGAGCACCGCCACGGCGAGGGCGGCAAGAACTGCAATGAGTGTGAGCACTGACATCCGGGCCTTCTTTCCGATGTCTTCCTAGAGCAAACGCCCTGCCGGATGTGAATGGGATCGGACCATTTACACTCTGGCCGGTGGATCCCTTTCAGACTTCCCCGATCCCCCCGCATCTGCGCGCCCCGCTGCGCGCTGCGTTGCGCGGGGAAGCGGCCGTGTGGCCGTCTTTATCGGAGGACGATGTGCGGCTCCTCGTGGACCATGGCGTCGCACCGCTGGTCTACGCGGCCCAGCCGCTGCCCGAGCTCCGCGGCGCGGCCATTCGCGCGGCCGCGCTCGAGTCACTGCGCGCGGAGGACCTGCGCGGCGTGCTGAGCGCGCTCGCCGCGCGGGGACTGGACATCGTCATCACCAAAGGGACCGCGCTCGCGTACGACATCTATGCCGCGCCCGAGCTCCGTCCGCGCGGCGACGTCGACCTCCTCGCCGCGCGCGAGCACGCCGAAGCCGCCATCGACGTCTTCCGCGGATTGGGTTATCGCGAGCACCTCACCAGCGGCGACGAGCACGCCGTGCGGCAGGTCACCCTCTCCCGCACGGACGCGCACGGCATCCGCCACGACTACGATCTCCACTGGGACGTCGCCAACACGCCGCTTTTCGCGTCCGCCCTGACCTTCGAGAATCTCGCCACGATCCCGCTCCCGCGCCTTGGCCCCCATGCGCGCGGGCTCGCCCACGCGGACGCGCTCCTGCTCGCGTGCATCCACCGCGTCGCGCACCACCACGACAACGAGCGGCTGATCTGGCTCGTCGACATCGCCCTGCTCCGCGATCGCATGACGGGGGAGGCGCACCGCCGCTTCTGGCGTCAGGCCGCGGACGCCCGGGTCGTCGGCGTCTGCCGCCGCTCCATCGAGCTGGCGGACGAATGGCTCTCCCGCCCGCCATCACACCGCGCCGACGACTTCCTCGGCCGTGACGAGCTCACGCGCGAGGAGCCGTCGCAGGTCTTCCTCGATCGCCGGCTCACGTATGGAGGGGAGATGCTGGCCAACTTCCGCGCGCTGCCGTGGCGAGCCCGGGCGCAACGCCTGTGGCAGCTCGCGTTTCCTCCCGCGGCGTTCGTGCAGCAGAGCTTCGGCACGCGGAGTCGCCTCCTGCTGCCGTGGCTCTACGTGAGACGCGGGGTGAGGGGAGTGGCGCGCCTGTTCCGCCGCGCTAGTTAGCGCTGGCGGCGTGGCCGGTGCACTCGTGCACGTGCGAGACGAGCTGGCGGATGTCGAACGGCTTCGACAGGACGCGGAACACCGGCCGCGCGCTGGCGGTCTCGTGGGCGCCCTGCAGGTTGGCCGTCATGACGATCACCGCCGGTGCCTGCGGGCGCTCCTCGAGATAGCGGAGCACGCCGTGGCCGTCCACACGCGGCATCATGAGGTCCAGAAGGACAGTCGTGTAGTCGTTCCGGGTGAGCTTTTCGATGGCCTCGAACCCGTCGCGGGCGCTCTCGACCTCGTACTGCTCGCGCTTCAGGACGCGCTCGACCATCGCACGAATGGCGTCGTCATCATCGACGACCAGGACTCGCTTCTTGGTGTGCTGCTCTGACAAACTGCCTCCGGGCGCGCAAATAAGCAAATCCTCTGCCACGCTCGACTATGGTTGGGGCCGTGCCCCGATGCCTTTACCATATCGAAAATGAGCGAGACAGTTCCACCCGGCTGGCAGATCGCGGACGGCCACCACCTCGAGAAGGAGTACACCTTCCCGAACTTCGCCGAAGGGCTGGCGTTCGTGAACCGGGCGGCGGCGATCGCGGAGGAGATGGACCACCACCCCGAGCTCACCCTCACCTGGGGCAAAGTCCGGGTCAGGATCTGGACTCATACCGTGAACGGCCTGACCCAGAAGGACTTCCAACTCGCTGACAAGATCGAGATGCGTTTGTAGCAGCGCGCCGGCCGTGGCATCATGGCCGGGGTCCACATGACGACGACCACCGAGCTCGAAGGCACCAGTGTATTCCGGCGTACGAAGGACGTCGTCTGCCGCAGCGTCGGCGCCGAATCCATCCTCGTCCCCATTCGCAACAACGTCGGCAATCTCGACTTCGTCTACACCCTGTCGCCGGTCGCCGCCCGCATCTGGGCGCTGATCGACGGCGTGAAGACGGCCGACGCCATCGTGGACGAGATCTGCGCCGAGTACGACGCCGACCGCGACACCGTTCAGGCCGACATGGCCGCCCTCATCCACGACTTGGCGGGAGTCTCGCTCATCGCGAGGGTAGGATGATCGAGACCCAGACCTACGCCGACTTCAGCCGGATCGTTCACGATCAGGTGAACCCGCTGCGCATCCCGGTCAACGGCACGATCGAGATCACCAACCGCTGCCCGCTCGAGTGCGCGCACTGCTACAACAACCTGCCCATGAACGACCGCTCCGCGCGCAAGCGCGAGCTGTCGACCGAGGACCACAAGCGCATCCTCGACGAGCTGTTCGAGATGGGCTGCCTCTGGCTCCTCTACACCGGCGGCGAGATCTTCGCCCGCGCCGACTTCCTCGAGATCTACAAGTACGCCCGCGACAAGGGCTTCCTGATCACGCTCTTCACGAACGCGACGATGATCACGGAGCGGATCGCCGACTTCCTGGCGGAGAACCCGCCGTTCGACATGGAGGTCACGCTCTACGGCCGCACCAAGGCCACGTACGAGTCGCTGACCGGCATCCCCGGATCGTTCGAGAAGTGCATCCGCGGCATCCACCTGATCCTCGACCGCAAGCTGCCGCTGAAGCTCAAGACGGTGGCGCTGACGATCAACAAGCACGAGATCGCGTCGATGAAGAAGTTCGCCGAGGAGCTCGGTGTCGAGTTCAAGTTCGACCCGATGATCAACCCGCGCATCGACTGCTCGTCCAGCCCCCTGGCCGTGCGTCTGACGCCGGCGGACATCGTCTCGCTCGACCTCGACGATCCCGAGCGCGTCTCCGAGTGGCGGCGCCTGGCCATCGACTGCGCGCCCATCCTGCCCGAGGAGGCGGAGGCCCGGCTGCTGTACGAGTGCGGCGGCGGCGTGAACTCGTTCGCCATCGACCCCTACGGCGACCTCTCCATCTGCGTGCTGTCGCACTTCGACCGCTACAACGTGGCCGAGGGGACGGTGCAGGAGGGGTGGGAACAGTTCCTGCGCAAGGTGCGCTCGCGCAGGATCTCGAAGGTGACCAAGTGCACGCGCTGCGCGCTCAAGTCGCTCTGCGGCTCGTGCGCGGCCAACGCGGAGCTGGAGACGGGCGACCCCGAGGCGCCGGTCGATTTCCTCTGCAAGACCGCGCATCTGCGCGCGGAAGTATTCGGCGTGGACGTCCCGGAGCACGGCGATTGCGAGTACTGCCCGGACGGTTCACACCGCGTTGACATTCTGGAGATGGTCGACAAGGTACATTCACGCAGCGGGCGGGACGTCGCGGAAGTCATCGCGATGGTGCCGGAAGCCGCGGCGCGCACGTCGTGCGGCCCGGGAACGTGCGGGTCGTGCAGCGTCCGGTGATCGGAGAGAAGATGAAGAAGGACGAAAAGAAGAAGCCGTACCAGAAGCCCACGCTGACGCGCTTTCCCCTGCGTCCCGACGAAGCGGTCCTCGGATTCTGCAAGAGCAACGCGTCGTCCGGCCCGAGCGGCGGCGGCTGCCGCGGCGTCGGCACCTGTTTCACCGCGGGCTCGTAGCGCGTGGATTCGTTTCTCTCCGTCGCCGGCATCACCATCGCCGTGCGCGGAGGCGACTGGCGCTGGGAGGATCCGGTGGCGCGGTTCCTCGTGCCCGTCGTGGCCGCCCCCGACGTGGAGCTGGACGTCGTGGTCGGGTCGCCCGGGCGTCGCGTCGACGGGGAGCTCTTGTTCGACTCCGACGCGGTGTGGCGGCTGTATCGCGAGGGCGCGGGCTTCCGGATCGAGTGCACTTCCGAGGCGTTCGGCGACGGGCCGTACAAGACGGCCGTGTTCGATGAGACGTTCACCCGCGGCACTCTGTACCTCGAGCCGCACGTCGCGCATCTCAATCCGCTCGACTATCCCCTCGACGAAGTCCTGATCGCCAACCTCCTGGGCCGCGGCCGCGGCGTCGAGCTGCACTCGTGCGGGGTGATCGACGGGCAGGGGCGGGGACATCTGTTCGTCGGTGTCTCCGGCGCCGGCAAGACCACGACGGCGCGGTTGTGGGAGGGCGCGGCCTCCGGCATCGTCAGCGACGACCGGGTGATCGTGCGCGAGCGCGACGGCGACCTGTGGATGTTCGGCACGCCGTGGCACGGCGAGGCCGAGCTGTCGATGCCCGAAGGCGTGCCGCTCGCGGGCGTGTACCTGCTCGTGCAGGCGGAGGCGAACGCTCTGCGCGGGCTCGACCCCGCGGAAGCGGTCGCGCGCCTGTTCCGCTGCGCGTTCCCCCTGTTCTACGACGGCGCCGCGCTCGACTTCACGCTGTCGTTCCTGGCGCGACTCGCCGCCGGCGTCCCCGTGCGCGAGCTGCAGTTCACCCGCGACCGCAGCGTCGTCGACCTGGTGCTCGCGGCATGACCGACGCCACGACGGTGATCGTGGACCTCCTCGCCAGCGGCCACGCGGTGCAGTTCCAGGCCCGCGGCGACAGCATGTACCCGCTGATCCGCGACGCGGACTACCTGCACGTGGAGCCGTGCGATGTGGTTCGGGTGGGGGACGTGGTGCTGGTGCTGGCGGAACGGGGTTTGACGGCGCACCGGGTGGTGGTGGTGGTGGGCGAGGTCGTGGTCACGCGCGGGGACAACGCGCCCGCGGACGATGATCCCGTTCCTCGGGAGAAGGTGTTGGGCAAGGTCACCGCGGTGATCCGCGAGGGGAAGCGGTTGAATGTCGGACGTATAGGACTCATAGGACGAATACGACGAATAGGACGATCTCTCTTCGTCCTATAAGTCCTATTCGTCCTATCCGTCCTATTCGTCCTATAACCCCCAACAACCAACCCCCCCCCTAATCCGCCTTCCTCCGCACGCTCATCTCACTGGTGTTCCCCGCGGGGTCGATCGCCAGCGCCGAGAACGCCCGTTCGTCCGGCGGGGAGGGCGGCAGCACCTGGGTGGCCCAGATGTCCGTCTCCTCGTCCTTCGCGCCGTCCGTCGTGGGGGTGAACACCGGCAGGGGGAAGGTCGCCTCGAACGTACCCTCCGGGGTCGTGTTCGTGGCGCCGAGGTAGTTGAACTCGCCGATCGACGGGAGGGTGAAGGCCCGCCGCTCGTTGGTCAGCGTCTCGCCCTCGATCTCGTCGTCCCGCACCTGCGGCACGAGGGACGACTTCCGGTCCGTGATGCCCGAGGTCACGTAGGACTGATACAGCTCGATGATCTGGCCCGGGCAGGCCTTTCCGCGCAGGATCGCGCGCACGCTGCCGCCCTCTTCCACCACCCGCACGCTCGTCACGCGCGGGGCGGGGAGGCCGCGGTTCGCGGCCGCGGTCATGCCTTCGCAGGTATCCGCGCCCGGATGCAGCACGTTCGGGTCTTCGCGCTGGAGGTCCAGGATGATCGGGCGCAGGCCGTTCTCGTCGAAGCGGTTCGCGCTGATCCGGTTCTCGCGCGGGGGCGCGTTCTCGAACGGCAGGATCGTCACGCCGCCCGCGCGGTTCCACATGATGTCGTTCCGGGTGATGGCGTTGCGCGCCGAGCCCGGGCCCAGGACCACGCCGGCCAGGTTCGCGCTGATCGTGTTGCCGTCGACGGTGTTGCCCGTCGCGGGCGTCGTGCCGTCCGCCGAGCCGAGGACGATGCCGGCGCCGGGGTTCGCGGAGATGGTGGACGAGCGGATGGACGAGCCGCTCGACAGCAGCACCACCGCGCCCGATCCGGTCTCGCCCGATCTGGCGACCTCGAGACGCTCGGCGTCGAACTTCCCCTCGCGCGCCACGCTGACGCCCGCGCGCGACTGCGACGTCACCATCAGATGCCGCACGACCGTCGTGCCGCGCTCGACCTGCAGGCCGATCACGCCGCCCGTGGACGGGAGCCCGTCCGGCTCCGCGCCGACGAGCACGTGCTCGATCCGCGCGTCCGCGCGGGTGATGATGCCGCTGGGGGTCCCGTGCAGCGCGAAGCCGCGCAGGCCGCACGTCGCGTTGCATACGATCCCGGCCGGGCCGTTCGCCACGATCTCCAACTCCGGCTTGCGCAGCCGCGAGACCTGCCGCTCGCCGCTCACCAGCGTGGGCGGCTCGCCGAAGCGGCCCGGATGCACGTCCGCCGGCGAAGCGGCGGAGAGATAGTTGTATGCGGTGCCTTCGACCGTCGTGTCGTCGTCCTTGATCTCGGGGAGGGGAGAGGCGAGGGTGACCGTCCACCAGCGCGGGGCCACGCCGTAGTTCGTCTCGCGCTGCTCGGCCGCCCGCTCCAGCGGGACGAAGCGCATCCGGTTCGGACCGCCCACCGCGTTCGCGTTGAGGAGGTACTGGCGCAGCGTGCCCTGCAGGTTGTCGCCGTCCGCGGTCGAGACGACCGCGTCGTAGCTGAACGCGAAGTCGACGCTCGTGAGCTGGTCGCGCACGGTGACCAGCGCGAGATGCTCGGAGGTGGCCAGCGACGCGGCGTTGTCCGCGCCGCGCGTGGTCTTCCCGCCGAAGCAGGAGCCCTCGTACATCGTCGAGCGCGTCGTGCCGTCCGGATGCGCGCACAGCGACCCCGGGGGCCCGTACGTCTGCTCCGGCCAAGCGTCCGGGCGGAAGCTGCGGGAGTCCACCGAGACCCAGTAGTCGCCCGCGCGATCGACGCGGAAGGCGTAGCCCCCGCCGCGATTGGTCTTCGTCGTCGCGACCTGCACGTCGCCCGCGGAAGGTGCCCGATCGCCGTCATCGCGATGCAGCTTCACCGTGACGCCCTCGGCGCCGAGGAAGTGCGGGCGCACGGCCAGGACCATGCGGTCTTCGTACACCGCGCCCGCGATGGCCGTCCCGCTCTGCGCGCTGAGCGGAAGCGCACACACCACCGCACACGAAAGCACCGCCCGTTTCACGAAAGGAAACATTCTTGGACCTCGGCGCACATTATGCCGTCAAACGAGTCCGCGGTCGCGCAACTCCCGCTTCACGAAGGCGTACACGATCGGCGCGAGTACGACTCCGCCGACCCCGAACGCCGCCTCCCCGATGATGATCGCCAGCAGGATCTCCCACGCCTGCGAGTCCGTCTCGCCGCCCACGATCCGGGAGTTGATCAGGTACTCGAGCTTGTGGATCACCACCAGGAACGACAGCGACGCCACCGCCGTCCCGATGGAGATGCCCATCGAGAGGATGGTGATGACCGTGTTCGAGATCAGGTTGCCGAGGACGGGGATCAGGCCGCAGAGGAAGGTGATGACCACGAGCGTGGTGGCGAAGGGGATCCGGATCCCGAACAGCGGCAGCGCCACGAGCAGATACAGGCCGGTCAGGAGCGTGTTCACCGCCGAGATCTTCACCTGCGCCGTGGCCACGCGGCCGAAGGCGTGCGCGAAGCGGTCGACCTTGTCGACCAGGGCGCGGGCGAGCGGCCCGCGGTTCTCGTCGTCGTGATGGGTGATGTGGCGGAAGAAGACCAGGATGGCCAGGAGACCGCCCATGACCATGTGCACCAGCCCGATGCCCAGCCACAGGCCGCTGGCGCGCACGGTCTGGGCGTGGGTCTTCAGCCAGCCCTGCACGGCCCCCTTGAAGTCCTCGGCGTCGGTCAGGACCTCGGGGATGAACTGTTTCCCCAGTCCGCCGAGCCAGATTCGTACGGAGCCGAGGATGTCGGCCATCTGCTCCATCATCGCGGGGACGTTGCCGGCGCCGCGGCGGAGCATGGTGACGAGGAGGAAGATCGCCGCGGCGACGATCGCGCCGGTCATCACCGCCACGGTGAGCAGCGCCAGCGGGCGCACCACGCCCCGAGACATGCGCCCGTGGAAGCGCGCGCTGACGCGGTCGAGGATGAGGTACAGCGTGACGCCGACGATCAGGGCGGAGACGAGATGCTGCACGAGCACGAACAGCACGCCCCCGATGACGATCGCATAGGCGACGATTTCTTCCCACGGAAGACGCTTCCGCGGCGCAGGCTCCGGCGCGCCGTCCAGGTCCACCGGCGCGAGAGAGGCGGTGCTCATGGGGAAGATTGTCGCATGCAGGGCGTGGCTTCAGCCCGCCTCTCAGCTTCGCGAGGCCCGCCGCCGCATCCCCTCGGGCGCGAACAGCACCGACGGCGGGACCACGGCGAGGGGCTGGGTGTCGCTTTCCCACGACAGGCGCATGCGCGGCGGGCCGCCGCGGTGGACGTACTCGACCACGATCTCCACCATCTGTCCCGCCTCCAGCGCCACCTCGCCCGTCGCCAGCTCCCCGTCGATCCAGATCCGGACGTCCCCCGACCCCTCCGCCACGAACCGGTGCGGCTCCGACACGCGCGGCAGCAGCCGCCCGCTCCACCGCACCGAGAACTGCTCCGCCGTGACCGGCAGGACCGGGTCGGCGTCCCACTCGATCTTCCGCTCGATGCGCCGCACCCCCGCGCCGCTCAGGTCCGACGACGGGAAGTACTCCGCCCGCAGCCCGGCCCCGCCGCCCGCGAGGTGGATCTTCTTCCGCGCCACGAACGTCTCCCCGCCGCGCGTGACGGTGAGCGTCACCAGATACGAGCCCGCGCGGGGGAAGCGATGCACCACGTTCCTCTCGGCGCTCGACGTGCCGTCGCCGAAGTCCCAGCGCCACGAATCCGCGTCCGCGACGACGGAGCGGTCGGTCAGAGCCACGTGCAACGGACCGCGGACGTCCGGGCTCATGACGAAGGCCGCGTAGCCCGTCCAGCGCACCCGGAACACCGACGCGCCGCGGTCGGTCGGCGTCTCATATCCGAAGTCGCGGTACAGGCTCGTGAAGTACAGCCCGTCCGGCCCCGCCGCGATCCCCGCCACCGTGGCCTTGCCCGTCCCGTCGTAGGTGAGCAGCGTCGCCGGCCCGCTCTTCAGCGTCCCGTCGAGCTTCACCGCCACCTCGAGGATGCGCTTGCCCTCCGGCGGCGTGCCCGAGGCCCAGGTCGGCCCCGACGCCGTGATGAACGCGCGATCGAGCTTCTCCTCCGGGAACCCGCTGCCGCCGAACGTCTCCTGCTGCACGAAGGCCACGTTCACCGGAGCCGTGCCCTTCGGGAAGGTGCAGACCGCGCCCAGGCTCATGCTGTCGTTCGTCCCGTCCCACCCATAGTTGAAGCCCGCGTGCACGCGCGCGAAGCGGTCGGTGGTCGGCCCGTTCTCGACCTCGTACAACATGCCGTCCGCCGCGCGCCACGCGCCGCCGAACGGATTGCGGAAGCCGAGCGCGAAGATGTAGTCGGTCGCGGTGATCCCGTCCTTCGCGTCGTAGAACGGGTTGTCCTCCGGCGCCGACCCGTCGAGATTCATGCGCACGATCTTCCCGCGCATCGTGCGGAGGTCCTGCGCGTACGGCGCGTAGTGCGCGTCGCCCATATGGAAGTAGACCTTCCCGTCCGGTCCGATCGACACGTTCGAGATCTGATGCGACGGCGCCTGCTGCTCGTAGGGCATGTCCAGCACCGTCGTCGCGCGCGCGGCGGATAGCCCGCCGTCGTCGCTCGACAGCCGCACGATGCGCGGAAACATCCAGCCGTCGCGCCAGTAGAGCGCCGCCACCAGCACGTCGCCGCTCTGGGGCTCGACCGCGATGCCGGCCAGCCCGGTCTCCCCCTCGCCGGGAAACCCGCCGCCCGGGAAGAAGTCGATCAGACCCGTCGCGTAGTCGCGCACCTGCCCGCCGCGCGTGACCACCTTGATGGTGCCGTAGAGCTCCGTGACGTAGAAGAACGGGCTGTCCGGCTCCTCGCGCGGCCGCGGCACGAACGCGATGTTCACCGGCAACTGCAGCCCGCCCGCGACCTGCTCGACCACGTAGCCCTTCTGCGTGGGCGTCCACGGCACCGGCGCGCCGCGCACGATGCTCGCGAAATCGGGCGCGCGGTCTTCCGGCTTCGATTCGTGTACCGACCCGTTCGCCGACACCCACAGGTGCAGCGTCACCGACGGCGGCAGCACGGTCGCGGGCAGGTAGATCGTGTGCTCCACGCCCTCGTCGTCATACAGCGACACCTCGCTCTCCGGCACCGTCCACGCGCTGTTGCCCGCGGAGAGCACCGCGCGCACCGCCGCGCGTGCGGCGAACGCCGGCCCGTCGTCCACCGCCGTGGCGCCCTGGTCCTCGAACAGGTCCAGGAGCCGCTCGCCATCCGCCGCCTGCAGGCTCAGCCGCGCGCCCGGCGGCAGCGCGACCGGCTGCCCGGCGGTGGTCGTCCACCGCGGCGCCGGATCGCCGAGGAGATCGCGCGCCGCGAGCGGCGGCATCGCCGAGCCGGGAGCCGTGTGGAACCGGCGCTCGCTCCAGACGCTCCACTCCGAGGCGTCGTCGCCGCTGTCGTCGCGGTGACGGACGCGCAGCACGTACGCCGTCCCGTCGTTCAGCCCCGAGCGGCCGCGCGTGAACGTCCCGTCGCCGAGATGGATGTGAATGCGGCTCGAGCCGGTGACGCACGGCGCGCTCCACGCCACCTCCTGTTGCTCGACGATCTCCCAGTCGCTGCAGCGGTGGCCGTCGCCGTCCGCGTCGGCAAACGGGGCCGTGGCCATGTGCACGTCCGCGGCGTGATAGGACCGGTCGTCCGCCTCCGGCTCCACGATCACGGGAGCCGACGGCGGCACCGCGGCGAGCGCGACCGGGGAGAGCAGACTGAGTACGAATAACAAGCGACGCATGGGCGGCCATGCATCTTAGCGGACCCGCGCGCGTCCGCACACGAAACGTTTCTGGAGTGCGGAGGCAACCGATTGCCTCCGCAATCCAAACGCCGGTGATCAATCGTTCCAGTAACCGGGACGACGGCGATCATGAGCGATCGCAAGCACTGAGACGTGATGCCGCAGGCGAATGAAGACGATGTGATAGGGGAAGTTGTGGACCGGAAGACGACGCACGTCCGGATCGGTAACGCCAGGAATGAAGGCTCCCGTTTCCGGAAACTGCTCGAGATGCTGAAGCGCCTGTCGAACTTCAGCCACGAAACGTGCGGCTACCTCGCCGTTCCGCTCACGGTACCAATGGGTGGCTTCTCGTAGCTCGCGCCGCGCGCGTTCCCGCAGGCGTACCCGTCTCAACGCGATAGCACTTCCCGTTGAACTTCGTCGAGCACAGTCCGCCAGTCCATATCGTCGTCAGGATTCTGGCGGGCTTCAGCCGCTCGCCGTTCGATCTCGGCCGCCCATGCCGACTCGACGTTGCTTTCAGCATCGTCGAGACTCGCCAGTAACTGGGCCGCGAGCTCGGCGCGATCGTTTGCGGCCAGCGCCAACGCCTCCCGAAACAGCTTTTGTGCGGTTGTCGTCATGTCCCTATCCTAGCGCGTCACACGATCAGCCGCTTGCGTACCGCGTACAGCACGATCTCCGCGGTGCTGTGCAGTCCGAGCTTCTGCATCAGGTTGCCGCGGTGGGTCTCCACGGTCGACAGCCCGACCTCCAGCAGCGCCGCCACTTCCTTGTTCGAGCGGCCTTCCGCCAGGAGTTGCAGCACTTCCTTCTCCCGGTCCGTCAGCAGGTCGTACGAATCCGTCAGGCCGCGCTCCTGGAGCTGCTCGACGTATTCCGCCGCGAGCACGCCGCTCACGGCGGGGCTGAAGAACGAGCGGCCCGCGGCCACCGCGCGGATGGCGGGGAGGAGGTCTTCGTCGGTCGCGTCCTTGAGCAGGTAGCCGCGCGCGCCGGCGTTGAGGGAGCGCATCACGTACGACTCGTCGAGATACATGCTCAGCATGATCGCCAGCGGCGGGGGCTGCATCTTCTGCGCGCGCGCGGCGACGTCGATGCCGTTCAGCTTGGGCATGGCCACGTCGAGGATCAGCAGGTCGGGATGGTGCTCCTCGCACAGCCGCAGCGCCTCCAGTCCGTCCGCCGCCTCCGCCACGATCTCCACCGAGTCCTCGGTCTCGAGCAGCGACCGCATGCCGCGGCGCACGATGGAGTGGTCGTCAGCCAGCAATACGCGCAAGTTGGGCCTCCTCGAGCGGCACCGCCACCGGCAGCGTCACGTGCAGTTGCGTCCCCCGCGGCTCCCGCGCGCGGATCTCGAACGTGCCGAGGAGCTCGCGGACGCGCTCTTCGATGCCCAGGAGCCCGACGCCGCGCAGGCGCGCGGGATCGATGCCGACGCCGTCGTCGGCGATCGTCAGGTCGAGGGTGTTCTGCGCGAACTGCACCGCGATCTCCACGCGCTTTGCCTGCGCGTGGCGGGCGCAGTTCGTGAGCGCCTCCTGCACGATGCGGTACAGGCACGTGCGGTGCGCGTCGGGCAGCGTGTCGATGGCGCCTTCCAGCGAGAGGTCGACGGCGATGGCGAAGCGGCGGCGGAAGTCGCGCACGTGCCACTCCAGCGCGGGCTGCAGTCCGAAGTCGTCGAGCATGCTGGGGCGCAGGCCCATGGCCAGGTCGCGCACCGAGCGGAGGATCGTATCCAGCAGCCGCCGCGCCTCGGCCAGCGCCTGCACGAGCTGGCCGTCCGCGGCGCCGCGCGCGCGGCCGGCGCGGCCGATCTCCATGCGCAGCGCGGTGAGCATCTGCCCGACGTGGTCGTGCAGCTCGCGGGTGAGCTTCTTCCGCTCCTCCTCCTGCGCGGCCACGAGCTGCTGCGAGAGGTGGCGCATCTCCCGTTCGGCGCGCTCCGCGTCCGCGCGCTGGCGCTCGGAGCGGCGCTCCAGCATGGCCAGGCGCACGACGGCCACGAACGCGACGAGCAGTCCGGCGAACAGCGCGCGCCAGAGACGGCGGTGGAGGTCTTCGCGGAAGGCCACCAGCCGCCGGGTGACCCCGTCGCGTTGATCGGCGAGGTTGGCGTTGTTGAGCTGCTCGATGTCCTTCGTGATCGTCAGCACGGCCTCGCGGCGGGGGAGGACCTCCCGCCGCAGGAACCGCGCGCTGCGCACGATCTTCTCGTAGACCGACCATTCGAACAGGGGATCGAAGGTCTGCCAGTACTCGTCCATGCGGTGCTCGAGGTTGTCGATGCGCGCGCCTTCGTCGGCGGGCAGCAGCGCGCGCAGCTCGTTCACGGTGAGCTCGTGCTGGCGGCGCAGCTCGGTCAGCCGCTGCCGGTACTCGGCGACGTTCTCGCGATCGGTGTCGAGCAGGTAGTCGCGGATGTAGATGCTGGAGAGATACACGTCGCCGCGCAGGCGCCGCAGCCGGCTCTCGACCTCGCGGTGGTGCGTGTTGAGCTGATCGAGCTGCGCGTAGATCTCCTCCGCCTTCCGTGACGTCGTGGCCACGGTGGCGTAGATCAGCAGCAGCAGCCCGCCCAGCGCCGCCGCCGCGACCGGCCACGTCCGGAAGAACCTCCGCTGCCACTGCATCAGGTCGCGCATGGTGTGGGAGGGGACAGAGCACAGGGCGCGGGGCACAGGAGAAGCGTGTTTGTGCGGATTGCCTCTCCTGCGCCCTGCGCCCTGCCCCCCGCGCCCTGCATCATATGGGACAACAACCAATCTCCGATCATTCCGACGGATCAGCCCGCAGCGACCTCGCGCTCTTCCACGGCCGGGGCGGCGTGGCGCTGGGGCCAGAAGCGCGCGCGCTGTTGCCGGACCTCGCGCATGTCCGCCAGCAGGCGCGCCGACCAGTCGTGGATCGAGTGCGTGGCGATCTGCTCGCGCATGATCTGCATCCGCGCCCGCCGCTCCGCGAGCGGCATGCGCACGGCGCGGAGGATGGCCTGCGCCATCTGGGCCGTGTCGTACGGATTCACCAGCAGCGCGCCCTCCAGCTCCCGCGCTGCACCTGCCAGCTCGCTGAGGACCAGCACGCCGTCGCCGTCCTGGCAGGCCGCCACGTACTCCTTGGCCACCAGGTTCATCCCGTCGTGGAGCGGCGTGACGAGCGCGCTGTCCGCCATCGCGTAGTGCCGGCGGACCTCCTCCGGCGTGAACGTGCGCATTTGCAGATGGACGGGCGTCCAATCAGGCGTGGCAAACCGCGCGTTCACCCGCGCGACGATCGCGCTGAGATCGTCCGCGAGCTCGCGATAGCGGCGGATGCTCGAGCGGGTGGGCGATGCAAGCTGCGCGAAGACGAACCGGCCGGTCATCGACGGGTTCTCCTCGAGCATCAGTTCCACGCCCGCCACGCGCTCCACGAGGCCTTTTGTGTAGTCCGCGCGGTCGACGCCCACGCTCACGTGCGTGTCCGCCGGGATGCCCAGCGACCGCCGCAGCGCCGCGCCTTCCGCCCGCGCCGCGGCCGGATACGGCCATTCGACGCTGATCGGGTAGGGACGCACGACGGTGCGGTGGCCGCCGTGCGCGATCGACATGTCGTCGTAATTCACCCGGCACTCCAGGTACCGTCCCGCGGTCTCCAGGAAGTTCCGGCAGTACTGCTGCGTGTGAAAGCCGAGGATGTCCGCGCCGAGCATGCCCTCCAGCAGGGACTCCTTCCACGGGCAGATCCCGAAGAGCTCCGGATGCGGCCAGGGGATGTGCCAGAAGAGGCTCGTCACGAGGTGCGGCGCGCGGTTGCGCACCAGGCGGGGCACGAGCGCCAGGTGATAGTCCTGCAGGAGCAGCATGCCGTCCGCGCCCGCCTCCTCGACGGCCGCGCGGGCGAAGGTGTCGTTCACGCTCCGGTACGCCGTCCAGTCGCGGGCCCGGAACGCGGGCTGGACGTGGGCCATGTGGCACAGAGGCCAGAGCGCCTCGTTCGCGAAGCCGGCGTAGTAGCGGTCGTACTCGTCGTCGCCGATCCAGATCCGCCGCAGCGTGTACTCCGGCTCCTCCGGCGGTACGGCGACGCGGCCGCGCGCATCCGAGTGCTCGCGATCGGCCGAGCCGCCGCCGTAGGCGATCCACGTACCGCCGCCGGCCTTGAGCATCGGCTCGAGCCCGGTCACCAGCCCGCTGGCAGGACGCTGGACGATCACGCCGGTGTCGGTGTTCTCGTGTGCGTACGGCTCGCGGTTGGCGATGACGACGAGGTCTCCCGAGGTGTTCACGTTGTGGACGTTAGTGGCCTGGCGTGGGGATGTACATCCGGTCGACAGGGGAGACGGGTACACAGCCCCGAGCGAAGTCGAGGGGCCGGGTTAGCACCGGCGGCAAGCGATCCCACAGGTCGCCGCACATGCAGCGAGCTTCGTAACCCATCGGCGTTGCTGCTAACGTGGCCCCTCGACTTCGCTCGGGGCTATGGGAGACTTCCTCCCCCCTTTACCGGATGGGAACGCGGCGAGCGCGGGGGTACCGTGCGCGGCATGGAGCCCAATCGCCGCACCGCCGTACGCATCCGTCCCAAAGCCCGCCCCTCCGCCGCCCATCGCATCGCCGTCTTCACCTCCGTCGACGGGACGCTTCTCGACGCGCGCACCTTCGTTCCCGGCCCCAGCCGCGCGGCCATCCGCCGGCTCGCCGGCGCGGGCGTCCCGGTGATCCCGGTCTCGGTCATGACCTTCGACGAGATCGCCCCGATCGCCCGCGACCTCGGGCTGCGCCACGCCATGATCTTCGAAGCCGGCGGCGCGATCGCGCGCTGGACCGGAGACGGTTGGGAGATCGAGCCATGCGGCCCGCCCGCGGAGACGCTGCTCGACGTCATCTCCACCATCGAGCAGCGCTCCGGCGCCAACCTGCTGGTCTACTCCGCGTTGCCGGAGACCGAGGCGGCGCGGCTCTCCGGCCGGTCGGGAGCGATGCTGCAGGCGTCGACCCATCGCTCGTTCAGCGAGCCGTTCGTCCTCGAGACCGGCGACCTCGCCCGCGTTCGCCGCGCCGCCGCATCCCTCGGCTTCTCCGTGCGCCGCGGCCGCCGGTTCCTCCATCTCTGCCGGACGTGCGACGAAGGCGAGGCCTTCACCCGCCTCCGCCAGGAGCTGCAGTGCGATCTGGCCATCGGCATCGGCGGCGCCGCCGTCGACGCCGAGCTCCTCGCGCGCACCGACATCCCCATCATCGTCCCCGGCCCGGACGGCACCCCCGACCCCGAACTGCTGGCCGCCGTCCCCGACGCGCGCATCGCCCCCGCGGTCGGCCCGGAGGGGTGGGCGGCGGCGGTGGAGGAACTGTCGTCAAGTCTCACCGCAACACGAAACCTCGCGTGAGGTTTGGAGTGCGGAGGCCGTCTCAAATGTAGGGCGCGGCTTCAGCCCGCCTCTCGGGCGGGGCGGGGAATGCCTGGGGGAATGCCCCCGCCCACGAGAGGGGCGGGCTGAAGCCACGCCCTACATTGGAAACAGCCTCCAATTGCCCTCCGCACTCCAAATGGCGAAACCGACGGCTATCATGATCGGGACATGCCCGTTCCCGCACAGAGGCAGTATTCGCTGGAGGAGTACTTCGGGATCGAGGAGATGTCTTCGGTCCGGCACGAATACCTCGGCGGCGAGATCTATGCGATGGCGGGCGGTTCCCGCAATCACAACCAGCTCGCGCAGAACCTCACCCGGGCGTTCGACGGCGTCCGCGCGCGCGGTTGCCGCGCGTATCTGTCGGACGTGCGGCTCCGCACGCCGGGAGGGCTCTATACCTATCCCGACGTGATGGTCCTCTGCGCTGCCGCGTCGCTGACGCCGGACCGGCTGGAGACCGTCACGAATCCCGTCGTGATCGCCGAGGTGCTCTCCAACTCGACGCGGGACTACGACGCCGGGCAGAAATACGAGCTCTATCGCGCGATCCCGACGCTCCGCGACTACCTGCTCGTCGACCAGTACGCGGTGGCCGTGGAGCATCGCTTCCTCGAAGGCCGCGAGTGGCGCTCGCGCATTTGGCGCTCGCGCGAAGACGAGATCGCGCTCACGGGAGTGCCGGTGACGGTGAGCGTGACCGAGTTGTACGAGCTGGTCGAGCTTTGACGCGGGGGCGGTTCCTCGGGTTCCTCGGAGTTCCTCGGAGTTCCTCGGAGGGGCTCGGCCAAGGAGCTCCGAGCCACTCCGAGGAACCCGAGGAACCCGAGGAACTCCGAGGAACCCGAGGAACTCCGCCGAGGAACCGCCTCACTCACGGCAGAGCGACACGCGGTTCATGCGGGCGCGCGCCTCGGCCACGGCCGCAGCCTCCATGGCCGACCCTGCCTCCAGCGTGTCGCGATGTTCCTTCAGCCACGCGCGGAAGCGCTCCAGGCCCGCGGTGCAGCTTGGCGCGCTGTGGAACTGTGGCTGCTCCGGGAACGGCGAGTCGCCGGTGATCTGCAGGAGATGGAACGCGTCGTACACCGGTGGGCAGGGGTTTTCGGCGTGTAGCGCCTCGCGTTCGATCCGGTCGGCCATCGCGAGGAAGGCGGTGTAGGGGAACGGGCCGTCCGAGCCGGGCGGGTGCATCTTTGCGAGCATGCGGCCGAGGTCGAATATTTTGCGGGAGATCGTGACGATCAGCTCCGTGATGAACGTCGCGCCTTCCGGCTCGACCACGGTGGACAGCTCGACGATGAACGCCTGCGCCGCGTGCCAGTCGTCCGTGCCCGCGTAGGTCCACCACTGCGGCAGGTCGCGCTGCAGGTACTCGTCTTCACGCGAGAGGACCGCGTTGCGGATGACGCCGTACGTCTCCGCCGTCATCGGAAACTGCCGCAGGCTCTCGATGATCACGTGCGCATCGAAGTAGGTCTGGCAGGGGAGGTCGCGGACGATCGTGTAGCCGTCGGCGTTGCGCGGGGAGATCTCGACCCCTCCCAGCACCGCGAGCATGTCCGGCTGCGGCACGTGGAGATAGTCGCGGGCCAGGCGGGCCTTCACCAGCCGGGGGATGTACTCCGGCGGAAGGATGTCTCTGGCCTGCACCACCAGGCGGGCGCGCTCCGCGGAGGGCGTAGCCGGGTTGACGATCACGGCCCACAGTTCCTCCGGCGACGGCTGGGCCGGCGTCGCCAGGAGCAACAGCGGCAGCGCGAGGGCCGGAAGACTCATGCGGAAACTATGCGCCGGGCGGGGAAGGGCGGCGGTGAGCGGTGTGTGAATTCATTGCGGAGCGGCGCCTTTGGGACGAAGCCCGGGATTTCTGGTTCGAACGACGGGAGGACGCATGGCGGACGTCCGCGCGCGCGTGGCAAACTCGATGACGCTTCAGATTCGCGGCAGAAAGGACGTCGCATGCGCTCCGGAACCCTCTTCGCAGTCGTTGCCGCCGCGGCCGCGCTCTCTGCCTCGGGCGCCGGCTCGGAGGATCAAGGCGTCCGCGTCATCGTCGAATTCTTCGATGCGCCGCGCGTGGTAGCGCGACGGCCGGAGGCGGGCGGCGGGAGCATCACCCGCTTCCGGCGCGACATCGGCGCATTGCATGGCCGCGTCGCGGCGAGCGCCGAGGCGCCGGCGCCGGCGATCGCCCGCGAATACCGCAATCTCGTGAACGGCGTCGCCCTCACCGTCCCGCCGGCGATGCTCGGGGAGATCCGGCGGCTGCCGTACGTCAAATCGATCGTCCGCGACGCGCCGGTCCGCTTCTTCGACATGCCGGTCCCGCGCCGCGCGCCGGCCGCGAATGCCACGTACACCGCCGACGTCACCAGGCTCGGCGCGGACAAGCTGTGGGCGATGGGCTCGCGCGGGAAAGGCGTCGTCGTCGCGGTGATCGACACCGGCGTCGACTACCGGCTGCCGTCGCTGGGCGGCTGCTTCGGCGCGGGGTGCCGGGTCGCCGGAGGCTACGACTTCGAGAACGACGACGCCGATCCGATGGACTCGGTGCTCCAGCACGGCACGGCCGTCGCGAACATCATCGCCGGGAGCTCCGACAATTACACCGGCGTCGCCCCGGAGGCGACCCTGCTCGCGTACCGGGTCGGCTACAACTCCGACATCCTCGCGGCGATGGAGCGGGCCGTCGATCCGAACGGCGACGGCGATCTCTCCGATCGCGCCGACATCATGAACCTCTCCCTCGGCACCGGCGGCGCGGTGATCGACGTGGCGGTCGGCGAGCCGTCGGATATCCACGCGACGGCCGCGAACAATGCCGTGAAAGCGGGGATGGTGGTGTTCGCCGCGACCGGCAATGAAGGCAAAGGGCATGCGATCTCCTGTCCGGCGTCGGCCTCGTCGGCGATCGCGGTGGGGATGCTCGACCGCGAAGGCGCGGTCGTGGCCGGCTACACCTCGCGCGGGCCGACGCCGCAGGACATGTCCATCAAGCCGGAGGTGACGGCGCCCGGCGACGGCGCGTGGTCGGTCCATCGCGGAGGGCAGATCTTCGAGTTCGGCGGCACGTCCTCGGCGTCGCCTCACGCGGCGGGCGCCGCCGCGCTGCTGCTCGCGCTGCACCCCGACTGGACTCCGGAGCGCATCAAGCGGGCGCTGATGAACACGGCCCGCACCCTGGCGAACGACGACGTGCTGGCGCAGGGCGCCGGTCTGGTCGGGGTCGACCGCGCGGCCGCGACGAACGTCGTCATCGATCCGCCCGCGATCTCCCTCGGCCTGTACCCGCACGCACAGCCGGCGTGGAAGCAGACGCGCACGCTGCGCGTCGTGAACCACGGCACCGCGCCCGCGGCGTTCGACGTCACCGCGCCGAGCGTTGCTGGCGCGACGGTGTCGGTGGCCCCCGCGGCGATCTCAGTGCCGGCCGGAGGCGCGGCCGAGGTGACCGTGACCATCCAGATCACCGCGGCAGCGACGCCCGCGCCGCTGACCTTCGGCGTGGGCGGCTTCGTCGAGCTCGCGGGCACGTCCGGACAGACCTCGCTGCACGTGCCGTGGGCGGCGGTGAAGGCCGTCCGCGTCAACGTGGTGTCGGATCGGCCGCTCTGGACCGTGTGGTGGCGCGATGCGGATGGGGCCGTGCAGCAGCCGTGGTACCGCTCTCCGTACCGCAGCGAGCTGCTGATCGCCGCACCGCAATCGCTCGACCTGCTGGCGTGGGGCGAGGACTACTTCGGCGGGACGGGAAGCGTGCGGCTCGTCTACCGGCCGGGCCAGCAGATCGACGGTGACGGGACCCTCACGCTCTCGGCCGCGGCCGCGCACACGGTGACGCTGGACGGTCGCGATGAGCTCGAGCGGCCGCCGACGGAGCACTACGCCCTGGGCGGGCGGCTCCTGCTGCCGCCCGGGACTCAGCCCGCCTTCTTTCCGCTTCCCAGGGTCTCCGCGCGCACGATCGTGGCCGACGAGCTCTCCGCCGACCTGACGCTGCTGCTGACCGAGACGTGGTACGACCCCGACGCGGCGAAGGTCTACGTGGTGTCGCACCCGCCGGTCCGGGGCGTTCACGGCGACCTGACGCTGCGCGGCGGCGGCGCGGCGCTGGCGCAGGTCACGGCCAGAGCGTACAGCCTCCCGGACCCGAGCCGCCTCCTCGCGTTCGCCGTGACCTCGAAGGCGGGCGACGAGCCGTCCAACGACAGTGGGAGCTCGGATGCGGACGTCCCGCTCGCGACGTTCATCAGGACTTTCGGAGCGGCCGAGGCCGTGGACGCGGCGGTGCTGATGTCGCCGGATCCGCATCCCGGCTTCCGTCCGGTCGTCGAGATCGAGTCGTGGTCTGCACGGCGGCGCACGATGGAGGTGCCGCCGCTGCACGCCATCGACGGCCGCGTCGTCGCCGGCGCCGGCTTGCCGGCGCAATACTCCGAAGACCATCTGATCTTCGGCCGGGGCGTGGCGTATCCGCGGATGAGCTTCAGCGTGCAGCCGGCGCTCGCGCAGCTCCTCGCGCGGCCGCAGTCCACCGGCGCCGCGGGCGAGCTCCGGCTCACGGACACGACCGAGCCGGCAGGGTTCGACGCCAGCCTGACGGCGACGGGCCTCCAGCGCTTCGAGCTGGTCACCAGCGGCAGTCTCACGCCGCGCATCCCGCGGCAGTCGCGGGCGGTCTTCACGCTCGACGCGGCGCGCGGCGACTTCGTGCCGCCGCTGCTGACGTCCCTGCGGCTGGTCGACGGCGACGGACGCATGACCGCGAACCTCCCGGCCGGCGGGCGCGGATCGCTGCTGCTGTCCGCGGCCGATTACGCGTACGCATTCCTGCCCACCGCCTACCGGCCGTTCCGCGCCGAGGCGACGACGCTGTCGTACCGGTATCGCGGCGCGGCCCAGTGGTCGCCGCTGACGCTCACCCAGGTGCTCGAAGACGCCGGCACGGCCACCCGTCTCGGCGAAGGCGTGCTCTATCGCGCCGACCTCTCCGGCATCACCGCCATCGCCGGCGTCCGGCAGCTCGTGGACCTGAAGATCGAGATCATCGACACCGCCGGGAACACGGCCGCCTACGAGCTGGAGTCCGCCTTCCTCATCGGCTGGGAGACCCCGCCCCGCCGCCGCAGCGTGCGGTGACGCATTTGGAGTGCGGAGGCGACGGGAGGCTGTCTCAAATGTAGGGCGTGGCTTCAGCCCGCCCCTCTCGTGGGCGGGGGCATCCCCCGGGCACTCCCCTCCCCGTCCGAGGGGCGGGCTGAAGCCACGCCCTACATTTTGAGACAGCCTCCGACGGCCTCCGCACTCCAAACGTCACCGCACCGGCGGGTACATCACGATCAGCTCGTCCAGCGCCTGGTTCGTGACGGCGCCGTATTGGGTGCGGAGGACGTCGTCGCTCCGGATGGCCTGACGGAAGACGCTGTAGACGTAGGAGCGCGACACCTGGCGCGAGTCGAAGACCCAGCGGATGTTCCCCCTGCCGAACATCACCACGTCTTTGACGAGCTGGATGAGCTTCTTCGGGTTGCCGAGGGCGAGGTTGACGGCGGCTGGGGAGTAGGCCTTGAACTCATAGTTCAGCGTGCGGCCGCCCTCGGTCACCACGAGGTCGGTAAAGCGCGCGGCCGTCTCGCGGGTGGGCGTCTTGGTGATGCCTGCCGGCAGCTCGAACTTGACCACCCTCGGGTCGAAGTTGTGGGCGGCGTCGGTCATGAACTCGATGAGGAACATGGCGCCTTTCCTCTTCGTGCCCCCGGCGAGGTCTTTCACGACGAGCTCGAAGCCGGTGCACTGGTGGTACCGGTTGACGAACGCCACGACGCGCGGGCTCGCGAGCGTCTTCGCGATCTTGCCGACGTTCACGCCCGCCCGCTCCAGCGTCGCCACTGCGTCGGGCACGATGCCCGCGTCGGACAGGCGTTTCGCGACTTTCGCGGAGGTGACGGTGGGCGTCACGACCTTCCCCGGCGCGGCACGCGCCGTGTCGATGCCGGAGCTGCCCACGCTGCGGGTGAGGCCGCGACCGTCCTCGATGACACCCGCCGCGACGCGGTAGCTTCTGCCGGAGACCGTGCCGGTCATCTCGTCCAGGCTGCCGGCCACTTTCTCGAACGCCGCCGGGTGCCGGGGCTTGCCCATGATGCTGAATTCTTTCGCGGCGCGGACCTCCGCCTCGGAGAGCCTGCTGGCGGTTTTGGTGACGCGATAGACCTCGTCGCTGGCCCGCCTGCTCTGCACCGCCACGTTCGCCAGGACTTTCATTCCGTTGCTACCGGCTTTGAAGATCCCCCGCGCCTCGGGGATGAGGGCGAGCAGCACGTTGAGACCGCGCTCCCAGTCCGCGAGCTGGCGTCCGGTGATCAGGTCGCGTCCGGCCATCGCTTCCACGACCGCCTTCAACTGGCCGATGATGGGGACGAAGTCCAGCACTAGGCTGACCACGGCCGGGACCCGTTCGATCGCGCGTTTGGCGACATCCTGAACCGGGTTGCCGATGAAGTACGTGTAGGGATCGACCGTGGCCGCCCCCGAGAGGACGCCGCCTCCCCGCCAGGGGCGGCCTTCCTCGTCTTTGATGCGGGCGACCTCGAGGAGATAGGTCTCGTACTCACCCTGGGCCTGTTGCGCCGCCGCACGGCCCCAGTCGGAGGCGACGCCGCGCGTATCGGGTGGCGGCACGGGCGGTGCCGCTCGCGCCGCGAGGGACTTCAGCCGGTCGAGCTCGTACTGTGCCATCGCGGCGGCGATGCGCTCCGGGTCCCGGGGACCGTAGTAGGAGTCGAACGAGCGCGCCCCGGTACCTTCGAGCTCCGCTTCGAGCATGAATCGAAGGTAGAGGAGGCGCTCCTCTTCATTGTCGAACCGCCGGGTTCCCGCCAGCATCTGCCGCGGCGTAAACCCTGGCTCCCGGGCGTCGTTAGCAACCCACTGCCGGATCCAGAGATGCCCCTCGATCTTCACGATGCGCCGCATCCGCTCGGTCGTCTGCAGCCAGGCGTCGCCCGAGGCGAGCCCCGTGGGCGCGTCGCAGAGCCCCCGCTCCACATCTGTGATGCCGTTGCCCATCGCCTCAGACCGGGTCGTCTACAGGCATCGACGGAGCGGCGAAGCCGCCTTCGATGATCACTTTCTTGTCGATCTCCGGGTCCTCGCGCTCGTCGTGGAGCAGCCGGTCCACGAGCCACAGGTTCCGGATCTCGGCGTGCCGCACGTCGGCCTGCGCCTTCTTCACGTCGACCGCGCGGTGGATGGCCTTGAACCGCTCGATCAGCGACGCCGTCGCCGGCAGCGCCTCGATGAACAGCGAGCCGGTGGGGATGGTGACGACGTCGCCGTTGCGCCGCGGCGAGGCGATCAGCCGCTCGTACTGGACCCGCAGCTCGTCGCGCACGAGCGCGAACTGCTCCGCGGTCAGCCGGTCGCGGAGGCAGCAGACGTAGTCGACGAACTCGTCGAGACTCCAGTTGCCGAGATCGTCGGGATCGACGAGCTCGTCGAAGCCCTCCAGCAGATAAGGCTCCATCATGAAGTCCGTGAGCGCGTTCGACTCCTTGAGCGGAAAGATCATGTAGTTGCCGAAGTAGCCGAGGAGGTTGTCCAGATCGGCGACGCGGGAGAGCGGGCGGGTTTCCCCGAAGCCGATGGTGCCCACCACTTCCGCTTCGTAGACCGAGACCGGGTCGAGCACTTCCGACCCGAACCGGCGGTGGGGGAGATTGCTCATCGAGCCCGGCACCGGCTCGAGGCTCTCGAAGTGATAGCTCCGGTTCCCGCCGAACACCGGCACGGGCGTCTCGTGCAGCCGCAGGAACCGCTGGTCGGGCGGCTCGTGGCTCCAGATGGCCTGCATGTAATAGAGGATGTTCTGCTTCACGTGCGTGCGCAGCCGGAGGATCTGCGTGCGCTGGTTGTAGTTCTCCGCGAGGAGCTTCGCGTACGACTCCGTCAGCGCGTTGAGCGCGGTGACCTCGCGCTCGAGGCGCATGAGCAGGTCGCGCTCTTCGTCGATCGTGCGCTGGATGGTGTCCTTCAGCGTGTCCTGGCGGCTGTCGCCGACGCCCGGCACGTCGGGATTGATGAAGTCCCCGACCGCCTCGACCGCGTCCTCGACCAGCTCCACGGCCTCGCCGACGATGGGGATGCCGCTGAACCAGCCGCCGCCGCCGCCCCCGCTCTTCTCCGCCTTCTTCAGCAGCGATTGCTCGAGCAGGTTGCGATAGGTCGCGGCGCGCTGGCGCACGATCGTGAGCTGTTCCTTGAGATCGCTGATGATCTGGCGCTGCTGGGCGATGTTGGTCTTCATCTCGGACAGCGCGACCTGGTCGCCGACGACCTGGCTGGAGAGATAGCTCAGCGCCGGCGCGAACGAGTCGTCGAGCAGCACGCGGCGCAGGATCCAGTCGTGGCTCACCAGCCACGCCTCGTTGATCTCGTGCGGCTTCGGCATCTCCTGCGCGACCAGCACCACTGGGGAGACGCGGTGGATGCGCTCGGTGATGCGATAGCGGCGCTGCAGCTCGTAGAAGAGGAACGTCACCGCCAGCTCGTCGTTCGGGTTGGAGATCTCGCCGCTCTCCGTCTCCTCGAAGTCCTCGGTCTCCTCGCGGTCGAGCTCCACGGTCATCTCGTCGGTGAGCTCCTGGACCGCCTTCTTCACCGATTCGTTGAAGGACTTCTTCACGTTCTCCGAGACCTGGCCGACCTCCCGCTCGAAGGACGTCTTGAACGTGGACGTGGGCGTCGCGCCCTCGATGCCGGCCGTCGACTCCGAGCCGATCTCGAAGTGGGTCTTGGTCGTGGCCTTGCGGATGACCTCCTGCTCCACGCGCGAGGTCTGCGCCATCTCGTCCTTGCGGATGCTGAGGTGCTTCTCGACTTCCTTCTCCGCGCGCTTGCGGTGCCGCTTGACCGTCTTCGTGTACTTGCGGACTTCCTTCGGGGCGAGGGTGATGGTCTTCGCGAGGCGCCCGGCCTGATAGGTGAGCGGCTTCCACTCTTCCTGGTAGGTGACGCGCACGCCGAAGTTGACGCTGCGCTCCTGGCGGTTGGCCGCGAAGGTGGTGAAGGCGTAGGGCTCCTGCAGGCGCTGCGAGAGCTCGGCGATGAGGGCCGGCAGGCGCTCGGGCGGGCGCGGCTCCATCACCTTGTCGGGCTGCAGCAGGTTGTCGATGAATCCCGGCAGCCACGATCCGACGTTGCGCACGGTGTCGCCCAGCGTTTTCGCCCGCGCGCGCGCCACGGCCTGGGCTTCGCTGGTCAGGACGCTCAGTGGATTCATGCCGCCCGACAGGTTCGGGTTGCCGCCGCCCTCCACGATCTCGTCATACGCCGCCTCGGCCAGCGACAGCACGCCCTCGTCGACCGCTTCCTGCCAGACGTGGCGGAAGGCGATCTGGAGGTTGTGGAACTCGTAGTACGCCGTGGTGTCGGCGGGACTGGGCTCGAAGGCGAGGTCCTTCATGTACGCGCCGACCGTGCCGCGCGTGGCCCGCGGCTCGAGGCCCGCGAGCACGCCTTCCTCGGGCGACGTCATGTCGCTGACCAGGCGCGCGAGATAGCGCCGCACGTCTCCCACCTCCAGCACCTCGACGCCGTCGCCGGGGACGTCGCCGTTCGGTGGGGGAGGCTCCGCCGGCGGCTCCGGCGGAAGCGGAGCGCCGATGGCGGTGGCACAGTTGCGCTCTTCCCGGGAGATCTCGCGGCAGACGACGGCCAGCGGGTCCTCGCGCAGATAGGTCCCCTGCGATCCCGGCGGAGGGCCGCCGAGGACGCGGCGGAGGTCTTCCGCGGAGACGGTGTTGTTCGCGTCCATGAAGGTCCGCAGCTCCGCGAACTGCGCGTCGGTCAGGGCCATGCGCTTGCGGAGTGGCGGGCGGTTCCCGGGGTTGTTGATCGTGAGGGCGAGATCGGACGACATCACTCCCTGATGCGTGCTCATGACCGAGCCGCCGGGCGGGACGTACGTCTGCGGGTGCCCGAACCGGTCGCTGACGCTGCTGAGACTGCGCTCCAGGGCGGGCTTGAACTCGTTGCGGAAGGCCGTGGTGACCGCCCTCGCTTCGTCGACCTTCAGGCGCTCGGCTTCGCGCTGCGCGCGCGCCAGATCGACGCTGCGGCGGGAGTCGGCCAGCAGGCGCGCCGCGGCGAGCGACACAGGCTCGGGATCCCCGGGCGGCGGCGCGAGCGCCGGCAGGCCGCCCGCGTTCTCCAGGTCGTCCTCGGACAACGTGACGAGGTAGACCTCCACCGGGCCCACGCGCCGGCGCGCCGTCTGCGAGACGTAGACCGGCACGGCGGGCTGCTGCGGCCGGTGGGGCGGGGAGATGGTCAGCATCAGGTCGACGCTGCCGGGGGAGGGACTGCCGTCGATGGGAGGAGGCGGCTCGTACTCGATGCGGAACTCGCCCTTCGCATTCGTCTCGCCCGAGCCGAGCCGGCCCCGCGGCCGGGGCGGCTCCTTCGTGCCGCCGGTCTCCGGCTCGACCTCGAACGCTTCGACGACCAGATTCGCAATGCCTCTGCCCGAGGGTGCCACCACCACACGACCGCGTACGACGTTCATTCAACCTCCGCGTCCACGGCTGGTGCTCCGCGTCCGCACTGCTTCGATTCGGGTTAGGGCGGGGATTCTACATTGCGGGAGGGCGGAGCCAACCGGCGCGACAGCCAGCGCCACCAGAAGCAGGAGAGGTAGACGCAGATCGGCGGCAGGAGGACGACGGCGACCGGGACGGACAGGCCGAAGACGCGGCGGATCAGGGTTACGAGCAGCACGCCGGTGACGACGGCGGGCAGGTTGAGGCCGAGGTAGAGCGTGGTCGCCCACGTGGCCACGTGGGGCATCTCGCGGTAGCGAATGTCCCCGGTTGCGAAGCTGCGGCCGAAGTCGTTCGCGCCACTCGCGATCGACGCGAGCAGCAGGACCAGACTGATTCCCCAACCCCACTGGAAGATGAGCCGCTGTCTCGACATGCTGATCTCGCGGGATCTTGCCACAGGCGGGGAGGCGGTGAAGCCACGCCCACGATGAGGCACCGCGACGACGATGAGATGACCGGCGCCCCACCCGCCCGGGTCCCTCGCTCGACGCTTCTAATGACACATGTCCCGGAGGGACAGAAGAAGGTAGCCGGTGGCAAGCCGCGAAGCGGCGCAGCCACCGGGTAGGATCGCGAAGATTGCGCGCCCCGAAGGGGCGCCAGACGCCTTCTGCG